>NZ_AP024653.1:1324432-1986648 GCF_019977335.1 Arthrobacter sp. NicSoilB4 | reverse complement strand
GCGGCGTCGTCCTCGCCGTCGAACGCCAGCTCAAGCTGGCCGGCCTTGGCCGCCTCGGTCGATACGCTGATGTTGAGGTGGTGCTGGGCAAGTTCGGCGAGTTCATAGCTGCGGCGGTCGGGCTGGATGAGGTATCCGGAGATGGACGTGTCGTCCACGACGCCTTCCAGGCCGAGGCCGCGGCTGGAGAGCGCCTTGAGGGCGGCTTTGTAGCCGTGCATGACTTTGGCCACGCCGGCGTCCCTGAGCCAGCCGGCCAGGACGTTTTCGGCAGCCGCGTCCTGGCTGGCAAGGTCGATGTAGGCGGCCCCGTCGTTATGGACGATGGCCAGGGCGGCGGCATCTTCGCCGATCCGGCCGGGCACGACGTCGACGGCGACGGCGCAGCGCTGGCCGGCCCCGGACTCGAGGAAGGCAGCCAGCTCGGCAGCGTCCGCGGGGATCACGAAATCGGGGGTTTCGAGGCTTTCCCGCTCCGCTTCAGGAACTTCACTGCCGTACAGGGCAAAGAGCCGCGTGCGGATGGTCTTGAATTCGAGTGCGTCGAACAATTCCTCGAGCGCGGCCTGGTCCGGCCGCGGTTCCGCAAGCTCGTCCAGGGTCACCGGGAGGTCGAGGTCAGTGTGGAGCCGGTTCAACCGGCGGTTGCGCTTGACCTCGTCCACGTTTTCCCGGAGCGAGTCCCCCACCTTTCCGCCGATCGCGTCAAGGTTCGCCAGGACCCCCTCCAGCCCGCCATACAGGTTAATCCACTTGGCCGCCGTCTTGGGGCCGACGCCCGGGACGCCGGGGAGGTTGTCAGCGGACTCCCCCACCAAGGCTGCCAGGTCGGAATACTGGGCGGGGCTGACGAAGTACTTTTCCTGGATGGCCGTCGCATCCATCCTGGGAATGTCGCTGACGCCCTTCCTCGGGTACAGGACAAAAACGTTGTCCGTGATCAGCTGGAAGGCGTCACGGTCGCCCGACACGAGCAGCACCTCGAAGCCTGCTTTTTCACCCATGGCGGCGAGAGTGGCCAGGATGTCATCAGCTTCATAGCCTGGCATCTTGATGGTCTTGATCCCCCACGCGCCCATGACTTTGTCGATGAGGTCAATCTGGCCGCTCATCTCCCGGGGGGTCTCGTTGCGTCCGCCCTTGTAGTCGCTGTACTCGGCCTTGCGGTGGGTGGTGTCGTCCGAGACGTCGAAGGCCACGGCGACGTGTGTCGGCTTCTGCTCCTTGATCAGGTTGATGAGCATGGAGGTAAATCCGTGGATCGCATTGGTGTGCTGCCCTGTGGCGGTGGAGAACTTGTCCGCGGGGAGCGCAAAGAACGCCCGGAATGCCATCGAGTGACCGTCCAGGACCAGGAGGCGGGGCTGGTCCGTGATCGGAATCACGGGCGCCTCAGTGGCGGAAACCGACGCCGCGGCCCGGCTGGACTTCCGGGCGGGCTTGGCCGCAGCCACTGCTGCGGTCCCAGTTGCCGGGAGAAGGTCCACCGCGGTGTCCGCGGACAGGAGGGCAGCAGAATCGACGGCAGCAGAATCAAGGGCAGCAGAATGGGGGGCAGTGGCCGGTTTGGTAGTTTCGCTCACAGGTGCCAGCCTAGTTGCCATGACGGACAATTTCACGCCGGGCCCGTTCGCGGCCGAACTGGCGGCTGCCGGGATTCCCGAGGACCTGCACGAATGGCTGGGACAATACGGCGTGGGCGCCCTGGTGGTGAAGATGGGGATCCATTTCCTGGAGATGAGTCCGGAGCGGACAGTTGCCACCATGCCGGTGGAAGGCAACACCCAGGTCGCCGGGATCCTGCACGGCGGCGCCCACGTGGTCCTGGCCGAAACCCTGGGTTCGTTTGCGGCAGGAATGCACGCCGGGCCGCGGCGGCAGGCCCTGGGGATCGACGTCAGCGCCACGCATCACCGGGCCATCACGTCGGGCACCGTGACCGGGACGTGTACGGCAATCCACCTCGGCCGGACGCTCACCACGCACGAGGTCGTGATGACGGACGAACTGGGCCGCCGGCTGTCCACGGCGCGCATCACCAACCTGATCCGCGACATCGGCGCGTAGGCACTAAGCACACGGGCACGACGCACAGGCAGCGGAGCGCCCAGGCCCTAGGCCGGGACGCCCCCGAAGCGGTAGCGCAGCTCCACGATGCCGCGGCCCATGGTGTGCGAGGAGAGCAACTCCAGCGGCGCCGTCGGACCCGACACCGGCAGTACCGCCTTGCCGCTGCCCAGCACCACCGGAATGATCGAGATGATGATCTCGTCGAGGGCTCCGGCGTCCGCGAACTGGGCGGCCAGGACCCCGCCGCCCACGATCCAGACGTTCTTGCCTGCCGCGCCGGCCCTGAGATCCTCAAGGAATTCGGCAACCGGGCCGCGGACGAAGGTCACGTCAGCGCCTTTGGGGGCTGAGTGCTCGTGGTGGGTAAACACCCAGCACGGCGTCGCGGGATACGGCCAGGTGTCCGGTTCGTGCTTCCGCAGCCAGGCATAGGTGTCGCCACCCATCACGATGCAGCCGACGTCGGCCATGAAGCTGTCGTAGCTCTCCTGACCGCCGTCGAAACCGTCGAACTGGAGCAACCAGTCCAGATTGTCATCTCCGGTGGCGATGAAACCGTCCAGCGAGGACGCCACAAAATACTGGAAACCAGGCATGGCCCCAGCCTAGCCAATTCCTGCCGGGGTGCCCATCCTGCCCGCGCAGCAGGGCGCGTGCGGTGCGCAGCCCGGCGCCGTGCCGGCTACTTGCTGAAGTAGGGAATGATCAGGTACAGGCCGAACAGCACGGCCAGGCCGCACAGGCCGAAGCACACATAGGCGAGCGGCCGCACCCAGGCCGGCTTTCGTTCACTCACGTCACCGGCGATGGCGGTGAGACGGACCCCCAGGGAGTACAGAACCACGACGGTCACTGCCGCGACGAGCGTTGCTCCCGCCACCTGAACCAGTTCCAGCCACTTCATTACAGTTCGCCCTTCGGTTCGTCACTGGCCCTGCTGACAGACACGGCTTTCTTCTTCTTGCGGAACCGCACAGCCTGGCCGGCTTCCTCAACCGCGACGGCGTTGTGGTGCCCGACAGGGGATTTCTTGGAGTGGAGGAACATGTACAGCACGGCCGCGGTGCCGGCCACTGCGGCGACGACGACGCCTACGACGCCGGTCTGCACCAGCATGGCCGTCAGTGCCCCCACGATGCCGGCGGCAGGGAGGGTGAAGAGCCAGCCGAGTGCAATCCTTCCGGCCGTTCCCCACCGGACAGTGGTGCCGCGGCGTCCCATGCCCGAACCGATGACCGAGCCGGAGGCCACCTGGGTGGTGGAAAGGGCGAACCCGAGGTGGGACGAGGCAAGGATGGCTGAGGCCGTGCTGCTCTCGGCCGAGAAGCCCTGGGCGGGTTTCACGTCGGTGAGGCCGGACCCCATGGTGCGGATAATCCGCCAGCCGCCGGTGTACGTGCCGATCGCGATGGCGAAGGCACACGAGGCGATGACCCAGAACTGCGGTCCGGTACCGGGCGCCTGGGTGCCCGCTGCGATCAGGACCAGCGTGATGATGCCCATGGTCTTCTGGGCATCGTTCGTGCCGTGAGCGAGGGCTACCAGGCTGGACGTGAAGATCTGGCCATTGCGGAAGCCGCCGCGCTTCTGCGTAAGCTTGCTGCCCGACTCCGGGTCGTGGCGGGAAGTCAGCGCGTAGGCCAGCTTCGTGCACAGGTACGCCACGGCGCCGGCGATGATCGGCGCGAAAATCGCGGGGAGGATCACCTTCTGCATCAGGCTCTCGAAGTTGATCGAGTGGATGCCGATGCCGGCAATGGCTGCGCCGATCAGGCCGCCGAAGAGCGCGTGCGAGGAACTCGATGGCAGGCCCTTGAGCCAGGTGATCATGTTCCAGAGGATGGCGCCCATCAGTCCGGCGAAAATGATGTCCGGGGTGATCTGGACCCCTTCCGAGCCTTCCTTGATGATGCCGCCGGAGACGGTCTTCGCCACTTCCGTGGACAGGAAAGCACCCACCAGGTTCAGCACCGCCGCGAGTGCGACAGCCATTTTGGGTTTGATGGCACCGGTGGCGATGGGCGTGGCCATCGCATTGGCGGTGTCATGGAATCCGTTGGTGAAGTCAAAAAAAAGCGCCAAGGTTATTACCAGCGCCACCATGATGGTGATTTCCACCTGTTGCCCAATCTGCAGAGTCGACGGTCAGAGGTTTCATTCCCCGCTGCCGGCATAGTTCATCCGGGATCTACCGGGAGGATGTGCGGCGTTCAGCAAAATTGCCTGACCCGTTAAAGCGTACGGGGCATTGGCATCAGGGCAAAACAAGCACCGGAGAAGCCCGTGGGCAGCCCCTCCGTCAGCCATAGTGCAGATCGGGCGACTTCCCGGCGTCGATCATGCCGGCGATTTTTTCCTCCAGCGCGGCCAGGGTGGCGTCCGGCAGGACAATCAGCCCGTCCAGTTCGCGCCGGGCACGTTTGTATGCCGTTTGCCGTTCCGCGGGTGTGGCGCCGGCGTCCGAAGCGATCCGCAGCAGCTTCCGGGCTGTTGCGAGGCGCTCCCGTTCCGGTCCGGTGAAATTGCTGTCCCTGATCCGCTTGGCTTCCCGCTCGGCGACGTCGAATGCGAGTTCGTAGCCGTTGACGGCTTCCCGATACTCGGCCAGCCGTGCCGCCGTCGTGATGTCCTCCGGGGCTCCCGGGCGCAGGCCGTCGGCCAGCCGCTTCGCCCGGAGGAATGCCACGGTCAGGGGTTCACGAACGTCGGTCATGACCGGAAAGTCGATGAGCTTTCCGACGTCCAGCTCGTAGTCGAGCCACCGCCGGTTGACTGAGTCGTGGCTGTCCATGAGCTGCCGGACTTGGGACCGGCTGGCCTGCTCCACCTCCGCGGCCCGGTTGCGGAGCTTGTAGAGCTCAACCCGGCGGCGGTGCCGGCGTTCGCTGGCCCTGGACCAGGAGCGCGCCCAGCCTCCGAACAGCCCGCTCAGCGGGAAGATGAGCCACCAGAAGTGGCCGACGAAATCGAAGAAGGGCTCCACTGCATCATCCTCCCACCCGCCCCGGACAGGCTCAAGGGTCAGGCCACAGGGAGAGCCTCCTCGTGTGAGGAGACTCCCCGATGGCCGCCAGCCGAGCCGGCTGTCAATCCTCGTGCTTGACCTTGTGCACCCGCGTGACAATGGTCGGGCACGGCACGTTGAGCAGGACGGCGTGGGCCGTGGAGCCGAGCACCATCCGGGAGAACCCACCGCGGCCGCGGCTGCCGATGACCAGGAGCCGGGCCTCCTTGGCGGCTTCGACAAGTGCCTTGGCCGGCTCCGTGTCGGTCTCCAATCGCTGGTGGACCACCAGGTCCGGATACTTGTCTCCCAGCCCGGCAACGGATTCCGCCAGCACAATCCGGTCCTCCTCGAGGATCGATTCGGCGAGGCCGCTCTTCGGCAACTGGCTTTCGACCCAGCGGGCCGGCCTGCGGAAGGCGAGGACCACGGTCAGTTCGTCGCCGCCTTTGTCCGCTTCCGCGGCGGCGAACTCGACCGCCTGCAGGGACTCCTCGGAGCCGTCCACGCCCACCACGACGCCGGTGGCCCCTGCCCCGCGCTTGAGCGGGATCACGGCGGCGGGGATTTCCGAGGCGGAGACGATCTGCAGGGCGCGGTCCGTGAGGGGACCGCCGTCCATCCAGTGCTTGTCATGTTCGCCGACCACCACCAGGGAGGCTTCTTTGGATACCTCCCGCAGGACTGAACCGCCGCTGCCGTGGCGGAGTTGGATGTCCACCTTCACTTCGGGTGCCTGCTCGCTGGCGCTGGCCTGCGCCTTCTGGAGCAGCTCCATGCCCGCCTGCCTGATGATCTCGTGGTACTGGAAGTCCGGGGAAATCCAGCGGTCATCCACCGCGTGGATGGCGATGACCGGAACCTTGTCCCGGGCCGCCCGCTCCAGGGCCCACGTCAGCGCGGCCTCGCTTCCGGCTGATCCGTTTATACCGACAACGATTGGCTTGTTCATTCTGAATCCTGCTCTTTTCCATGGCGCGGACAGATCTGCATCGCATGATGGGACGGCAGCACCGTGGTCCGCCGACACTTCAGTGTGCGCCGGGCCCTGACCCCCGGTTAGGGCCTTAAGCCCTTCACTCCCCTTGCGCGCCACGCGTACCGTCGACCCATGGAGCAGGCCCCGTTGCTGCCCGCCATAGCCTGGTTGGCGGCGTCAGAGGAACCTGCCGTGCGCCGGGCGGCCCACCGGGAATTCCTCGGCACACCGTGGCCCGGCGGCGACGTAAGCAGCGGAAGGATCGTGTCCTCGCTGCTGGCCGGGCAAACCTCCGACGGCGGTTTCGGCGTCCACCCGTACCGGAAATGGACGGGAGCGCATTGGCGGCTCGTCTCCCTCGTCGACCTTGGCGTGACCGGAGCGGATGCCCCGACACTGCCGGACGCGGCCGGCACGGTGCTCGACTGGCTGCACAGTGATCAGCACCTCAGCCAGGTCCGGACTGTCAACGGCCTGACCCGCCGCTGCGCGTCGCAGGAAGGCAACGCCCTGTACGTCTGCGCCCGGCTGGGGATGGCCGCGGATGCCCGGGTGGCACGGCTGGCCCGCGACCTGATCCGCTGGCAGTGGCCCGACGGCGGCTGGAACTGCGACGTCGACGCCAGCGGCCGCCGCTCCTCGTTCCATGAGACGCTGCCGGCCGCCAAGGGACTCCACGCGTACTGGGAAGCCAGCGGCGATCCGGCGGCACGTGCCGGCGCGGTGCGGGCCGCTGAGCTGTTGCTGGAACATCGGCTTTTCAAGTCATCCTCGACGGGGCGGCCGATCGATCCGCGCTGGGTCAAGCTGCGCTACCCCGAGTTCTGGCACTACGGCATCCTTCCGGCCCTGCTGCTCATGTCCCGGATGGGGCTCGCGGGAGACCCGCGGACCCAGGAAGCCGCCGACGTGCTGCGCGGCAAGATGCTGGCGGACGGGCGGTGGCCGGTCGAGGGCGCCTGGTGGCATCCGCCGGGGGCAAAGGGCCAGACGGACGTGACTGATTGGGGCCGGACGGGACCCAATGAATTCGTCACCCTCAGCGCCGTTCGGATCCTCTCCCGCGGCCTGCCGGCCGCCGTCCCCACCGCCGATCCCGCCGGATGGGCCGGATCCCATGCCTGAGCAGCCGCCGGCCCCGGCCCGACGACTGTTCCTTCGGGCCGGAGCACTCAGCGGCCTGCTCTCCGCCGCCCTTGGCGTGGCCGGCGGGCTGCTCGAAGGGGCACTGACCGGGCCATGGCCGGTCGCCGCGGACCCCGGCTAAGCGGACTACCTGGTGGCGAACCGCGCACCGATCCTCGCCCAGAGCATGCTCTTCGTTTTCAGCTCCGCAGCGCTGCTCTGGTTCCTCGGCCACGTCCGGGCATGGCTGCTCCGCGCCGAGCCGGCGCCGGGCACGGCCTCCGGCATCGCTTTCGCCGCCGGGGTCTTGGCGGTGGGGCTGAACATTCTGGGCCAGGCCGCCCAGATCACCCTGACGCTGCCCTCCCAGGCCCGGATCCCTCCGGACGTCGCCGCCGCCGTGGCGGATCTGTGCCTCGTCACGCTGAACCTCGCCAACCTGCCCGCCGGTGTGATGTTCCTGGCCATCGCGCTGCTGTCCTGGCAGCTGCTGGCCTATCCCCGGTGGCTGGGCTGGATCGCTGCCGCGGCGGCCACGGCCGCGTTCGTTTCCACGCTATCGCTGATCCCGGCGGACGGCCCGTTGTCCCCGACCGGCGCCCTGACCACCGCACTGCGGCTGGTGCCGCTGTTCTGGTACGTCCCAGCCGCCGTCGTTATGCTGCGGCGGCCCGGCCGTCCGCCGCAGGCGGCAGGTTAGAAGCCGGTGGGCTCAGTTTCGAATTCCGGTTCCCGCGGGGGTCCTTCGTGGTGCACGGGGCGCAGCGCGGCGGTGCGCTCGAACCAGATCAGCGCGTCGTAGCGTTCGCCGATCCGCGTCGGAACGTAGTTCCCCAGCTCCCGCTCGGGATGGTAGACCACACCGATCGCCCGGTGGCCGAGCCAGGTGGAGAGCCAGGGCCCTGACCTGTCCTCGCCGAAGTCCAGCACCGACGGCACGCCCAGGGCCTCATGCAGGAAATCTTCGTGGCTGCCCGCGCGCGCCGGCGGGACCGGGAGTATCCGCTCCGGGCGGCCCCAGGCATCCGCCGCGATCACCTCGCCCCGGTGGGAGGCGAGGCCCACCAGCATCACCCCGTCCGCGGCGTGCCGTTCGCGGAGCAGCTGCCCCACGTTTACGAGTCCGTCCTGGGCCATGTCCGTGGCGCGGGCGTCCCCGACATGGGTGTTGTGCTCCCAGATAAGGCCCTTGGATTCCGGACCGAGATGCTTGCTGAGCCGGTCGATGGTGTCAGCCATGTGGTGGTCCCGGATGTTCCAGGACCGCCGGTCGCCGCGGACCATGATCCGGTAGTAGTGCTCGGCGTTCGCTGCCACCTCGGCGTTCTGCACCGCATCGAACGCCGCTTCGTCGTGATCGCCCGGACTGGACACCCGGTTCCGGACTTCGGTGAGGAGGGCGATGACGTCGGCTTCACAGGACTGTGGCACCAGCCGGGTGCTCCAGGCGTACTGGTGCGGATCCTCGTGGTGGGGCAGGAAGCACTCCCAGGCGCGCATGGCTGCAGGGACCGCGCCGGGATCGTTCTCCTCCAGCCAGCCGATGATCTCGCGGAGCGAATCCCACAGGGAGTACACATCGAGTCCGTAGAAGCCGACCCGCCGGCTCAGCGGACGGCCGAGGTTCCAGGTGCGGAGCCAGTCCAGGAACGCAGCGATTTCCTCGTTCGCCCACATCCACGTTGGCCAGCGTTCAAAGCCGGCGAGCAGGGCATGGACGCCCAGGTCCCGTCCGGTCTCGCCCCGGACCCAACCGTTGATCCGCCAGCAATCGGGCCAGTCCCCCTCCACGCCGATCCAGTTGTAGCCTTCCTCTTCGATGAGCCGCCTGCTGAGCGTGTCACGCCAGGTGTAGAACTCGTGCGTGCCGTGTGAGGCTTCGCCGATCGCGACGAACCGGCAGTCCGCCGCGCGCCGGACCAGGCCGTTGAGGTCCCGGTCGGTGGTCAGCGGCCGGGCCAGCGAGTGGATTTCCGCCAGGACCGCGGACCTGCGGACGCCGGACGTCACCGGGGGTCCTCGAGGGAGATCTTTTCGAGGTGCTCAGGAACCCGCGCCCGCCAGCCCAGTTCACGCTTGATCCTCAGGCGAAGGGCATCCGAGGCGTCGGGGTCTCCGTGGGTGATGTACGTCATCCGGGGTTCCCTTTCCGCGGTCTTCAGCCAGGCGATGATTCCGTCCGCGTCGGCATGCGCGGACAGGCTTTCCATCTGGACCACCTCGGCCCGGATTCTGATGTCCTCGCCGTAGATCCGGAGCTCGCGTTCGCCGGCTGCGAGGGAGGCGCCACGCGTGCCCCCGGCCTGGTAGCCGCTGAGGATCACGGCATTCTTCGGGTCCGGCCCGTAGGCGGCCAGGTGGTGCAGGATCCTCCCGCCGGTGAGCATTCCGCTGGCAGAGATGATGATCATCGGGCCGCCGCGCAGGTTCAGCAGCTTGGATTCATCGACCGAGCGGGTGAGCTTGGCCAATTTGTACATGTTCAGGTATTCCTGCTCTTTGAGCCGGTGTTCCTCGGGGTGCCGCTGGTACATTCCGGACGCGTCGATGGCCATCGGGCTGTTGAGGTACACGGGGATGTCCGGAATCAGGTTCTTGCTCCGGAGCCGGGACAGGTGCAGCATCAGCGTTTCGGCGCGGCCGACGGCGAACGCGGCGAACAGCACCACGCCGCCGCGCTTCGCGACCCGGTTGACGATCTCGCCCAGCTGCTGTTCGGGGTCGACGGTGGAGTGCGACCGGTTCCCGTAGGTGGACTCCGTGACAAGGACGTCGGCCTCCCCCAGCGGCCGGGGCGGCTTCATCAGCGGGTCGTCCGTCCGGCCCAGGTCCCCCGTGAAGTGCACCGAGTGCGGGCCGAGCCGCACCCGGACCTGGGCGGCGCCCAGGATATGGCCGGCCGGCAGGAATGTCATCTCCATCCCCCCGCCCAGGTCCAGCGGCTCGTCGAAATCCTGGACCGTGAAGCTGTTGAGGGACTTGACGGCGTCGGCCGCGGTGTAGATCGGCAGCGCGGGACTGTGCCTGGTCGATCCCCGGTGGGTGGCGTACCGGGCTTCCTCCTCCTGCAGGTAGCCGCTGTCGGGGAGGAGGAGTTTGCACAGGTCCGTGGTGCCGTCGGTGGCAATGACCGGTCCGCTGAACCCGTCCCGCACCAGCGCGGGCACGTAGCCGGTGTGGTCCAGGTGCGCGTGGGTCAACACCACGGCGTTGATGGAGTGCGGGGGGACGGGAAAGGGCGCCCGGTTGCGTTCGCGGCTGCGTTTGTAGCCCTGGAAGAGTCCGCAGTCCACCAGCACCCGTTTCCCGCCGGCCTCGAGCAGGTACCTGGAGCCGGTGACGGTGTCGGTGGCACCGAGGAAACGGAGGGTGGGCTGCTGGTGCTTCATGGTGCTCCCGTTCCCGCCTGGAATGACCTGCAACGACGCGCAGGAGCACGGCTGACCCGCGCAGGTGACATACCCCAGCTTCCGCCCGCGCAGGGCCGACCCGTAGGGCCGAAAGTCACCAACGCCCCGCGTCCGCACGGGCCACGCGGGAGGCCCCGGCCACGGTCACCGCGGCATGGGGACCACGGCACCGGTAGGATTTTCCGGCAGGCTCTTTGGCTCGCGCACAACCGGCGGATTCCAGTGGCAAGGACTGATCATGAAAAAGACATCCCCGCGGGCGGCGGCCAACGGCGCAGACCTGAACGGCGCAGCTCTGAACGGCGCAGCACGCCAGCCGGGGCTGCCCGGGAGTGACCGCCCGTGGACCAGTTCCTACGGGCCAGGGGTGCCGGCGCAACTCGTCCTCCCCAAGGGTTCGCTGGTGGACCTCATGGACACGTCCGTCCGCCGCTACGGGTCGAAGACCGCCCTGGAATTCTTCGGCGCGCGAACGAGCTACCGCGAGCTGGGCACCCTGATCAGCCGGGCGGCTGCCGGCCTGCAGAAACTGGGGGTGAAGGCCGGCGACAGGGTCGCCCTGGTCATGCCGAACTGCCCGCAGCACATTGTTGCCTTCCATGCCGTGCTGCGCCTGGGCGCCGTGGTGGTCGAGCACAACCCCCTCTACACGGAACGGGAGCTACGCCACCAGTTCGAGGACCACGGGGCAGTCGTCGCGATTGTCTGGGACAAGGCGGTGGAGCGGGTCCGGCAGCTGCCGGCCGACGTCGGGCTCCGCAGTATTGTCTCGGTGGAGCTGATCCCGGCGATGCCGCTGCTGCAGCGGCTGGCACTGCGGCTGCCGGTCCGCGCCGCCCGCAAGTCCCGCGCCGCCCTTTCCGTGGGCAAAGATGGACGGCGGGGCCGGCCGGCTCCCGCCGTTCGGCCCGTGCTGCCGTGGCGAGAGCTCCTCGACGCCGGGGAACTCAGGAAGAAGCACCCGCGCCCGTCGGCCGGGGACCTCGCAGTGCTGCAGTACACGTCCGGCACGACGGGCCTGCCCAAGGCCGCCATGCTGACCCACGCCAATCTGCAGGCCAATGCCGCGCAGGGCAGGGCGTGGGTGCCGGGGCTTAAGGACGGCCGGGAAACCGTGTATGCGGTGCTGCCGATGTTCCACGCGTACGGCCTGACGCTCTGCATGACCTTCGCGTTGAGCATCGGCGCGAAGCTGGTCCTGTTCCCCAAGTTCGACGTCGACCTTGTGCTGAAGGCGCTCAAGAAGTCCCCCGCGACCTTCCTGCCAGCGGTGCCGCCGATCTACGACCGGATCGCCGCCGCCGCGGCGGAGCGCGGGATCGGGCTGGACAGCATCCGGTTCTCGATCTCCGGAGCCATGAACCTGCCGACGGCGACGGTGGAGACCTGGGAGAAGGCGACCGGCGGCTACCTGATCGAGGGCTACGGACTGACCGAAACGTCCCCCATCGCGATCGGCAACCCGTTCGGCCCCAGCCGCAAGCCGGGGACGGTAGGAGTGCCGTTCCCGCTGACCGACATCCGGGTCGTGGACCCGAAGAACACCGCGCTGGACCGCGCCCCGGGCGAGGAAGGGGAACTCCTGATCCGCGGCCCCCAGGTGTTCGCCGGCTACTGGAACCGGCCGGAGGAAACCGAAGACGCCCTGCTCGACGGCGGCTGGTTCCGGACCGGGGACATCGTCTCGGTCGATGACGACTACTTCGTCACGATCCGGGACCGGATCAAGGAACTGATCATCACGGGCGGCTTCAACGTCTCGCCCAGCGAAGTGGAGGACGTCATCGCCACCTTCCCCGGCGTTTCGGAGGTCTCCGTGGTCGGGCTGCCGCGCCCCGGAGGCGGCGAGGACGTGGTCGCCGCCGTGGTGCCGATCCCGCGCACCACCATCGATCCGGACGCGCTCCTGGCCTTCGCCCGGAAGAACCTGACCGCCTACAAGGTGCCGCGCCGCGTGGTGGTGCTCGATTCCCTGCCCCGTTCGCTGATCGGCAAGGTCCTCCGCCGCGAGATCCGCGACACGCTCGTGGCAGGGCACTGAGCCGCTTCCCGCGTCACGGCCCGTCGGTTCCGGTCCGGGTGGCTGTCCCGGGCCGCAGCCGCTCGCCGATGAACTCGATGGTCCGGTCCAGGGCCGCCCTCGTCGGGTGCCCGGGGGTGTCCACCAGGTCCACGGTCAGGACGCAGTGCGCCGACTGGGAGATGCCGAACGGATTTCCCGGCGACGAGTCGACTTCAATGCTTTCGAAGCTCTCGCCGAATTCCCGCCGCATGGTCTCAAAACGCGCCGCCGGGCAGGCCCGGTCGTTGCTGAACCGCAGCCCGAGCAGCCGAAGCCCCTGGCTCGTCCGTTCTTTCACCCGTGCCAGTTCGCCGTCGTCGAGCCCGACGGCGGCACGCCGCCGCGCGGTGAGGCCCGCCGGCAGCCCGGGCTGGCTCATGACCGGCGCCAGCACCGCGGGCTCCAGGGCCATGGCGAGGGCGAAGCTCCCGGTCATGCACATGCCGATCGCCCCGACACCGGGCCCGCCGCATTCCTGATGCGCGTGGGCGGCGAGGGCACGCAGCCAGCCCGTCGCCGGGCTGCTCCGGTCCGCCAGGACAGCGAATTCACGGGAAATGCAGACTTTGGCGATGGACTTCGCGATTCCGGAACCCGCTGCACCGCCGGGCCGGCCGAACATCGAGGGAAGGTACACGGTATAGCCCCGGTCGATCAGGCGGCGGGCGAGGTCCACAACCCCGGGATGGATTCCCGGGACCTCATGGATCAGGATCACCGCCGGGCCCGTCCCGGCCCGGAAGACCTGGTGGCTGATGCCGCCGTCGCTGAAGGTTGATTCGGTGAAGCCCTCCAGCGTGTCCCGTTGCTCCGGCATGGACGGCCCCCTTCGGTTCCGGGCGGCAGTTTTCGAATCGGGCCGCCCCGCGTACCGCACATGCTACGGAACGGCAGGGCCGCCGTCGACGGCAGACACCTTGCGGCACTCCAAGCCAGCTGATAGGCCTGTAATGGGTCAAAAGGTAGGGTGCCTTGTAGAAGAGTCGCGCCGTAGTAGAAAAGCGCCGGGCTGAACCGGCGCTGGTTGCAGAAGGGAAGTCCACGTGACCCGCAAGAATCCCATAGTCGAGGAAAACGACGAAAAGAACCTCGAGGTCGGAGCCGGTCCAAAGGACTGGGTTGCCGGCATCCCGGGGGTGCTGCACTCCATGAAGCCCGCGATCGAGCAGATGGGCCTGAACCGCACGCGCAAGACCGTCCTGGCGATGAACCAGAAGCACGGCTTCGACTGCCCCAGCTGCGCGTGGCCGGACCCGAACCACCGCAAGGCCTTCGAGTTCTGTGAAAACGGCGCCAAGGCCGTCACCTGGGAGGCGACACCGGTGGTGATCGCGCCGGAGTTCTGGGCGGAACACTCCGTGAGCGAGCTCCGGAGCCGCTCCGAGTACTGGCTGGGCATGCAGGGCCGGCTCACGGAACCGGTGCACAAGCCGGCCGGCGCGGACCACTACAAGCCGGTCACCTGGCCCGAGGCGATCCGGATCATCGCGGACAAGCTCAACAGCCTGGACTCTCCCGACGAGGCCGCCTTCTACACCAGCGGCCGCACGTCCAACGAGGCTGCCTTCCTTTACCAGCTGATGGTCCGCGGCTACGGCACCAACAACCTGCCGGACTGCTCCAATATGTGCCACGAATCCTCCGGCTGGGCGATGGGCCAGACCATCGGCATCGGCAAAGCCACGGTCAACTTCGACGACTACGCCCACGCCGACCTGATCATCGTTATGGGCCAGAATCCGGGCACCAACCACCCACGCATGCTGACCGAACTCGAGGCATGCAAGGAAAACGGCGGCGAGATCGTCGCCGTCAACCCCCTCCCGGAGGCCGGCCTTCGCCGGTACAAGAACCCGCAGAAGGTCAAGGGCATCGTCGGCCACGGCACGGAGATCGCGGACCAGTTCCTGCACATCCGCATCGGCGGCGACATGGCGCTGCTGCAGGCCATCTCCAAACGCGTGTTCGACGCCGAGGCCCGCAACCCCGGCACCGTCCTGGACCACGCGTTCCTCGCCGAGCACTGCGAGGGGCTCGAGGAGCTCCGGGAGCACCTCAGCCTGCTCGACGAGGCGGCGGTCCTCGAGGCGACCGGCCTGCGCACCGAAGAAATTGATGAACTCGCCGCCCGCTACCTGAAGGCCGAGAAGGTCATCATCACCTGGGCCATGGGCATCACGCAGCAGAAGAAGGGTGTGGCCACCATCAAGGAGATCATCAACCTGCTCCTGCTGCGCGGCAACATGGGCAAGCCGGGCGCCGGGGCATCCCCCATCCGGGGCCACAGCAACGTCCAGGGCGACCGCACCATGGGCATCTGGGAGCAGATGCCGCAGTCCTTTATGGACTCACTCGGCGAGGAGTTCGGTTTCGAGCCTCCCCGCGAACACGGCGTGGACGCCGTCGAAACCATCAACAAGATGCGCGACGGCGGGATCAGGGCTTTCGTGGCGCTGGGCGGCAACTTCGTCGGCGCGATTTCGGACACGAACGCCGCTGAAGCGGCCATGCAGAACACCGAACTGTCGGTGCAGATCTCCACAAAACTCAACCGGTCCCACACGGTCACCGGGGCGGAAGCCCTGATCCTGCCCACGATGGGCCGGACCGAGATCGATATCCAGGAGTCGGGGCAGCAGTTCGTATCCGTGGAGGACACCGTCTGCGCCGTACACCCCTCATGGGGCAGTGTTGAACCGGTCTCGCACCATCTCCTGTCGGAGCCGGCCATTGTCAGCCGGCTCGGCAAGGCGCTGGTCGGGGACAAGGTCAAGGCCGACTGGGACGGTTTCGAGAAGAACTACGACCTGATCCGGGACCACATTTCCCGGGTAGTCGGTGGTTGCGAGAACTACAACGAGCGGATCCGGCACGAGGGCGGCTTCATCCTGGCGAACGGGCCGCGGGATTCCCGCACCTTCCCCACCCCGACGGGCAAGGCCGTGCTGACCGTCAACGACCTGGAGCATGTGGAAAGGCCGGAAGGCACGCTGATCCTGCAGAGCATGCGCTCCCATGACCAGTTCAACACCACCATCTACAGCCACAACGACCGCTACCGGGGCATCAAGAAGGGCCGCCACGTGGTGTTCGTGAACCCGGACGACATCGCAGAGCTGGGCCTGGCCGACGGCATGTTCGTGGACATCCGGGGCGAGTACAAGGACGGCGAGGAGCGCATGGTCCGCAAGTTCCGGGTGGTCTCCTACCCCACCGCCCGCGGCTGCGCGGCCGCATACTACCCGGAGGCCAATGTGCTGGTGCCGCTGAACCACACGGCCGAAGGCAGCAACACGCCTGTCTCCAAGGCAGTGATTGTGAGGCTCGAACCCAGCGCGGACCAGACCCCGGACGGTTCGGCCACGCTGGCGTCCAGCACGGCCCAGAAGCGGTAGGGAGCAGCGCCCGGGTGCCCTCTCCACGGGACATGCCCAGTCCCGGCCGCGACCACTGGACATAATGCCAACATGTCCATCCTTGGCCGCCAAGGGAGGGCATGTCCCACGGAAGGTATCTCGCACTCCTGCGGACATGCCCAGTCCCGGCCGCGGCCACTGGACATAATGCCAACATGTCCATCCGTGGCCGCCAAGGGGGGCATGTCCCGGGTGGGTGCAGCTAAATCCGGGGGCTATTGGGCCCGCTTGGCCCAGCCCTTTTCGTCGGGGCCGCCGGATTCGCCGTGCTCGCACAGTTCCAAGACCTTGTTGGATGCAGCGTGGACGGCCTCCTGCGTGCTCTTCCGGCCGTCGGTCGAGGCGGTTCCCGCGGCATAGCCCACGATGAAGGCGCTGATGGCATCCGCGTGCGGCCCGACGGCCTTCAGCGACTCGTCCGCGACCTGGACAAGCTTCTCGTGGTCCACCTCGAGGTCAAGGATCTGCAGTGCCTGGATCAGGCGGGCACTCCAGTGCCGCAGCGCGCTGTCTTCGTCCCGGGGCATAGTCATAGTTACTCCTCTTCGTAGGGAACGTCAGTCGATCGTCCACCCCCACAAGGGTTAGCACCCACATCCGCGTTCCGCAACGCCGCACAGGCATTCTCCGCCCAAGGAACGCGGAACTGCCTCAGCTCCACAACGCGACATGGAACTTCGACCCGCGGCGTTCAAGGCCCCGCGAGCCGCCGGGGGCAACCATGGCGGCGGTCGCGTCTGCCGTGCCGGCGAAGCGCTGCAGCGTCCGCGCCATGGTCGTTGTCCGGCGGTGGTCCAGGGTGCTGGCCCACCACAGGCCGGTGACCGGTGTTCCCACGACGGGCAGCCGCACGAGGACCCCGCTCTGGAGTTCGGCCCGGACAATGTGGCCCAGTGCCAGCATGATGCCCTCCCCCGCCCTCACCGCAGCCAGGGCTTCGGTCTCGCTGCTGAGCCGGATGATCTCAGGCGCCACCCCCGTCGACGCCAGCCAGCGGCCTTCCTCCGAGCTGTCCTGGATCCCCGCGGGCCCGGCAAACCAGGGCCGGTCCAGCAGCCGGGCCACAGGAACCGGTCCGTGCTGCGGGGCCAGCGGATGTCCGGCAGCCGCCACCAGGGCGCGCTGGTAGCGCAGGAACGGAACGCACTCCAGGCGCAGTTCGGTGAGAGCCGGACCGGCGGGCGCCGCCGGCCTGGCCCCGAGGGCGATGTCGTAGGCGCGCTCCTGCAGGAGCGAGCCAAGGTCCTCGGCGGACTCGACCACCACATCCACCGAGGCTCCCGGGACCCGCTTGGTGAAGAGGTCCAGCAGCCGGCCCGCCGCGTGTTCGGCGAAAGGGGCAGTCGAGACAATCTTCAGCCGCCCGGCATCGTTCTTGGCGTTGGACACCTCCCAGCGGGCCTGGTCCGCCAGCCCCACGATGTCCTGGGCGTAGTCGGCCAGCGCCCGGCCGCCCGGCGTCAGCGCGATGCCTCCGCCTGCCCGGACGAACAGCGGATCGCCGAGGTCCTGCCGGAGTGCCGTCAGGGCCGAGGAAACTGCCGGTTCGCTGACGCCGAGGGTCTCCGCGGCAGCGTGCAGCGAGCCCAGACGGGCGACCAGGGCGAACGTGCGGAGCTGGCTCAATGTCATCGACACGGCGTCATAACCTTTCGCTTATGACGATATTGACACTCCGTATCAGGCGGGGCAACACTTGCCTCACACTGGTGCTGCGCAACGTTGCCAGCGCCCCGGAGTGAGGTAGGGACTATGCAGATTCCGGCTCCTTTCGACTACGTGCGGGCCACGTCCGTGGACAACGCCCTCGAGCTCCTCTCGCGCCACGGCCCCGAGTCGAGAGTCGTCGCCGGGGGCCACAGCCTCCTGCCGATGATGAAGCTCCGGCTCTCCCGGCCCGAGTGGCTGATCGACATCAACGACCTGTACGAACTCGATTTCATCCTGCGCGACGGCGACAAACTCCGCATCGGCGCACTGACCCGCCACACCACGCTCCTGGAGTCCGACGAAATCGCCGGCCTGTTCCCCATCGTCCGGGACGCCGAGTCCGTAATCGCCGATCCGATCGTCCGGAACCGGGGAACCATCGGCGGCTCGCTGTGCCAGGCCGACCCGGCCGAGGACCTCTCCACTGTCTGCGACGTGCTCGGCGCGGAAGCCGTGGTCCGGGGACCGGCCGGCGAGCGCATCCTGACCATGGCGGACTTCCACCGCGGACCCTACGAGACCGCGGTGGGCCAGGACGAGCTGCTGTGTGAGCTCCGCTTCCCGATCCGCCCCCGTTCCGGCAGTGCCTACGAGAAGGTCGAACGCAGGGTGGGTGACTGGGCCGTCGGCGCCGCCGGCGCGTCCGTGACGCTCGCGGAGGACGGCACCATCGCCGACGCCGCCGTCGGGCTCACAGCCCTCGGGCTCGACCATACGGTTGCCGGGGCCGCCGGGCTGCTCCGCGGCCAGCAGCCCCGGGAGGAACTGTTCGTGGAGGCGGCACGGCTCGCCGCGGAAGCCTGCGACCCGGTGGCCGACCAGCGCGGCCCGGTCGACTACAAACGCCATCTGGCGGACGAACTCACCCGGCGGGTCCTGCGACAGGCCTGTGCCCGCGCCGCCCAGACACAGGAAGGCTGAAGCGGATGCAGATCAGCATGACCGTCAACGGCAACGAAGTCACGTCCGACATTGAGCCCCGCGTGCTCCTTGTCCACTACATCCGCGAAGTCCTGGGCCTGACCGGAACCCACTGGGGATGCGACACCAGCAACTGCGGAACCTGCGTGGTCCTCATGGACGGCCAGCCCGTGAAATCCTGCACCGTCCTCGCGGCGATGGCCGCCGGACACGACATCCGCACGGTCGAGGGGCTCGCCAGCGGCGCCACCCTTGACCCGGTCCAGCAGGGCTTCATGGAGGAACACGGGCTGCAGTGCGGCTTCTGCACCCCAGGAATGATGCTGACCGCCCGGGCCCTGCTGGACAAGAACCCGCACCCGGACACCACCGAGATCAGGCAGGCCATCTCGGGCCAGATCTGCCGGTGCACCGGCTACGCCACGATCGTGCGGTCGGTCCAGTGGGCCGCCGCCCACCCGGCGGGCGGCACGAGCGACGCCACAGTGGACGAGGTCATCGAGGGCAGGGACACCGTGATTGAAGACATCCCGGCGGAGACACAAGACGCAGAGGTGAAGGCATGACCGTCATCCACGAACGGCACGGCAATCCGGCGGCCGGCGACGAGGACCGCCCGATCGGCTTCGGCCGGATCCAGCGGAAGGAAGATCCGCGATTTGTCCGCGGCAAGGGCAACTACCTGGACGACATTGTCCTTCCCGGCATGCTGCACGGCGCGATCCTGCGCGCCCCCGTGGCCCACGCCCGGCTTGTCTCCATCGACACCACCAACGCCCTCGCCCACCCCAAGGTTCTCGCCGTCATCACCGGTAAGGACCTGCTCGGGCTCAAGCTCGCGTGGGCCCCCACCCTCTCGGCAGACGTCCAGGCAGTCCTCGTCACCGACAAGGTGCGCTTCCAGGGCCAGGAGGTCGCGTTCGTTGTGGCCGAGGACCGCTACGCCGCCCGCGACGCGCTGGAGCTGATCGACGTCGAATACGATGTCCTTCCCCCGCTCACCGACGCCCGGAAAGCCCTCGACGCCGATGCCCCCGTGATCCGCGACGAGATCGAGGGCCGGACGGACAACCGCATCTTCGACTGGGAAATTGGCGACAAGGCCGAAACCGAGGCCGCCTTCGCAGCCGCCGACGTCGTCGTCGCCCAGGAGATCGTGTACCCGCGCGTGCACCCCGCCCCGATGGAGACGTGCGGCGCGATTGCCGATTTCGACGCCGTCGACGGCAAGCTGACCCTCTACGAAACCACCCAGGCCCCGCACGCCCACCGCACCCTGTTCGCGATCGTCGCCGGGATCCCGGAGCACAAGATCCGCGTGGTGTCCCCGGACATCGGCGGCGGCTTCGGCAACAAGGTGGGCATCTACCCCGGCTACATCCTCGCCGTCGTCGGCTCGATCGTCACCGGCCGGCCGGTCAAATGGGTGGAGGACCGCTCGGAGAACCTGATGTCCACGTCCTTCGCCCGCGACTACATCATGCAGGGCGAGATCGCCGCCACCAAGGACGGCAAGATCCTCGCGGTGCGCACCAACGTCCTGGCCGACCACGGCGCGTTCAACGCCACCGCGCAGCCGACCAAGACCCCCGCCGGGTTCTTCTCCATCTTCACCGGCAGCTATGACCTGAAGGCCGCCTACTGCAGCGTCACGGGCGTCTACACCAACAAGGCACCGGGCGGCGTCGCTTATGCCTGCTCCTTCCGCGTCACCGAGGCCGTCTACCTCGTCGAGCGCATGGTGGACATCCTGGCCCGGAAGCTGGAGATGGATCCGGCGGAACTGCGGCTGAAGAACTTCATCAAGCCCGAGCAGTTCCCCTACGCCAACAAGACCGGCTGGGTCTACGACTCCGGGAACTACGAACCGGCCATGCGGCTGTCCATGGAGCTGGCCGGCTACGAGGAACTCCGCCGCGAGCAGCAGCAGAAGCGGGAGCGCGGCGAGCTGATGGGGATCGGCGTCTCCTTCTTCACCGAGACCGTGGGCGCCGGACCGCGCAAGCACTTCGACATCGTGGGCCTCGGCATGGCCGACGGCGCCGAGCTGCGCGTCCATCCCACCGGCAAGGCCGTCGTCCGGATCTCGGTGCAAAGCCAGGGCCAGGGCCACGAGACCACCTTCGCGCAAATCGTCGCCGAGGAACTCGGCATCCCGCCGGAGGACATCGACGTCGTCCACGGCGACACCGACCAGACGCCGTTCGGCCTCGGCACGTACGGCAGCCGTTCGACGCCGGTAAGCGGCGGCGCCGTCGCCCTCGTCGCCCGGAAGGTGCGGGAGAAGGCGAAGCTGATTGCCGCGGCCATGCTGGAGACCCGGCCGGATGACCTCGAGTGGGAGAAGGGCCGCTGGTACGTCAAGGGCGATCCCAGCGCCGGGAAGACCATCGCCGAAATCGCCTTCGCCGCCCACGGCACCATGACACTTCCCGAGGGGGTCGACGGCAACCTCGACGCCGAGGTGACCTACGACCCGCCGAACCTCACGTTCCCGTTCGGCGCCTACATCTGTGTGGTCGACATCGACCCGGGCACCGGGCACGTCAAGGTGCGCCGCTTCATCGCCGTGGACGACTGCGGCACCCGGATCAACCCGATGATCATCGAGGGCCAGGTCCACGGCGGACTGACCGACGGCGTCGGGATGGCGCTGATGGAGATCATCGAGTTCGACGCCGACGGCAACTGCCTGGGCGGGTCGTTCATGGACTACCTGATCCCCACCGCGATGGAGGTGCCGGACTGGGAGACCGGCTTCACCGTCACGCCGTCCCCGCACCACCCCATCGGGGCCAAGGGCATCGGCGAGTCCGCCACGGTCGGGTCTCCGCCGGCGATCGTGAACGCCGTCGTCGACGCGCTGGCCCCCTACGGCGTGGTCCACATGGACATGCCCTGCACTCCGGCCCGGGTCTGGGCCGCGATGCAGGGCCGGGCAACGCCGCCGATCTGACATGACGCCGATGGGAGAATCCCTTGCGGCCCGGGCGAACGACCTCGCCTCCCGCCGCGAGCCGTTCGTGCACGCCACCGTGGTCCGCGCCCAGCGCCCCACCAGCGCCCATGCCGGGGATACGGCGCTGGTGCTGCCCGGCGGCGAGATCGAGGGCTTCGTCGGCGGAAACTGCGTCGAGTCCTCGGTGCGGGAGTACAGCCTGCAGGTCCTGGCGTCCGGGGAACCGCTGCTGCTGCGCGTCGTCCCCGGCGAACCGTCCCGCAGCGCCGAGGAAGGCGCCGTCGAGGTCTCCAACCCGTGCCTGAGCGGCGGGGCCATCGAGATCTTCCTCCAGCCGCGCATCCCGGCTCCGCGGGTCCTCGTGGTCGGCACCACGCCCGTGGCACAGGCACTGGCGACCCTCGGCTCCGGCGTGGGCCTGGCCGTGGAACTCACCGACGGGGAGTCCGCCCGACCGGTGGCTGATGATGCGGCGCTGATCGTGGCCTCGCACGGCAAGGCCGAGGAAGTTGCGCTCGAGGCGGCCCTGCGCGCCGGGGTGCCGTATGTCGCGCTGGTGGCCAGCGGGACGCGGGGCGCTGCGGTGCTGGAGTCCCTCGACGTCGACCCTGCGCAGCGATCACGGGTCTTTACCCCGGCCGGGCTGCAGCTGGGCGCCCGCACCCCGGGCGAGATCGCGCTGTCGATCCTGGCCCAGCTCATCCAGGAGCGGGCAAAGTCCCGGCACGCCGCACCGGCGCCTCCCGCGGCGGCAGCCCCGGCGGCCGCTGCCGAGGCGACGGCGGTCGACCCCGTCTGCGGCATGACCGTCGCCGCCGCGGTATCAACGCTGCAGCTTGAGCACAACGGTGTCACCGTGTACTTCTGCTCGCCCGGCTGCCGCGCTGCCTTCCGCAAAGATCCGGAGCGCTATGCCCTCACTCTCTGAACTCCGGCCCGCACACCACCGGACGGCGGGTCTGATCCTGGCGGCCGGGGCCTCGCGGCGCATGGGCCGGCCCAAACAGCTCCTCCCCTACGGCGGGGGCGTGCTCCTCGGCGCCGTGCTGGCGGCCGCCCGGGACTGCGGGTTCGACCAGACGGTGCTGGCCCTGGGCGGCGCGGCCGGAGAGGTGCGGCGGACCGTCGACACCACCGGCTGCGACATCGCGCTTAACCCGGACTTCGGCGCGGGCTGTTCCTCCTCGATCGCCGCGGGCATCGCCGCGCTCCACCCGGACACTGACGCCGTCGTCCTCCTGCTTGGGGACCAGCCGGAGGTCCGGGCCGCCGCCGCCCGGGCACTGCTGGAGCTCCTGTTCGCAGCAGGGGCATCCGCAGGCCAGACCGCCCCCGGGATCGCCGTGTGCCGCTACGACGACGGCGCCGGCCACCCCCTGGCCTTCACCCGGAAGATGTTCCCGGAACTGGCAGCACTGCACGGCGACAAGGCGGTCTGGAGGCTGCTGGAGCAGCGGGCGGACGACGTCGTCGAACTCCGGGTGCCGGGAACGATGCCCCTGGACGTCGACACGGACGAGGACTACCGCCGGGTCCTGGCCGGACTGGCGGGCGCACAGTGAGCACCGCGGCGCGCACCGGGGCCGAGGAGGATGTCCGGCGGCGGATTCCCGACGTCGAGTCCCTGATCTCGGCCCTCGACCGTAACGACTACCTCGCCGACGTCGGACTGGCCACCGCCCTCTTCCTCGCTGTCCGGCTGCCGCAGCCCATCCTGCTTGAAGGCGAGGCGGGCGTGGGCAAGACCGAGGCGGCGAAGGCCTTGGCCGATCTGTTGGACACCCCCCTGTACCGGCTGCAGTGCTACGAGGGTATCGACGCCGGCGAGGCGCTCTATGAGTGGAACCACCAGCGGCAGCTGCTCGGGATCCGGCTGGCCGAAGTCCGTGACGCCGCGGTCACCGAAACCGACCTGTTCGGCCCTGAGTACCTGCTGCGGCGGCCACTGCTGCAGGCAATCGAACATCCCGGACCGCGCCCCGCGGTCCTGCTGCTGGACGAGATCGACCGTGCCGACGCCGAATTCGAGGCCTTCACCTTCGAACTGCTCGCCGAGGCCGCGGTCACCATCCCGGAACTGGGCACCATCCGCGCCACCCACCCGCCGATCGTCATTCTGACGTCCAACCGCACGCGGGACCTGCACGACGCCCTGACCCGCCGCTGCCTGTACCACTGGATCGACTACCCCGGCCCGGACCGGATCGCCGAAATCGTCCGCCGCCGCGTGCCGGCCAGCAGCGGCCCGCTGGCCCTGCAGGCCGCCGCGGTGATCACGAAGCTGCGCACCCTGGACCTTGCCAAACCGCCGGGGATTTCCGAGGCCATCGACTGGGTGTCGGCGCTCGCCGTGCTGGGCATCGACCGCATCGACGCCACTACGGCGGACCAGACCCTCGGTGCGATCGTCAAAAACCGCGACGACCTGGAACTGGTCGGCGCCCGCGGGGCCGACTGGCTCGTGGCCGGCACGGGCGGGTGAGCCGCTGATGGCCGGGAGCACACACAGCAAGGCCGCGGCACTTCCCGCAGTGGAGGCGGCCGCCATGTCTGCCGCGTTTATCACCGCCCTGCGCCGGGCCGGGTTGTCCTGCTCTCCGGACCGGGCAGTCCGGCTGGCCAGGGCCCTCCGGCTGGTCCCGCCCACCGACGTCGGGAACCTCTACTGGGCGTCCCGCGTGGTGCTGGTGTCCGCGCGCGGGCAATTGCCGGTGTTCGACGCCGTCTTCGCCTCGGTGTTCCGCGGCGGCTTCGACCCCTCCGCCCCGACCAGCAGAGCAGCGGCACAGGCCGCGGCGCCGCCGGCTATCGCCGATGAAGCACGAACCCGTCCGTCCCCGGCCGAGGACCGCGCGCCCGGTCGCCCGCCGGACCACCCGCGGGCGACGCCGGCGATTGCCTCCGCGGCACCGGACAACACCGGGGACCGCAACGCCCCGGAGCGGGAAGCCGTGCTGGCCATGGCCTCCACCGAGGAGCGGCTCCACAGCATGTCGTTCGCCCAACTGACCGAGGCGGAGGTCCTGGAAGTCCGGCGGCTTGCGTCCCGGCTGCTGCTGGCCACGCCGTCACGCTTGAGCCGCCGCACCCGCAAGTCAGCCCACAGCAGCGCCCGGCTGGACGTCCGCGCCACGGTGCGCGCCGCGCGGCGCTCGGGCACCGACACCACCCGTCTGCTGTATGCCCGCCGCCGCGAGCAGCGCCGCAAGCTGGTGCTGCTGTGCGATGTCTCCGGTTCCATGGAACCGTATGCCCGGATCTTTGTCTCCCTGCTGCAGGGGGCGGTGGCGACGGCGGGTGCCGAAGCCTTCGTTTTCTCCACCCGGCTGACGCGCCTGACGAGGCAGTTGGCGCTGCGTGATCCGGACGAGGCCCTGGCCCGCGCCGCCGTGGCCGCCCCGGACTGGGCCGGGGGTACCCGGATCGCCGACAGCATCCGGCACTTCCTCGACGAGCACGGCCGCCGGGGCCTGGCCCGCGGTGCGGTGGTGGTGATTTTCTCGGACGGCTGGGCCCTGGAGGACCCCGAACAGGTGGCGGCCCAGATGGCGAGGCTGCGGCGTCTGGCGCACCGCATCATCTGGGTCAATCCCCGCAAGGCCGCCCCGGAATACCGGCCCTTGACGGGCGGAATGGCAGCGGCCCTGCCATACTGCGACGCGTTCGTCAGCGGACACAGCTACACGGCTTTGGCAGAGTTGGCGGCCGCAATCCGCGGCGACGGCCTGTCATCACTCAACGGAAGAGGGAACCCATGCAGATAGACAGCACTTTCTCGGTCGTCGCACCGATCGACACCGTCTGGGAAGCCATCATGGACTTTGAACGCGTGGCCGGTTGTGTTCCCGGCGCCAAGATCCTGAACAAGCTGTCGGACGACGCCTACCAGATGGGCATGACCGTGAAGCTCGGCCCGGTCACCATGCAGTACAAGGGCCTGCTCAACGTCATCGAGCGGAACGCCGCCGAACACCGCGCCGTGCTCGGCGGCAAGGCCCAGGAAACCCGCGGCCAGGGCACCGCCGAGGCCACGGTGACCCTGCAGCTGGCCGAAGAGGCCGGCGGCACCACCCGCGGCACGGTCAGCGCCGACCTGAAGCTGTCCGGCAAGGCCGCAGCCATGGGCAAGGGCGTGATCGGCAGCGTGACCGAACAGATGATGGCCCTGTTCGCCGGTAATCTGCAGGCCATGATCGCCGCCCCCGGCGCAGCCGGAGAAACGGCGGCAGCCGGAGGATCAGCGACCAGCGTTCCGGAACCCGTTCCCGCGTCCGAGGCAGCGGCGGCGAAGGCAGCCGCTGTGACGGCCCCGCCGCCGGCGTCGGAACTTCCGGGCGTGCCGGCGGGCGCTGTTCCCGCGGCTCCCTCGAAGGTTGCCGCGCCCGCCCCGGCGGCTGCCCCCGCCGGCAGCCTGGACGCCCTCAGCCTCGCGAAGGGGGTCGCGGCGGAGCAACTGTCCAGCCCGGGAAAGGTCCTGGCACTTGTGGCTCTGGTGGCGTGTGTCTCCTACTGGGCGGGCCGGTGTTCCGCGTTCCGTCTGATCCGGACGATCGAAAGGATGAAGACCGGCCGTGCGTGATGTCCTGGCAGCTATGATGCCGGGCTGGCGGAGAGGTGACACCGCCGGCCTGGCCACCGTGGTGAGCACATTCAAGTCAGCCCCGCGGCTCCCGGGCGCCTCCATGCTCGTGACCGCCGACGGCGAAGCGGTCGGTTCAGTCTCCGGCGGCTGCGTCGAGGGTGCCGTGTACGAGCTGGCCACGCAGGTCAAGGAGGACGGCACCCCCGTCCTGGTGCGCTACGGGATCAGTGACGACGATGCGTTCGCCGTCGGCCTGACCTGCGGGGGAATCATCGACATCTTCGTCGAGCCGGTATCCAGGTACAGCTACGCCGAACTCGACGCCGTCAGTGCGGACATCGCCGGCGAGCGCCGCGTCGGCGTCGCCACCGTGATCGAACACCCGGACAGCAACTGGCTGGGCCGGCACCTGATCGTGCGGCCGGACGGCGTCGAAGGCAACCTCTGTTCCGAGCGGGCCAACCACGCCGTGGGCGATGACACCCAGGGCCTGCTTGCAGCCGGCCGGTCCGGCATCCTGAGCTACGGCCCCGACGGGGAACGCCTGGACGCTGGAATGCGGGTCTTCTTCGCAAGCTACGCCCCGCCTCCGCGGATGCTGGTCTTCGGCGCGATCGACTTCGCCTCGGCGCTTGCCCGGCTGGGCACCTTCCTGGGGTACCGCGTCACGGTCTGTGACGCCCGGGCAATCTTCGCCACGCCCGCACGCTTTCCCGATGCGGCCGAGGTAGTCAACGCCTGGCCGCACCGCTACCTTGCAGGTCAGCTCGAACAGGGTCTGGTGGATGAGCGCACCGTGATGTGTGTCCTCACCCACGATCCAAAGTTCGATATTCCACTGCTGGAAGTTGCGCTGCGCGGCCGCCCGATCGCCTTCATCGGCGCCATGGGTTCGCGCCGTACCCATGCAGACCGGGTCGCCCGGCTGCGCGAGGCCGGCCTGGGCGAGGAGGAGCTGGCCCGGCTGCACAGCCCGGTGGGTCTTGACCTCGGTGCGCGCACCCCGGAGGAAACAGCCGTGTCCATCGCCGCGGAGTTCATCGCCAAGCAGTGGAGCGGAAGCGGGGAACCGTTGCGCCGGCTCGATGAACGGATCCACCACGACGAGCAGCACTGACCGCCTTGATCGGGGACGGGTTCCTGCGCTGGGCGCTGACGGCATTGCTGCTGGCGGCGTCGCTGTATTCGGCGTTCCGCGCCGGCCGCAAGTCGCCGCCGGCCACGAGGGTCGGTTTTGGCCTCCATGCCGCCATGATGGCCGCCATGGTGCTCATGCTCGCACCCGGAATCCGGTGGCCAGCACTCCCCCAGATCCTGTTCTTCAGCGTGGCCGCGTGGTGGTTCGTCCTCCGTGCAGCCTCCGGGCTGCCTGCCCCCGTCGCCGGGTCGGGGCACCGGCGACGGGGGCAGGCAGCCCGGAGGCCTGCTCTGAGCTATCACTATTGTCCGGACTGCTCATCTGTGGCCGGCATGAGAAGGGGTCCGTATGCGGGAAGTCACTGGGCTACGGGGCTAAGGCCTACATCTGCAAAGACTCAAGTGGCGGCTGCAACAAGATGTCGATCAGCACGGCCAGGATCGAGGAACACGTCCTGGACTCGTTGAGGCGCTCATCAAAGCCAAAGACTTCAAGCTCCCGGCCCTCGCCGCCCAGACTCCGGATGAGCTCACCGCAGCGAAATGACGACGCTTGAAGAAGAACTACGACGATGCCTTCGACCAATTCACGCGCGGCATCATCGACAGTGACCAACTGGCTGCGGCCAAGGCGAAACTTCAGGAGCAGCTAGACCAGCTGGGGCCGCATCCACAGAGCCAAGGCCAACTGTGTCCGTTTCGACTATGAGCGCGCAGATATCCAGTGGGCAGAGTGGGACGCCAACGGGCAACGCATCGCGCGAAACCACGAAAGGCCTCGAAGTGCGGCGCAGCAAGCCCGAAGCCGAAAGTAGCGATTGTTGCCAGAGAACATTAGTGTCGGTGGAACTCGCTATATTTAGTTGAACTGATACAACAAAAACGGGGGTAGAGGATTTATGCCAGCGACAGTCTGCGCATGGTGCAATGCAAAGTCGAACATGACGCGGCATGGAGAACCGACCACGAGTGGCCTCACACCTCTGAGCGGGAATTACATCCGAGTCGAAGCTGCGTTCAAATGCGATAACTGCCGAAGGCTCAGCATAGGCGGATCGCTAGGTCCCGAGAACCAAGGGGCGGCAGCGGCCATCTCACCCAATTGGTGGGATTCTCGCCCGATATCGTGGACCCCGCAGGTCGTGAACGGCAAGAACTTTCCCGACGTTCCTGAGCACATCGCGTCGGCTGCTGACGAGGCATACCGTTGCCGGAGCATCAACGCGCTGCGCGGAGCCATACTCTTGGCCCGAGGGGTCGTAGAGGCAACGGCAAAGGAGCGAGGGATCGACAAGGGCATGCTGCACGCCAAGATCGAAGCGCTGCACGCCGAGGGAGACATCCGCGGCTTCACCAAAGAGGCCGCGCATGAACTTCGGTATCTTGGCAACGACATGGCCCACGGAGACTTCGTCAACGATGTGGACGCCGACGATGCGGACGAGGTTCTAGACGTCATGACCGAAATACTCAGCGAGGTATACCAAGGCCCAGCCCGTGTAAACCGCATGAAGACAAAGCGAGAAGGTCAGGGCCAGACCAGCAACAGATCTCAGATCCCAAGTGCATCTGGTACTGGATAACCTCACGATGTTCCTCTTGAACGTAGGCGGTGCTGTCGTTTAGCGCACCGTCATGCGCACGAAATCGTCGCCACTTTCACTTGACTCGACCCTTCTGAGGAAACCAAATTTTCGATACAGACGGAGCGTTGAGTAGCCTTCTTGGAGGTCCTGCTTTTCCAAGTAGCGAACAACCTTAGTAACGTCAGATTGCTTCGCATCCGGAGCGTTGAAGTGAGCGTACGTGTTGGCAGGAGTCGGCCCGAGGGTTCGAACCACCATGGTGAACGTCTGGTCTGGTAGCTCACGCCGAAGCAGCTCACTAATGTCGGGCACGTGCGTCAAGAGAGCACGGAAGGACTGTGCTGCCTCTGTCCGTCCTTCGTCACCGTCACTTTGGGTTCGTGCGCCTAACTCAACCAGGACAGAGGGCTTGTAGGGATCGAGGATCCGTTCTTCCCACGCCTTCTTCAGCTTCCGCCACTTGTCACGGATATTTGCCACCCGAGCCAACACCACAGATGCCGCCCCAGCCAAGAACTCCCAGTGCTCCTGCACCCATAGCAAGACTTCCGGGAAAGCGGGACCTCCTGCTGCCGCGCCAAAACCTCCGTGAAAGCATCGTCGACTGGAGAGCCCCATTTGGGTCAGATACTGCTCAACGAGATCCATAACACGATTGCTAACCGCTTTGCCGTCGTAGACGGATGGCCCCTGGAAATATGCCGCAAAATCTACGCCACTAAAATCGCTGGGCTCACTGCTGTCCAAGGGGAACATCATCATGGCTCGACTATAAAACACTGATCGCGCCATTGCGTGTTACTGGCACCAAGGACAAAATCCGGCAGATTTCGTAGCGACTTTCCTTTTTCCAGCGTCTTACGCTTTGCGGACACGACGAATCTCTAGGAAGGCTGTGCTTGTCCTGGCGATTGCCTTCGGGGTGTCAGCGGTGCTGTGGGCCTTCCTCCTGCTCCGTCGGATCCACCCTCGCACTCGCCGGGACAACGGCAACGCGTTCCTGGAACTCGTGTCCGCGGCAGCGATGTCCGTCATGTTTTCGGGGCTCGCCGGCGCCTGACATGCGGCCCGGTCGTCAGGCGGCGCCCCGCCGTCGGGCGTAAGCTCGTCCCATGGCGAGATACTTCGATGTTCACCCCGAAAACCCCCAGGCGCGCTCGATCAGCCAGGCGGTGGAAATCGTCCGCTCCGGCGGGCTGATCGCGTATCCCACCGATTCGTGTTACGCCCTCGGCGCGCAGATCGGGAACAAGGAGGCCCTGGACCGGATCCGGAGCATCCGCCAGCTTGATAGCAAGCACCATTTCACACTGGTCTGCAAGGACTTTGCGCAGCTGGGACAGTTCGTGATGATCGACAACGATGTGTTCCGCAGCATCAAGGCCGTCACGCCCGGAAGCTACACCTTCATCCTGCCCGCCACCAAGGAAGTCCCGAAGCGGCTGCTGCACCCGAAGAAGAAGACGGTCGGCGTGCGCATCCCGGACAACCGGGTGGTCCAGGCCTTGCTGGCCGAACTGGGCGAGCCGCTGCTCTCGAGCACACTGTTGCTGCCTGACGAGGACGAGCCCCTGACCCAGGGCTGGGAAATCAAGGAACGGCTTGAGCATGTGGTGGACGCCGTGATCGACTCCGGGGACTGTGGCTCCGAGCCCACTACCGTTATTGACTACTCCGGCGGCACCGCGGAAATCGTCCGGCGCGGCATGGGCGACCCGACTCGCTTCGAATAGGGCGGGGTTCGAATAGGGCGCAGTTCGAATAAAGCGCGGTTCGAAGAGTGCGGGTCGCCTTACGCTCCCCCGGCGCCCGGCGTCCGGTTCCGCAGCCAGCGGCGTGACAGGTCCACCACGGCGATAAGCCCCGCGAGGGGCGTCAGCACAGCCGCGGCATAGACGAAGAGCAGCCAGCTGAGCGTGGTCAGCAACGACTGGTAGTTGCTCAGCAGCGACAGCCCGCCAAAGAGCCCCAGGCCCCAGAACAAGAGCACTCCGGCCAGCACCGCAGTGGCGGGAAAGTACTCGTTCGTGACCGTGTTTTTCACAGTGCTCTGCAGAATTTTCAAGTTTTCATGGACCCTCCTCATGCCTGGCGGTGGAGAGAATCCGCCGGGGTCATTCCCAGTATGGGGCCCGCCACGGCCGGATATTCTTCGAATGCCCGCGACGTGAGCAAGCTAACGAAGTGCACTGCAATTGCTTCCGCGGAGCCGGACCCAGACCGCCAAGTGGTGGCATGATGGGCGCATGAGCCAAGTCACGTGCGACCTGACCATCTCCCTCGACGGATTCGCCTCGGGTCCGAACCAAAGCATGACGGACCCCCTGGGCGAAGGTGGCGAACTGCTGCACAGGTGGCAGTTCGAAGAGTCGCAGGCCAACGCAGCCGCACGCGAAGGCATCCTCGCCGCCGGCGCGTACATCATGGGACGGAACATGTTCGCCGGCCCGGGGACGTGGGCTGAGGAATGGCGGGGCTGGTGGGGAGAGGACCCGCCGTATCACGCACCCGTGTACGTGCTCACCCATCAACCACGCGAGCCCCTGGAGATGCAGGGCGGCACAACGTTCACCTTCGTGACCGATGGGATCGAATCGGCCCTGGCCCAGGCGCGGACGGCAGCCGGCAGCAAAGACGTGGCCATTGCCGGAGGAGCGCAGACCGTCCGCCAATTCCTTTCCGCGGGACTGATCGACGAGCTGCGGCTCCACATCGCACCCATCGTCCTGGGAGCGGGCGAGCGGCTGCTGGACGGCGTCGCGAACCTAAAGCTTGAACCGACGGAAGTGAGCGGCACCGGCCTCGTCACCCACGTGCGCTACCGGGTAATCCGCTGAAACGCACGACGCCGGCGCTGCTGTCGCTGCCTTGCCTCGCCGTCATCGCCGTGACCGCAGCCTGCGCGGCGCCGTCCACAAGCGCGGACGCCAACATACAAGCGGCCGCCCAGCTGCCGGCTGCCTCGGCCGCACCTTCGACGGGCGCCCAGCTGTCACCAGGCATGACCCTCGCGCCGGTCCCGCCGGTGCCGCCAGCCCCTGCCGGGCAGCGTGCAGATGAATGCTTGCCGCAGGGTGCTGAGGACGCCGCGGCCACCGGAACGCCGGAGTGTCAGTACTTCACGTCCGGGTCCATGCAGCCGGCTACTGTGCCCCGCGGTCCGGGGTTGAGCTCTGGCGACTACGCGGTAAGGTTCGGCAGCCTTGGCGGCCACACCATGATGACCGTGCGGATCCCATGCGCCTCGTACATGGTCAGGGTCAGCATTTCCGGCGAAACGATCACGCCGGATCCAGGGACACTCGAAGCGTTTGTGGGTACGTGCAACTTCCCGTGGGACGAGGAACAGCAGCGGATGGCACGGTATGTCCAGGCCCCGCTCCAGTTCGTGCAACACGAAGCCAGTATCGTGCTGCACAACTCCGAATGGGGAGTCACCCTCTTCCGCACTCCCTACAGAACCCCCTAGTCTTTCTGGCTACCCTGTCGCCGCGGAATGTGGTCCGGCCATAGGCATCCAAATCCATAAAAAAGATCGGTAACGATGAGCCCTTTTGACCTTCCGGCCCACCGACTCGCCGCTTTCGCCCGCCCGGTATTGGAATACCTTCCGGCCGGGTTCGGCGCTAAGGACGCAGCGCGGGCCGAGATCGACGACATCGGATCCCTCGCCGCGCTTGCGTCACCGGACGTCGTGGCGGCCAGAATCGGCCGGCTGGAAGTCAACGTCAGCACATGGGACATGACCGAGCGGTTACTTGAAGCCAGTGACGACAGCACTATCGTCTCAGGCCTCCGATACCTCAACCTTGATCCGGCCTTCCCCTTCGTGGCGGTCAAAACCACTGCCCGGGTGAACAACGTTGACGCAGTGAATGCACTCGCAGCCCAAGTGGCGCAGGCTTACCGCAGCGTCGGAGTGCGTGGCTTCACATTCTGGGAGCAGTCAGGCCTCGACCTGTCCTCCGCGGAAAGCTGGGCAACAGTCATGGCCGGGTCCCTCAGCGCGGCAGCCGGAGCCGACGAACGGGACGTGACCGCGGCCTTAACGATCTCGTGGCCGGAAGCGGCGGCCGAAGTGTTCGCCGATTACCAGCGCGAACATCGAGCGTGGCGGTCCGGCGCCCCGGAACTCGCCCCATTTGTTTCAGAGTCCGACCAGGCGGGACTCCAGGACGCGGCAGACCACGGCTTGCTGATGTCACTCCGGGACGACCACGGCTTTGCAGGATTGGCGGCGGCCACCATCTCACCGCTCTTTGGCAGACGTGCCGTCTGCATGCTGGACGTGTTCCTGACCGAACGCTGGCGTGGCAAGGGCTTGGCTCCAGCGATCCAGTCCACGTTCCTGGCCGGCCAACGCTCGGGAGCGGACACCGTCTGGGGCCACATCCACGCGAAAAACACTCCCTCGCTCCGCACAGCGCAGAAAATGGGCCGCTGCCCGGTCCAGCAGGAGTACTTCGTCAGCCTGCCCGCATTCTGAAGGCGGTTCCCCCGCTGACGGGGCCTCTTGGACGAACTTGCGCATTCGAGTACCTCCGGTGGCGGCGAAAGGCGACCGAGCCGCCGTCGTACCTTTCAGTGAAGCACTCCCGGAGGCCGGCGGAACAGGCCATTCTCCTGCCCGAAGCCGAAGCCGAAGCCGGGGCCAACAACTCTGCACTACCAGGGGAGATCCTGTTCACCGAGCGAACAGAAGCGGGGGGAAGTCCGGACACCTGATTCGACCAGCTCGCGCAGTTGGCGAGCGGCGGTGCGTGGATCTTTGGACGCGTCGGCCTGTCCCAAGTCAGTTGCAAGTTTGCCCGGATGTACTGCCCAGCAGCGAACGCGGCCCTGCAGGTCCTGAGCCAACGAGACGGTCAGCATGTTCTGCGCGGCTTTGGAGATTTTGTAGGCATAACTCGTCGACAGATGTGAGAAGTCACCGTTGGCCTGGGCAGCAAGGGATCCCAGCCGGGACGTCATGTTGATGATGATCGAATCGGGGGCCGCCAACAGGTTCGGCAAGAGGAACTGCACAAGGCGCAGTGGACCGGCAACGTTCACGTCAACTGAGTTCAAGATCCCTGCAGGGGGAATTGACCCGAGTTCACCATGGGGCGCTCCCTGGGCCGCGTTATTGATCAGTAAGTCGACAGGGCGGCCGTTCAGCACTTCAAGAAGTCCTGCAGCAACGTCGGATCGAACATCCTGACGGACTGTTACGACGTCGTGTGGGTCGGCGCCGGTGTTCTCGGGCCGAGGTGACCGCGCGATGGCGATGACGTCCCAACCGGACTCCGAAAACTCATCCACCAGGGACAGACCCAGACCTCGGTTAGCGCCCGTAACGACAGCGAGCTTCTTCATCCGCTCAGGGTAGCCGGATTTCACGTACGATCTCTTGATGCCCATCCTTATCGCACCGGACGACAGCTACCAATCCTCCTGGCTGGAAGGAACCAAAGAGTTCGACGGCGCCCACCTGCACGGTGCGGGCGCGGAGGACTGGCCTCTCGAAGAACTCAGAGATGCCCGGTCGTTCCGCCGCTTTGTCGACGCACTCGTCAGGGGCGCTCTGCCGGAGAGCCCGCGGAAGCCCGGGTACGTGCCCTGCACGTATCTGTGGATCGTGGAGGGTGAGACATTCCTTGGCTCGCTGGCGATCCGGCACGAGTTGAACGATTTCCTCCTCAACGAGGGTGGGCACATCGGGTACAGCGTGAGGCCTTCCGCGAGGCGTCGCGGCCATGCCGCGAAGGCGCTGGCTGCTGCCCTGCCGATTGCCCGGGAACTTGGACTCACCCGTGTTCTCCTGACCTGCGACGAGGACAACTCCGGATCCCGGGCGACCATAAAAAAGAACGGCGGCATCTACGAGGACACCCGCAACGGCAAGCGCCGGTACTGGGTCGCTACGGCTGCTTCGGCCTGATCGGCGCCTTCGTACAGGTGCTGGCAACGGGCATGGCGGTTCGGGTGCTGACTTAGTTCGCTTCGAGGACGAAGAAGATGAAGGACAAGAACGCTGTCCTCTCGCCGTTGAGGATGCGCGGCGGAAGGAGTTCGTGCGGCGTGTCTGGAGCTGGCGCTGGTTCGCTCACGGTGGCTACGCGGTATCCCGCCGACGTGAAGTCGTTGATCATCGCGTGAAGGGGCCGGTGCCAGAAGGTCAGGACTGCGGGCTCGCCATCGAACTCGTAATCCTCCGAGTACTGCCGGACGGCGAAGTAGTCCTCGGTTGGGTGGTTGACGACGCTGACCGTGGGGTGGTTGACCGACAGGATCAGGCGGCCGCCCGGCTTCAGCACGCGACGCAGTTCGGCAAGAGGTGCTGACCAGTCCTCCAAATAGTGCAGTACCAGGGACGAGACGACGTCGTCGAAGGACCGGTCTGCGAAAGGGAGCGGCTTGCTGAGGTCGGCCAGGTGCAGGTCCGCGGCCGCGCCCAGCCGCTGTCTTGCCAATTCCAGCATCGCAGGACTGGAATCGAAGCCGGTCATGATCGCGCCTTTGGCGCTCAGCGCCGCGGACAGAGGCCCGGAACCGCACCCCGCGTCCAGGATCCGGCGACCTGACACGTCGCCGGCAAGGCCAATCATCGCCGGCCGCTCGTAATAGGCGTTGAGGAGGCTGGACTCATTTTCGGCCGAATAGTTCTCGGCGAAATCGTCATAATGGGTGGGCTTCACTTCTCTTCCCTTCGGGCGATTCTTCACGGGCGGAACAACAGGGTCGACCCTAGCAAGCAGGAGCTATCTTTGACATGGAACTGTCGGAAGTTTGCGGAGTAGTTTTGGAACCAATGACCCTTACTCGCCGAAGGGTTGCCGGACACGGGGCGAAAATGCGGATAGAGCTGGTGTCTTAGGGCAAAGGCGTCGGTAAGGTTTTTGGACGGCGGCGACTTTTCCCGGTAACCAAGCAGCGACAGGAGACAAAGATGACGCGTAGAACCTCGTCCGCGCTGGCTGCGGTACTTCGCATCCTGCTGCTCTTGACCGTGTTCGCGCAGGTATGGATCCTCCCCTCCGCAGTGGAGAGAGCAGTTGCCGTCTTCCCGGAGGTCGAGCCGCTCACGGTTCCTGCCCTTATCTGGGGAATCTGCGCAATTGCCTGCTGGCAAGCCATTGCTGTCATTGGACTGCGGCTGGTCATACGCGCCCGCGACCGCAGATTCGATTCAGCTGCCGACAAATGGCTGCGCGCAATGGTTGGTTGTCTCCTGGCCTTCATCGTGCTCGTCTTATCAGCGTTTATCGCTCTGAACGTGCTGGCGTACACGCCCCCAGGCGTGATGCTTGGACTTATCGCCGGAGGGCTCATCGCTCTGATCGCTGCGGGCTCCCTCGTACTCCTTGGGACCCGGCCACGAATGCGGCAGGATTCGCACGCCTAGCCGGCAAAGAATATTCACTGTCCGCCCCCGGGGCTACACTGGAAGTATCGAACATATATTCGAATAAAGGTGTGTTGTGGGTGTAATCATCGGGCCCCGCGTGATAGACGCGGGCACTTCTCTTCTGTCTGTCCTGATCTCGCCGGTGCCGGTTGCCGCCGGCTACCCTTCCCCGGCCCAGGACTATTTTGACGGCCGGATCGACCTCAACGAACACCTCATCAAGGACATCACCAGCACCTACGTTGTCCGGGTGTCCGGGGACTCCATGGAGGGCGCCGGGATCAGCGACGGCGACGAACTGATCGTGAACCGGGCGCTCGAACCACGCGACGGGTGCGTCGTCGTCGCGGTCCTCGATGGCGAGCTTACGGTCAAAAGGCTGCGCATCATGGCTTCTGGCGTCGTGCTGCAGGCGGACAACCCCCGCTACCCGGACATCCGGGTTCCGGCGCTGTCCGACCTCGTCATCTGGGGCGTCGCGACCCGCTGCCTGCACCATGTCTAGTGCCGCGTCCGGCCGGGGCAGCGTGGCCCTCGTTGATGTGAACTGCTTCTACGCCAGCGCCGAACGCGCTTTCGACCCCTCCCTTGAGGGCCGTCCGCTCGTGGTGCTCTCCAACAATGACGGCTGCGCCGTCACCCGCTCCCCCGAAGCGAAAGCCCTCGGAATCCCCCTCGGCGAACCCTGGTTCAAGCTCGCACCGCGGGCGAAGGAATGGGGGCTCGTGGCGCGCTCCAGCAACTATGAGCTCTACGGGGACATCAGCGCCCGGGTCATGGAACTCCTCGGCCGCTACTCAGCCTGGCTGGAGGTCTACAGCATCGACGAGGCCTTCCTCGGCGTCACCGGCACCCCGGAAGAACTGCTACGGCTGGGCCACACCATGAAGACCGCCGTGCGCCGGAACGTCGGCGTCCCCGTCTGCGTCGGCATCGCCTCCACCAAGACACTGGCGAAACTTGCCAACAAGTGGGCCAAGCACAATCCGGCGTTCGACGGCGTCTGCCACTGGGACGCCATCCCCGCCGCGCAGCGCGAGAAGCTGATGGCGGGACTTTCCGTGATCGAGCTCTGGGGCGTTGCCACGCGGCTGACCAAGCGGCTCAACGGGCTGGGGATCCACACCGTCCTGGACCTCGCCCGTGCGGACCCGATCATGATCAGGGACCGATTCTCGGTGGTGCTGATGCGGACCGTCCTGGAACTCCAGGGGACTGCATGCATCCCATTGGAAGAGGAACGGACCGGCCGCGACCAGCTCATCTTCAGCCGGTCCTTCGCGGCCCCGATCACCACCGGCGCCGGACTGCGCCAGGTCCTGGGCATCTATGCCCAGCAGGCCAGCGCCAGGCTGGCGCGGCACGGGCTGCAGGCCAAGGTGCTGACCGCGTTCGCTGCCACGTCCTACTACAACCCGCAGAACGCCTCGTCCCCCTCCGTGTGCGTGCCGTTGCCGATGCCCACCGCTGACGCGGTCCTCCTGGCGCGGGCGGCCTACGCCCTGCTCCCCCGGATTGACGACGGCGCGAGGTACGTCCGCGCGGGGATTATGGTCACCGATCTGCGCCCCACCGGAAACCAGGCTCCCCTGGCAATCTTCGAGAATCCGCATGAGGAACGCGGCATCGGCCCGCTGCTGGAGGACGTCAGCCGGAGGTACGGGCGCGGTTCGATCGGCCTGGGCTACGCCGGCATCCGGGGCGGTCCGGACTGGAGCATGAAACGCGGCATGCTGTCCCCGCGGTATACGACGCACTGGGCCGAGCTCCCCGTCGTCAAGGCCGCGTGAGTTTGCCCGCGGGGCAGCGTGGCAACGTGGCAACGTGCCATTGCTTCGCAGCGGGATCGTGTGCCAGCCTCGAAGTGATCCCGCCGCCGCGCGACGACGGGCGACAGAGAGGAGCACGGCATGGGACTCATCCATATCGACCTGTTCACCACGCTCGACGGCGTCGCGCAGGCGCCCGGCGGGCCGGACGAAGATCCTGACGGCGGTTTCGCGTTTGGCGGCTGGCAGGCACCCCTCCTGGACAAGGTGGTCGGCGAGCAGATCGACTCCGGGATGGAAGGGATGGACGCACTGCTGCTTGGGCGCCGGACCTACGACATTTTCGCCGCGTACTGGCCACACGCCGACGGGGCCATCGCGGGCCTGTTCAACCGCCTCCCGAAATACGTGGCCTCGCGCCAGACGCCGGACCTCGAGTGGGCCGGCTCAACGCTGCTCGGACCCGACGTCGTCGCCGGCGTGCGCGAAATACGCGAACGGCACGCCAACATCCACGTCATCGGCAGTCTCAACTTCGTACAAACGCTGTTCGCCGAGCGGCTCTTCGACCGGCTCACGCTCTGGGTGTATCCGATCCTCCTCGGCGGCGGGAAGAAAGTCTTCGCAGACGGGGTGGTCCCGACAAACCTCAGACTCATCGAGCCGGTGGTCACCTCACCGAAGGGTGCGGTGCTGCAACGATATGCGCTCGCCGATGGCACACCGGGCGTCGGCGATATGACGACCGGCGACCACTCAAGCTAGGGCCGGCACGGGCGGGAACAACGACTCCGAGGGCCTGGGCGACGCGCCCCGGGCCGCCTCAGACTGCGGCCCGGGCCTGCCGGAGGAAGGTGTCGAGGACCCTGCCAGCGTTCTCCTGCATGCGCCGGGATTCTTCGGCGGCATACTGCGAGCACTTGGGGCCATGAAGCCGTTCCCCCAGGTAGAGCAGAGCAGCCAGGACTTCTGAAAGCTCGGCATTTCCCTCGGCGCGCTGCCGCAGCAATCTCAAATGGGCGGCCTGCAGGGCTGGCCCCGGGGCGCAGCCCAGATCGCGGTCGAACAGGCGGCGGCAGCGCTCGTAGGCTGCCAGCCCCTCCACGGGAAGTCCGGCCTGTTCGTATCCGGCGACAAGAATGGTCCAGGCGCGTTCGTTGAGCGGTTCGGACTGGATGGCCGTCTGTGCCAGCGAAATGGTCACCTGGGGCTTGTCGAGGAAGGCAGCGGTTTCGGCTGCGAGGATCTGGGCTGCGACCTTCTCGGCAGCATGCCGCGTCCGTGCGTCCTCCGCCCAATCGGCCCCGAGCTCAAAGCCCAACAGCGGCTCATCGGCGAGCTCCAGGGCCTGTATGGCCAGCCCGTGGGCCTCGGCCGGAGCTGCCTGCCGGGCCGCATGGAGCAACTGCTGGAAATCCGTCAGGTCCAGCTCCACCAGCTGCGGATCCAGCACGTAGCCGCTGTTCGCGGTGCGCAGCGGCCCCGTCTTGGTATTGCCCGGCTGGATCGCCCTGCGAATACCGCTGATGTAGCTCTCCAGCGTGGCGACCGCGCCGCTGCTCGCCCGCGGTCCCCAGAGGAGTTCCACGAGGCGCGTCTTGGAGACAGGGGTGCCCAGATTCAGCAAGAGAATTTCCAGGATGTGCCGGGGCTTGCAGCCGCCCATGTCCGCGGCTGTCAGTACGGCACCATTTCTCCGGATTTCGAATGATCCGAACAGTCGGACCGAAATTGCCGGCGCGTTTTCGACCAAATTTCCCACATTGATCTCCGATTTCCCCATCTAAGACCTAATCCCTATTCGGAGAGTCGGAAAGAATTATTGGAACGACGCAAACGAGACCCATTTCCATCCGGCTTTCTAGGAAAACCGTGACACGCAAAACAGGGCACAACAAGCAATTGAGCTACCCGTTCCTTTACCATCAGGAAAGTCGAGTACAGCCTGGAGAGCCACCAAGTAACCTTCGAAAACAAATGTGAGTAGTCGGGTCTTGGGGCAAGTACCGCCGCCGTCGCGCTTCCGGGCGGACGTATGTACCCATCATTCCTCGGACATCTCCTCGGGAACGGCGGCTATCTTGATTTCCGCACCGTCACGCAGCACGGACAACTCCAGCGGTACGCCAATGGCCTCCGCAAAAAGCAGCCGTTGAAGACTCTCGGCATTTGAGACCGCCTTTTCGCCGACGCTGAGGAGCACGTCGCCCGGCCGGAGCCGTGCCCGCTCGGCAGGTGAGCCGGCCAGCACTTCCACCACCAGCAGCCCTTCGCGGCGTCCGGTCCGGACCACAGCGCTTGGCTGCAGCCGGACAGGGGTGTTGACAAGCCCGAGATAGGCCCGCCGGACGCGGCCGTCCTTCAGCAGGGCTGCAATGATCCGCCTGGACGTGGCGTTGACCGGAACAGCCAGTCCCAGTCCCGCCCCGGCCACTGCGGTGTTGATGCCGACGATCCTGCCCCGCGCGTCCGCGAGGGCTCCACCGGAGCTTCCCGGGTTGAGGGCCGCGTCGGTCTGGATGACGTCCTCGATCATGCGGCGGTTGCGGCCGGACCAGACGGGGATGGAACGGCCCAGTCCGCTGACCACGCCGGCCGTCACGGACCCCGAAAGTCCCAGCGGGTTCCCGACCGCGATGACCAGCTGCCCGACCTTGAGCGACTCGGCATCGCCGAGTTCCGCCGGGGCGGCGGTCGGGGCCCTTCCGTGCACAACGGCCAGGTCCGAGAGAGGATCGGAGCCCACCACGTCCACGGCTGTGCGTGTCCCGTCGGAATACACCGCGCTTCCTCCCTGGGCGCCGGCCACCACGTGGGCGTTGGTGAGGAGGTAACCATCGGAGGTGAACAGCACGGCAGACCCGGCGCCCGTGCGGAACCGGCCGTGCCTGCCGGTGCCGCCCACTTCGAGCGCGGCTACGTGCGGAGTCACGGCGGCGGCCACGCGGATGACCGTCGCGGAGTAGGAATCGAGGGGGTCCTCGGACGCCTCCGGTTCGGGGACCCGACTCCTCGCAGTGGCCACGGCGCACCTCCTGGCTGGTACTTATCTAAGTCAACCACCGACCCCTCGGGGGTAGTCCGGCGCCGCCTACGCCCTCAGAGAAATACTCCGGATGTCACGCCGCCCGGGCGGCAGTTCATCCGGCGGGCAATCCGCCGATAGGCTCAGTGAAGACCAGCCTCACAGCCACAGGAGAACCCACGTGAACCCAGCGAACGCCGCACCCGACCCGCTGCCTCCGCTGGGCCTGAGCTGGGGCATCAAGCGCAGCTTCATCGACTACATCGCCGGCCTGCCGGACGGGTCCGTTTCCGCGACCGCCGGGGCAACGGTGTCCGGATCCTCTCTTTTCTGCTTCAGCCCCGATCCGTCCGACTACGACGCCGCGCGCGGCACCGGCGTGCTGCGCTTCCGCGGGGACGTCCGGCTCGCCGGGCACCACGGCATGCTCCTGGTCCGGCTGCTGGACCCCTGGATCACCTTCACCTCCGGCAGTGGCGTGCTGTCCATCAGCACCGGCGACGGCCAGGACCGTACCGCCGTCGGCTTCCTCAGCCCTGCGAAACCGCGCGACGCCGACGGGTCGCTGGTCTGGGACCACGTCGACGTCGTCATTTCTCCCGAGGGGTCCGAACTGTTCGACGGCCAGTATGCGGCCGGGCAGCCGATGGATCCCCTGTTCATCCGGGTCGCCAGCTAGGCAATCGCCGGGCAGGCAAGAAAGAGTCAAGGGGAGAACATGGTGGAAATCGCAGACGCCGTCGAAGCAGCCTGCCAGCGCGTGCTCGCCGGCCTGGACCCTGGATCGGAGCCTGCGGACAAGGACGCGGCCGACTTCCGGCGCCGCCTGGATGCCCACCTTCCGGAGCTGGTGCGGCTGTTCCACAGTCTCTACAGGACCCGCGCGGACTGGGCGGACCAGTTGACTGCCCTGGTGCAGCACGCCGCCGGTTCGTGGGCGGACCGGCCGGCGGAGCTCAAGGCCCTCGACGCCGTCCGCGAGGAGAACAGCGGCTGGTTCCTGTCCAACGAGATGCTCGGCGGGGTCTGCTACGTCGACCGGTACGCCGGGAACCTGGACGGTGTCCGCGCCCGGATCCCGTACTTCAACGAACTTGGCCTCACGTACCTGCACCTGATGCCCCTCTTCCTGGCGCCCGAGCCGCACTCCGACGGCGGCTATGCAGTCTCCAGCTACCGCGAAGTCAACCCCGGCCTCGGCACCATGGAGCAGCTGCAGGCCCTTGCAGCCGAGCTCCGGGCAAACGGCATCAGCCTGGTTGTCGACTTCATCTTCAACCACACCTCCGACGAACACGAGTGGGCCCGGAAGGCGTCCGCCGGGGATCCGGCCTACAGCGACTACTACTGGCTCTATCCCGACCGGACCATGCCTGACGCGTTCGAGGAACAGGTGCGGGAGATCTTCCCGGACGATCATCCGGGCTCGTTCGTACGCATGCCGGACGGGCGCTGGGTCTGGGCCACGTTCCATACCTTCCAATGGGACCTGAACTACTCCAACCCGGAGGTGTTCCGGGCCATGGCCGGTGAGATGCTCTTCCTGGCCAACCAAGGCGTCGACATCCTCCGGATGGACGCCGTCGCCTTCATCTGGAAGCAGCTCGGAACACCCTGCGAGAACCTGCCGGAAGCACACCTGCTGCTGCGTGCCTTCAACGCCGTGTGCCGGATCGCGGCACCATCGCTCCTGTTCAAGTCCGAAGCGATCGTGCACCCCGACGAGGTGGCGCAGTACATCGACCCGGCAGAATGCCAGCTCTCCTATAACCCGCTGCAGATGGCTCTGATCTGGGAAGCCATGGCCACTCGGGATATTTCCCTGCTGGCGCAGGCGCTGGAACGGCGGCACAACATCCCGGAGTCCACATCCTGGGTGAACTACGTCCGGAGCCACGACGACATCGGCTGGACGTTTGCCGACGAGGACGCCGCAGAGCTGGGCATCAACGGCTTCGACCACCGGAGGTTCCTGAACTCCTTCTACGTCAACCGCTTCCCGGGCAGCTTTGCCCGGGGTGTCCCGTTCCAGGACAACCCCCGGACCGGTGACTGCCGCATTTCCGGCACGACGGCGTCGCTCTGCGGGCTGGAGGACGGCACCGGCCACGCGGTGGAGCGCATCCTGCTGGCCCACTCGGTCGCGTTCAGCACCGGCGGCATCCCGCTGCTCTACCTTGGCGACGAAGTGGGTCAGGTCAACGACTACGACTTCGCCCTTGAGGACGGCCACGGCAGTGACAGCCGTTGGGTCCACCGGCCGCACTTCCCCGCCGCCCGGTATGCCCGGCGCCATGACGCGTCCACGCCGGAGGGGGCGGTGTTCGCCGGGCTCCGGAACATGATTGCCGTCCGCTCCCGCACGCCGGAGCTGGCCGGAACGCGGCTGCTGGATTTCGCCACCAAGAACCCGGGTGTCCTCGGTTACCAGCGGCCCGGCGACGGAACCCGGATCCTGGCGCTGGCCAACTTCAGCGACCTTGCCCAGGCCGTGGCGGCGATGACGCTCTCCGGGTTCGCCGTAGACGCCGTCGACATCCTTGCCGGAACGCCCGTCAGCCTCGCCCAGGGGCTTGTGCTCGAACCCCGGCAGTTCGTCTGGCTCAGGGTAACGCCGCTGTCCTGATGCCGCTGTCTTGAAACGCACAAAATGACCGGCCGCACACTGGTTGAGGAGAGAGTGCGGCCGGTAGCCTGTTCGGAATTTCGTCTTGGACCAACTGTGCACCAAGTCACCTGAGAGGACGCTGAGAAGGCATTTACTGAAGCGTGCACCGGAGAATCTCCCGGGACGGTTGTCCATGGACCGTGGGTGCCGCATTCTTGAACCATGGACAAGCCCGCGTCCACTGCTGCGTCCGGCCGGTCCCGCCGCCGGCCCAGCTGGGGCCTGCGCAAGCGGTCGACGGCGGCCGCCGTCGCCGTCGTTGCTTTTGCCCTGCTGATCGGTGGCATCATATGGATCGCGTTGTTGCAGAGCACCCTCACGGCCTCGCTCGACACGGCTTCCCTTCGGAAGGCACAAAACGTGATCGTTGAGCTGGCTGACCATGAAGTCGAGGATGCGGCGGAATACATCCGGCAGACGGGCGACGCCGGCCAGTACGTCCAAATCATCGACGCCTCAGGGCACGTGGCGGCCGCCTCCGATCCCAAGGCCGAACAAGTGCCCCTGACCGGGCTGCGTCCCACGCCGGGACAGACCCAGGCACAGGATGTCTCGAGCCTTCCGAACATCGGCAACGATGACGACTTCCACGTGGTCGCAGCCGGTGTCCAGGTCGGTTCCGCGCCCTACACAGTGGTGGTGGCCTCCTCGGTGCAGGTCCAGTCCGACACCGTGATCACCGTGGCCTGGTTCCTGCTGGCGGCGACGCCACTGTTGCTGGCCATCGTTGCTGTCTCTGTGTGGCTGCTGGTGGGCCGCTCGCTGAAGCAGGTCGAAAGGATCCGGGGCCAGGTCGCCCGGATCAACGCCGATCACCTTGATGGCCGCGTCGACGTTCCGCGCACCAACGACGAACTCGAGGCACTGGCCCTGACCATGAACATGATGCTGGAGCGGCTCCAGGCCTCAGACCGCGAACAGCGCCGCTTCGTCTCCGACGCAAGCCACGAACTGCGCAGCCCGCTGGCCACCTTGAGTGCCGGCGTCGAGATCGCGGCGGCGGACCCTTCCGGAGCGATGTGGACCCAAATGAAGGATGTCCTTGCCGGCGAAACCGACCGCATGCGCTATCTGGTGGAGGACCTGCTGACACTTGCCAAGGCCAACGACGGAGGGTTCACGATCGAGGACGCTGAAGTGGACCTTGATGACGTCGTTGACCAGGAGATCAGGCGGCTGCGCTCGGCGAGCCGGCATCAGGTCACCGCCGAGATCACCCCCGTCCGGATCCGGGGCGACGCCCGGCGCATCGGCCAGGTCCTGCGGAATGTCCTCGACAACGCCGAACGGCACGCGCTGTCCCGGATCCGCGTCGCGCTGCGCACCACGGACGCCGGTGCCGTGATCACGGTCGACAACGACGGCGACCCTGTCCCCGAGGCGGACCGCGCACGGATCTTTGAGCGCTTCGTCCGGCTCGACGAGAGCCGGTCCCGGGAAGGTGGCGGAAGCGGTCTGGGCCTGGCGATTGCGGCCGGGATCATGTCCGCCCACCGGGGCACCATCCTGGCCGCCGAAGGTCCCGCCGGTGAATGCCGCTTTGAAATTACTTTCCCGGTGCCCGATCCGGCGGCTCCGGTGAAGAACGAGGGCGCGGAACTTGCTCCGGCGCAGGAATCTGGTCGGCGCTGAGCTGGTAGCCCATCCCCCGCACCGTGGCCAGGCTGCGGACGCCGAACGGGGCGTCAATTTTGCGCCGCAGGTAACCGATGTACACCTCCACGACGTTGTCCCCGCCTTCGAAGGCCGAATCCCAGACGTTGTCGAGGATCTCTGCCTTCGACACCACCTGGTCGTGCCGGCGCATCAGGTAGTGGAGCAGCCCATATTCGCGGGCGGTCAGGGGGATGTCAGAACCCGCCCGGCGGACGCGGCGGGTGACCGGGTCGATCGACAGGGTCCCCAGGGTCAGCACCACAGGCCGCTCCGGCGCCCCGCGCCGGATCAGGGCACGGATTCGGGCCACGAGGACCAGGAAACTGAAGGGTTTGGTCAGGTAGTCGTCAGCACCAAGGTCAAAGGCATCCGTCTGGTCATATTCGCCGTCCTTCGCCGTGAGCATCAGCACCGGGGTCCAGATCCCGCGGCGGCGGAGTTCCTTGAGCACATCGTAACCGTTCATGAGCGGCAGCATGAGGTCCAGCAGGATGGCGTCATAGGAGGACTCGGTCGCGGACGACAGGCCGCTGACGCCGTCGTGGGCCAAGTCCACAACGAACCCTTCATTCACGAGTCCGCGGCGGACGGTGTCGGCGAGGTGCCGTTCATCCTCCACCATCAGAATCCTCATCGCGGGACTCCTCTCCTCAGACACAGTATGGCGCCTTCGGCGCCTCCGTGGGGCGCCGCGAGGAGAGACCGGCGCCGGAGGGTTCCTAGACGTCCCCGCGGGCGCGCGCAACCTGGGAAGGGGGACCGAACAGCCAGCCGGAGACGTCGGAGCGCAGGACAAAGTGGGGTCCCCCGGTGGCACTCACGCTGCCGGTGGGAACGTAGTACCCGCGTCCGGCCCCCGGACCTCCGGCTGCACGGTCCAGTGCTTCAGTGAGGTGCCTCGGCAGATGCCCCGAGGGGCCAAGGGCCCGCAGGCCGTCGAATTCTTCCGGCGTGAGCCGTCCGAGCACTGCAGCGATATCGGCCATCATGTATTCCTTCCGGCTGATGGTGCCTAAGGGACCAGCCTAGGATCACGCCGTGAACGGCAGATTAACTCCGGAATACGATCACCGAACACGTGCCGGGGCCGGGCGCCGGCACGAGGTTCCCGCTCCAACCGCACGGGTGTCATGAGGGTCACTGCCCGCAGTCCCCCTACACCCAGCAAATTAACGGGTGGATGCTGTACCGTTCAATCCCGGGAAACCCAGACCAACGGAATCGAGAATCAACCAGGTGGCAACCGACTATGACGAAGTCCGATCCGACGTTGCGGAATCACGCAACGCCTCGCTAGAGGCCCTTCGCTCCGCGAACGCACCGGACGCCCGCAGCGTCACCCGTGAGCTTGACGAGGCTGACACCTCCGAAGGCGTGGAGCTGCCGGGCGCCGACCTGTCCGGCGAGGAACTGACGGTCACCGTCATTCCGCAGAAGGAAGACGAGTTCACGTGCTACTCGTGCTTCCTCGTCCGGCACCGCTCGCAGCTCGCCCGCGAAAAGGCTGGCCACTCGTACTGCGCTGACTGCATGAGCTAACAGCCCTTCAGCTTCACATTTCCGCAACAAGGGCTCCGGGAATGCCATGCAGGGCACGTTCCTATACGCTCCTCAATGACGATTCGGCGCGTGCCGGCACGTAGCCGGAGGCGGAAACCATGCGGGACTGGACCACGACGCCGGAGGACCCTCCTCCGATGGTGGCTGAGGGCGCGGCCGATGGCCGGCTCCTCATCGACAGCTCCGGCACCGGCAAGACCGGTACCGGAGCTGTCTCCGTTGGAACCGAAGCCCAACGCCCAAGGCGCACCTGGAGCATTAAGACTGAATGGTCCCGAGCCTTCGCCCTGATGCTGGTGGCGCTGCTCCTCGGCGCGGTGGCAACGATTGTCGGGGTCAGGGCCGTGGCGGACCAGGTTCGGGAGACGTCCGCCCAGCTGCAACGTGAATCGGCTGCCGTCGCGGGCCTGCGATCCGCCCTGGACGCCCATGAACAGGCCGGCCATCGGCTCTTGTCGAATGCGCAGGCCGACCGGGCAGCGTTCCTCCAGCAGCAACAGGACCTCTCCCGCCGCTTCGAGGACGCCATCATTCTCCTCCCGGCCGAGCGGGACATGCGGGCCACCGCAAGCCAGGCCCGCGACGAGTGGCAGGACGGCCTCGCCGAACACGGCCTGTGGGGCAGCCAACTGCAGTCCCTCACGGGAGTCCGCGCGGCCGACTCCCCCGGCCTCTCCGCGTCCGGCGCCGGCGTCCGCGCCCTGCTGGACAGGATCCAGCGGTCGGCCATCGAAGCGATGGACTCCGGCCTGGCTTACAGTGCCGAACTCCAGCAGATCGTGATCGCGGCCCGCAGCGCCTTGTTCGGACTTGCCGCGGCCGGCGTCGTCTATTTCCGTGCCAGGATCGTGAAATTTTTGATCCGGCCGGTGGAAGCCCTGCACCGTGGGGTTATCAGCCTGCAGTCAGGCAATTACAGCCACCGCATCGACGTCGTCCGCCGTGACGAACTGGGCGAGCTGGCCGAGGCCTTCAATTCCATGGCGGCCGCCGTCCACAACAGCCACCTGACCCTGACACACCGCGCCACCCATGATCCCCTGACCGGCCTCGCCAACCGTGCAGCGCTCACGGAGCGCCTTGCGTCCTCCTTCAAACCCGGCGCTGAGCCAGGGTCCCGGCACGAGGGACTGCTGATCATTGATGTCGACGACTTCAAGGACGTTAACGACTCCCTCGGGCACGAAGGCGGCGACGCGTTGCTGATCCAACTGGCGGGACGGCTGCAGGGCTGCGTGCGGGCCCACGATCTCGCCGCCCGCCTCGGCGGTGACGAGTTCGCGATCGTGGTCGGGGACGACGCCGACGGGTCCGCCACCGCCGGGATCGCGGAGCGGATACATGATGCGCTGCGGGCACCGTTCACCGTCGGCGACATCCGCCTGAAGGTTTCAGTGAGCATGGGCGCTGCGCAGCGCCGCCGCGAAACCGGCGATCCCGCCGAACTGCTGCGGCAGGCAGACTTCGCGATGTACATGGCCAAGCAAGGCGGGAAGGGACGCTACCAGCGCTTCGACGCCGAGGGCTATGGCCGGATGGCGCGCCGCACGGCACTCCGGGCCGATCTAGCCGCCGCGGTAACCCAGCGGCAGCTTCGGCTCGACTACCAGCCCGTGGCCGATCTGCGCACCGGGGAAATCCTGGGCGTCGAGGCGCTGGTGCGCTGGCACCACCCGACGCTGGGGAGCCTGGACCCCGCCGAGTTCATTCCCCTCGCCGAAGAAACCGGAGACATCGACGCAATCGGCTGCTGGGTGCTGAGCACCGCCAGCCGGCAAGCCGCCCGCTGGCGTACCTCCATGAGCCACTGCGAGGACCTCTGGGTCTCCATCAACCTCTCCACCCTGCAGTTGCCCAGCCCCCGGAACCTGTCCGCGATCGAGGCCATCCTGGCCGACCCCGCTGCGCAGGCGGACAAGGTGGTGCTTGAAGTCACCGAAACGGCGTTGGCCAGCAGTGTAGACGGCGGCATCACCGCCCTCAACCGGCTGAAGGGCTTCGGCGTCCGGATCGCCATCGACGACTTCGGAACCGGTTATTCCTCGCTGAGCGCCCTGGCCGAACTTCCCGCGGACATCCTCAAGATCGACCGGTCATTCCTCTCCGGGAATGCCTCCGACGCGCCGTCTGCCGCCATGCTTGAAGGCATCCTCGGACTGGCGTTCAAGCTCAACCTCGAAGCGATTGCCGAAGGCATCGAGGACCCCGGGCAACTGGACCTGGTGCGCGGACTGGGCTGCCGGCTGGGGCAGGGTTACCTGCTGGCCCGGCCCGGCCCCGCTCCGCTGATCGAGGCCCTCCTGGCCGCACGGACCCGCCTGAAGCCGCAGGCCGGGGCGAACCCCTCAGACGCCTGAGTCAGCCCGCCGGCCGGCTTTGAGCAAACGCAAGCCGCTTGCCAGGACACCGACGTGGCTGAAGGCCTGGGGGAAATTCCCCAGGAACTCACCCGTGTCCGGGTGGATTTGCTCGGGCAGCAATCCCAGCGGATTGGCACGGTTGCAGAGGGTCTCGTACAGCTCATACGCCTCATCGATCCGCCCCTGGCCGGCGAGGTTGTCCACGAGCCAGAAGCTGCACAACAGGAACGCGCCCTCGCCCCCGGGAAGACCGTCGGGGGACACCTCAGGGAGGTACCGGTAAAGCAGGCCGTTGCCGGCGTCGAGGTCCTCGGCAATGGCCTTCGTCGTGGAGACCATCCGCGGATCGTCGAAGGCTATGACATTGCGGACAGGCAACGTCAACAGCGCGGCGTCCAGGCCGCCCGTCCCTCCGAGGTTTTCAGTGAAAGTCTGCCGCTCGGAGTTCCACGACTGCGTCAGCGCGGCTTCGCGGATTTCCTTGGACGCGGCTTCCCATCTCCCCCTCGGATACGGCAGCCTGTGCCTTCGGGCAATCTGGATCGCACGGTCGACGGCGACGTAACAGAGCGCCGCCGAGTACGTGAACGGGCGGCCCGCTGACCGGATTTCCCAGGGGCCGCTGTCAGGCGTCCGCCAGCGGGCGATTGCCAGTTCCACGATCGGGACCAGCGCCGCCCACAGCTTCTGGTCCACCCGCCCGCCACTGTCTGACCACTGATAGGCGATGTCAATGATCTCGCCATAGACGTCGTGCTGCAGCTGGTGGATGGCACCGTTCCCCCAGCGGACCGGGGCCGAGCCGCGGTAACCCCTGAGCAAGGGGTCCTGGACCTCGTCAGGGGGCTGGGAACCGTCCAGTGCATACATCACATGCGGTGCGCCGTCCCTTTCGACGTTCGTCAGCACCCAGGCGAGAAAAACGTCAGCGTCGCTGGGATCACCGATGCGGCGGAACACGTAGTTCGAAAATGACGCGTCCCGCACCCAGGTGTAGCGGTAGTCCCAGTTCCGCGGCGCGCCGGGCCATTCCGGCAGTGACGAGGTGGCCGCTGCCATGATGGCACCCGTCTCTGCATGATCCAGCAGCTTGAGGGTCAGGGCAGAGCGCTTCATCAGTTCCGCCTGCGACCCTTGGCAGTCCAGTCCGGACGCCCAGCGCCTCCACGCCGCAACCGTCTGGTCGATCAGCTTCCTCGTGTCCGGATGCTGCCGGAGCCGGAAGCGCCCCGACCAGTGCAGGGCGGCCGTGAGGGTCTCCCCGGCCCGCAGCGTCAGCTCCGCGGAGAGCCCGTCTCCGTCCGGAGCCAAAGCCACTGAAGACCACAAATAGACTTCCGATACCAGCCCGCCCTCCCACGCGAAGCGCCAGCCGCCTGCGAGCTCGTCAAAACGGACCCCGGCCTTCGGCACCAGCCGGATGCGGAGGCGCACGTCGCCGCCCACCGCCTGGACGTGCCGCAGAAGTTCACTCCGGCCCGCGGGCACGGGTTCCACCAGGTCAGCGCCGGAACGCAGTGTCAGGCAGTCAGTGATCTGGAGCATGCCGCGGTCCGAGGCCAGAGTGGTGACCAGGACACAGGAGTCCTCCATATAGCGCTGGGTGGACGCCCGGATGGAGACGGGGGCAATTTCGAAGACGCCACCGTTTTCCGCGTCCAGGATTCCGGCCAGGAACGGCGGGCTGTCGAATTCGGGAATGCAGAGCCAGGCTATTCCGCCGTCGCGTCCCACGAGGGCGCACGTGGACCCATCGCCGATGAGACCATGGTCCTCGATGGGCAAGTACCCGTCCCGGCGAACTACCTCGCGCATCTGCGCCGCAGGGAACACTGCTGCGGACTCCTTCAAGCTGCCCGTGTCTTCCGCTATCCATTTTCCACCTGTCCGGCCCCGGAAACCACAGCTGCGACCGTGTGCCGGCGGCCGGCGTGACCGGGTTCAGGGTCAGTGTTCAGTCGCGGGGGCGGAGGCGCGCGTTCGGTAGCGGGGGCGCAGGCAACGGCGCCGGTTCTCCCGCGGGAAATGTGCCGAACCGCCGGTCCGCGGATCCTGCCCCGGCGGCTGCGGGCACATCCTCCGCGCCGATTTCCGCCTGCCATTGGGCGCGGTACCCGACAATTTCCTCATGGCTGCGCCCCACGAAGTTCCACCACATCACGATCTTCTCGCCTAAGGGCTCGCCTCCGATCAGGAGCACACGCAGGGGCTCGTCGCCGGCCGCCAGGCCCACGGACGTGCGCCCTGCCGGCAAATAGGCGAGATGGTCCTGCCCGACCGGGTGGCCGTCGACCACGAGGGTCCCCGTGTCAACCAGCAGTCCGTGCTCAAAGGACGGATCCGTGGCCAGGTCCAGGGCGGCTCCGGCCTCCAGCAGGATCTCGGCACCGAGCAGCGGCGTGTGGGTAGTGACCGGCGACGTGGCGCCGGCAAGGGATCCCAGAAATACCCGCAGGGTCCAGCCCGGTCCCGTCAGTGGCTCGGGTCGGTAGTGCTCGAACGTCGGCTCCATGTGGCGTGCCCGGTCGGGCAGCGCTACCCACAGCTGTGCACCGTGCAGCACGTCGGTCTCCGGAGTGGAAAACTCCGAGTGGCTGATGCCGCGTCCGGCCGTCATCAGGTTGACTTCGCCGGGCCGCACGGCCGCGTGGAACCCCGCCGAGTCGCGGTGCTCGATCTCACCGCTAAACAGCCAGCTGACCGTTTGGAGTCCGGTGTGCGGGTGCCGCGGCACCTGCATGCCCCCAGAACCGCCCACCCGGTCCGGGCCGTAATGATCCAGGAAGCACCACGCACCGATGAGGCTCCGCTGCCGCTGCGGCAGGGTCCTTTTGACATCCATCGCCCGCGGACCGCCCAGCGGGACCTGGCGGGGAACCAGGATTTCGACGCCGGCGCCGTCGTCCTCGGTCTCGCAAAGAATCTCCTGAGGGGCCACCTCGGTATTGCTCATGGCACCAGCCTAGCGATCCGGCATCGGTTCCCGCACCCACTGCAGGCGTCATGATGGAGTCATGAGCATCCCCGAGTCACCCGTCGCGATCGCCGTTGGCGAATCCACCGTATCGGGCGTCTATGCCCGCCCCGAGAAACCGTCCGCCACCCTGGTGGTCGCCCACGGTGCCGGAGCCGGCATGGAACACCCGTTCCTGGCCGGATTCACCCGCGCCCTCAACGAACTGGGCATCGCCACGCTCCGCTTCAACTTCCCGTACTTTGAAGCCGGCCGGAAGTTCCCCGACAGGCCCCCCGCTGCCGTAGCTGCCTGGCGCGCGGCCATGGCCGAGGCCGCGGCCCGGTCCGGGGGCGAGCCACTCTGGGCAGCGGGCAAATCCTTCGGCGGACGCATGGCCTCCATGGCGGTCGCCGTGGGGATGCCGGCGGCGGGACTTGTCTACCTTGGCTACCCGCTCCATCCCCCGGGCAAGCCGGAGAAGGTCCGTGACGATCACCTCTACGGACTGACGCTGCCCATGCTCTTCCTGCAGGGAACACGCGACCCGTTCGCCACGCCCGAGCTGCTGGAGGCCGTCGTCGCAAAGATCGGCCCCTCAGCGACGCTGGAGTGGCGCGACGGCGGCGGCCACACCTTCGACGTCGCCGGAACCAAACGCAGCGCGGAGGAAGTCGGTGCCTCGCTGGCCGGGGCTGCGGCGGCCTTCATCACCGCGCACGGCCCCGGCTGAGGCGTCAGCGGCCCCACGCCCCAAGCAGACTCAGGCTCAGACGGACTCAGACCCACGCGGTCCGGCGCAGCGGCGGCTCTGCGCCGCCGGGCCGCTGCACGAGGATCTGGTTGACGCCGGTCATGCCCGACTCGAAGCCCAGGGCGCTGGCAGCCATGTAGAGCCGCCAGACCCGCGCCCGCCCTGCCCCGGCCAGCTCCACGGCTTCACTCCAGTGTTCTTCGAGGTTCTGCACCCAGGCCCGGAGGGTGAGCGCGTAGTGCCGGCGCAGAGCCTCGACGTCGAGGACTTCCAGTCCCCCGCTCTCGAGCGCCCCCACCATCTCCGCGAGGCCGAGCATCTCGCCGTCGGGGAACACGTAGCGCGGAATAAACGAGTCCGGATCCGGCGCGGTGGGCCCTGCGTTCCAGGAAATGGCGTGGTTGAGCAGCCGGCCGCCGGGTCGGAGTAGCCCGTACAGCTTGGTGACGTAGGCGGGCATTTGCTCTCGGCCCACATGTTCGGACATGCCGATGGAACTGATCGCGTCAAAGGGCCCGTCGTCGACGTCGCGGTAGTCCTGGACGCGGATGGATACCCGGTCCGTCAGGCCGGCCTCGGCCACCCGTTTTCCCGCCATGGCCGCCTGTTCACCGGAGAGCGTCACGCCCACGACCTCGACGCCGAAATTCCGGGCCGCGTGCAGGGCGAAGCTCCCCCAGCCGCATCCGACGTCCAGCACCCTCATCCCCGCTTGCAGTCCCAGTTTCCGGCAGACCAGATCGATTTTGGCCTCCTGTGCCGCCTCCAGGGAGGTCCGTTCCTCGTCCCATACCGCGCAGGAGTAGACCATGGACGGGCCCAGCACCAGCGCGTAGAAGTCATTGCCGACGTCGTAGTGGTGGGAAATGGCCGCGGCGTCCCGCTTCCGCGTGTGCCGCCGGCCGGCGCGGACGAGCTTTGCTTCCTCCGGCGGGGGCGCCGGGTTGGGTCCCAGGGCGCCGAGCAGGGCCGCGTTCCTGAGGATTGTCGCAATTTCGCGGACCGTGGGCCGGCGGAACGGACCGGGTTCGGCGAACTTGCCGGTGGAACTGAGGGCGGCGAAGCTGGCGAAGACGTCGCCCGGAGCGTCGATGTCCCCGGCAACGTAGGCGCGGCTGAGGCCCAACTGCCCGGGCGACCACAGCATCCGGCGCAACGCCCGCCGGGACCGGAACTCGATGACCGGCGCGCCGGCCGGACCGGCTTCCGAGCCGTCCCAGGCTTTCAGCCGCAGCGGCACACCCTCCGTACCCAGGACGATGGCGAGCACTTCAGCAAGCCGTGGCGCCGCCCCAGTCTGTTTCGTCATGATCATGTCCTCTCTTCCGATGCGATAGTCCGGTTCCAATCTATTTCGAGGCACGGCGGGAAAATAGGGGCCGGATGGCCCTGACGTCCTTCCGTTCCCGCTTCCGGGAGTCCGGGGGTCCGGGGCCAACGACTCTGGCGTTCCCCCGGACCGCACGCCTATCGTCGTAGCCATGACTGAAGCACTTTCGTCTCTCGCGGAGACATTCAAAAACGTGGGTGTATCCCGGGCCTATGGCCCGGCCATCAAAGTGGACGGGGAGGAACTGATTCCGGTGGCCCTGGTGTCGTTCGGCTTTGGCGGTGGCGGAAACTCCGGCGCCGGAACCGCAGCCGTCGACAGCAGCCAGGACAGCGCGGCCGGCGGCGGGGGCGGGGGCTTCGTTCTCCCCCTGGGTGTCTACTCCCGCAACGGAAGCGGGCATGTGACGTTCCGGCCCAACACCATCGCGCTGCTGGCCGGTTTGGCGCCGCTGGTTTGCGCCGTCGGGTACACCGTCCGGGGGATTCTCCGTGCCCAGCGGCGGTAGGATTCTCTGACGACGACGTCGAAGGAGACCAGGTGGAAACGATGCGGGACACTGACGTACCGCAGTGGTGGGCAGAGCTGGGGCTTCCGGGGCTGATCGACATCCACACACATTTCCTCCCGGAACGGATGCTGCAGCGGGTGTGGGCGCACTTCGATGAGACCGGTCCGCTGATCGGCCGGCCGTGGCCGATCACGTACCGTTCGGACGAGGCGAGCCGACTGGCCCAACTGCGCCAACTCGGGTTGCGGCATTTCACGGCACTGACCTACGCGCACCGCCCCGGCATGGCAGCGGACCTCACCAATTTCGCCCTCGATCTGGCCGCAACAGAACCTGACTGCGTCCCGAGCGCGACGTTCTACCCCGAAGAAGGTGTCCTGGACCAGGTCCGGTCGGCTTTGGACCGCGGTGCGCGGGTATTCAAGATCCATGCGCAGGTGGGCGGATTCGATCTGCGCGAGCCAATCCTCGACCCGGTGTGGGGGCTCCTGGCCGAGACCGGCGTTCCGGTTGTGGTCCACGTCGGCAGCGGCCCGGTGCCGCGGCCCGGCTTCACCGGCCCGGACAAGCTCGAGGGCGTGATGCGCCGCCACCCTCAGCTGACCGCCGTCGTCGCCCATCTGGGGGCACCGGAGTACGCCGAGTTCCTGGACCTGGCCGATCGGTATCCCCGCGTCCACCTGGACACCACGATGGTCTTCACGGATTTCTTCGAGGCGGCCGCGCCCTTCCCGCCTGAGCTCCTGCCACGGCTGGCCGGAATGCCGGACAGGATTGTGCTCGGCAGCGACTTCCCGAACATCCCCTACCCCTACGCCCACCAACTGGAGGCGCTGGAACGCCTCCGGGACAAGGAGCCGCGCCTCGACGACGACTGGCTGCGCACCGTCTGCTGGTTCAACGGCCAGCGCCTGCTGGACGTTTAGCCCGCTCCAGGGAACTAATCCTTGTTCTTGGCCCGGCTGGGCTGCACGCGCATTGGCTCGCCGGGCATCTTCGGGAAATCCGGCGGGAAGGGCATCTCCCCCAGTCCGGCCGCAAGATCCCGCTCCCACCATCCCAGGAGGACGTCGATGGTTCCCGGCTTCGAATGCATGGCCGCCCACGGGTCTCCCGTGGCCTTGAGCCGCTGCGGCACCGTGGCGACTGTGAAGTCCTTGGTGGTAACGTGCTCCAGCTCCTCCCAGCCGATCGGGCAGGAAACGGTGGCACCTGGCAGGGCACGCGGGCTGTAGGCCCCTGCCATGGTGCGGTCGCGGTTCGCCTGATTGAAGTCGACGAAAATCCGTGTGCCGCGCTCCTCCTTCCACCAGGCGGTGGTCACGTTCTCCGGCATCCGCCGCTCGAGTTCGCGGGCAGCCGCGATCACGGCATGGCGCACGTCGAGGAACTCACGGGTGGGTTCGATCGGCGCGAACACATGGAGTCCCCGGTTGCCGGAAGTCTTAATAAAGGATTCCAGCCCGGCCTCTGACAGCACGGACCGCAGTTCCTGCGCCGCGGGAACCGCCTCCTCGAACCCGGTGCCGGGCTGCGGGTCCAGGTCGATCCGGAGCTGGTCGGGATTGTCCGGATTGCCGGCCCGTGACGCCCATGGGTGGAAGACCACGGTATTCATCTGCACCGCCCAGACCGCGGCGGCGATCTCGTCAATCACGAGCTGGGGATGGGAGCGGCCGCTGGGGTAGACCACCATGACCGAGCGCACAAAGTCCGGGGCGCCCCGCGGCGGGTTCTTCGAGAAGAACTGTTCGCCGTCAATGCCGCCACCGAACCGCTGGAGTGTGACGGGACGGTCACCGTTCGCCGCCAGGAAAGCGTCCCCGACGTCGATGATGTACCGGGCAAGGTCCAGCTTGGTGAGCCCGAGCTGCGGCCACAGGACCCTGCCGGGGCTGGAGATCCTCAGCTCCCGGTCTCCGCTGGGGCTGCTTACAGTGACGCTTGCTTCTTCCTTGGCCATGGGGACAAGGTACTCCCAGTCAGGAAACAAACTGAATAGGCAGGACGGCGGGATCGCACCCCGCCTGACCTCGGAGGACTACGGTTAATCATGGACACCACGCAGGCCCGGGACTGCCCCGTCACGTCGCTCTACACCGACCATTACGAACTGACCATGCTGCAGGCGGCCCTCCATTCCGGGGCCGCGGAACGCAGGACAGTGTTCGAGGCCTTCGCCCGCGGACTGCCGGAGGGCCGACGGTACGGGATCGTAGCCGGGACCGGTCGGCTGCTGGACGGCATCGCCCGGTTCCGTTTCGGCCCGCCGGAGCTGGACTTCCTGGACCGGACCGGCGTCGTCAATACGGATACGCTGGCCCGCCTCGCCGACTTCCGGTTTTCCGGCGACGTCTGGGGCTACCCGGAGGGGGAAGCGTACTTCCCCTACTCCCCCGTCCTGATCGTGGAATCCACCTTCGCCGAGGCCTGCATCCTGGAAACCTTTGTACTGTCCGTCCTTAACCATGACAGCGCCATTGCCTCTGCCGCCTCCCGGATGGTCAGCGCGGCGGGCGGCCGGCCCTGCATTGAAATGGGTTCACGCCGCGCCCAGGAGGAGGCCGCCGCGGCCGCTGCCCGCGCCGCCGTCATCGCCGGCTTCGAGGCGACGTCGAACCTGGAGGCCGGCCGGCGGTACGGCCTCCGGACGGTCGGCACGGCCGCTCATTCATTCACGCTCCTGCACGACACCGAACGCGACGCGTTCCGGGCGCAACTGGACTCGCTGGGGCCCGGGACCACACTGCTGGTGGACACCTACGACGTCGAAGCGGCCGTCCGGACCGCCGTCGAGCTCGCCGGGGACAAACTGGGCGCGGTGCGGCTCGATTCCGGCGACCTGGTGGCCCAGGCGAAGTGGGTCCGTGAGCTGCTGGACAGCCTGGGCAACGTGCACACGAAGATCGTCGTCACGTCCGACCTCGACGAATACTCCGTCGCGGCCCTCCGGGCCGCCCCGGCCGACGCGTATGGGATCGGCACGGCGCTGGTCACGGGCTCCGGCGCCCCCACCGCAGGGATGGTCTACAAACTCGTCAGCCGCACCAACGACGCCGGGGAGTTCGTTGCGGTGGCCAAGAGCTCCAAGAACAAGATCAACGTCGGCGGCAGGAAGCATGCGGTGCGCAGGCTCGACGGATCGGGCACAGCCACTCATGAGGTCCTCGGCGTTGGCCACCCGCCCGCGGAGGAACCCAACGGGAGGCCTCTGTTGCGGCAGTTCATCCGGGACGGAGAGCTCCTGCCAGGCTGGACCGGGCCGGAGGCCGTGGCGAGGGCCCGGCGCCGGCACGCCGACACGATGGCCGAGTTGCCCGCCGTCGTGAACCGGTTACAGCGGGGCGACCCCGCCATCCCTACCGTCTACGCGTGAGGGAGCCGCCGCGCCCGCCGGAACCCCGCCGGCAGGACCGCGGGCCCAGGCATGTCGAAACGGCGCTCCAGTTCGTCCGTGACGAGCTGGAGCAGTCTTCCGGCCGACTCCGAGAGATCCCGGCCGTTATCCGGTGACGCCAGCTCGACGCACTGCAGCAACGCCGAGCGGAGCCGCACCAGCTGCGAGGAGGGCACCAGTGGCCAGCGGCGGAAGGAATCGAAAATCAGCTCAGCCCTGTGGCCATGCGCCGGGGAACCGTACCCGGCGGCGGTCTCGGGGCTCATGCCGCACGCACCCGGCCGGCCTTGCCGGCGCCCAGCAGGTGGCTCCCCTGCCAGCCCGAATCACGGATCATTGCTACGGCTTCAGGCTCTGCAGCGGTCAGCTTCCGCAGATCCACGACGGTGTCGAGGCCATACCCGAAGGAGCCGGCCCGGCGGGCGACTGCGATGAGGCTTGGAACGTTTCGAACGGTGAGTTTCCCCTGCGGTGACACGAGGGCAGACTCTGAACTGAGATCGACAGCGACGGTGATGTCGAGTTTGTTGGTCATAATAAATATCCCCTGTAACGCATGAACGGCCGACTTCCTGACCGCTATCAGGATACCCAACACGCCGTGAGCCACGTCACAATGCCGTAACAGCCGCCCGGAATCAGCCCCTGCTCTTGGTCCTGGCGGTCGCCGGCGCCGTCCACGGATCCTCCGGCCACGGATGCCGGGGGTACCGGCCCCGCATCTCGGCGCGGACCTGCGCATAGGGGCCCGACCAGAACGAGGCGAGGTCGTCCGTCACGGCCAGTGGCCGCCGCGCGGGCGACAATAGGTGGAACAACACCGGCACGCGTCCGCCCACCAGCCGAGGCGTCCGGTCCCACCCGAAGCATTCCTGCAGCTTGACGGCCACCACCGGGCGGCCGCCGTCGTCCTCCACCGCCGGGTAGTCGATTTTCACCCAGGAGCCGCTCGGCACTTCAAGCCGTTCCGGCACCAGCTCCCCGAGCAGGCCGGCGTCGGGCCACGGCAGGAGGCGCCGCAGAGGCTCCGCCAGATCAATGCCGCTCGTGGCAGCCCCGCCGGCCAGCGCTTCAAGTTCGGGAGCCAGCCACTCGTCGAGCCGGGCCAGCAGCGCCGGCTCGGACACGTCCGGCCACGGGTCCCCCAGTCCCCGGCGCACCAGGGCGAGCCGCCGGCGCAAGGCGTCCGCCGCCGTCGACCATCCAATGCTTCCCAGCCCGTCCTTCTCCAGCGCCCGGGCAACCGCCGCCCGGCCATCGGCGGCTGAGGGGCGCACCGGGGTGGAGGACAGCACGATCGCGCCCAGCCGGCGCTCCTTCCGGGCGGTGACCCTGCCCTGGCCGAACCGGGCCTCCACAGTGTCGGCCAGGAGGTGCCGGGCGGCGGCCTCGGCCGTGTCCGCCGTCAGCGGCGCCGCAGAACGGATGACGGCGCCGGTACCGGCTGCGTCCCGCCCCTGGGCCCGGGACACTTCCGCGACGGCAAGCCATTCGTGCCCCGACAGGGAACTTCCGGCCGGAAGCCCGGCCCGCGTCCCGGAGGTGAGCAGGTAGCGCTCCGGCCCGTCGCCCGGCACCCTGCGCCCGACACGGTCCGGGAATGCGAGGGCGACGACGTAGCCGGCCGCCTCCGCCGCGGTCACCGCCGTTGCGGGAGGGGAGGCGACGCCGGACCGTTCCTGGCGGGCGATCGTCTCCATCCGCCGGACGTCCTCCGTCCAGCGCCGGGACGCCGGATCCTTTCCCGTGCGCAGGGCCGCCAGGAGGCGCGGAAGATCAGCCCCGGGGGCCCGCTGGTCCCCGGTGACCAGGGCGACGGCTTCCGCGGCGGCGCGGTTCCCCACGGCGGCGGCTCCGTCCAGCAAGGCCCGGGCCAGCCGGGGGTCGGCGGGAACCCGGGCCAGCGCCTTGCCAAGAACCGTGGCAGTGCCTTCCGCACCTACCGCACCAAGTTCCCGCAGCACCTCCACTGCTTCGTCCATCGCGGCCCGCGGCGGGGCGTCGGGCAATGACAGCCCGCGGCCGCCGGGCGATCCCCAGCAGGCCAGGACCAGGGCGGCGCCGGTGAGGTCCGCGACGGCGATTTCCGGCGTCGGGTGGGCAGGGGCGGCGCCGTAGGACTTCTGGTCGTAGCAGCGGACCACACGGCCGGGTCCCTGGCGGGCCGCGCGCCCGGCGCGCTGTTCGGCGGACGCACGGGAGCAGGACACGTTAACGAGTCCGGACATGCCCCGGCTCGCATCGCGTCGGGGCTCCCGGGACAGCCCCGAGTCGACGACCAGCCGGACCCCCGGGACGGTCAACGAGGATTCGGCAAGCGACGTCGCCACGATGATCCGGGGGCTGCCGCCGGGTTCCCGCCCCGAGACGGCACGGTCCTGTTCGGCGGGGCCGATCTGTCCGTGCAGTTCCAGGATCTCCGCTCGTGTCCGGCCGCGCAGTCGGCCCGCCACATAGGACACTTCCCACGCTCCCGGAACGAATACCAGGGCGTCAATGTCCCGGCCTGACGCCAGCGCTTCCGCGTGCGATGCAGCGGCAGTATCCGCCACGTGCTCCAGGAAGGCGCGTGTCACCCCGCGTTCATCCAGCCTCGGCACCGCGGCCGGAACCCAGTCGACTTCAAGCGGGTACAGAGCGGACGGACAGTCGACGACGGTCGCAGGCCCGCCGCCGTCGTTCTCCGCTGCGTCCCCGGACACCCCACCGCCTCCGATCAGGGCGGCGAAGCGCGGCGCGTCGAGCGTGGCGGACATGGCGACGAGGGCGAGATCCCCGCGCAGCTGGCGGACTTCGTTGAGCATGCCGAGCAGCAGGTCCGTCTCGAGGCCGCGTTCGTGCACTTCGTCGAGGATGACGGCGCTGGCTGTTTCCAGTCCCGGATCCGCGAGCAGGCGGTTCAACAGGATGCCCGGCGTGACAAATTCGATCAGGGTGTCCGGCCCGGCCTGGCGTTCGCCGCGGACCGTGTACCCCACACGGTCCCCCAGCTTGCTGCCGTCCAGCGCAGCGAGACGGCGTGCCGCCGAACGGGCGGCGACCCGCCGCGGCTGGGTGACGATGATCCGCGGGCTGCCCTCCCGGCCCGGCTGCGGGGTGGCACCCAGGGCGAGGTTGGCCAGCACCGGCGGAACGAGGGTTGTCTTGCCCGTGCCCGGCGGCGCCTGCACCACGGCGGTCGCACCAGGGGCTCCGGCCCGTAGCGCGTCAGCCAGCTCACCGAGAGAGTGCGCGAATGCCAGGCCGGCCCCGATAACCCCCAGGTCGAAGGGGGCGGGAGCAGGGGGCAGCGGAACGGCCGGAGAAGTCACGCTTCCATTGTGCCTACAAAGCAGGGGCACCGGATCCTTCCGGGGCTCATGCGGGACTTTCGGCTCATGCGGCCCCCGGTCCACAGGGCCTACCCTTGGCCATGACCGACTCCGGAATGCTCGAAGTGGAGCGCAAATACGACGTCGGCGAGGACGACAAACTGCCGGTCCTGGAGTCGTTGCCGGGTGTGGACCGGGCGGGGTCACCCGAAGAGGAAGCCCTCGACGCCGTCTATTTCGATACCGCGGGCCTGACGCTGGCTTCCCGCGGAATCACGCTGCGCCGGCGGACCGGCGGACACGATGCCGGATGGCACCTGAAACTCCCCGTGGCGGTTGGGGAACGGCAGGAATTCACGGGGCGGTTGGGCAAAGACCCGGAATCGGTGCCCCGGCGGCTGCGACAACTCGTCCAGGTCCATACGAGGGATCAGGACGTGATTCCGGTTGCGAGGCTGAAGACCCGGCGCACCACGCAGCGCCTTTTTGCGTCCGACGGGACGGCCCTTGCTGACTTCAGCGATGACCGGGTGGATTCCGAGACCCTGTTGGAGCCGCAATCCCACACGGCGTGGCGGGAATGGGAAATTGAACTTATCGACGGGCCCAGGAAGTTGCTCAAGGGCGCCGATACCCTGCTCGCGGCGGCGGGCCATCATCCGTCGGCGCTGCCATCCAAACTCGCCCGCGGCCTGGGCGGACAGTACCCTCAGGGGGTCAAACCGGCACCCGGGCCGGAGCCCGAGGGCCCGGCGTCGGCGGTGCTGCTTTCTTATTTGGCCAAGCAGGTCGAGGCCTTGAAAAGAAATGACCCCGGCGTCCGGGAGGATGCCCCGGACTCCGTCCACCAGCTCCGGGTGGCCGCGCGGCGGATCCGGTCCGCGCTGGCCACCTTCCGGAAACTTGCCGACCCCGACGTCACCCGATCGCTGCGCTCAGAGCTTCAATGGCTGGCCGGAACCGTGGGTGAGGCCCGGGACAACGAGGTGATGCAGGCCCGGCTGCTGGGCCTGATCGGTGCCGAACCGCCGGACCTCTTGATGGGTCCGGTTGCGCAGCAGATCGAGGAGCACTTCGAGGCTGCAGCCCATAGTGCACGCACGAAGGGCCTTGCCGCGCTGAGGAGTGCCCGCTACTTCCGCCTGCTCGATTCGCTGGATGCCTTTCTCAGGGAACCGCCGCTGACCGACGCCGCCGGGACGGACGCGCTTCAGACGGTGGGCCGGCTCGTGTCGAGGGAGCGCAAGCGCCTGAAGAAGGAGGTACTGGCCCTCGATACCGACTCCGCAAGTCCAGCCACGGATGCGGCACTCCATGAGGTCCGAAAGAGCGCCAAGCGGCTGCGCTACGCGGCGGAAGCGGCGGTCCCGATTTTCGGGAAGCGGGCAACGACGCTCGCCCGGGCTGCGGAGGAGATCCAGGAGAGCCTGGGTGATCACCATGACAGCGTTGTCACCCGGGACCGGCTGCGGGAGCTGGCGGCGAACCATCGCGGAAAAGCCGCGTTCACCTACGGCCGGCTGCATGCCCTGGAGCAAGTGGCTGGCGAGGAATCCCGCGAGCGGTTCTTCCGCACGTGGAGCATGTCGCCCCCGGAGCCGTTCCGTTGGAAATAGGCGGCCGTGCGCCCGGATTTAGATCACGACGCCGGACGGCAGCGCATCCGGCCGCGGCGTGCCGGTTACGCGTCCAGAACTGGAATCACCAGGACTGGCCTGGATTGCAGTCTGGCCAACTCCGCACTCACCGATCCCTCCAGGATCCGTTCCATGGCAGCGAGTCGGCCGGGACGTTGCCCTCCGACGATCAGCAACGAGGCGTCCGTGCTGTCCGCCAGCCGGCAAAGTGCCTGGGCAACAGCGCCGTTCAGCACCCTGAACGTCCATTCCTCTCCGGGCGGTCCCAGGATTGCCTGGAGTCCGTCGCGCACATGGCTGGAGGGGAAGTCGGTCTCACTCTTGACGGCGGGATCCAGGGATGCGCTTGTCCTTGAACCGGCGGGTTCCCATTCGGTGAGATAGCTGGCAGGGTCCACGAATGCACAAATCAGGTGTGCGTTCAGCCGGGCAGCAAGAGCGGCGCCGGCCCGGATCACGTTCCCGGACGGTTCCCACGCTACTCCCAGAACCACGGGGCCAACCAGCCACTCATTGCCGGCCCCGGACGGGCGATTGTTATGGGAGGATCCCATCAGAGTAGGCCTGCGCCCGGTGCTGCCAGCACGTCCATAGGGTCAGGATAGCCATCGCCCGGAATCGAGCCCAGCGCGTTTCGCCGTGAAGGCAGGTACAAGCGCTCCGCTTCCCCGACTTTCGCGGAGGGTACTGCTATTTTTGCGGCAACGGCTGCCACGATGCCGCCCCTGCAGTTCCACGGAGGATGAGTTCCTGATGGCTTTAGATCAACTTTCCGCACTTCTGGCATGCGCGATCCTGGCCGGCCTGGCGATTTTCCAGGCCGCCCTCGCTGCCGGGGCGCCACTGGGGAGGATGGCCTGGGGCGGAGGACACACAGTACTTCCGAAGAAACTGAGGGTGGCCAGCGCCGCGTCCGTCGCCTTGTACGCTCTTTTCGCCTACACCGCCCTTGCCAAGGCTGACTTGGCACCACCACTCATCAACGACACCGTCACAAGCGTCTCCGCGTGGGTCCTCACCGCATACTTCGCACTCGGCATCGTCATGAACGGGATCTCCCGCAGCAAACCGGAACGGCTCATCATGACACCCACCGTCCTGGTTCTTACGGCTCTCTATCTCACCATCTCGCTCCATTGACGGGTTTCACTCCGGCCAAGCCGCCCGCTGGTTGAGTATGTCTAGCATTGGTGTCCCCTGCGGAACAGCTATTTCCGGCCGCACCTGAGGACTGCCGTGTCTGCCTGTCGTATGCTGGCTGGATGGCTCGCACGGCAAGAGAACGCATTGATGGTGACCCGATTTCGTCCGGCGTTTACGGTGCGCTTATGGACAAGATTTCTGCACTGGACGAGTGTGAGCTGCAGGAGAACGCGTCGTCGTTCCACGTGGCCCACGGACGGGCTTTTCTTGGTATCCATCCCCGCCGTGGCGGGATATTGGTCAATATTGTCCTGACCAGGGAACTCGAATCGACACGGATTCACCGAGCCGAGCGCGTGTCGGCCAACCGGTGGCATAACGAAGTCATCCTAAAGGACCCTGCAGAGATCGATGTCGAACTGCTCACATGGATCAGCGAAGGATATGCCCACACCGCCTGAGCTGGCTGACCTAGCGATAGCCGTCCGGTGGTAGCTTGTGCCCATGGATCAAGGGGGAAGTGTTCCAAAGCGGCGGGCGGTCCTTGCAGCCGTTGTGGGGTCGGCGGTGCTGACCGCGTATTCGATCGCCGGTGCCTACCAGATCCTCGTATGGAATCCGCTGGCCGCGGTCCCGGGCGCAAGTCTTAGCGAAATCTACGCAGCCCTGGAGAGTGCCGGCGAGACCCTGGGGGCACCGCGCGTGATCGCCTGGAGTGCTGTCGGGGTCGCCTTGGCCGTGGTTGGGCTGATCGGCACGATCCTTGAGAGAGCTCCACGCCCGCGCCAAGTTGTCTCCGGCTATTTGGCGTTGCTCGTCCTCGCTGCGCCATCCCATATGTTCGTGGCGTTTACTGGCGGCATGGGAATCGCTGATGCGTTCGCCACATCAGGAGGCGACCATGCCCCCTGGGGCGGAATGCTCTATGCGGCAAGCGGCCTCGCATTGCTGGCCCTCCTGGCGCTGGCCCTCCTGCAAACTGCCGGGTTACAGAAGAGGCTCCGCAATGCGTGAAGTCCTGGCGGCCGTTCCCGGGCGTCCTCTCCCCCGCCGTCGCCCCCGGTCCCTGGCGGCCCTGCCGGCGTGCGTCGTCCTGCTGGCATCCGCGCAGTCCGGTTGCGCATCCTCCATCCCCGGGAATGCTGAGCCACCCTGTTTCCCGCCGGCATTCTCCGTCGCGCCGTCGAGCGCGAAACCGGGCGAGCGGGTGACGGTGACGGCGCCTGACGCCGTCTGCAACCCGCGCTATGGCGGGAATGCCCGGATCCAGGTGACCGTGACCGACGCCGCCGGCGTGCAAGTGTTGACCGCGACCGCCCCGATGAACGACGGTGGCAGCTTCGGTTACGGCTTTGACGTGCCGGCCGGGACGGCCGCCGGAGAGGCGGGCATCACGGCGATGCCCTTCAACATCGACTGGTGCGATGACACCGGCAGGAACAACCGGGTTCCCGGTGCCGGAGCGGCCCTCACGCTTGAACGGGTTTCCTGCGTGATACCGACGAGGCCGCTGACCATCATCCGGTAGGCCCCGGTGGCCGCGATACGCGGGCCCGTCCCCTGCCATGGCCAGGAAGCCTCCCCGAAGGCACCGCCGCCGCGCCCTAAGCGGCCAAGGCCTGTCGGATGCCGGCACGTTTGAGCGACTTCGCGAGATGCCGGAGTTTGCGGCTGTGATTGCTCGCTTGGACCGCCGGACGGGCGGACCCGTGCAGGGGTGGACCGTTCAGCATCGTCCCCGGCAGCGGTGGTGCGGTGGAGTGGCAGCTGTGCCCGGTGGGGGTTGTGATTTCGATAGTGTGTCTGGGGCCTTGCTGGGGTTTGACGGTCCAGCCGGAGGTTTCTTTGGTGTGGTTGCAGGCTTCGCAGAGTCCGGCGCCGTTACTGTGGGTGGTTTGGCCACCGTGGTGCCAGGGGATGATGTGGTCCAGGTGCCGGATGGGGGCGTCGCAGTACGGTGTGCGGCAGGTGTTGTCCCGGACCTGGATGAGGCGGCGGAGTCCGGGCGGGAAGATCCGGGCGCGGAGTCCATCGCGACCAGTTCCCCGGTGCCGGGCGCGGTGTAGAGCCGCCGGAGCCAGACGTTCAGGGCCTGCCGCGAGGCGGTGTCAGCGCCGGTATCGCTGCCTTTGCTTCCGCCGCCGGCCTCCGCGGGGTTCCCGGCGCCTGTGAGCAGTTCGCGGGCCCAGCCGGCGGGGACGATCCCGTAGCCGGGGAGGCGGGCGGGTTCGCTGTCACCCTGGAGGAGGGTGCGGTCGGTCAGAACGAGCTGGATCTCGACGCCGGTGACCCCGCCGGGGGTGCCGGTGGTGCGTTCGACGAGGGCATCTGCCATAAGCTGCCCGCTGGTGCGGGGGTCCCCGGCGGAACGCAGGGTATCGGCGTGCCGGGTGAGGGCCGCGTACATCGCGACGCCGGCCGAGGCGGGGAGCAGGGCGGTGAGGTAGCACATGGTGTCCGGGGCGGGGCGGAGACTGACGTGCCGTTCGGTGGCGGCGTGGCTGGCCCGCTGGGTGACGGTGCGCGGGTCCCGCCGGTACGCGGCGGTGCGGGCGGCGGCGATGATGGCCCGGTCCCCGGCGCCGTCGAATGTTCCGGTGTCGGGGGCGAGTTCCTCGTCGACGGCGGCCCGGTCCTCCGGCGACAGGCAGGCGGTTTCCCGGACCAGCAGGGTGGCGCGCCATTCGTTGACCTGCCCTGTCTCCAGCGCCGCGAGGGTGTGCGGCATTTCGGTCACCAGGGCCTTCGCCAGCCCGAGGAGCCGTCCGCCCTTGGCGGGGGATTCCCGCCGGGCGAGTGCGATCTGCGCGGCGACCCCGGCCCCCAGTTCCGCCGCGGGCATTCCGGCGTCGGCCTGTTCCCGGCGCTGGCGCAAATCAAATTCGACGGAGATCCGGGCCTGCGACGCGGCCGCAACGGACTTCAGGTCTTCCAGTTCCCGGAGCTGACTGATCAGCCCGGCACTGTCACCCGCGGGCCGGACAGCGGCCAGCGCCCGGACCACCTCCGCGACCGTCACCGTGCCAGCTGCTGCCGGAGCCTCGTCGGGCCCCTGATTGCCGTCCATGAAAAGACACTATCGGGCACCTACGACAATTTTCGGCTGTCTCCACGGCGTCAATTTACTGCTGGTCGCTGGCTGTTGGGGCCGCCGCGTCGACGCTTCTTGTGTCTTGAATTCCGCCATCCCACGGGGACTAGCGGGCAGGCCGCGAGCGATCTCGCCAAGCAAGGATCAGCAGGACCAAGCCAACCGGGACGAGGCCTGCCGACACGTAAAAGAACGTCCGTTCTGCCATAGTTGGCGCGACAATCTGGCGGAACAGTTCCGCGCCCACGGCAGGATCCACGTCGAGGCCAAGGGCTTCGAGGTGCATGTATCGGACAAGGGACAAGACACGGACGGCAAAGGCGACTGCTACACCGACGGCAACCAGGACTATTCCCAGCATGAAGGTGATTTGGCTGCGATTGAACACGCTTCCCCCAGAGGACATCGACCAGCGCTGACACCCGGAGTCTAACCGTCCCCACCGGCCGGACCTCCCGGCTGCAGCGCACCGCAGCCGGGAAGGTCAACCAGAAGGGTCAGCTGGCCTGCAGATCCGAGTGGTGTTCGGCAACGACGTTGGGGTGTGCCCGCAGCCGGTAGCGGAGCGCGTTGTCGCCATAGGTTTCAAGAATCGGGCTGTTGGTCGGATCGACGGACAAGCCGCGGGCTTTGGCCCGGAACTCCGGGCTCACGGCAAGCTGCGGCATCGTCGCATCCAGGGCCGGGTTGAAGAAGAACGGAAGGGAAACCCGGTCCGTGCCGCGCAATGGGGAGATCACCCGGTGTAGCGTCGCCTTGAGGTAGCCGTTGGTTGCCAGTTCGAGCATTTCGCCGATATTGACCACGAACGTGCCCGGAACCTGGGGAGCGTCGATCCATTGTCCCTGGTACTCGACTTGGAGTCCGCCCTTGCCGGGCTCCACAAGCAGCAGCGTCAGGACCCCGCCGTCGCGGTGGGCGCCAACCCCCTGCTTGGGCTCCGGGTTGGACTCCCCCGGATACCGCACGATCTTGAGAAGTGGAAAGGCCCGTTCGGCGAAGGCAGCATCGAAGGTGTCTTCAGGCGCACCCAGGGAGACCGCCAAGGCACGCAGGAGAGTCAACGAGATGGTACTCAACCGTTCGGTCCACTCGGTGACAACCTCCCGCATTTCGGGCAGCGCGTCAGGCCAAAGGTTGGGTCCTTCCAGACGCCAATAGTCAGCGACGCCGGGACCCGGCTCCACTGCGGCACGCTCGACGCCGATATCGATCTGCTCGCGCCAGTCGACCGCACCGTCCGTAAGCTCGCCGCCAACCCTCGTATACCCGCGGAACTGCGGGCTGTGGACGTTCTCAACCGCGAGCTTTTGCTCTTCGGGGAGCTCGAAGAAGCGTCGGGACACATCCAGCATGGAATCTGTCAGCTCCTGCGGGATCCCATGCCCTGACAGGTAGAGGAAGCCCACCTCGTGCATGGCGTCGCGCAGGTCGTTCCGGAAGCGCGTGGCTTCCTCCGGGCCGGCACTCAAGCGGGAGAAATCCAGGACGGGCAATGATTCGAGTGGCAATCTATTAGTCCTTTTCGATGAACTTGGCAAGCCGGGGACCGTAATTGCTTCAATATTACGGAGCCAGCCTCCCTGGAAGGCATTCTTATGTCGAATTAAGACATTTGCCTCGAGCCTTCACCGCACGATCCCTGCAACAGTCCGGACGGAGCGGCCGGCAGGACCGCGCGTCCGTGCGGAGCTCCGTGATCTTCGACGAATGACGTACTCGGCCACCGCGAGGTTCATCACCCAGGCGGCCGCCATCAGCAGCGCCCGGGTCAGCTCGCCCGGCGTGCCCACGAGGAGCAGCCAGCCGGAGATGACCAGGGCCTGGGTTCCAGCGCCGACGCCGATTGCATAGCCGCGCGTCATCCACGCACCGTGCCGGACGAAGTCCCGGCGCCGGACCGCAACAATCCCGAGAATAAAGCTGACGAGCATCGCCGAGCCGAAGAACAGCCGGATCGGAACATCGGTGCCGCCATCCGGGAGCGCGTAGAACGCCGACATCCACAGGCCGGAGAGCGCTGCAAGCAGGCCGGCGGGAATGAGAACACTTCCGGCGCTGCGGTGCCAGCCGCGCCCGCCCCGCAGCGCCGGAACGAACTGGAACGCGCCGAGCAGGCTGTAGACGGTGACGCTGACAATGTGGACCACCACCGGAACCGGCGAGGCAAAAAACCGTGCGTTCTGCGGCGTGATGGCAGCTCCCCCGGTCAGCTCTGTCAGCCGCGCCGCACCAGCAATCACCGGGATGAGGCTTAGGAGGATCAGGCCGGTCGGCACGGACCACCGGGGCCGGGGACGCTTGGCGGCTTGGAGGGCACCATTTGGTTTTGTTGGCATGAGCCTGCTCCTCGGTTCGGGTAGTGTACGGCGTACACCGCTGACTCGTACGCTAGGTGTACGGAGTACACTTGTCAAGAGTGGGCCGCTAGGGAAAGGTTGTCGGGATGACTCAGCAGTTGGAGGCAACACGCCGCACGCCCTTGAACCGGGACCGGGTGCTGCGGGCCGCTGTTGCCCTCGCTGATGAAGTGGGCTTCGAGTCGCTCAGCATGCGCCGGCTCGCCGAGGAGCTCGGCGTGGTCCCTATGGCGCTGTACAAGCACGTCGCCAACAAAGAGGAACTTCTCGACGGGATGGTCGCGAACCTCATCGGCGAGATCGATCCCCCGGTGCCCGATGCGGACTGGAAGAGCGCCGTCCGGTTGCGGGTACTCTCGGCGAGGCGGTCACTGCAGCGGCATCCGTGGGCCCGTCAAGCCATTGAATCCCGTACCAACAAGACGCCTGCCGTCCTTGACTACATGGAATCATTTACGGGCATGTTCTTGGCTGGCGGCTTCTCGGCGGACCTCACGCACCACGTGATGCATGCCCTCGGCGGCCGTATGTGGGGCTTCACCCAGGAGCTGTTCGACGACCCGGCGGGAACGACGGCGGAGTCCCCGGCAGCGGTGCCGCCGGACGCCCAGGCCGAAATGTTCCAGCAGATGGCCGCGCGGTATCCGAACATCATGGCAATCGCCACCTCGACGCACCACGACGAAGGTTCGGTTGTCGGACACGGCTGCGACGACCAGTTCGAGTTCGAGTTTGCCCTCGATCTGCTCCTGGACGGCTTTGAGCGGCTGCAAGAACGGGGCTGGTCATCGAGGCAGGCGAAGCAGGACCACAACGGGGCCGGGGTGCAGCAAGGCGCGCCCTTGCCGGAATAGGCGCTTCGGAGGAGGATATGCGCACACTCCAGGAGGCCCCTCATGACGACGCTTGGCAAGTTTGAGAAGTACCTGATCGAGGAATTCTTCGACGATTACCGCGCCGGCGCCATGAGCCAGCGCACGTTCACGCGCAGGGTGGCTTTTATCACCGGCAGCATGGCCGCGGCGTCGGCCGCGATGCTGCTGGTGGGTTGCACACCGGAGGAAGTCCCGCGCAGTACCGATCCCATGCCCACCCCCGGCACGTCGTCGCCGGGCGCGGGAACGGGCACCGTTTCCGCCGGCCCGGTCGAGGGCGCCAAGAGCCCGCTCTCAGTTCCAGTGGGCGCTCCGGGCCTGGTGACGGAAACAGTGAGATTCCCTGTCGGCGGGACTGACATCAGCGCCTACCTCGCCCGGCCGGAGGCAGGCGGACCCGGCCCTGCCGTCCTGATCTGCCATGAGAATCGCGGGCTGACCCCGCACATCGAGGATGTGGCACGGCGCTTTGCCAAGGCCGGCTACGCAGCCCTTGCGCTCGACCTGCTGAGCAGGGAAGGAGGCACAGCCACGATGGACCGCGACGCCGTCCCCGGAGCGCTGACGGCGGCCGGCGCCCAACGCCACGTCTCCGACTTCGCCGCGGCTTTCGACTACCTGCAGTCAAAGGACTACGTCGACCGGGGCCGGATCGCCATGACGGGGTACTGCTTCGGCGGGGGCATCACCTGGCAGGCCGCGACGGAGTTGACCGGGTTGAAGGCAACCGCAGCGTTCTACGGACCCTCCCCCGACCTGGCAAAGGTTCCGGCGATCAAAGCGGCGGTCTTCGGCGTCTACGCCGAACTGGACCAACGGATCACCGGCGCCCTTCCGGCGCTCCGGGATGCCTTGGCAGCCACGGACGTCCGCCACCAGCTCACCGTCTATCCCGGCGTCGACCATGCCTTCCACAATGACACCGGCGCGCGCTACGTCGAAGCCCAGGCCACCGCCGCCTGGAACGACACGCTGGCCTGGTTCTCCCGCTACGTCTGAGGACATCGTTGAACGGCTTTTACCCAAGGTTTACATGGCTTGTCTTGTGAGCCCCCGGAGCCTGCAACAGACTGGTTACCACCAGATGAACTGATTCTTTGTGATCGTTCTACCAGAGCAGCGGGACACGGACGCAGTGATGCGCTCCCGTCTGATCCCCCGTATCGACGCCGGGGAGCACCCCGCCGACCGGGAGGATTTTGTTATGGCCGGCATGTTTGAAGTGTTCGTTGACGGGGATTCGAATTTCCGGTTCCGGCTCAGGGCGCCGGACGGAGCTGTGGTGGCGGATTCGGCTGCTTTCAGCGACAAGGCCGCCGCCGTCGCCGGCATCGCTGCGGTGCGTGAGTGCGCCGGCACAGGCCTGGTCACCTATCTCTGCCCCGAGGGCAGGATGCAAAGCGGGACGCAGGCTGCGGCCCGTCCCGGCGCCGCCCCGCAGGCACGCCACCACTGGCACTGGCGGGGCGACGGCTTCCACACCCGGGCCGGGGCAATCCGACGGGCGACAACGACGCCGAGATGGAACGGCGCGGCCTAGAACATCCAGGACCACCGGGACCACCAGGACCACCAGGGACGGCATCGCGACGCCCGGGCGTCTTGGCTATGCGTCCACTCCGTTCCCGTACCACTGCAGGACCCGCAGCGCCCTCAGGGTGTTCCAGCGGCTCGGCCGGCCGTCACCGTCTTCCAGTTCGAAGTGGACCTGCCCGGGATGCGTGTTTTCCAGCAGCCAGACGCCGTTGGGCTGTTGCTTGGACCTGACCAGCTCGATCGCCTCAGCTAACCGCGGGTCTGGCGGAGCGCCTGCGGACCGGAAGTACTCCAGGGCGCGGAGCACGTCGTAGTGCCAGCGGGTGGGAAAGGTGAACTCCAGCCAGGCCGGGTCAATGACTTCGCCGGTGCTCTTGCGCCGGAAGAGTCCCCGTTCAAGGAGATATTCCTCGCCCCGCCGCCGGGCCGCGACGGAGGCCGAAGACCCGCCGGTTGCCTGCTCGTGCGCCAGCAGCCCCTCGAGCACGTTGATTGTTGTTGCGAGCGATGAAACCACCGCGCCGTCCACGGCCCAGCAGTTCCACCCGCCGTCGTCCAGTTGCTCACGGGCAAGCCGGGCAACCACGCCCTCGACGTCCTGGCCAAAGTAGGCTCCAAGCCCGGCCGTCATGCCGTTGATGCAAGGTTCGACTTCCCCGTTGAAATAGGGCTGCCCGCCCTCCTCCCAACGGCAGTTGTCCCGCACCAGCGCCACGGCCCGTCGCATCTGGTCGCTCTCCGGGTCGACGCCGAAGTCACGCAGCTGCAGGAGGCTGTACGTGGTGGCGGTCCAGGGCTGGCTCCCGTCGTCGGGCACGTCGAGTCCGCCGGGTTCGCCCTGGCCGTCCGGCGCGCTGCCCTCGGATTCGCCGACGTCGGGGTCGACGCCCTGCGCCGGGAAGTACGCGCCGCCGGCCCATTGCCCGTCCTCGCCGCGCAATGCCAGCAGCCGGGCGCCCCACCCCTCGGTGGACACCCTCGCCCGCTCTGCGGCGACGACATCGGCAGGGGCGCCGGCAAGATCCCGCAGTACTTGCCATCGGATGGAAGGATCAGAGTCCAGCAGCCAGTCCAGGACAGTCATGCGCCGATTGTAGTGCTGGCCGGGTTTCCGTCACAGGGTTTCGCCGACCCGCGGGAACGCTCTAGCCTTCGCAGTCAACGCAGTAAGCGTGACCGTTCTGTTCCCGCGCTATCTGGGAGCGGTGCCGGACCAGGAAACAGGAGTAACAGGTAAATTCGTCGTTCGCCTGCGGGATGACTTGGACCGTCAGTTCCTCGGCAACGATTTCCCCGCCCGGGACCATTGCACCGTCCAGCGAATCCGCCTCATCCAACTCACGCACAACGCTGCGGGCGTCGGGAGCGTTCGCGGACTGCAGTGCCTCCAGGGACCTGTCCTGCGATTCCTTGACGTCGGAGCGAACTTCATCGTAATCGGTTGCCACGGGGGTGATTCTCTCTTCTTCGGATTGCTCGGATAGGTATTCAACAGACAGGACTGCTCCAGTATTCCCTCCCCGCAGTGAGCTTTGCAGCAAGAACCGGCGCCGGGCCGCCATCCGGTCCGTGCTGGCATGCATTTTATTTGTACAATCGATAGAGTTAAGCTTCGATTGAGCAAAGTTTCTTGGGGGAAATTATGAACAAAGCGCAAAGGCGCGCTCATGTGGAGCCGCCGTGCCGGGAGTGCGGCTCGAGGGTCATTCCAATCTGGAAGGACGAACGCCCAGTGACCTCCAGCCAACCCGACTGGCGGGTAAGTGCCCGGCAATGCAGCCGGCAGGGGTGCGGCTTCAGCAATTCCCGGAACTGGCCCGAATCCTGACGCGCCGCCGTCGGGGAAAGGGGCACTGCGGGCTTCGCGCCGGCACGCAATTGCCTGAATACACCCGCCGCTGTACTTTTGCTGCATGGAGTCCCTCACGCACGCGCCCGTGCTGGCGCGGTTTGGCTATGCCATATCCGACCCGACCCGGGCGCGGATCCTGCTTGCCCTGGCCCAGGGCCCGGCCTACCCCTCAGACCTCGCCGAATCCCTCGAAGTCTCCCGGCAGAGCATGTCCAACCATCTGACCTGCCTGCGGGGCTGCGGCCTGGTGGTCGCCGTCCCGGACGGCCGGCGGAACCGGTACGAGCTCGCCGACGCGCGGCTGGGCCACGCCATCGGTGACCTGCTTGGCGTGGTCCTCGCTGTTGACCCCGCCTGATGCGCACCCGACGGGACGTGCCTGGCATGAAGGCCACGGCATGACCGCGCTCCGGCTGGTACCGGATCCGGCCCGCCACGCCGTCCTGAGCCGGCGCATCCGGCTGCTCGCCGCTGCAACGATCAGCTATAACGTCATCGAAGCCATCGTCGCCCTCTGGGCCGGCGGCGTCGCCGACTCCTCCGCGCTCATCGGCTTCGGCCTGGACTCGGTGATCGAGGTGGCGTCCGCCGTCGCCCTGTCCTGGCAGTTCTCCGCCAAGGATCCGGAACGGCGCGAACACCTGACCCTGCGGATCATCGCGATCTCCTTCTTCGCGCTCGCCGCCTTTGTAGCTTTTGACTCGGTTACCTCACTGGCCGGCGGAGGTGAGGCACAGCATTCGACGCCGGGCATCGTCATTGCGGCGTTCAGTCTGGCCATCATGCCCGTGCTGTCCTGGCTGCAGCGCCGGGCCGGGCGGGAGTTCGGCTCACGGACGGCCGTGGCCGACTCCAAACAGACTCTGCTGTGTACGTACCTCTCCGCGGTGCTGCTGCTCGGCCTCGTGCTGAACAGCACGCTGGGCTGGTGGTGGGCGGACGCAGGGGCAGCGCTGGTCATTGCCGTGATTGCAGTCCGCGAAGGCATCAACGCCTGGCAGGGCGACGCCTGCTGTGCCGTACCCCGACCACTGGATGCAGCCGAGCCGGACGGCGACGGTGACTGCTGCGGCGGCTGCGCTCCCCCTGCCGCCCCCTCACTACCGACCGAACCCGACCTCCACCACAACCAGGAAAGCAGCCCGCACCCATGACACAGACCACGGCAAAACCCGTCCCCGCCCCGAGTGACCCCGCGAAGAGGGTGCGCCTGATCCTCTGGATCCTGATCGGGGTCATCGTCGCGGCCGGCCTCGTCTGGTACGCCGTTGTCTCCACGAATAAGCCCGCACCGGCGGCTCCGCAGCCTGCGGCCAGTGCGCAACTGGTCCGCGAGGACAGCCACCGGCTCACCTCCCCCGCCGTCGAAAAAGCCCAGTTGGTCGAGTTCCTGGACTTCGAATGCGAATCCTGCCGGGCCGCCCACCCACTCGTCGAGGAACTGAAGAAGGAGTACGGCGACCGCATCACCTTCGTGAACCGCTATTTCCCCCTCCCCGGCCACCTGAACTCGGGGACTGCTGCCTTGGCCGTTGAAGCCTCCGCCCGGCAGGGAAAGTACCAGCAGATGACAGCGAAGCTGTTCGAAACCCAGACCCAGTGGGGCGGGAAGCAGGATTCCCAGGCGGCCGTGTTCCGCAGCTACGCGCAGGAACTTGGGCTGGACATGGCCAGGTATGACGCCGCCGTGGCAGACGAAAAGACCAAGGAACGGATCCGGAAGGATGTCGCGGACGGTACGGCGCTGGGGGTCAAGGGCACGCCCACGTTCTTCCTCAACGGCAAAAAGCTGGTGCTCAACACGGAGGCGGAGTTCCGCCAGTTGCTTACCGACGCCGCCAAGTAGCCACGGTCAGAACGCGGGAATCGAAAACCCGATGCCAAGCAGGCCACGGCCCGCCTGTTCCAGGATCGGGTCCCTGCTCAAGGTGGGGTGGTTGAGCAAAACGTTGACGTCGTGCTGAATCCGCTGGTAATGGCGGGATGTTTCCGGTGCAAGTGATGTGACGCGGGCAAGGCTGATGCCGCGGCGCGGGGTGGCCCGCCTGGCAGGCAGCATCCCAGCACGCGCCGTCCGGCCGCCGTCGCGCTATTGCAGGGACGCAGTCAGGCGCGCCAGGTTGTCGAACGCTTTTTGGGACACTGGCCGGCGGAGCCAGTCCTCAAGTTGCAGCTCCAGGCTGTTTGCCCGGTACTGTTCTTCGACCTCACGAATTGAGTCCACAAAACCGCGCCCATGCACCAGTACGGAGACTTCCATGTTGAGGCTGAAGGACCGGACATCCATGTTGCTGGACCCAATCACCGCAACCTCCTCATCGATGGTGAAGTGCTTCGAGTGCAGTACCTGCGGGGCCCGGTACAAGTAGATCCTGACGCCGGCGCGGAGCAGCGCCTCGTAGTAGGAACGCTGCGCGTGGTACACCAAGCTCTGGTCACCGACCTCGGACACAAAGAGATCGACGCGGAGGCCCCGCGCCGCGGCCGTGACAATAGCCATCAGGATGGATTCGTCCGGTACAAAGTAGGGGCTCGTGATGCTGACACGGCGTTCGGCCTTATGGATCAGGGTGGCGTAGAGCTTCAGGTTGTTGTCGTTGTCGAAGCTGGGACCGCTGGGCAGGACCTGCGCGTCAAAGAGCGCAGATCCCTGGCTGGGGACAGCGGGACCGGACTCCAGCGACAAAAGGACATCAGTTTCGCTGTACCAGTCCGTCGCGAAGACGGCATCCAGCTCGCGGACAGCAGGCCCTTCAATACGCATCATGAGCTCGTGCCACCGGAGCCCGCGTTTCAGGTTGCTCTTCTTGTTATAGCTGGCATCGATCAGGTTCTGCGAGCCGGTGAATCCCACGCGGCCGTCGACCACCACGATCTTCCGGTGATTGCGCAGGTCCGGCCTCTGCCACTGGCCCCGCCACGGCCGCACCGGCAGCATGGGGCGATACTCCGCCCCTGCGTCCTCCAGGTATTTGATGGTCTCCTTCCGGGCCGGGAACATAAGACCCGCCAAGTGGTCGGAGAGCACCCGCACGGCGACGCCGCGTTCCCGCGCCCGGGCCAGCGCCTGAAGAAACGGTTCAGTGGTCGGATCGAGGGCAAGGATGTAGAACTCAACGTGCACGTAGCGTTCCGCGACGTCGATCTCGGCGATCATGGCATCGAAGGTGCCGTTGTAGTCAGGCAGGAGTTGTGTGCTGTTGCCGGAGACCATGGGCAGCGCGCCTAGGTTGTTGTTCAACGTCACTGCCGAGTGCAACCACTCCGGCCAGTCATCGCCATGGCTGATGAGCTGGCTGCCCTCGGTCCGCGCCAGGACCAGTTCATTGATTTCCCGTTGTTTGTCCCGGCGGACCTTGGGCAGTTTCGCGTACCCCACAAAGAAATACGCGACGGCGCCGAGTACCGGGATGAAGATTATGGCGAGCACCCAGGCGATTGCCGAGGAAGGTCGGCGGTTCACGGACACAAGGACAGCCGCGACGGCAACGAGGAAGATGTGGACCGCAAGCAGGAGCGCAGCGACAGCCTCGGGATCCTGGAAGAATCCGCGCACGGCTACTTGTGGGCCTTCGCCGCTGCATACATGTCAGACCAGCACCCGGCTCTTGATTCTTTCAAACTCGTCGGCGCTGATGGTCCCCGCGTCCAGCAGCGCCTTGGCCCGGGAAATCTCCTCGCTGGGGCTCGCGGCGGCAACCTTGCGGATGTAGGAATCGGCCTCGTGCTGGTCGCGCCGGGCCCGCTCCACGGACCGCTCGGCCATGCCGTCACCGCGGGCGGCCAGGTACACCAGCAGCGTCACGAAGGGCAGGAAGCACAGGAAGAAGATCCAGACGGCCTTCCACCACCCACTGAGCCGGTGATCGCGAAAGAGGTCACCGATGATCGCGAATATCCCAAACAGGTAGGCGAAGAAGACGCATGCGGTGAAGAACCACCAGAAGATGTCCCAAAAATTCTCCCAAAAACTCATTTGCTGCCCTGCTTTCAACTGGTGCGGCCTCCTGGATGGATTCTCCCGAGCCCGGCCGTTGGCACTCATGACAATTCTGGGCGTCCGCAACTGTTGTGGCCCTCACCCCCTGCGGGTGAAATCCGCCGGCCGGGACGGTAGTCCGGTGCCGTGTGCCCGGACCATCCACAATTTTCAGACGATTCCACGCTCGGCGGCTGTTTTGAGGGCATCGCGCCGACCTGCCGCGCCCAGTTTTCGGTAGATTGACCGCTCGTGCGTCTTGACCGTATTGACGGAGATGTACAGGGCCTCTGCGATCTCGGCAGCGGTCATCACTGAGCGCATGTAGGCCAGGACCTCCCGTTCCCTTTCTGTGAGCGTCCAGTAGGAACGCGTTCGGAGGTGGGGCGGCCCGTCAGCGTGGCGTGCCATCCGCGCAGCGATGAACGCTTCATGGCTGGTGCCCCATACGGCGTGCCGGATCAACAGGGCTGCGAGTTCGTCCCTCCGCTCGGTGAAGGGGCGCAGGACTGACTGGGGCTCGGCGCGGTGGACCGCATGCTCTATCCGCTCGTGCATCTGGGCTTCATCACCCGCCGCCTGGGCCAGGAGGGCCTCGGTCAGGCTCATGCTGGTGTCCAGGTAGCGGTTGCGGTGCCGGTCGGCCAGGGCCTGGGCACAGATTGCGGCGGTGCCGTGTTCTCCTCCGCGGCGCAAGAGCTCCGCCAGGAGCATGTCCACCTGGGGGGAACGCCCGCCGGCTCCCAGCGGAGCGACGATGGTCAATGCGCCTTCCAAGTCGCCCTGGGCTTCGGCGATCTTAGCCCTGGCGATGGTGTGGAAATCCGACCACGACACACCATAGAGCCCTTGGTCGTTGAACGCCTCAAGGGATGCGCTGGATTCGGCAAGATGTGTTTGCTCGCCATGGGCGCAGTCGACCAGGACGCCATAGAGGACGCATAGCGGGCCGAGCGGCAACAAATCGCCGCCAAGGCGCTGGGCCTTTGCCAGATGGGCGCGGGCACTGCTCAGTTCGTCTTTCCAGTAGCAGGCGATTCCACGCGCCAGCCAGGCCGCCGCCATCCGGTCTTGCGCACTGCGCCCCAGTCCGTCGGCCCGCTCCAGGGCCTGCGTCGCAGTGTCGTCGGCCGTTTCGAGGTCTCCGGCAACTGCGAAGGCGAGTGCGAGTTCCGCCATGGAACCGGTTTCCACCGCCGCCCATTGGGTGGCGGTGCCCGCCGCCGATTGGAGCAGGAGGGCGGCCTGGTCCCCCATGCGGTGAAAACGAAACTCAGCCTGGGCGAGCAGGAACAGTCCTGACGTCGTGGTGGGCAGGCACTCCGGTGCCTCGTCGGCACCCGCCCTGCTATGGGTGGCTGGCGGGGGCACGTCCGGGCGACCGCTGGCAGGGAACGGCTCGAAGAGGGCCCGGCACCGGTCAAACTGTCGGCGCCGGACTCCATCCAGTGCCGAGGTGCGCGCCAGCGCACGGCCGGCGAGTTCCGAGGCAGCCGTGCTGTCACCTTCAAGGGCGCGGCACACGGAACTGACCATCAAGATCTCGGGGTCTTCGTTCCAGGGGGCCGGCAGGTCGCTGCAGAGTTGTTCGAGGGCGTGGGCACCGTTGCACAGCAGGAACTCGAGCCAGGACGCTCCCAGCGCCGTGACAGCCTGCCTGGCAGCATTGCCCTGCAGGGCGTGAGCGACGCATTCACTGACGTCGGTGTCCTCATAATGTCGCGCCGCCAGGCGGTGGAGGCGTTCGGCCAGCAGGGGGTCCCTCCGCTCCAGGATCCGGCGGCACTGGGCCGCGAACAGGGGGTGCCAACGGTACGTCGAATCTCCGCCTCGACGTTCGTGCTCTTCGATGTACAACCCGTCGCGCAGGCACGCCTCCAGCAGCATCCCGCCGTCGGGGCGGCCATGAAGCTCGACGGCGAGCCGGCGGACAAGCCAATCACAGGTGGTGGCACGGAGGACAAAGTCCGCCAGTGACGGGTCCAGCTGGTCAAGGACCTCCTCCGCGATGTAATCGCCAAGGGGCACCTGCACGGGAAGGGAAACCGAATTCCCGCCCGGCGTATCTCCCCCCTGAACCGGTGTGTTGAGACCCGCATGGACAGCAACCGGCCAGCCGCCGGTCTGGTGCCAGAGTTGTCCGGCGTCGAAGCCCGGAGTGTGTCCCAGCGAAGTCGCGAACCGGGTGACTTCGTCCCGGGTGAAGGCCAGTTCTGCTGCCCCGAACTCGCCCAGGCCTTCCCCGAACCTGAGCCGCTCCAACTGGATCGGGGGATGCCCCCGCCCGGAGAGGATGAGCCGCAAGGCGGGCGGGGCTGAGGCGGCAAGCACCCCGACGACTCCGTTGGCCAGCCCCTGCCCTGCCAGGTGGATGTCATCGATGACCAGTACGATCGGCTCCGTCAGTCGCTCCAGGGCTCCGAGCAGCAGGTCATAGGAAGCAGCGCGATCCGGGGCGAGGCCTGGTTCCAGCGCCATCAGGGCGTCGTTGCCGGGCAAAGGAACTTGAGCGACAACCGCCTGAATCGCTTCGACAACCCCATGGAACAGCCGGGCGGGCTGGGTATCGAAACGGTCCAGTGACAACCAGGCGCACTGGAGGTCGCAGTTGCGGACCCAATCGCCCAAAATGGTCGACTTGCCGTAGCCGGCAGGCGCGGCGACGAGAGTGAGCCGGTGGGCATCAGCTGCTGCGGTCAATGCGTCTTCCAGGCGCGGGCGCTCCAGCGTCCCCAGACCGCGCAGAGGCGGTCGGAGCTTGAATTGCGGACCGGGTCCCCATTCCGAATTCTGCGGCTCTCCCACGTAATCGATGGTAGGGACCTGCAGCGTCGTTCAATAGGGGCATAAGGTCCTTGTGCCTGCACACTCTCACAAGGCCCGCGGGACAGCGATCTTACGGCTGCTGCGGCCAGCGGACGGGTATATCTGTGCGGGGGTAACATCAGTCATGGCCACTAAGCACGGCAGCCGCAAGCCACCGGTGTTTGTCCGTCAACTTGACCGGGCCACGAGGCGGCACGTCTTTTTCGTCGCGGGAATTCGGCTCGCCGCCTTCCTGGCACTGCTCATCTTCTTCTTCACCAACATTCCTATTGGAGGCTTCAACGAGGACTATCCCGCGGCGGCCTGGATCCGGCTGGTGGGAATACTGCTCGTATTCTTCTTCGCCCTGGCGCTTGAATTGCGCATGATCATCAGGGCAGAGGTGCCCCAAGTCCGCGCGGCCGAAGCCGTTGTCGAGACCGTGCTGATGTTCCTGTTCCTCTTCGCATTCCTTTACACGTCGATGTCCACCACCGATCCATCGGCGTTTACGGAACCGCTGAGCAGGATGGATGCCCTCTACTTCACCACGGTCACGTTCGCCACTGTCGGGTTTGGGGACATCACTCCCGTGAGCCAACTCGCGCGCGCGGTCGTGACAGTCCAGATGATCGCCGGCCTCGGTGCCCTCGTGCTGGTCGCCAAGGTTGCCTTCTTCGCGGCTGGCCGGCGGCTGGGCGACACCTGACCCGAATTCTGGCCGGGCCAGACCTCTGCCGCGTCAATCTCCGGGAGGTCAACCACCCTCGTCCCACCCGGACGATCACCCGAAAGGGGTGATGATGCATCGCTGGGACCGTCGGCACCGGCAACTCCCCGTGGAACAGCCACGCGTTGAACGCCCGGAAGGCTGGCGCCTCCAGCGAATGAGTCTCACCGGAAGACGCACAGCCCTCGCTCCCCGCAAGTTGGGTTCCTTGCGACGGCAACAGATCACCCCGGGCGGGTGGGGCAGGGCGCGTGGCCCTTGCGGACAATAGGGATTGTCACGACTGCAGGACTCCACGACGCGCGAACAGGAGTTTTCCATGAAGATCGGCCCCTTGGAAGTGATTATCTGCGCCTTCCCGAAACCGGCCATCGACGCGAACGTGATCAAGGCATTCAGTGAAACGGTGAAGTCAGGGGCCATTGCCCTGGCAGATCTGGTCCTGGTCACCAAGGATCAGGCGGGGGTGATGCAGGTCCGCGACCTGCACGACAGCCTGCCCGCCGCATGGTCTGCAATGATCCGTGATGCCCGGCCGATGACGCTGCTTAGCGACGCCGACATCGGGTGGGCGGCGGAGACAATTGGAAACAGCCAGATGGCGCTGGTCGCCGTCGTCGAACACCGCTGGGCGCACCGATTGTCAGAGGAAGTGCGCCGCTCGGGGGGTGTGACGGCCCTGCAGGCCAGGATCCCGGACGAAGAAGCGGTCCTGGCGCTCGAAGCCGATGGCGTGACAGCAATTTGACCGTGACACACCCGCAAAGGAACCCCTCATGCCATTTGCCAGAGCCGGGAGGCCAGGGTTGCTTGGAACCATTGCCCGGACTGCCGCGCTCCGGGGCACTCCGGCCCGGGACGCTCCACGACCGGCCGTTCCCACGCCGGCGGGCGGAAGAGAGCTGGCGGACCAACTCTCGCGCCTCGCCGACTTGCGCAGCACCGGAATGCTCACCGAGGCGGAGTTCACCGCGGCGAAATCCAGGCTTCTGATGTGACCCCAGCCTGCGAAGCCAGACACCCTTAACCGAACCCAGACGTTGGAGGTGGTTCCCGTGAAGCGATGGAGCAGTCGTGTCGCCGTCCACACACTGAAGGCATTGCCCCCTGATCCGGGCCCCCGGGCTCGACAAATCGAACCCTTGCGGCGAGAAGTTACCTAGGCGGCGAACTCCCATGACACTTCATGATGACGCAAACAGCGCCGGCAGCCCGGAGCAGGCAGAAATCCTCAGGCTACGTGCCGAGGTCGCCCGCCTTCAGCTCGAAAAGGACCGCGCCAGCTCAACTGGACCGACCCCCCCAGGCCGCGGATCGGGGATCGCCCGACGGATTATCGCCGTCGTCCTGGTGGTTCTGACCGCCGTTCTCGCGTTCGCCACCGTGCCGGCCCTGTACCTGCGCAGCGAGCTGCTCGACACTGACCGCTATGTGGCCACTGTCGCGCCTTTGGCCTCGGACCCCGCCATCCAGGCGGAGATCTCCAATAAGGTCACCACCCAGATCACCGAAGCTGTCGACGTCGAGGGCATCACCCGCGACGCGATGACCGAACTGAGCAAAGTCGCACCACGCGTGGCCGCCGTTATCTCCGGGCTGGCACCCGCCATTGCCGAGCAGACGAAGTCGCTGATCCATACCGCCGTGTCCAGATTCGTCGCCAGCCCGCAGTTCCAGGATCTCTGGACGCAGGTCAACCGCGTAGCGCACCAGAGTATCGTCAACCTCGCAACCGGAAACACGGGCGGAACCGTGACCATCGACGAGAGCGGCACAGTCTCAATCTCCACGAAGGAAATCATCGCCCGGGTCAAGACCCTCCTTGTCGATCAAGGCGTGGAAATCGCGGCCAGAATTCCGGAAGTCAACGCACAGATCACCCTGCTCCAGTCCCCCGAACTCGTCAGGGCAACGGATGCCATCAGAACGCTGGACCGGACTGCCCCCATCCTGGCGTGGATGACGGTGCTGAGCGCCATCGGAGCCATCGCGGTGGCGCCACGGGGCTGGAGGCGGCGTACGACGAGCCGTGTCGGGTTGGGGATAGCGGTAGCCATGGCTCTACTGGCCCTCGCGCTCACCATCGGCCTGGACATCTTCCTCGGCTCAATCCCGTCTGCCACCGTCTCCCCCTCGGCGGCCCAAAGCCTTGTGGATACCCTCCTGGTGCCTCTCCGGACCGGCGTGCGGTTTGTCTTCGTTGTGGGTCTGCTGATGGCCGTCGCCGCCTTCCTTACGGGCCATTCGCGCCCGGCGGAGGCCGTCCGGCAAGGACTGGCACGGGCAGGCGACTACGTGACCGGAAAGGTCGGCGCCGGGCAACCCAGGCCGTGGCAGCACTGGCTGGCCCGTTACCGCCGGATCCTGGAGGCCGCCGTCATCGGCGTCGCCATTCTCGTTCTCATCCTCTGGCAGTACCCGACGGCGGCCGTCGCCATCTGGACGGCCATCCTTGCCGGACTGGCGATCCTCCTGATCGAGTTGCTGTGCCGGCCCGCCGTCGCCGCTGAACATGCCGGAGGGCCCGCGCCGGGCAGTCCGCCTGAAGTGCCCGTGGCCGGAAGTCCACCGCCGGAGGTATCGAATCCAACTCTCCCACTGCCATAAGCGGGGTATACAAAGGTGCGCATGGCCCCGGAAGGGTCATGCGCACCTGCGTGTGCCGGTAGCCGGCTCCGTGGTCTTGAACTGCGTGTCAGTCTCGGCGATCGCGGCGGTCGTCGCGGCGGTCACCGCGGTCGTCCCTCCGGTCCTCACGGCGGTCGCCTCGACGGTTAATCCCGTGGGCGACGACAATCGCCCCGCCCACGGCGGCTGCGGTCCTGCGCCTGCGTCGTGCTGCCAGTGGCATATCAGGCTCCTTTCTTCATTCCTGCGTTTGGGCTTCGGCGTCTGAGTCCGCCTGGAAGGCGGCGATGACGGCCTGGGTCGGGATCCGGCCGCTCGCCACGAGCTGCCCGCCGGCCTTGCGGACGGCCGCCCCGAACGGGGCAGCCCACTGGTTCTCCCAGACGAGGACCGCGGCGGAGTGGCCGGGCGCGATCGTCTCGGCCAGGTCCATGACGTCCTGCTCCGAGAGCACCATGGCCAGTTCGGCCTCGGCCATGCGCACCTCGCCGAGCTGGCTCTCGTCGAGGTCGGAGATCTCCGCCGTCTCGAGTGTGCCGTCCTCAGCCTTCCTCAGGAAAACCATGTCGAGGACCCTGATGAGCTCACGCTTGACCAAGTCGTCCAGGAACGGGGCGATCTGGCCTTCACCGAAGTTGGGCCCGGGGAACTCCACAACGAGCCAGTCAACCGGCCCCAGTTCATCCAATGAATCAGCCATGCTGATGACCTCCGTTTCTGATTGGGTTCAGGCGATCCGACGGACCGCCGCAGTCCCATCCTGTGCTTCCACTGCGGCGTGGCGCCTCATCCGGGCCGAGTGACCTGACTCTCCGCCGCCGTGGGATGCCTTTTGCTGCAGCAGCGTTAGGAAGCTGCAGGCGCAAACGGGTACAGTTCCTGACCTCCGCCGTGCACAACGACGCACGTGGCTTCCGGTACCTCCTGCCATGCCCCGCGGAGGTCCCCCAGCGGTTCGGACACCACCAACCGCGCGTCGTCCGCGAGCTCGTGGAGTATGGGGTTGTCCGGGTACTGTTCGCGGAGCGTTGCGATGTCGGCGCTGTGGAAAAGTGACCGGGAGTTGCGCTCGCTGGAGTAGCGGAACGCCCAGGTGGTGTCGCCGTCGGTAGTTGCTACGGTCATCTGGATCGGATGCTCGATGCCGTGGCGCCGACCGGCGTCTTCGATGAATCCCACCGCTTCAGCGACCGCCGCGCGAGGGTCCCGCTCCAGGCCGAAGGTCAGGGCGAGGTAGAAGAACATTTCCGAGTCGGTTGATCCTTCGATCTCCGGGTAGAGGCTGGGCTCGACGGCTATGGCCAAGTCACGCTTCACTTTTGGAAATTCCGCGAGGACCCCGTTGTGCATCCAGAGCCACTGCCCGTGGCGGAACGGGTGGCAGTTCGTCTGCTGAACGGCGGTGCCGGTCGTGGCACGGATATGTGCGAACACGCGGCCGGACGAGGCATGCCCTGCGAGCTCGCGCAGGTTGCGGTCGTGCCAGGCAGGCTCCGTGCTGTGGAACACCCCGGGAACCGGCGCGGCACCGTACCAGCCGACGCCGAACCCATCACCGTTGGTGGTCTCAACTCCCATGCGTGCATGTTTGCTCTGCATGACGAGGGAGTTGGCGGGTTTGTAGAGGAGGTCATCCAATCGCACGGGCGAACCTGAATACGCTAGCCAACGGCACATGTCGTCTCCTTCAGATCGGGGGCGGATTTCCAGCACGATTCCACCACCGGCACAAGGCTGGCGCATCACCTCCCGCGGGTGAAACCTCCGCGGCAACTCTTACTGGCCCTCCGCGGCAACTCTTACTGGCCAAGCACGCGTTGTTTCAGCGCGGCGAATTCCTCGGCCGACAAGGCGCCGTCGTCCATCAGGGTCTTGGCCTGGGCGATCTGCTCGGCCGGGTTGGTTCCGGCAGTCCGCCGGACATCGTCGTCAAAGTCTTCCTTCGCCACATCGTTCCGCGCAGCCTGCCGAAGTGACATGGACTGCCCGAAGGCAATCAAATACGCAAGGCCGCCGAAGACCGGGACGACTAAGAGGACCAACACCCAGACAGCCTTGCTCCATCCGGCACGCGTCGAATCCGAGAAAATGTCTTTGACGATGAGGAAAAGCACCACAAGGTACGAAACATAAAGCAGAAACGACATCATCAGCCAAAAGAAGTCCCAAAACGTCATGACTGTTCCTTTCCGCCGCCACGGACCGGGATCGCACACAAATTGCGGCGGGGCAGAGAATTTCGAACCCCTACCCGGCTGCCTGTGCCCGCATCGTCCCACAAATTGCCGCTCTCCGGAACAGTCCTCCGCAACGCTCCCGGATCCGTCGATTGAGTGTGCGGTGGGGTCTTCCGCCTAACCCGTATCACCCCCGGCGGGTGAGGTGTACGCGCGGCTCGAGGCCAACGATGGACTTAGCTGGCAGTGACAGGGCTGCCGGGCGAATGCCCATCTGAGAGGGGACATCCCATGTCGAGGCCACGACGAGTCCTGGCTTGGTTGCTGCCGCTCTTTGCGGCGCTCGTGCTGCTGGCTGGCTGCAGCACGCCAAGCCCGCCAGCGGGCACGTCAAGCCCGCCAGCGGGTACCTCAAGCCCGCCAGCCAGTACATCCAGCCCGCAGCAGACCGTCTCTCCGGCCTGCGCCGCCGCCGACGCCTTTGCGCAGGCGCTGACAGGTTTCAAGGACACCCTCAAGCCGGGGTCCACGTTGGAGCAGGTCCGCTCGGCACGGGACCAGGTGGTGAAGACCTATAACGATCTTGTCAGCGCAACAGGGAGCGCGGCTCAAGCCCGGGTGGACGCCGTCAAGTCGGCCGAAGAACAGTTCTCTGCCGCCGTAGACGATATTCCCGACGACGCCACCCTCACCGCAGCCGTCGACTCCCTGCGGGACGAAGCGGCAAACGTCCAGGCCGCATTGAGCGACCTCGCCACTGAGGTCAAGTGCTAATTTCCATGTTTCCCCGGGCCGGCAGTTGACCTCGCTCCGGCCCGAGGCTGCGTTCACGGACAATGCCACATCAATCGAAAGTAGGGATCCGAATGAGTTTCTGGGAAAACTTCTGGGACATCTTCTGGTGGTTTTTCATCGTGTACGCATTCTTCGCCTTCCTGTACGCGTTGTTCATCGTCATTTCCGACGTCTTCCGCGACAAAGACCTGAACGGCTGGTGGAAGGCCGTCTGGATCGTCTTCCTGGCGTTCGTGCCCTTCCTGACACTGTTGGTGTACATGGTGGCCCGCGGCAAGGGCATGGCCCAGCGGTCCGTGGAGCGGGCCAAGCGGGACCAGGCGGAAGCCGATTCCTATATCCGCAGTGTCGCAACCGCGAGCCCCACTGAGGAAATCGCCAAAGCCAAGGCCCTTCTCGACGCGGGCACCATCACTCCTGACGAGTTCCAACGAATCAAGGACAGTGTCACAAGCTGAAGACGTACGACACGCCCACGGGTGATGCCGAGCCAGGAGGTCGTCCCAATGACTGATTACCCGTTGACCGGCGATCTCCAATCGGCTGCCCGGCTGCGCCGGCCGGGATCGGAGTGCGCCATGCGGTCCCTGCTATGAAGGGCCCCGCGTCTCTAGACTGATTCCAAGGCGAACGAAGGAGGGCTCAATGGGTCCGGAACCAGCGGAACCTTCTCCACGTCCCGTCCTCCCCCGCTCGGCGATCATCCTGCTCACTTTGGCATGTGCGGCTGTCGTGGCTTTCGGCCTGGCTGCCATGCGGGGAATTGTCATCCCCGTCTTCTTTGCGTTTGTCCTCACGCTCTGCGTCCATCCCTTGCGGCGCTGGATGCAGGGGCGCGGAGTGCCTCGGGGAATCGCTACTGGGACAACCATCGCGGCAGTTTTTGGGCTGCTGACGGCCTTCGCCGCGATACTCGTTGCCTCGCTCGCCCAGTTCTCGGCTTTGTTGCCGCAGTATGCGCCGCAGCTCGCTCAACTTGGCGCCTCCCTCACCGCGTTGCTGGAATCTGTGGGGTTTGGCCCTGAGCAGACCCAGGCTTTTCTGCAGGGGTTCACTCCCGGCCGCCTGATCAGCTTCATTGGCGGAGTCCTGGGAAACATCACGAGCATCGTGGGCAGCCTTGTGGTCATCCTGACGATGCTGATCCTCATGGGGGTGGATGGCTCGCGCATGCCGGCCGTGCTGACGCATCTGAACTACCACCGGCCGGACATGGTCACCGCATTCAACGACTTTGGGCGCGGCGTCCGCCGGTACATGGTGGCCACCACGGTCCTTGGGGTAGCCCAGGGCCTTTTCAACTGGCTCCTTCTGACCATCCTGCAGGTTCCCGGCGCACTGCTGTGGGGTTTGCTCTCCTTCATCTGCAGCTTCATTCCGAACATTGGCTACTTCATTGCGATCGTCCCGCCGCTGTTCTTCGGATTCCTCACCGGCGGGTGGCCCACGGTGGTGGCCGTGATCGTCTTCTACGGCGGGATCAACACTGTCATTCAGTCCATCGTCCAGCCTAAGTACGTTGGCAATGCGGTGGCCCTCAGTGAGACGATAACGTTCGCCTCAGTGCTGTTCTGGGCCGTCATCCTGGGACCCGTCGGAGCCGTCCTTGCAGTGCCCCTCACACTCCTCTCCCGCACAATCCTCCTCGACTCCGACCCGGCCATCGCCTGGTGGCGGCCCCTGACGGGTGACAAAAAAGACCTCGAGGCCCTGCTCAAGCAGGAAGACGATGCGATTCGCGCACGCCGGGCGCGGCGGGGATCCGGCAACCCGGACCCCGGCAGCAGCACGCCCAAGGCATGACATGCCGTCGAATTCCAGCCAGGACAGGGTGACTTCCAAGTGCTGAGCGTGCTCACCAGCCTGGCGCTGTTCGCCCTTGCGGGGGCGATGAGCACCGTGCCTGTGAGCATCACCATCATGATCCTGCTCTCCCCCGATCCACGACGCGGTGCGCTCCCTTTCCTGATCGGCAGTGTTGCCGGATCGATCGTGGTTGTCGGCCTGTCGGCTGTAGGGCTGCAACTCCTGCCCGGCCGGCCGTCACTGAGACAGGACGAATTGCTGGCGCAGATTGGCCTGGTGGTCGGCGTCTTGCTCATCGGCTACGCCATCTACCTTTTCTGGCGCAGAAGCCAGACGGACAGTGCCGTCGTCGGAAAACTCCAAACGAGGTTCCAATCCGCGCGTCCGTGGGAATTCGTTGTCCTGGGCCTGGGCCTGAACCTGCGCCCCAAGGCGATCCTGCTCGCCGTCGCGGCCGGTGCGGTGATCAGCGTGCGGGAACCGCCGTTGTTCCTGGGAGCCGTGCTGGTCCTCGCCTACGCCGTTGTCACCCAGTCAGCCGTCGTCGTGCCGATCGCCGTATGGCTGCACTCCCCGGAGCGTGCCGAAGTGCCGCTGACCGCGATCTACTCGTGGATGCAGCGGAACGGACAGACGATTGCGGCGGTCGCAACGCTGACGATTGGGGTGCTGATGACCGGCTACGCATTTTTCCAACTTTGAACGCACCGGAGCGCCCCGGCGATGTCATTGCCGGGGCGCTCCTCGTAGTTAGCGGTTCCTGCACTGTCAGACGAGTGCGCTGCTCTTGATCTTCTCGAACTCGTCGGGGCTGATGGTGCCGGAGTCCAGGAGAGCCTTGGCTTTGGCAATCTCCTCGGTTGGGCTCGCGGTGGCAACCTGGCGGATGTACGCGTCCGAGGCCTCCTGGTCTTTCCGGGCCCGTTCCCCGGCCCGTTCTACCATGCCCTTGCCGCGGGCAATCAGGTACACCAGCACGCTCAAGAAAGGCACGAACGCCAGGAATACGATCCAGATGGCTTTCAACCATCCGTTCAGCTCGTGGTCACGAAAAATGTCGCCGATGATGGCGAATAGTGCGTAAAGGAAGGCAATGAATGCGTACACACAAAGGAACCACCAGAATATGTTCCAAAAGTTTTCCCAGAAACTCATGTGGCTCCCTGCTTTCAGTTGATGCGGCTTGGAAATGGAACCAAGTGCAGGTCCGGATAATCGCCTGGCTGCCTGACCAGTGGCAGGTAAGAACATCTTCGGCTTCGGGACCGGGTCATTTCCTCATCCGCTGCGGGTGAAATCCCGGATGGGAAATTGACCCCTGCACCGTTCAACCCAGGATCGCCCCTTCGCCGGTGCCAGAGGATTTGGGATCGGGAAGCCTCATCATGCGGAAGGACGTCACCAGCCCGACGGCGCCCGCCAGTATCGGGACGAATAGTGCGATCTGGAGGGCCAGGGGCCGTGCGTCCGTGTTGATGCGGATGATTTCGTTCTGGATGTCCTCCGGCTGGCCGGCGAGCTGTTCCTGAAGTTGCGCGTCGCTCATCACCTGGGCGTCTTCTTCCAGTACCGTCGCGACCTGCTGCTGTTGGTCGGGTGCGAGGACCGTGCTGGAATTGGACATGCCGATGAAGATGGTCGAGAGCGATGCGAGCATGATCCCGCCGGCGAACGCGAGCCCGAAGGACAGGCCGAACGATCCTGCGGCCGAATTCACGCTGGCGGCCTCGCTGACCCGCTCGTCCGAAATCGGGGACAAGGTGTAGTTGTTGAGCTGGGATACCAGCAGCCCCAGGCCAAATCCTGAAATGATCAGCGGGATCAGGAGCCACCAGCCGGAGTCCGCTCGCGGCACGACCGGGACGAGCACCACCAATCCCACGATCAGGAACAGGAAACCCCACCGGATGAGGCTGGCCGGGCGGCGCCTGCCGGACCTCTTCCCGGCGATCATGGCGACCACAAACATGGTGAGCGAGAGCGGGGCGATCGACAACCCCGACTGCATCGCGTTGTATCCGAGCACCATCTGAAGGTAGATGGGCAGCACAATCATCGTGCCGCCCAAAGTGATCTGCTGAAGCATCTGTCCTGTGGCACCAAAGCGGAATGCTTTCGACTGGAACAGATCCGGGTCCAGCAATGTCGGCTTGTCACGACGCTTGCGCTGAACGAGCCAGTAGACCAGGCCACCCAGTCCGACGGCACCCACGGCCAGGAGTGCGCCCACCGCCTCGCCACCTTCCTGCCAGACCAGGATGCCGAGCACGATGCCGCCCATCCCCACGATGGACAGGAAGGATCCGAAGATATCCAGTTCCCGGGGTCCGGCGTACGGCACGTCTTTGACGAGCCTAATGCCGGACAGGACGACCGCGATGATGAGGGCCTCGAGCAGGAAGGCGACACGCCAGGACAGGAACGTGGTGAGGAAGCCGCCGAGTAAAGGCCCGACCGCGGCGGCGATCGCGGCAGAGGCGCCAACCAGGGCGTAGACCCGGTGCTGGGCATCACCTTCGAAATTTCCGTGGATGAGGGACTGCATGGCGGGGAGGAGCAGCGAGGCACCCAGGCCGCCGATCAGGGCCCAGCAGATGATGATCGGGAGAAGACTCTGGGCCAGGGTCATGGCGATGGCCCCGATGGCGTAGCAGCACAGCCCGATCACGTAGGCGCGTTTGCGTCCGATCAGGTCGCCGATTTTGCCGCCGATCAGGATGAACGCGGCGGATACCAGCGCCTCAAGGGCGATGGTCGACTGGAGTCCGCTGACGGTCGCGCCGATGTCTTTCACCACGGCGGAAATCGAGACGTTCATGATCGACGTGTCGACGACCAGCACGAACATCGCCATCGCCAGCAGCAAAGCGAGTCTGCTATTGAACGGTTCCGCCGGGGAGCCGCCGTCGTCCGGCTTTTTCATCTGTCATCGACTCCCGGGCTTGTCGGATAGGCTGCTCCCCCAAAGCTAGCCACTCGGCGTGGTGCGCAAATCATTCCCGGGGCATGAGGTTGCCATCGGGCTGCCCCGGCCTAGCCTGCGTTGTCGTCATGCCCCGTATCGACGGTCTGTGCGGCCTGCACGGCCCGGAAGATGTTGCCGTGGATTCGCTCCGCGCCGATTCGTTCGATCACCCCGTCCTTTGCCAGGGTGGCCCGCACAGCGGGTTTCAGCCGGGCCAAGCGCAGGGTGACGCCGGCCTCCCGGGCGAGGTCCACGATGTCTGCCATCTTCGCGGCGCCCTGGGAGTCGACAAAGTTGATTCCCGCGCAGTCCAGCACAATGCCTGTCAGGTCCGGTGTCGAGTGGATCGTCTCGCGCAGACGATCCTCCAGCGCGTCCGCCGTGGCGAAGAAGAGGCCGCCGTCGAACCTGATGACGGCGATGCCCGGAATCACCTCGTCGCCGGGGTGCTCGTCGACCTCGCGGAAGACCTGCGTGCCGCGTTCCAGTCCCAGGGACGGCATCTCCGGGTGGGTGGCTACACCGACGAGCCAGAGGAGCGAGAGCCCGATCCCGATGATGACGCCCGCGAGGACACCGAAGATGAGGGTGCCAACGATCGCGGCGACGGCAATCCAGAAATCAAACTTTTGCACGCGGGCCAGCCGCCGCATCTCCGGCACGTTCATCATGCCCATCACAACGGCTTCGATGATCAGCGCCGCCAGCACCGGTTTGGGCAGATTGGAAAACAGCGGGGCCAGGAACAGGAGTGTCAGCAGGACGGTGGCACCGGAAATGAGGGAGGCCAGGCCGGTCTTCGCCCCGGAGTGGTCGTTGAGCGAGCTCGCCGAGAGGCTGGTCGAGACGGGCATCCCCTTGAACAATCCCGCGGCCATGTTGGCGAAGGACTGGGCAACGGACTCCTGGTTGATGTCGATCTGGTAGCGGTGCTTGGCGGCGAACGCCCGCGCGTCGCCAGCAGTCTGGGAAAAGCCGATCAGTACCAGCGCCACCGCCGCGACCGCAACGGTCCCTGCGTTGTCCCACATCAGCTGCCCGTCCGGGATTTCGGGCGAAGGCAGCCCGCTAGGCACGTCACCCACCAATGCCACGCCCTTGGCCCCAAGATCGAAGACGGCAGCCGCCAGCAGCCCGCCCACCACCAGGACCAGGGCGCCGGGAACCCTCGGAGCGACCGCCTTCAGCCCGAAGACGACGGCCAGCGCGATGACACCCACCAGCACGGTGGTCTGGTGCGCCTCGCCCAGGGTCCCCAGCCATGACCGGAGTTCCTGGATCGGGTTGGAGCCGGTGACCTCTGTCCCGGTCAGTTTCGGGAGCTCTCCGATGACGACGTCGACCGCCGCGCCGAAGAGGAACCCGGTGACCACGGCCCGCGAGAGGAACTGGGCGATCCAGCCCATCTTCGCGACGGCCAGGAGCAGGAACAGGATGCCGGAGGCCAGAGTGATGCCTGCAACGAACGAGGCGACGTCCTGCTCGCTGGTGATGCCGGCGGCGAGCACGGCGCTGGCGGCCACCGCCGCCAGCCCGGAGCTGGGTCCCATCGAGATCTGCCGGCAGGAGCCGAGGACTCCGTACACGATCGCGCCCGCCGCAGCCGCGTAGAGACCGTTCTGCAACGGGATCCCCGCGATTCCGGCATAGCCCAGATTCTTCGGAACGATCAGCGCCGCGACGGTCACGCCGGCGATCAGGTCGCCCCGCAGCCAGGCACGGTTGTAGGAACGGAGCTGGCCGGCGATAGGCACCACCGTGAGGCGGCTCCGCTGCGGTTTCTTCATACCCAGTCCTACTCGTCGGTTCATCAGGCTTCGCTGGCCGCCCCGTCCGCTCCGGTGGCAGCCGGCTGGCTTGCGGTGCCGGAGCGCCGGAACTGCGGGCCGGCGGCCGGGTTGGCCGCGAGCTGGTCGGCGTCGACGGCGGCCAGGTTGCGGATCAGCACGATCAGCCAGGCGAAGACAAGCGAGGCGGCGATGAGCTCCACGGCGGTGAGGTTGTAGTAGGCAAACGGGAAGTACATCACGACGGCGAAGGCGATGACCGCCAGGAACACCAGCCCCAGCACGTTGAACGTCGCCGGTATCGAGGGAACCAGTGAGCGCATGCGGACAATCAGGGTTCCGAACACCACCACCATGCCGGACGCTGCCGCGGTGTGGAGCCAGAACTGCTCATCGACCGGGAACAGTCCCACGCAAGCGAGGAGAACTCCGATGAGGACGATGCCCCCTTGCAACTGGCGCGCCCGGCGGCGCTCGGACGCGGTGTCTGCCGTGGATTCGAGCGTTCGTGTGGAGTATCCGGCGAGGGTGGTGACCACAATGCCGGCGACGATCAGCGTGACGTTGAACGCCACCCCGGAGACGTCGGAACTCATGCCCAGGGCGCTGAGGTTCTCCTGCCACCATTGCGGATCCTCCGCGGTGAGCATGCTGGTCAGCACACCGGTGACGAGGAAGACGGCCAGCAGCGCAGCGAGCCGGTAGGCGTTCATGGTCACTGCCGACAGGTATGCGATGTACGTGCTGACGGCTCCGGTGACTCCGACGAGGATTGCCGCGGCCAGCGGATACAGCACTGCACCCACGAACGCCCGCTGGAAGATCGCGAACAGCGCCAGCCAGCCGAGCAGGAGGATGCAGGCATGAGCGAGCGCGAGGGCGGCGATGTCGATGATGTTGCGTGCCCGGCCGCCGCGGGGCGGGTGCGTCGCTTCAAGCCCCCGGCCCTGCCTGGAACCGATGACCACCGCTGCGGCACCCAGGGCAGCCGTCCCCAGCGCAGCGATGTCGCCCGCAGAACCCCGTCCTGACAACGCAACGGGTTCACGCCCCACAAGCAGGAAGGCGATCACACCGAGAAGGAGAAAGCCCGCACCTCCGATGACGAGCGCCCGGGACTCGGACGTGACTGCAGCGTGTTTCTTCAGGGCCAACATCACTCACTTCGCTTCCCCGTGGCCGCCAAAGAGCCATGGACTGCCGCCGGCACCGGCAACTTGCTGCCTGCCTGCGGCACAGCAGCCGGGTGTTTGGTCCGGTTCCGGCGTATCCCCACGCTATGGCTTCCCTGCCCCTGTGCCGTCACCCGGAAAGGATGAAACCCCGTGCATCAAACCTGCAGATTTCCCTCCCTGTTCGTGCCTGCGGGGTGTTGAATAGTAGTAGGTCCGCGCCTCTGCCGAACGCTGCGAGGTGGTGGGCCGAACACGTCTGCTTGCCGGGCCCGGGGTCCGGTGCGAGGCGGGGCCGGCGACGCTTGAGAGCCCTCTGAGACCGGGGTTCTCTCCCCCAGCCGTCGTCGGCCCCTTCGGATGGTCCTGTCGGACCGTCCGAAAGCGCAAACGGGGCGGGTCCGGACATTTCGGTCCGGACCCGCCCCGTTTCGGGCCATGCGCTGCGGCCGTGCTAGCGTCCGGCGCCCTCGGCCTTGACGGCGAGGACTGGACGGTCGGCCTGGATCAGGATGCGCTGGGCGTGGCTGCCCATGATGAACTTGCCCACCTGGGAGCGGTGGCGGAGTCCGATGACAATCAACGATGCGTTGACCTCCCGCGCCAGGTCGAGGAACTCGTCCGCCAGATCGTGCTGATACGAGGGCTGCAGCACGGACGTTTTGACGCCCGCGTCCGTGGCGCGCCTGGCTGCCTCCTCAAGGAGTCCGGCAGTGGCCACTGCCTTGTCCACCAGGGCACCTTCCCGAGCCGAATTGACGATGAAGAGGTCCTGGTTCCGGAGGGCGGCTTCCGCGATACCGGCCGTGAGGGCAGCCTCCCCCGCCGGTGTGGGGACGAAACCGACAATGATGCTCATACCTTCTCCTTGATGTTTTCGGGTGCGGGCGCTCCGGAGGTGGAGGGCTTGCGCTTGGCCAGCATCGAGCGGATGCCCGGAAGGACGGCCACCAGCACGAAGACGATGAGAAGCGTCGCCGAAATCGGGCGGCTGAAGAATCCTGTCGCGTCCCCGCCAAAGACCAGCAGTGAACGGCGCAGGGAGCTTTCCAGCAGGGAACCCAGGACGAAGGCCAGGACAAGCGGTCCCGGTTCGAAGCCGAACTTCTTCATCAGGTACCCGACGATGCCAAAGACCACGACGAGGGTGACGTCGAACATGCTGTTGTTGATGGTGTAGGCGCCGAGCAGGGTGATCAGGGCGGTGACGGGCGCGAGGATCGCGGCACGGACACGGAGAATCTTCACGAAGAGTCCGACGAGCGGCAGGCTCATGATCAGCAGCAGGATGTTGCCGATGTACATGGAATTCACCACGCCCCAGAACAGCTCCGGGTCCTGCTCCACGAGCTGCGGGCCAGGCGTCACGCCCTGGATCAGGAGTGCGCCAAACATCAGGGCCATGGTCGCGTTGGCGGGGATACCGAGGGTCAGCAGCGGAATGAACGACGACGTTGCGGCGGCATTGTTGGCGGTCTCCGGCCCGGCAACGCCTTCCGTCGCGCCCTTTCCGAAGCGCTCCGGCTGCTTGGCCCGCTTCTTCTCCATGGCATAGGAGGCCATGGAGGCGATCGTGGCCCCGCCGCCGGGCAGGATTCCGAGGAAGAAGCCAAGGACGGAACCCCGGCCGATCGCGCCGGACGCCTGCTTCAGGTCCTTGCGTGAGGGCCAGACGTTGGTGACCTTGGAGGGGGCCTTCGCCGCCCGGTGGCGCTCCTCGAGGTTGTACAGGATTTCGCCCAGGCCGAAGATGCCCATGGCGATCGGCACAAAGTCGATTCCGTCGGCAAGTTCAAGACTGCCGAAGGTGAACCGGCTTTCGCCGGTGAAGATGTCCCGGCCGACGGTCGCCAGCAGCAGGCCGAGGGCCGCGGCGATCAAAGCCTTGGTCTTGGCTCCATTGCTGATGGTGGCGACGAGCAGGATACCGAGCAGCGCCAGGGCCGAGTACTCGGCCGGGCCGAAGTCCAGCGCGAAGCTGGCCACCACGGGCGCCAGGAACGTCAGCCCGATGATGGACGCCGTGCCCCCGATGAAGGATCCGATGGACGCCAGGCCGAGGGCGGTGCCGGCCTTGCCTTGTTTGGCCATCTGGTAGCCATCAAAAACGGTGACGACGGACGAGGCTTCGCCGGGCAACCGCAGCAGGACGGACGTAATGGTTCCGCCGTACTGGGCGCCGTAGAAGATGCCCGCCAGCATGATGATGGCGGTCACCGGCTCCACGTTGTAGGTCAGCGGGAGGAGGATGGCGATGGTTGCCGCGGGCCCCAGACCGGGCAGCACACCGATGAGCATGCCGATGACGACGCCGATCAGGCAGTACAGGAGGTTGGTCGGCTCCAGGACAACGGCGAATCCGTTGATTACGGGATTCAGAAAATCCACGGGGTTCTCCTAGAAGAGGTGGGGAATGGAGGTGTTGAGTGCCAGTACGAAGATGCCGTAGAACCCCGCCACAACGACGGCGCTGACCAGCAGCGTGGAGCGCCAGGTTTCGCCGCCGAGGAACCGCATCCAGATGATGCACAAGACGAGGGCAGGCAGCTCAAAGCCGATGACCGGCATCAGCGCCACCATGAGGGCAAGCGTGACCAGGCCGGTGAGCGGTGCCGTGGACATGCGGGTGAATTTTTCCGCATCGCGGTTGCGCCGGCCGGCGATGAGCTGGAACGCTCCCAGGGCCACCATCACGCAGCTGATGATGAAGGGCCAGAGGCCGGGCTGCGGCGCGGCCAGCGAACCGAGGCCCATGGCCAGCGACAGCACCAGGGCGCCCAGGCCAACGGCAATGACGGCCAACGAGGAGGCCGCATTGGCCAGTGCGCCGGCAGCGGGCGGCTTCTCCTCTTCCCATTGGGCGGCCAGCTGCTCGGGCGTCAGCTCGTCAAGCCCGCCGTTCGGGTTGCCTTCCGGGTGCCCAGCCGGCGGAACGCCCGGAAGTTCATCCGGGCCGTTCCCGGCGGAGGGTGCGCTGCCCGCTCCGCCGGGAACAGAACTGGTGGTCTTCACTCGAATCACTTGGTCCCGCTGAGGCTGATGTCGTACTTCTCAACCAGGGACTTGTATTTCGCGGCGTAGTCCTTCCACTGCGTAACGACCTCTGCACCGGAGATTTCCTTCGGAGTCAGCATGTTCTTTTTGTTGAATTCCTTGTAGGACTCCGTCTTAAAGGTCTCCTGGATCGCTGCGAGCAGTTTGTCCTTCACATCCTGGGGAGTTCCCTTCGGGGCAGCGACGGCACGGTACTGCGCCACGGGAACGTCATAGCCTGATTCCTTCGCGGTGGGGACTTCCGGGAGGAAGGAATTCCGCTCTTCGGAGAAGACGAGCAGCGGGGTCACCTTGCCGGCCTGGATCTGGGGCATGGCCTCCCCGAGCTGGATGGTGGAGACTTCGACCTGGTTGCCGAGGACCGCAGTCAGGGCGGGCTTGCCACTGTCGAAGGGGACGTCCGTTCCCTTCACATTGGCCTGCTTGAAGAGAACGGTCTGCGCGAGCTGGCTGCCGGTGCCAACGCCGGTGGTGCCGAAGGTGATGTTCCGCCCGGCGCCGGTGAGGTCCCCAATGGAGTTGAGTCCTGACGCCTTGCTGGCGACCAGCACGTAATCGTCCTGGGACAGTCCTGCGATGATGTCCAGATCATCGATGCTAACGGCTTCCTCCGGGGTGACCGCCAGCGGAGTGATGGTGATGAGCGAGGCGGTGACCAGCAGCAGGTTCTGGCCGTCGGCAGGCTTGCCCGCCACCTCCTTGGTGGCGAGGGCGCCGTTGGCGCCGGGCTTGTTCACCACGGGCATCGGAGCGCCGAGTGTCTTGGACGCGCCTTCCGAGATGGCGCGGGCAATCAGATCGGTGCTCCCGCCGGCAGCCTGGCCCACGGTGAGGTTGACCGGACCGCTGGGGAACTTCGCAGAACTGGTGCTGCCGGCCGCGACGTTGCCACAGGCAGTCATGGCCAGCAGCGCGACGGCGGATGCTGCACCGAGAACGGTACGGCGCGTGGGGAAGTGCATCATTGGAACTCCTCGTTGACAAGCGGGGCGACGGCCCCGGAAGCATGTGAACCGGATCACTGCCGGTTCGCTGAATCGAGTGTAGGGAGGCGCTATGATGCATGTCTAAGCCCAAATATGCATAGGGTGATACCAGAAAGGCATCATGTTTACCTTTGACCAACTGGCGGGTTTCATCGCCGTCGCGGAAGAACTCCACTTCGGCCGTGCGGCGGAGCGCCTGAACATGACCCAGCCTCCCTTGAGTCGCCAGATCCAGAAGTTGGAGCGGAGCGTCGGCGCGGAACTCCTCGAACGGGACAACCGGAAGGTTCAGCTGACGCACGCCGGCATGGCCTTCCTTGACGAGGCCAGGCGCCTGCTGGCCCTCGCCGAGCGCGCCCCGGTCACCGCCCGCCGGATCGCCTCTGGCCGCTCGGGGCTGCTGCGGATCGGCTTCACCGCCGCAAGTGGCCTGAGCATCCTTGGCCCGCTGCTGGAGGAGATCTCAACGAGGCTGCCGGACGTCGACATCGACCTCCAGGAACTGGTGTCGGGCGAACAGATCCAAGCGTTGCAGACCGGGGAGCTGGATCTCGGCCTGGCGCGGCCGCCTTTCAACGGTGAGGTGTTTGATTCACACCTCCTGTACCGCGAGTCAATGGTGCTCGCCGTCCCGGCCGGTCACAGGCTGGCGGGCCTGGACCGGGAGATCGACAATGACGAATTGAAGGACGAGCCGCTCATCATGCACTCGCCGCAGCAGGCCCGGTACTTCTACGACCTCGTGATACGCACTTTTCCGATCCAGCACGGCAACGTGGTCCACACCGTCAGCCAGATCCTGACCATGGTGTCGCTGGTTGCGGCCAAACGCGGCGTCGCCTTCGTGCCGCACTCCGCCACGGCTTTGGGTATCCAGGGCGTCGAGTTCCTGCCCCTGGCGGGCAGCCGGGGCGAGCCCGTGGAACTGCACGCCATCTGGAACCGCAAGGTGGAAATCCGGCACTGGGCCGACTGCTGGCGGAGCTCGAGTACGCCATGGAATGACATCCCACGTGATGCACTCAAGGTATCACCGCATACACAAATGAACTTAGACAGGCATGGAAGCCGAGCCTACGCTGAAGGGGAACCACACCCACTTGCGTCGATCACGGCGCCCATCCGGAGGACATATCGTGGCAAAATACACACCCCAAGAACTGGCCAACGCCCTCAAGGAGGGCCTGCTCTCCTTCCCCGTCACGTCGTTCGATGCACAGTTGCAGTTCGACGAGGAGAACTACCGCAAGCACCTGGCCTGGCAGGCGAGTTTCCCCGTTGCGGGATTGTTCGCAGCGGGCGGTACCGGCGAGGGCTTCTCCCTGACGCCGGCTGAATCCGAGCGCGTGGTCCGCGCCGCCGTCGACGAGGTCGGCGCGCGGGTACCCGTCCTCGCCTCCGCCGGCGGATCCACGGCACAGGCCATCGAAAATGCCCGGGCTGCCGAGGCAGCGGGAGCGGAAGGCATCCTGCTCCTTCCGCCCTACCTGACCGAAGCGGACCAGGGTGGACTGATCGAGCACGTCAGCGCCATCTGCAGTGCCACCTCGCTGGGTGTCATCATCTACAACCGTGCCAACGCCATCTACAAGGACACCACTGTCGCCACCCTGGCGGACCGCCACGAAAACCTCATCGGGTTCAAGGACGGCGTGGGCGATCTCGAGCATGACGCCCGCGTCTACGCCAAGCTCGGCGACCGCCTCTTCTACCTCGGCGGTCTCCCCACGGCGGAAACGTTCGCCCTCCCGCTCCTGCAGTTGGGCATGAGCACCTACTCCAGCGCGATGTACAACTTCGTCCCGCAGTTCGCCCTGGACTTCTACCAGGACGTCCGCAACAACGACCGGGTCGCTGTGAACAAGAAGCTCAACGATTTCGTCATTCCGTACCTGGACATCAGGGACCGGGTCAAGGGCTACTCCGTCTCCATCGTCAAGGGCGGGCTCGACGCGATCGGCCGCTCCGCCGGCGGCGTCCGGCCACCGCTGCAGAACCTCGCCCCGCAGGATCTTGCGGACCTCACTGCCCTCATCGCAAGAATCTCCTAGGAGGAACCCGTGACCCTCACCGGACACTCCCTGATCGCCGGCCGTCCCGTCCCCGGCGACGGCAAAACCACCTTCGGCGTCAACCCCGCGAGCAACGAGCGCCTCGAACCGGAGTACACGCTGCTCACGGAGCAACAACTCACGACGGCGACCTCGGCCGCCGCGGCCGCCTTCGAGTCCTTCAGCACGCTCGATCCCGAGACCCACGCCGGCTTCCTGGACGCCATCGCCGTCAACATCGACGCGCTCGGCGACGAGCTGATCGTGCGGGCGGGCCTGGAAACCGGCCTGCCCGCACCGCGGCTCCAGGGCGAGCGTGCCCGCACCACCGGCCAGTTGCGGCTCTTCGCCAACGTCGTGCGGCAGGGCGATTTCCGCGGCGTCCGGATCGACCCCGCGCTCCCGGACCGAGCTCCCGCGGCCCGCGCCGACATCCGCCAGCGCCAGATTCCACTGGGCCCCGTCGCCGTCTTCGGGGCGAGCAACTTCCCGCTCGCCTTTTCGACGGCGGGCGGAGACACCGCCTCCGCGCTTGCCGCCGGCTGCCCCGTGGTCTTCAAGGCGCACAACGCCCACCCGGGCACCGGAGAACTCGTCGGACAGGCCATCGCCAAGGCAGTGAAGGACTTCGGGCTCCACCCCGGCGTGTTCTCGCTGGTCTACGGCCCCGGCAACAGCATTGGCCAGGCCCTCGTGGCCGATCCTGCGATCAAGGCCGTGGGCTTCACCGGCTCGCAGTCCGCCGGCATCGCCCTCATGCGCACCGCTGCCGCGCGGCCGGAACCCATCCCGGTGTATGCAGAAATGTCCTCGCTCAACCCGGTGTTCGTGCTCCCCGGTGCCCTCGCAGGCAACGCCGAAGAAATCGACGCACTCGCGCAGCAGTACGTCACTGCCGTCACCGGCAGCTCCGGCCAGCTGTGCACCTCCCCCGGCCTCCTCTTCGCCCCCGCCGGCGAGGCCGGAGACAAACTGGCTGCCGCCGTCGGGCGCGCAGTATCCGCCTGCGCCGGCCAGACCATGTTGACCGCAGGCATCGCCGGTTCCTGGAACGACGGCGCCGATGCACTCGGCTCTGCCGACAACGTGACCGTCGTCGGACGGGGTTCCGCCGGTGCCACCGAAAACGCGCCGGCACCCACGATTTTCGGCACCGGAATCGCCGACTTCATCAGCAACCACGTGCTCCACGCGGAAATCTTCGGCGCGGCGAGCCTCGTCATCCGGTATTCCACCACCGAGGAATTGATCGATGCGGCCCGCAGCATGGAGGGCCAGCTCACGGCGTCCCTGCAGCTGGCCGAAGAGGACTATCCGACGGCGGCACGCCTCCTTCCGGCACTTGAGCAGAAGGTCGGGCGCATCATCGTAAACGGCTGGCCCACCGGCGTCGAGGTAGGGCATGCCATGGTCCACGGCGGCCCCTTCCCCGCCACCTCGGACACCCGCACAACGTCCGTCGGCACCCTGGCCATCAACCGATTCCTGCGGCCCGTCGCGTACCAGAACCTGCCGCAGGAGCTGCTCCCGGCGGCGCTTCAGGACGACAATCCGTGGCGGCTGAACCGCCGGATGGACGGCATCATGGAAGAAACGGCCGCACACCAGAAAACAGAGGTCAACGCGTGACAACCCAGCCCACCATTGCCCATGTTGAAGTGGTCCCGGTCGCGGGTCACGACAGCATGCTGATGAACCTCAGCGGCGCGCACGGCCCGTTCTTCACCCGCAACATCGTAATCGTGACGGACTCGGACGGCCGCACCGGCCTCGGCGAGGTACCGGGCGGCGAAAAGATCCGCAGCACCATCGAGGAAGCCGGCAAGCTGATCAACGGGCGGCCCGTGGCACGGTACCGTTCGCTGCTGCGCGGGATTTCGGCCGAGTTCGCGGACCGTGATGCCGGCGGCCGGGGTCTCCAGACCTTCGACCTGCGCACCACCGTCCACGCCGTCACCGCCGTCGAATCGGCACTCCTGGACCTGCACGGGCAGTTCCTCGGCGTCCCCGTCGCGGAACTCCTGGGCGACGGGCAGCAACGGAGTTCGGTGCCGATGCTCGGATACCTCTTCTTCGTCGGCGACCACCAGCGGACGGATCTTCCGTACCTTGTGGAGGAGGCGCCGTCGGACCGGTGGGAAACGCTGCGCCGCCAGGAGGCCATGACCCCCGACGCCGTCGTGGCCCTCGCCGAAGCCGCGCAGGAGCGCTATGGCTTCAGCGACTTCAAGCTCAAGGGCGGCGTGCTCTCCGGCGACGCCGAAGTGGACGTCGTCACGGCCCTGGCCAAACGTTTCCCGGAGGCGCGGATCACCCTCGACCCCAACGGCGGCTGGCTCCTGGACGAGGCGATCCGGCTGGGCAAGCGCATGCAGGGCGTTGTGGCCTACGCCGAGGACCCCTGCGGCGCCGAGGGCCGGTTCTCCGGCCGAGAGGTGATGGCGGAGTTCCGCCGCGCCACCGGGCTCAGGACGGCGACCAACATGATTGCGACGGACTGGCGGGAAATGTCCCATGCCATCCGGAGCAACGCCGTCGACATTCCGCTGGCCGACCCGCATTTCTGGACCATGCACGGCTCCGTCCGCGTGGCGCAGATGTGCCACGAGTTCGGCCTGACCTGGGGCTCGCACTCGAACAACCACTTCGACATCTCCCTCGCCATGTTCACGCACACCGGAGCGGCGGCTCCGGGCGAGATCACGGCGCTGGACACGCACTGGATCTGGCAGGACGGCCAGGGGCTGACCAAGCAGCCGCTGCAGATCCGTGACGGCTCCATCGACGTTCCGGATGCCCCGGGGCTTGGAATCGAGCTGGACCGCGACGCCCTCGCCAAGGCACACCAGCTGTACCTCGAACACGGGCTCGATGCCCGGGACGACAGCATCGGCATGCAGTACTACGTCGACGGCTGGGCCTTCGACCCGAAGCGGCCCTGCCTCGTCCGGTAGGCAGCGTCCGGTAAGCAGCTGCCGGTAGGCAGCGCCCGTTCCCCACACTTCCGCATGGCCCGCCTTCCTTCAAGCATCGGGAGAGGGCCGTGCGGAATCCCACTCTGGCCGGGTCCCGGCCCGCAGCTACTTTGAAGGGCCTATTTTGGGCGGCGTTGTCTCCGGAATCCTGATCGTCTCCGCCGTCATCGCCGTCGGCTATGTCGCCGCCCGGCTGCGGGTCCTGGGACCCGAAGTACAAGGCGCCCTCACCCGCACAGCCTTCTACGTCACCAACCCGGCGCTGCTGTTCACCGTGGTGTCCGGCAGCGACATCCGCGCCGCGCTCGGTACGGATGCCCCGCTGGCGCTGCTGTCCGCAGCGGCAGTGGGGCTTCTCTATTGCCTGCTCAGCTTCCTGTTTTTCCGGCGGCCCGTCGCCGAAACCGCCGTCGGCGCCATGGCCAGCAGCTACGCAAACGCCAACAACATCGGCATCCCCGTGTCGCTCTACGCCGTGGGCACGGCACAGCATGTGGCCCCGGTGCTGCTGGTGCAGATCCTGGTCATGGCCCCGTTCTACCTCACCGTCCTGGGACTGGCCGGCGGAGCCAGGATCTCCTGGAAAAAGCTGCTGATCCAGCCGGTCGCGAATCCGATGATCATCGCCTCCGGGCTGGGCGCCGCCGTTGCCCTGACCGGCTGGAGCGCTCCGGAGCTCCTCCAGAAACCCATCGACATGCTCGCCGGCGGGGCCGTCCCAATGGTCCTGCTCGCCTTTGGCCTCTCCCTGGCCGGGCGGGCACCGCTGCAGAAGGGCGACGGCCGGACCGAGACGCTGGTCGCCACCGCCCTGAAACTTGCCGGAATGCCGCTCATCGTGTGGGCACTGGGACGCTTCGTCTTTGGCCTGGAGGGCCAGCACCTGCTCGCCAGCGTCATCATGGCGGCACTGCCGACCGCCCAGAATGTGTTCCTCTTCGCCTCCCCCTACGGCCGGGGCGTCACGATGGCCCGTGACGTGATCCTCTGCACCACAGTCCTCAGCGCCGGCGCGCTGCTGGCTGTCGCGTGGCTGCTGGGCTGATTGCCCCGCCAAAAATTACTTGTTATACAAGATAACAACTTGTATTATAAGTACCTACCGGGCGGCGCAGCCCGGCAGTCACTTCCAGGGAGAATCCATGACCAGCGTTGATCTGATCCGCCACGTAAAGCTTTCCACCGCACGGCTGCCGCTCGCCGTTCCCATCAGCGACGCGAAGGTGTTCACCGGACGCCAGAAACCCATGACCGAAGTGGTCTTCCTCTTCGCCGAAATCACCACCGAGCAGGGCCACAGCGGCATCGGCTTCAGCTACTCCAAGCGCGCCGGCGGCCCGGCCCAGTACGCCCACGCCCGGGAGGTCGCCGAAGGCATCATCGGGGAGGACCCGAACGACATCGGCAAGCTGTACACCAAGCTCCTCTGGGCGGGGGCCTCCGTCGGCCGGTCCGGCGTCGCCACCCAGGCACTCGCCGCCATTGACATCGCCCTCTACGACCTCAAGTCCAAGCGCGCCGGACTGCCGCTGGCCAAGTTCCTCGGCTCCTACCGGGACTCGGTGCAGACCTACAACACCTCCGGCGGCTTCCTCAACGCCTCCCTCGACGAGGTCAAGGCCCGTGCCAGCGTCCTCCTGGACGAGGGAATCGGCGGCATCAAGATCAAGGTGGGCCTGCCGGACACGGCCGAGGACCTCCGCCGCGTTGCCGGCATCCGTGAACACATCGGCTGGGACGTGCAGCTGATGGTCGACGCAAACCAGCAGTGGGACCGCGCCACTGCTTTGCGGATGGGCCGCCAGCTGGAGGAATTCAACCTCGTCTGGATCGAGGAGCCCCTCGACGCCTACGACTTCGAAGGCCACGCACACCTCGCCCAGATCCTTGACACCCCCATCGCCACCGGTGAAATGCTGGCCTCTGTCGCCGAACACAAGGGCCTTATCAATGCCAACGGCTGCGACATTATCCAGCCCGACGCACCGCGCGTCGGCGGCATCACGCAGTTCCTCCGCCTCGCCGCCCTGGCGGACGAGCGGGGACTCGGCCTGGCCCCGCACTTTGCCATGGAAATCCACCTACACCTCGCCGCAGCGTACCCGCGCGAACCGTGGGTGGAGCACTTCGACTGGCTGGACCCGCTCTTCAACGAACGGCTCGAAACCAAGAACGGCCGCATGCTGGTTCCGGACCGCCCCGGCCTGGGCATTACGCTCAGCGACCAGGCGCGGGCCTGGACGACGGAGTCAGTGGAATTCGGCAAGTAACCTAGACCCATGAGCCGGAACCTGACCGCGGACCTCGCCGCCGATCTTCGCATGCGCATAGTCGACGGCGTGATCCAGCCGGGCGACAAGCTCCCCAGCGAGAACACCTTGATCGGCGAGTTCGGCGTCAGCCGGACTGTAGTCCGTTCCGCGCTCACCCGCCTGCAGGCGGAAGGACTCGTCGAAACCGAACGGGGGCGGGGCAGCTTCGCACTGACCCCTCCCCCGTCAGACACGCAACCGGCACCCGGAAGCCGGCCGGTGGCCAGCCTGGAAGACCGCGCAAAGCTGCTCGAGTTCCGCATCGGCGTCGAATCCGAGGCCGCCGCCCTGGCGGCCCGCAACCATTCGGAACGGCAACTGCACGCGGCCCGGGCGGCGCTGGAGGAATTCACGGCCAGCGGCGCCCACCCGGCGCATGCCATGAAATCGGACTACGAGTTCCACCGGGCCATTGCGGCCGCCACCGGCAACCCGTTCTATTCCGACTGCCTGGCCTCGCTGGGACAGACGATGATCGCGATGCCCCGGACCCGCCTCATCACCGGCGGGGAACACTACGTGAAGGAGCATTTCGAGCAGGTCGTGCTGGAACACGAATCCATCTACGCCGCCATCGCGGAAGGCGACGGACCGTCGTCGTCGGCCGCCATGCGGACCCACCTGGCCAACTCCCGACGCCGGCTCCGCACGCCCGCTTCCGGCCGCCGGGACGAAAGCTAGGGACCACTCCGTATGCAGTCTGTCGACACCGCCGTCACGGACGTGGCAACCGCCACGAAAAAGTTCTTTAAGCGCGTGCTTCCCATCCTGCTGGTCATGCTCGTGTGCAACCAGCTCAACCGCTCGAACATCGGCTACGCCCAGGCACAGCTGGAAGCCGACGTGGGCATCGGTGCCGCGGCCTACGGCCTGGGCGCCGGCCTGTTCTTCATCGCCTATGCCATCTTTGAGCTGCCCAGCAACGTCATGATGGAGAAGTACGGTGCGAAGGTCTGGTTGTCCCGGATCATGGTCAGCTGGGGCATCGTCGCGTTCCTGATGGCCTTCGTGCAGGACGAGACGATGTTCTATGTCCTGCGGTTCCTCCTCGGCGCCGCGGAGGCGGGTTTCTTCCCCGCAGTCATTTTCTACTTCGCCCGCTGGGTCCCGGCCGGCCAGCGCGGCAAGGCCACGGCAATCTTCATCGCCGGGTCCTCCGTCGCCGCCGCCATCTCGGGGCCGATCGCCGGACTGCTGCTAAGCCTTAACAGCGTCCTGGGCCTTCGCGGCTGGCAGTGGCTGTTCGGGTTCGAGGGAATGCTCTCCGTGGCGGTCGGGGCCGTGGTGTTCTTCCTGCTGGACGCAAGAGTCCAGGACGCCACGTGGCTCAGCGACGGCGAAAAGTCCGCGCTTGGCGCTGCCATCGCCGCTGAGGACGCCCGGCACGTCAGCGCCGGGGAAGGACGGCTGGACCGCTGGAAGATGCTCCTGAATCCGCAGATCCTGCTGCTGTGCGGCATCTACTTCGCCATCCAGCTCTCCGTCTACGCCAACACCTTCTGGCTCCCCAGCATCATCCGGCGGATCCCGGGCACCACGGACCTCAGCGTGGGGTTCCTTTCCGCCGTTCCATGGGTCTGCGCCATCGTTGCGATGTATTTTGCGGCGCGGTGGCAGGACAAGGCGAAATCCAGGCGCCCCCTCCTGGCGGTTGCCCTGCTGGTCGCCGCGGCCGGGACCCTCGCGGCCGCCGTCGCTTCCCCGGCGCTGGCGCTGGTCTTCCTGTCCGTCGCAGCCATGGGCTTCAAGAGTGCGACTCCGCTGTTCTGGACCATCCCCCAGTCGGGCCTGCATCCGTTGGTCCTCGCGCCGGCCATCGCAGTCATCAACTCGCTGGGAAACCTGGGCGGCTTCGTGGCCCCCTTCGGTTTCGGCGTCATCAAGGAACAGACGGGAAGCGTGACGCCTGGGCTCTTCGCCCTGGCAGCGGCGTCCACGCTTGCCGCCGGACTTGTCTGTTTCGTGAAGGAACGCCGGACCGAAAGGGGCCCGCGGGCACAGCACGGGGCCGGCCGGATTCAGGAAGCGGTCACCGCCCCGTAGCAGCCCGGACGGCTTCCCGCAGGGACGTTGTGGGCCGCCCGATAAGCCGGCTGAGGTCCCCGCTGGTCACCAGCAGCTCGCCGCGGGCGATGCCACTGTCGCTGTCGGCGAGGATGGCCGCGTATGCCTCCGGCAGGCCAACCTCCACCAGCACCTTCGCGTACTGCTCCACGGGCAGGTCCTGGTAGGGCACCGGCTGTCCGGCAGCGGAGCTGACTTCCTCAGCCAGCTCGCCCAGGGTGAACGGCACGTCGCCGCCGAGCTCGTAAACCCTTCCGGCCTGGCCTTCGAGGAGCAGCACGGACGCGGCTGCGTGGGCGTAGTCGGCGCGGGTGGCGGCGCTGACGCGTCCCTCCCCGGCGCTGCCGAGCACGGCGCCGTGCTGGACGTAGCTGCCCAGCCGATCGGTGTAGTTTTCCAGGTACCAGCCGTTGCGCAGCAGTGTGAACGGCAGCCCGGACTCTTCCAGGGCTGCCTCCGTGGCCTCATGCTCGGCCGCCAGCTGCATGCCGGTGCTGCCGGCGTTGGCGATGCTGGTGTAGGCGATCAGCCCGACGCCGGCTTCCTTGGCGGCCGTGATGGCGTTCCGGTGCTGCTCCAGCCGCTGGCCCACCTCGCTGCCGGAGATCAGCAGCACCTTTTCGGCCCCCGAGAATGCCTGGCGCAGCGACTCGGGGTCGCTGTAGTCGACCTTCCGGACCTGGACGCCCCGCTCGGCGAGGTCCGCGACTTTGGCCAGGTCCCGGCCCGCGGCCACGATGTGCCCCGCAGGCACGTTCTGATCGAGGAGGGCTTCGACAACGAGGCGTCCGAGCTGTCCGGTGGCGCCGGTGATAACAATGGTCATGATGGTCCTTTTCACCAGGGGATGTCTTATATCCATAGCAACGGCACCGGATCGGCAAAGCTTCCCTAGAGAGAGTACGCACCTTAAAGTAAGGTACTGATATGGAAGTAAGTACACAGCCGGGCACATCCGCCATCGAGGGCGCGGACGGGATCTTTCCCGCCGGTTGCCCCAGCCGCACGGTCCTGGACCACGTCTCCAGCAAATGGGGTGTACTGATCCTGGTAGCGCTGTGGAATGGTCCGCAGCGCTGGAGCGAACTGCGCCGCCGGGCTGAAGGCATCAGCGAGAAGATGCTCGCCCAAACACTCAAGACGCTCGAAGGGGACGGCTTCCTCCGCCGCGATGCCCAGCCGGTTATCCCGCCCAGGGTCGACTACAGCCTCACCGAGCGCGGCCGCGGGCTTGTTGCCGTACTGCTCCCGCTGGTCACCTGGATAGCCGAGCACGCGGGCGAAATCGTCGACTCCCCCGCAGCCGTGAACAGGGAATCCACACCGTGACGGACCTCGATCTCGACGTGCGCTGGCATGCGGGGACGCCGTTCCGCGGAAGCAGCGCAGCACCGCCGATCCAGGTGCACATGGCCGCGCCCGACACGGTTCTGCTCCGGCAGAGCTTCGCCAGCAATTTCGAGGCGCCTTTCCTCTACCTGCTTTTCGGCGAGGAGCGCGCGTTCCTCCTCGATACGGGCGCGACGGCGGACGCCGCCGCGTTTCCACTCCGGGCGACAGTTGACGCCCTCATGGAGGACTGGCTGCGCAGCCATCCCAACGACGGTTACGAACTCATCGTCGCCCACTCGCATGCCCACGGGGACCACGTCGCTGCGGACGGGCAGTTCACAGACCGGCCGAACACCAGGCTTGTGGGACATTCAGCCGAGGACGTCGCCGCGTTCTTCGGGATCGGCGGCTGGCCCCGGGGCACGGCCCGCGTCGACCTTGGCGGCCGTGTTCTTGAGATGATCCCGACGCCGGGCCACCATCCTTCCGCCGTCGCCGTCTACGACGGGGCCACCGGGATGCTGCTCACGGGAGATACGGTCTATCCGGGCCGGCTCTATGTGCAGGACTTTCCGGCGTTCCAGGAGTCGCTGCGCACGCTCTCCGATTTCAGTGCCTTGCATCCGGTCAGCGTGGTGCTCGGCGCCCACATTGAAATGCCGGCCCGGCCGTTCAGGGACTTTCCGCTCGGCTCGACCTGGCACCCCAATGAGGCGCCGCTCCCGATGACGGCCCGGGACCTGGAGTCGGTCAGGCATGCGGCCGCCCGGATCGCCGGCCGCCCCGGGGCTCACCGGTTCGCCAACTTCATCATCTGGAACGGGCCCTGCCGGCGGGAGTCCGCGGTCCAGACGGTCAGGCTCCTTCTGTTCAGGGCATTTGGCCTGTTCAGGGCATTTGGCCGGTAGCGGTCGCCGCCGCCAGGGAGGACCGGCGAAAGTCTGTGTGCCACACATCAAGGGTTTGTCCGTTGCTGTCGGTGACGACGTATTCGGGCCAGCGGTCGAAGGCGGAGCAGGGGTGTGAGATCCCCAAGTCGACCACATCCGTGACGCCCAGCCCGCTCACCCCGGTGAGGACTGCGTGATGGTCGAAAAGATTGCGCACGACGCCGGCCGTCCCGGCCTTCGGGGCACCGTCCGCGGTCCGGGCTGACAGGAAGACCGGCAGTCCGGCGTCGTACGGCAGGTCCCGTTTGCCGGCGCCGACGACGGCCATTCCCTCTTCGGGGGTGGACAGGACAACGGCCCGGACCGTGAGAGCGGGAACCAGGTCAGGAACCGGGCTGACGCCGGCGTAGGTTCCGTGATCGTGGGTGACGTAGCAGCCGGACCGGAAAATGATCCGGGTACCGGGCACCAGACCGTCATCGGGAAGGTGTTCCGCCACGCGGTCCGGGAACGCGGACCCGCCCATGGAGTAGACCGGGGCGGCGCTCTCAAAGTACGGTGCGGCTGCCACGAACACGTCCCGCACCAGCCTGCAGTGCCGGTCGACGGCTGCGATAGTGGACTCCTCCCTGGTGTTGGGCACAACGCCCTCGTACCCGGCAACGCCGGCGAGCCGGAGGCCGGGTGTGCCATGGACCAGTTCAGCGAGGCCAAGGGCGTCCTGCAGGGTCCGGGCTCCAGTGCGTCCGTCGGGTGTTCCGACGTCGACCAGCACGCCAAGGGTGACGTCCGATCCGGCGAAAACCCGGGCCGCCGCATCGACACCGGCAGCCGAATCCACAAAGCAGCTGATTTCAAGCCCGGGATCTTCCTCCAGCCATGAGCGAAGGCGCATCAGGCCGTGCCGGTCGACCACCTCATTGGCGACGAGGACGTGCCGGTGCCCCCAGCCCAGTGCCGAGCCGGCCTGGTCCACGGTGGCGACAGTGACCCCGACGGCGCCCGAAGCCATCTGGCGCGCGATGATCGGTGCGGACATCGTTGTCTTGACGTGCGGGGCGAGGTCCACGCCCCGTTGCCGGCACCAGGCAGCCATCACCCGGATGTTGGAGTCGAGGGCCTCGAGGTTGAGCCGCAACTGCGGGTAGGCCGGGGCTGCGATCCTCCCTGCCGCCACGTCACTGTCAAGTCCGCTCTGGTGCTGGATCGGGCTGCTCACGAGGCCCCTTGGTGGTCACGGGACAGGTCCACCCACCCTGGCGGATGCGGCAGCGGGGAGTCCGGTACGGCCGATTCGTTGATTGTGCCATGCGCCTTTCCTGCTCGACCCTGCGGGCACACCGCACGGCGGCAGGTTTCCCTGCCCCGCGGACATTGGCGCCGGTGGATAATGGCACCAATAAAGAGTGGCACGGCTAAATAATGGCACGGCTAAATATTGGCACGGCGACCCAACGGAAGGCATGCACGGGAAGGAGTCCGGATGCAGTCTGCTCCACGGATCACGGTCGAGGCGCCAGTGCTCGCTGTGGGCTCCGGACCCTCCGACTACGAGGAACTGGGCAGCCACGTCGATGCGCTGCGCAGGCAACGGGGACTCCACCTGACGCTGCTGCACATCGGCGTCCTGGCGGACTTCGCCCAGGACGTCGCGGACTGGACCAGGGGCTTCACGACGGCCGGGGAGGCCGCCGACGCGACGGTGGCCTGGCTGGAGGGGCTGCCGGTGCTGGGCGGTTTCTCCGCAAGCTCCGGGAGGCTGGTCCTCCTGGGCGGCGGACGCGTGAGCGGCCTGGAAGTGGACGTGCCCCGGCACGTGCGGGATTTTCAGGTCACCCTCGTGAAGGCCCTGCACGAGCTGCTGGAGGGGTTGCTGGTGGACAATGTCGATGACTTCATCCTCGGCTCGCGGGCACTCGGTTACCGCTACCCCCGGTGGACGCCCCACATCGCCGTCGGCCGCCCTAAGGCTCGGGAACGCGGACCGTGGGAGATTGAGCCCCTGGCGCTCGAATTCGGTGCATCACGGATCAGGAACCGTCAGTTCCTCCCGGCCGGCGGTTCCGGCGAAGGGCCGCGGGGCCAGGGCACCGCGACACCCGGGGCAGGCGGCGGGCAGTGACGGTCCGGAGTGCAGGGATTCTGCTGTATCGCCGGGGCGCAGGGCCAGAAGTCGAGGTGTGGATAGCCCACATGGGCGGACCGTTCTGGGCACGCAAGGACGCCCGCGCCTGGTCGATTCCCAAGGGCGAATACCTCAACGACGAGGACCCGCTGGCCGCCGCGCGGCGCGAGTTCGCCGAGGAAATGGGGACTCCCGCGCCGTCCGTCGACTACGTCCGGCTGGGTGCCTTCCGGCAACCCTCGGGCAAGGTCATCACAGTCTTCACGGCTGAAGCCGGCTCTTACGCTCCCGAGCAGATCGTGAGCAACACCTTTGCGCTGGAATGGCCGAGGGGATCCGGCATTGTCCGGGACTACCCCGAAGTCGACGCCGCCAGGTGGGCCGGAGAGTCCGTGGCCCGCACCAAGCTGGTCAGCGGCCAGCTGCCGATCCTCGACGCGCTCGTGGACCATTTGGCGGGCCACGAAAAGTAGCCGGCCCCGTTCCCTCGGGCCTCCGCAGGGACGGCCGGGCATTGCTGGTCCGGCGGCCGACTGCCATCCTTGGGTAATCCGCACTCCCGGAAGCGAACGAAGGGAAAGACGATGCCGCTCTACCTGTCGAAGTTCAGCTACACCCCTGAGACCTGGGCCAGGATGATCAGGAACCCGGAGGACCGCGGAAAGGCCGCCCAGGCCTACATCGAATCAGTGGGGGGCAAGCTCCACGGTTTCTGGTATGCCTTCGGCAGCCACGACGGCTACAACCTGTGGGAGGCCCCGGACAACGTCTCCATGGCCGCCGTGGCGCTCGCCATCACCGGCGGCGGTGCCCTGGGCTCACTGGAAACAACAGTGCTCTTGACCGTCGACGAAACCCTGGACGCCCTCCGGATGGCCGCCGAGGTCGGATACCGGGCTCCCGGCGCCTGAGCATCACGCCGCACGTCGAAGGAGGCCCTCGATGGATACGATCGAACCGGCCGGCCGGCAGGAGCCGACCGCGAGCCAACGCGCGGCAAGCCTCAAGGAGCGCGTCTACATCAGCTTCACCAGCCTGGCCGTGGTGCTGGCCCTGCGGAGCCACGCAGACGAGACGACGCCCGCCGCGGCGGCCGCCACCCTGACGATCGTCGTCGTCGGGTCCCTGCTGGGCATTTTCGTCGCCGACCTGCTGAGCCACCTGACGGTCCACGCGAAGCTGCCCAGCCGTCCGCAGCTGAATCACATGATCGCCGTCAGCACGGAGTCACTCAGCGTCCTTGTGACTCCGATCCTGCTCCTCACGGCGGCCGGGCTCGGTCTCTGGTCGACGGCCGTGGCTCTTCAGTGGGCCATTGTGGTTCTCGTGGTAACACTCTTCATCATCGGTTACCTCGCGATCCGGCGGCTCGACCTTCCGTTCCGCCACAAGGCGCTCATCGTGTTCGCCGAAGTAGTGTTGAGTCTCCTGGTCATCGCGCTCGAACTGCTGGCCCACAACCTCTGAGGGGATCAACCGGCGCCGTCGTTCGTTGATTACATCACCCCCACCACCACACCACCCGAAGGAGCCTGCTTTTTGCTGATCGTACTCACGGGCATCGACGGTTCGGGGAAGACGACGGCGGCCGAGGCCACCGTCGAGGCCGCCCGCCGGGCGGGGACCAAAGCCCGGCTCCTGCGCAACTATGCCGGCCGCCGCAGAATGTCCCTGCTCGGCGCCAGGCTTGGCGTACACCTCCCCGCACGAACCGCGGACGTCATCGAAACTGCCATACGCACGTTCAATGTCCTGAACTCACACCGCCGCGCCCGGAAATTCCACGGCCTCGTGGTCATGGACCGGCACCTTCATTGCCAGCTTGCGCTCCGCGGGATGCACGGACTTCCCCGGGGACGATTCCTTCCCTGGCTCATCCGAACGCTCCCTGCGCCGGACCTGGTCATCTACCTGGACATCGAGCCGCGAGAGGCGCACGCAAGGGTCCTCGCGCGGGGCACCGACTCGGAGCGCCTCGAGGACCTGGTGTCGTTGCGCGACGCCTATGAGTCCCTTCCCGAATTTTCCGGGTTCACCCGCATCGCCGCAGGCGGGTCCCCTGACGAGGTCCTGTCCCGGGTGCAAGCCGTCATCGCCGAAGCCGGCGGACAACGGCCGGAAGGCTGCCCGGCCGGCCCCGCGTCCTCCGGTCCGGGGCTCGGCGCGGTGCCAGGCAACTAGCGGGCCAGATACTTCTCGTGCTGGCGGTGCGCTTCCGCGACAAGCTCGCGGATCTTGTCGATGTCCTTGGCCTTGTTCCGGTACTTCAGGTCCATGGTCATGATCTGGGCCTCCTCGGCGGTCAGCATCCGGTAGATGCGTTCGCGTTCGGCAGCATCGGCGGTGTATTCCAAGTCGAGGTAGTTGACGGCGTGCCGCCGCGCGTTGTTGATCGAAGTCTGCGCCTTTCCGGCTTTGCTCAACAGCGAGGCCACGACGGTGATCACAAGCACACCGATGATGACGCTCAGGGACGTGGCCGTGGTGATCTCGATGACAGGTACCGGTTCGCCGCCGTTGATGAACGGCAGGTTGTTCTCGTGCAGGGCGTGGAGCACCAACTTGACGCCGATGAAGGCAAGGATGGCCGCCAGTCCGTACGCAAGGTAGATGAGGCGGTCCAGGAGTCCGTCGATCAGGAAGTAGAGCTGGCGCAGGCCCATCAGCGAGAACGCCGTGGCGGTGAAAACGACGTACACGTTCTGGGTCAGCCCGAAAATCGCCGGAATGGAATCCAGGGCGAACAGAATATCCGTTCCGCCGATCGCGACCATCACCAGCAGCATCGGAGTCAGCGCCCGCTTGCCGTCCTGGATGGTGAAGAGCTTGTCCCCGTCGTAGTGCTCCGTGGTGTGGAAGAGTTTTCTGGCAATCCTGATGATGAAGTTGTCGGCATGTTCGTCGCCGTGGGCATCCGGCCGCAGCAGGTTGCCCGCGGTGATCAGCAGGATCAGGCCGAAAATGTAGAACACCCAGGCGAAGGAGTTGATCAGCGCGGCCCCCAGGAAGATGAAACCGGTGCGGGCGATCAGCGAGAAGACGATGCCGAACAGCAGTACCTTTTGCTGGTCTTCCCGGGGTACACGGAAGCTCGCGATGATGATCAGGAAGACAAAGAGGTTGTCCACGGAGAGCGCTTTCTCCGTGATGTAGCCCGCGAAGTACTCCGACCCCATCGCGGCGCCGCCGAAGATCCACACCACGATGCCGAAGACCACGGCCAGGCCCACGTAGAGGGTGGACCACGCGGCTGCCTCTTTCAGCGTGGGCACATGGGCTTTGCGGATGTGGAAGAAGTAGTCGAAGGCCAGCAGGGCCAGGATGACGACAATGGTGATTGCCCAGATGAGGGGAGAAACTGTCATGTTTGCTCAACTTCCGTGAAGGGACTGGCCCCTGCGTCCAGCGCTGTCCGGTACTACAGATGGTAGTGGGAATCCATGTGCTGGTGGTGGCTACCGGAGTGACGGCGGGGACCCGTTCCCTGCCGCGGACCCCTCCGCGTGGTCACCAGCGGACTTCGATTCGCACAGCGCTTTCACAGGAAGACGCTATTGAAGATACAGCCGGAACCACGAGAATGATTGGAACTGACAGTGCGATCCGGGGACTCAATGGCGGCCGCGGCCTTGCACAGCATCAGGGGCGAGCTTTTTGCCTATAGGCCTGAAACCGACCAACGACGGGTTTCCCAGCATGTTGACCCTACGCAAGCATCTACTTCCTTCGATCCTGGCCGTGATGTTGCTGTCGGCGACGGCCTGTACTTCCGAGCCCGCAGCCGGCTCCCCGCCCGACTTAGTGACCACCGGCCCGGGGAGCTCCGCGGCTCCTCGATCCACGAGTCCCAGCGCCCAAGCTCCGCGCCTGGAACCTGTGGGCGGGGTGGATGCGCGGGCGGTGCTGGAGGATTTCAAGGGCCGGGCCATGGTGGGCCATCTGGAGGCGCTGCAGCGGATTGCTGATGACAATGGTGGCAACCGCGTTGCGGGAACGAAGGGGTATGAGGAATCGGGCCGGTACGTTGAGGAGCAGTTGCGCGCCGCCGGGTACACCCCGGTCCGGCAAACGTTCACTTACCGGGGTGACGGCAAGAACCGGAAGCAGGTGGAGACTTTCAACATCCTGGCCGAGACCGGCGGGAGCGCCGATCACACCGTGGTGGTGGGCGGCCATTTGGACTCCGTGGAAGATGGCCCGGGGATCAACGACAATGGCAGCGGCGTCGCGGCCATCCTCGAGACGGCGAAGTGGATGAAGGAGAAAGGCATCACTCCGGTGAACCGGGTGGTGTTCGCGTTCTGGGGCGCCGAGGAGAATGACCTCGACGGTTCCCGGCATTACGTTAACGAGTTGAGCAAGGCCGGGAAGGAGCAGACTGCGGCCTACCTGAACGTGGATATGGCGGCCTCGCCGAACGGTGTCCGGTCCTTCCACGACGGCGACGGGTCGGACTTCGGGGATGCCGGGCCGAAGGGCTCCGACGGGATTGAAGCCGTCTTCGAGCGCTACTTCAAGGAGAACTCGCTGCCGGCGGAAACAACGCCCTTTGTCGACGGCGACTCCGATTACGATCCGTTCCTCAGGGCAGGCATTCCCGGCGGCGGGCTGTTCACCGGCGAGGTGAAGAAAAAGACCCAAGCCCAGGTGCAGGCCTACGGCGGGACAGCCGGCAAGGTCCTCGATTCCTGCTACCACAAGGCCTGCGACACCACCAGCAACATCAACGCCGACCTGCTCAAGGACATGTCCGGCGCCATGGCCTACGCCACCGCGTCCTACGCCCTGGCCCCACGCGGCTGACCGCTGGACCCGCGGACCTGAAGTTCGCTGGAGACCAGATGCAGCCGCGACACGTCCGGACTTCCGAGACGTTCCAGAATGAACGTGCCGGCCTGGACATGTCGCCCGGCACGTTGAGATTGCTGTCAGCCCCGGCCGAAAGGGCTGATTCAGGCGATGTCATTGAACTCGAAGACTGCGGTCTGCCGTTCAGGCCCGGAGAGGAGCCGGTTCGCGGCGGCATAGCCGCTTTCCCCGCTCATGCCGCCCCGAACCGCAGGGGGATCATTTCCGCCAGGCCATGGCCGCAGCCGGGGCCGAGCAGGTACAACTGAGTCATGACGACCTCTCCCTTGGTGCTCGGCCCGATGATGCGGTACGTGGATGAGACCTCGGCGAGTGTCTGGGTGGAGACCCGGTCCGCGGGCCGGGTCTCCATCCGGGCCGGCGGCAGGCACTGGGACGCCGGCACGTTCGCAGCTCACGGCCACCACTACGCGCTGGTGGAGCTGGACGGGCTGGAGCCCGGGACCGTTACGCCCTACTCCCTCGACATCAACGGGGCACAGGCCTGGCCCGAACCCGAGCCGGAGTTCCCGCCGTCCATGATCGCCACCCTGAAACCCGGCAAGCCGCTGCGGATGGCCTACGGCTCCTGCCGGACCAGCGTCCCGCACGATGAGCACGGGAACCGGACCCACGGCGTCGACTCACTGCGCGCTTACGCACTGAAGATGGCCTCCGGCGGCGACGAGTCGTGGCCGGACCTGGTGGCCTTCCTCGGAGACCAGGTGTATGCCGACCTGACCAGCGACCAGATGCAGGAGTTCATCCGTGCCCGGCGTGACATCGAGGCGCCGCCCGGCGAGGAGCTCAAGGACTACGAGGAATACGCCCACCTCTATTTCCTGGCCTGGTCGGACCCCGCGAACCGGTGGCTGCTGTCCACGCTGCCGAGCGCCATGATCTTCGATGACCACGACATCCGCGATGACTGGAACACCTCGCTCAGCTGGAAGAAGGAAATGGAGGCCACCTCCTGGTGGCACGGGCGGATCGTGGCGGGGCTCGCCTCGTACTGGGTCTACCAGCATCTGGGGAATCTTTCGCCGCAGGAGCGGGCTGACGATGCCATCTGGCAGCACATCGCCGCGCATGAGGGCGAGGACGAGATTGATGTCAGCGCGGAACTGGACAGCTTCGCGGACCGGGCCGATCAGGACCCAGGGTCATACCGGTGGAGCTACTATCGGGATTTCGGGGACACGCGGCTGATTGTGGTGGATTCCCGGGCGGCCCGGGACCTCGCCCCGGACCACCGCGCCCTCGTTGACACGGCGGAGATGGCTTGGCTCGACGGCCGGATGCGCGGCGGATTCCGCCACCTGCTGGTGGCAACGTCGCTGCCCTTCCTGCTGCCGATGGGCCTGCACTACGTCGAGTCCTGGAATGAGGCCATCTCCCAGGGTGCGTGGGGAAACCGTGCCGCCCGTGCCGGCGAAAAGCTGCGCCAGGCGGTGGACCTAGAGCACTGGGGTGCGTTCCAGAACAGCTTCCGGGAAGTGGCGGCCATGGTGACCGAGGTCGCCGACGGCAAACGCGGGCCGGCACCGGAAACCATTGCCTTTCTTTCCGGAGACGTCCATTACTCCTACGTTTCGGAGGTGGAGCGCACGTCGGGCAGCCGGATCGTGCAGGCCGTCTGCTCCCCCATCCGCAACCCGCTGCCCCGGTTGATGAGGTCCTTCGCGGCCGTCATGTCGTACGGCCTGGCCACGCCGGTCGGCGCCTTGGTGGCGCGCTCGGCAAAGGTCCCGGACCCGCCGTTCCGCTGGTCCGGCATAAGGGGGCCGTGGTTCGACAACAACCTGGCCTGCCTGGAGGTGACCCCGGAGGGGCTGAAACTGTGGTGGCAGACCGGCGTCGTCAACGGCGGAGACCAGATGCACCCTGGGCTGAAACGCGTCGCCTCGGTCACGTTGGCTCCGAGGGGCGCCGGGGCAGACGGCTGACGCGCGTGAAAGAGCCCCACCCGTGAAGGAGCAGGGCCGGGGCCTGCTGCCGGGCAACGCCGATACCTTGCTGGACCGGGCGCTGTTTGTGTTCAGCGGCGTCGCCGCCATCTGGCTCGCCACCCTGCTTCTGGAAGAAAGCCTGCGGCCGGACATGGCCTGGTTCGCGCTAGTGTTCTGGGCCGCCCTGGCGTACCTGGTGCTGCCCCGTGTCCACCGGATTCTGACCAGGATCTATCTCCCGGATTACTTCATTGGCCGGGCCCGGACCAGCGATGGCCTGCTGGGCGACCCGGTCAACATTGCCTTGCTCGGCAGCGGGGACCAGATCCATGCCGCCATGCGCCGGGCGGGCTGGACCCAGGCCGACGACGTCGATCTGGCGAGTAGCCGCCGGATCATCCTGTCGACCCTGACCCGGCGGAGCTACGAGGAAGCGCCGGTCAGCCCGCTGTTCATCTTTGGCCGCCAGCAGGACTTTGCGTATCAGCAGGAGGTCGACGGGAGCCCAGGCAAACGCCATCACGTCCGCTTCTGGCGCTGCCCGCCCGGGTGGCTGCTGCCGGGCGGCGTCCGGGTCGATTGGCTTGCCGCCGGCACGTACGACCGATCCGTGGGGTTGTCGCTGTTCACGCTGCAGGTCACGCACAAGATCGAGGAGAACACCGACGACGAAAGGGACCACGTCGTGGCGACCCTAAAGCAGGCAGTACCCGAGGCGGAAGTCACGGTCATCCGGGATTTTTCGACGGGATACCATGCGCGCAACGGCGGCGGAGACACAATCTCCACCGACGGGGACTTGCCGGTCATCGACCTTGCTCCCCTGACGGCGGCCCCGGCAGGGCCGCCCCTTGTGCCGGCGGTCCGCCGACCCAGGCGGCCCGCCCCGACCCTCTTCGGAGGTGTTCTCGTCTTCTTTCGCGGAATCGCTGCCCTCGTTCTTGCCGCGTCACTGCTGATGGGCGTCAATCCCGCCGCGGCAGCAGGGCCGGCTGGTCAGTCGACGGCCGCTGCGACGGTCCTCGCGGTGTTCGGGGTCGGAGAGATCCTCCTGGCCTGGGGTGTCCTGCGGGGCGGAAACCCCGCCAGGGTCATGGCCATGCTTCTCAGCGCGGCGGCCATCATCACCCAGGCCGCCAACGTCCTCAACGGCGGCGCGGCAGTCGATTTCGGGACCAACCTTGTGGGCCTCTCCCTGGACATCCTCCTCATCATCGCCCTCTCCAGCGAGCACTCGCGCACCTATGCCAGGAACTCCCGGCGGGGCAGAGTCCCACGCGGCCGTGTGGCCGCCTTGTGAACCGAAGGTCAAATCCGGGCTCAGACCAGGGGTCCCGGGTCCGGCGACCGAGGTTGCTCCAGGTCAGGCCGTGCGGTGGTGATCCCCGCCGCGCATGCGCATGGCCACGAGAATTCCCGACAGCCCGGTGAGGGCTCCAACGACCCCGACGGCGGCCGGAATGCCGTAGGCATCGGCAATGATCCCGGACAGCAGCGCGCCGACGGCGAACCCGCCGTCGCGCCAGAGCCGGTAGATGCCCACCGAGCGTGCCCGCCATTGCGGATGCGCGACGTCGCCGATGGCTGCCAGCAGGGTGGGGTACACCATTGCCGTGCCGAGTCCGAGGAGCGCGGCAGCGGCCAGCCAGATTCCGAAGTCCTGGCCGACGGCGATCATCGCCAGGGCACCGGCCTGGACGAGCATCCCGCCGACGATCAGCGACTTCCGGCCATATTTGTCCGACAGCGCTCCGGTGACGAGTTGCGCGGCGCCCCAGACCGCGGGGTAGACAGCGGCGAGGATGCCGATCTTTTCGATCGTCAGTCCGGCGGCGGCGAAGAGGACGGGGAAGAGCCCCCAAGCGAGGCCGTCGTTGAGGTTGTTGACCATGCCGGCCTGGCTGACCGAGGAGAGGGACTTGTCCCGGAAGCTGGTGAGGGTGAAGATTTCCCAGTTGCCCAGTTGTCCATGGGCGCCGGCGTGGGCGTTCGTGTGGTTGGCCGCTTCCAGCCGGGCGTGGCCCCGGGTTTCCTTTACGGCGAAGACGGACAGCCCGAGTCCCAGTGCGATGTAGGCGGCACCGAGCAGGAACGGCCCGGGCCGCAGTCCGTAGGTGGCGGCGATGTAGCCGGTGGCGAGCGCGGTTCCGGCGACGCCGAGGTAGCCGGCTGCTTCGTTCAGGCCCATGGCCAGGCCCCGCCGGGAAGGGCCGATCAGATCCATTTTCATGACGACGGTGGTGGACCACGTGAGTCCCTGGCTGATGCCCAGGATCACGTTGGCGGCGACGATCCAGCCCCAGCTCGGCCCGAAGATCAGCATCAGCGGGACCGGCAAGGCGATGACCCAGCCTGCTATCAGGACGGGTTTGCGGCCGTAGCGGTCTGAGAGGGTGCCGGCGAAGTAGTTGGTGGCGGCCTTGGCGAGCCCGAAAGCGAGGATGTAGGTCAGTGCGGACGTGTAGAGGTCCAGCTGGAAGACCTGCCCGGCGAGCAACGGAAGCACGGTGCGCTCCTGCCCCAGAGTGCCGCCGACGAGGGCGTTGACGGCGACGAGGAGCATGAACTGGGCCAGATTTTGCCGCAGGCCCAGTCTCATGCCGGTACGGGGCCTTTGCTGCAGTGCGTCGGTGTTGCCGGAAGTCATGGTGCTCCACGTGGTCGGGACGAGTGCAGGCGGCGGCCCTGTTGCCAGGGCCGCCGCCTGCGGTGTCAGTCAGTTGCCGCTGGTGCGGACTAGCTGGCGGAGACGGACTGCAGTGCCTGCTGCCGTGCGGTCCAGGCGGCGTAGCTGCCGTCGAGTTCGACGACGTCGTAGCCGGCGCGGCGCAGCGCGCTGGCCGCGACCGAGTTCCGGACGCCGCTCTGGCAGTAGCTCACGATGGTGCCCTCCGCGGGGAGCTCATCGAGGTGCCACATCACGCGGCCGCCACTGAGCTGGTGCGAGCCGGGGATGTTCCCGGCGGTGTGCTCGGTGCGGTTGCGCACGTCCAGGATCATGGCAGCGTCGAAGCCCTCGAGTTCTTCGGGCCGGATGAGCGTCGGGGTGCTGGTGGGCAGGCCCTCGAAGCCGGTGACATAGCCGGCGACCTTGTCGATGCCGACCCGGACAAGGTGGTCCCACAGGTCCTGCGCGGCGTCCTGGTCCGAAGCCAGCAGCACCAGGGGGTTCTTGTCGGTTTCCGGGTTCACGACCCAGGCGCCGAAGCTGGCCACGGATTTGCCGGCCGGGACGTTCAGGGAACCGGAGACAGTGCCCTGGTGGGCCTGGTCGTTGGGGCGGGTGTCGATGAAGGTCACCTTGTCCTCCGCCAGGTCCCTGGCAACGGAGGCGAGGTCTAGTTCCTGCAAGGGTGCACGCTCGCCCATGACTGCCGGACCCTCGCGGTTTTCCCGCTTCATCCGGCCGAAGTAGGCGTGGGCGTCGGGCTGGCCGTCGAGCAGTTCATCGATGAAGCCCTGCTCGTCATTGGCCGCCAGGTAGGGTCCCCACCAGGCGTACAGCCGCTCGTAGCCGACCGTGGAGGACGGGATGGCACCTAGGGCCTTGCCACAGGCGCTGCCGGCACCGTGCGCCGGGTGGACCTGGACGTAGTCGGGCAGGGTCAGGAATTTGTCCCGCAGGCTTGCGAAGAGCTGCCTGGCCCCCACGAAGCGGGTGTCCACACCGCTGGCAGCCTCATCCAGCAGGTCCGGGCGGCCCAGGTCGCCGGAGAACACAAAGTCACCGGAAAGCAGGTAGCCGGCCTGGTCGCTGAACGCGCCATCGGTCACCAGGAAAGACAGGTGCTCCGGGGTGTGGCCGGGGGTGTGCAGGGCTTTGATGCTGATGTTGCCCAGGGTGATCGTGTCGCCGTCGAACAGCCGCTCCCCCTCGAACCCGTACTGCCAGTCCGGTCCGCCTTCTCCGGAAACGTAGATCTTCGCGCCGGTGGCGGCGGCCAGCTCGCGGGTGCCGGAGAGGTAGTCGGCGTGAATGTGGGTCTCGGTGACGGCGGCGATCTTCATGCCGTTCTTGGCAGCCAGGGCCTGGTAGACGGCGATGTCGCGGCGGCCGTCCACCACAACCGCTTCGCCCTTGGCCTGGCAGCCGATCAGGTAGCTGGCCTGGGCGAGGTCTTCGTCGTAAATGCGTTCCAGAAGCATGTGTTCTCCTTCGTAGAGAGGTGGGGAAATCCCTGTCGCCTATGAACAATATTAATACCCCGGGGGGTATCTTGCAAAATGCGTAGTGCTAGCGTCAGCCGCGCTCGCAAGGTCTCCAGGCGGCAGGCCCGGAGCATGTCCGCCGGAGACGGCTCAGGTGGTGGGCAGGCCCGCGCGGGTCCACGCGATCATGCCGCCGTCCATGGTGTCTGCGGTGAAGCCGGCACCGTTGAGGGCATCGGCCACGCGGGCACTGCGGTTGCCGCTGCGGCAGATGGCAATGACCGGAACCTTCGGGTCCAGCTCGGCCAGCCGCGCCTGCAGCTCCCCCATGGGGATGTGGAGCGCGCCGGGGATCATGCCCTCGGCGACCTCGAAGTCCTCGCGGACGTCCAGGACCTGCGCCTGGTTCCGGCGCTGATCCGCTTCGGTGATGCTAATTTCTGCCATGCTGGTGCCTTTCGTTGCAGGATGTTGATAGGTGGGTCGGTCCGCATCAGACCGGTGCGGGCAGGGAGTCCTGGCGGCTGGCAGTCCGGTTGGACTTGCGCAGCGGGCAGGACCTGACGAAGAGCCAGCAGACGGCGGCCGCGACGACTGCGCCCCCCGCCACCGCCAGGGCGATCGGTCCGCGCAGGTCCCCGGGGGCCTGCTGGATAAGGACGAAGGCGCCCATCAGCAGCACGAACCAGCCGAAACTCTTGCGCAGGGCCGCTTCCGGAATGCGCCCGGCCAGCCTGGAGCCGATCAGGGTGCCGACAATGGCGGCCGCGGTGACGGCGAGCGTGATCCCCCAGTCCAACTCCACGGTGGTGAGGTAGCCGGCCAGTCCGGCGAAGGACTTCATGGCGATGACGACGAGCGAGGTTCCGACGGCGATTGCCATCGGCAGCCCGCCGAGCAGCGCCAGGGCCGGGACCACCAGGAATCCGCCGCCGGCGCCGACGAGGCCCGTGACCAGGCCGACGACGAGGCCGTCGAGCAGAACGCGGAACAGCGGCAGTTCGGCGTGCTTGGGTGCTTCGGCGCCCGCGTCAGCCTTCTTCTTGCGGCCGCGGATCATGGCGATGGAGGTGGCGACCATCATCAGGGCAAACGCGATGAGGAGGATCTGGCCGGGGATGTGCCCGCCCAGGAGTCCCCCCACGAAGGCTCCGGCCATCCCTGCGGCGCCGAACAGCAGCCCGGTGCGCCACATGACGCGGCCGGCGCGGGCGTGGCTGAAAACGCTGACGGCCGAGGTCACGCCGACCACGAAGAGGGACGCCGCAATGGCTTCCTTGGCTTCGAATCCGGCCACGTAGACCAGAATCGGCACCGTCAGGATGGAGCCGCCTCCACCGAGCACACCGAGCGACAACCCGATGAGCACGGACAGGGCGAGGACGAAAATCAGCGTCGCGGTCATGAGGCTTTGGACGCCGGGGTCACGGCGTTTGCAACAGGAAACTGCAGGATGGCGGACTCGCGGGTCGGCTCCTTGGCTGCCTTGTTCCACGGCATGGCCGAGATGGCCCGGCCCATGGCGCACGTGTTGGTGGCGGCGGAGAACGCCAGGCCAGTACCGATGGCCCCGGCAAGGAGCCGGACCTTCGGAGAGACGAACTTGCCGCCGGCGAGGCCCAGAACCACGAGGGAACCGGCAGCAAGCCGGACCTGGCGTTCAAGGTCCCAGCGGGCCTTCCCGCGGACTACGTCTCCGCCGATCTCAGCGAACGCCGGGGCTCCGCCGGTCAGGACGTAGGCCGTGCCGATTCCCGCACCGCCCAGGCGCTGCCGTGCCTGCTCGGCCCGCGCTCCCGACTGGCATACGAGGACGACGCGGCTGCCCAGGCGGGCCGCCAGTTCGTCCGTGTGCTCGGAGAGCAGCGGCAGCGGGACGTTGTAGGAGCCGCGGATGTGCATGTTTTCAAACTCCGCGGCCGAGCGGACGTCGATCATGATGAGGTCCTGGTGTTCCTGGACCCAGTTGCGCAGCGTTTCCGGAGCCAGGGCGGTGACCGCCGGCGCGGACGAGGAGTGGGCGGAGGAAGTGGAAGGGGGCGTCATGGGGTCCTTTCGAAACAAGCAAAGTGAATACCCCACCGAGTATCACAGATACCCCCTGGGGTAGTCAAAATACCCATGGGGGTATGCTCTTTCCGCCCATCTATCCCTGGCTTAGTAGCCATTTATGGACCCTGATTCAGCGGGACTCCCCCGCAATCACCCCAAACGGACACCGGCGCCCGGCGTCCGTATCGCCCGGGCCGGTGCCTACGGGCGAGGCTCTGGGTCAGTGCGGGGCGAGGACGCAGAACTCGTTGCCCTCTGAGTCCGCGAGGCACACCCATGGCACCACGCCCTGGCCGACGTCGGCGTCCGTGGCGCCCAGTGCCCGCAGCCGGGCCACTTCTGCCGCTTGATCATCGCCGGGGTACGGCATGAGGTCGAGATGGACACGACCCCACACGGTCTTTGAGACCGGCGTGCGGCAGAACTCCAGGTAGGGCCCCACCCCTTGGGCCGAACGCAGCCTCGCACGGTCGTCGGTCACCTCGTGCCAGGTCCAATCCATCGCCTCGCTCCAGAACCGGGCCATTTCCCGCGGATCCGCACAGCTGACCACTACAGCGGCGATCGGTCCCGTGTCCCGGTAGAGCGGGCGCGGCTCCAGCACCCGGAACAGGTTGCCCTCCGGGTCGGCCAGAACCTTCCACGGCACGTCACCCTCGCCCGCGTCGGCGGGCACCGCGCCAAGCTCCACCAGGTGCGCGACCAGCTCCGCCTGATGGGCCGCAGAGGTGGTGGCGAGATCGAGGCGCGCGCGGTATCTCACCGTCTCGGGGTCCGGGACGGTGACGACATCGACGCAGACGGCGACGGGGTCCGGCCAGACGAAGCCCAGGGGTTCGACATTGGTCACGCCGGGCCCCTCGCTGGAAACACCCCAGCCGAGCGCCTCCGCCCAAAATCGGCCGAGAGCCGAGTCATTCCGAGCCTTGAAATTCACCTGGACAAGTCGCAGCGCCATACTGCCCGAGCCTATACCGGGTAAGACCCGGCATGGGAGGCACGCCCCAGCCTGCGCTGGATGAGTCCCGAGGCCGTTGGCCTAGGTTCCGCAGAACGTCCGGTAGGGGCCGAAGTCCTCCGGCGCGGCGGCGGCGTAGCGCTCCAGCTCCGGACGCTCGTCGTACGGGCTGGTCACGGCCTCAAGGAGGCGGGCGAACGGGTCGAGGTCGCCCGCCGTGGCGGCGTCGAGGGCCTCCTCGACCAGGTGGTTCCGCGGGATATAGGCGGGGTTGACCCGGTCCATTGCGTCGGCGTCGGGGCCCAGGGAGCTCCAGCGCACTGCCCACGCATCGAACGCGGCCGGGTCGGGAAACAGGCTCCGCACGCGGGCTGTGCGCCCGCGGGCTGCCTCGGCCAGGCCGCGGAAGAACATTGTGTGGTCAGCCCGGCCGGCCTGCAGGAGGCTGAGCAGCTCGTCCACGAGGGGCGAGGCCGCGTCGTCGTCGAGATCGTCGGGCAGGCCGATCTTGGCCCGCAGGCCGGCCGACCAGGCCGCGCTGTATTGCCTGCGGAACGCGGCAAGGGAGTCCTGCGCCAGGACGACGGCCTGCTCCTGTTCGTCGTGGAAGAGGGGCAGGAGGGACTCTGCGAGCCGGGTGAGGTTCCATTCCGCCACGACCGGCTGGTTGCGGTAAGCGTAGCGCCCGGTCTCGTCGATCGAGCTGTAGACCGCTGCCGGGTCGAAGGCGTCCAGGAAGGCGCAGGGGCCGTAGTCGATGGTCTCGCCGAAGATCGTCATGTTGTCGGTGTTCATCACTCCGTGGACGAAACCCACCAGCATCCACCGGGCCACCAGCGAGGCCTGGGCCGCTATCACCGACTGGAGCAGCGCGACATAAGGATTCCGGGCCTCCGCCGCCGCAGGGAAGTGCCGGGCGATCGCATGGTCGGCGAGGCGGCGCAGGAGGTCGATGTCGCCCGTGGCACGGGCGAACTGGAAGCTGCCGACACGCAGATGGCTGCTTGCGACGCGGGTGAGCACTGCTCCGGGCAGCAAGGTCTCGCGGAGCACGGGACGCCCCGTCGCCACGACGGCGAGGGACCGCGTGGTGGGGATGCCCATGGCGTGCATCGCTTCACTCACGACATATTCGCGCAGCATCGGGCCGACGGCGGCCAGTCCGTCACCGCCGCGGGCGAAGGGCGTGCGCCCCGAGCCTTTCAGGTGGACATCGCGGAGACGGCCGTCCGCGTCGGCGATCTCACCGAGCAGAAGTGCACGCCCGTCACCGAGGCGGGGGGCCAACCAGCCGAACTGGTGCCCGGCGTACGCCTGCGCCACGGGCGTGGCGCCGCCGGGGACCAGGTTGCCCGTCAGCAGCAGCAACCCGTCCGGACCACGCAGGTAGGCGGCGCCGAGGCCCAGCTCGGCGGCCAGAGGCTCGTTGAGCACCAGGAGGCGCGGGTCCGGCACCTGCTCCGCCTGCCAGGGAATTGCCATTTCCTTGAGCTCCCGGGCGAAGCGTCCGTCAAAGGTGACGGCGGAGGGGGCAATAGCACTCATACCACCAGACTATCCTCCGGTGCCCCGACCGGACTGGCGTTTCATCATCCCGCCGAGGATGCGGGCTCCTTCGGGAAAGGCGGCGGGGTTGGGTCCGGCGTAGTTGAGCCGGATGAACTGTCCCGCCGGTTCGGCCGGGAACCACTCGGTGCCCGGGGCGATGATGACCCCGGCGGCCTCACAGTCGCGGGTGAGCTGTTCGAGGTCTGTCCCGTCGGGCAGGCGCGCCCACAGGTTCAGCCCTCCCCTCGGAAGGTGTTCGATGTGGGCCTGCGGGGCATGCTCCCGCAGGCTGCTGGCCAGCAGGTCCCGGCGGGCGTGGAGTTGGTGGCGGAGTCCGCGGAGGTGGGTCTGCCACCCGGGCTGGGTCACGACGTCGAGGGCCGCCGACTGCAGCACGCCGCTGACGTACATCGACTCAGCGCCCCGGTCGGCGAGGATGCGGTCGCGGGCCGGTCCGCGGGCGATTACGGCCGCAACGCGGATTCCCGGGGACACGCTCTTGGTGAGTGAGCGAAGGTAGACGACGTGCCCGGAGTCATCTCGGGCCGCCACGGGGACGGCGGACGTGGTGATGCCGAAATCGTGCGCCCAGTCGTCTTCGACGAGGAACGCGCCGTGCGACCGGACGACGTCCAGCACTTGTTCGGCCACCCGCGCCGGCCATTGCGCACCGGTGGGATTCGCATAGTTCGGCTGTGCGTAGAACAGCCGTGCCCCGGTTTCCCCGAAGGCCCGGGCCAGCTCTTCCGCGTCGGGGCCCTCCGGCCCGCTCGGCACCGGGACGACGTGGACGCCGGCCTGCGCCGCGGCCAGGATGGCCCCCCAATAGCTCGGTGACTCCATCAGCAGGGACTGCCCGCTGCCGGCCAGGGCGCGGAATACGGAGCTGAGGCCACTCTGGCTTCCGGGCAGCACGATGACATCACTCGGCGTCGGCGGAGTGACCCCGGCCGGGGTGGAGGCCCGGAGTTCCTGGGCGAACCAGGACTGCAGCTCCGGCAGGCCCGCCGCCGGCGGCCGCGACAAGGCCGCGTCGCCGCGGGCTGCCCGGGTGAGGGCGGCGCGCACCAGCCGCTCCGGCAGGAGTTCCCGGTCCGGGTATCCCGAGTGGAAGGCAATGACATCGTTTGATGTCGTGCGCATTGCAGTGGAGACCGGCCGGGGCGGCGCCTGGGGTGAACGCAGCGCTGCCGTCTGCCAGCCGTAGTCGGCGGGCCGTGCTGTCCGGACCGCCCGGACGAATGTCCCGACGCCGGGCCGGCTCTCGATCAGTCCTTGGGTCGAGAGGGCGCGGAGGACTTTCTGCACTGTCACGGGACTCGCCCGATATTCGGCGACCAGCGAGCGTGTGGACGGCAGCCTGGCCCCGGGCGGGGCTGCCGCGATCCAGGCCCGGAGTCGTTCGGCAATAACGGAACTGCTATCGTTGGACATGAGAGACAATAGTAGCGCTACTGAAGTTTTGCGGCCACCGATATCCGTTCGCCCGGCGAACGGCTTGTGGTGGGGTCTGCTCGGAGTAGCAGCCTTCTCCTTTACCGTTCCGTTCACCAGGCTGGCGGTCGGCGGGCTGGATCCCTTGTTCATCGGCTCCGGCCGTGCCGTGGTGGCTGCGGTCCTCGCCGCGTGCGCCCTGGCCCTCACCCGGCAGCGCCTTCCGCACGGTGCCCAGTGGAAAAGCCTGGCCGTCGTTGCTGGCGGGGTCGTCGTCGGCTTCCCTCTGCTGACGTCGTTCGCGCTCACCGCTGTCCCCGCCAGTCACGGTGCCGTCGTCATCGCCTTGCTCCCGGCCGCCACCGCAACGATGGCGGTACTCCGCGGCCGCGAACGTCCGCGGCCCGCCTTCTGGCTCATCTCCGGCGTCGGCGCCGTGGCCGCAATCGCCTTCGCCTCCGCGCAGTCCGCCGGCCTCGGGCAACTGCAGTGGCCAGACCTCCTGCTCTTCGGCGCCGTCGTGGCTGCGGCGGTCGGATACGCCGAAGGTGGCCTGCTGGCGCGTGACCTCGGCGCGTGGCAAACCGTCTCCTGGGCGCTCGTCCTCGCCTCTCCCCTGATGGTGTTCCTGATGGTCCTCTCTATGGCCCAGCAGCCGCCCTCGGGCACAGCGGTGCAGTGGGCGGCCTTTGCCTACCTGGGCGTCGTCAGCATGTTCCTCGGCTTCTTCGCCTGGTACCACGGGCTGGCCATCGGCCCGATGGCGCAGGTCGGCCAGGTCCAACTCATCCAGCCCGTCTTGAGCATCTGCTGGGCCGGGCTCCTGCTGGGGGAAACCTTGGCCTGGACCACCATCGCCGGCGGCCTGGTCGTCATCCTCTGCGCCGGTCTTGCCGTCCGCACGCGGCTCAGCCGGCCGCCGTCGAACCTTACGCGATAGCCCGACGGCGTGCCGGTACGGTGAACCGGCCGTTAGGGTGCGGGCACCTGCTCGATGGCGACCGTCTCGATGATCCGGGTCGAAGGCTCACCGACCAGCGCCGGCGCCGTCACACCGGTTTTCCAGGTGTCGTTCTGCAGCCGGCCCAGGAAGTCAACAGCGGCTGCCTGCGTGTCGAAATCCATCTCCAGCATCACGTAATCCTCCTGGTCCAGGGGCCGCGAGATCCGGTAGGACCGCACCCCCGAGGCGGCGCGGTTCAGCGGGTCGCTGTCGAAGGCCCTCCTCCACATGCCGAAGTCCCGGACCTGGTGTTCGATCTGCAGGGTAATCATGTGGCCACTCCTGTCGACAGTGCTGGAAGCCCAACTGTAGGCCCGAATGGGCCCTCTTCGTAAGGAGACGGGCGGGAGTGATTTGCTGGCACGGCACGGGACTCACGGCGACGGTTTAACCACCATTGCCGAGCCGCCTCCGCGCCGCACGGGCTCAGCCGCGGCAATCATGCGCCCGTCGGGCAGGAACTCGATTGCTGTCGCAGCGCCGATCTCCGCCGCTGAGGTGAACGCGTCACCCGACGGAGTGAATTCGTGGCCATACCGGGCGAGCTTCTTTCCGTAGGCCGCGATGAAATCCGGCTCGGCCGTCACCTTTGGCGTGTTTCGCTGCGAAGCACGCGGGGCGGCGATGGCCTCAGGAATGCTCATGCCCAGATCCACCCTGTTCACGATCGCCTGCAGGACGGTGGTGATGATCGTCGAACCGCCGGGCGAGCCGAGCGCGAGGTACGGATCACCGTCCTTCAGGACGATGGTGGGCGACATCGAAGAACGGGGGCGCTTCCCCGGCTCGATCCGGTTCGGATCGGCCGGGTCGTACACGGTGGAGAAGTCGGTCAGCTCGTTGTTCAGCAGGAAACCGCGGCCGGGCACCACGATGCCGGACCCGCCTGTCTGCTCGATCGTCAGCGTGTATTCCACCACGTTCCCCCAACGGTCCGCCACGGTCAGGTTGGTCGTCGAAATATTCTCAGTGTCCCTCTCAGCGCCTAGCGTGCCCGGCGTTGCCGGGCACGCGCCGTCGTACGTGGACACATCGCCCGGGGCGACAGGCTTGGCAGCCGCTTTCCCGGGATCGATCATGCATGCCCGTTCCTTGCCGAACAGCGGGTCCGTGAGTTCGCCGGTGGGGACATCGACGAACGCCGGGTCGCCCACGTACTTGGCCCGGTCCGCAAAGGAGAGGGCGCTCGCCTCCAGATAGTGGTGCAGGGCGCCGGAGGTGGACATCTCGGACAGGTTGACCGTGTCCAGTATGTTCAGCGCCTCGCCGATGGTGGTGCCGCCGCTGCTCGACGGCGCCATGCCGTACACGTCCAGGTCGCGGTACTCCACATGAGTGGGCGCCTGGTCCAGGGCGGCGTAGGCGCCGAGGTCCTTCGCCGTCATATGGCCGGCCGGAACAGGCAGCGTCGTGGTGGCGGACTTGGGCGGGGCCTGGACTGCGTCCGCGATCTCTTCCGCGAGCGGGCCGCGGTAGAAGCCCCGCGTACCCTTCTCCGCGAGGAGCCGGTAGGTTGCGGCAAGATCGGGGTTCCGGAAGACACTGCCGACGGCGGGTGCGTCGCCGCCCGGGAGGTACAGACTGCTCGTCGACGTGAAGGCCTCGAAACGAAGTTTGTTGTCGAGCGTTTGTTGACGGAATGTCGCGTCGACTACGAAGCCGCGGGTCGCGACGTCGATGGCGGGTTCGAGGGCGTCCCCAAGGTCCCGGGTACCCCAGCGGTCGAGGGCGCGCGCCCACGTGGCCGGTGTGCCCGGGACGCCCACGGAGACTCCGCTCGTGACGAGGTCGGGCGTAAAGGGGTAGGGCCGGCCGGTGCCGGGGTCAATGAAGGCGTCATTCGGCATGGCCGCCGGTGCGGTTTCCCGGCCGTCGATGGTGCCGACCTTGCCGTTGCTTGCGTTGTAGAAGACAAAGTAGCCGCCGCCGCCGATCCCGGCACTGTAGGGCTCTGTCACGCCCAGGGTCGCTGCCGCGGCGACAGCGGCATCCGCCGCGTTGCCGCCGTCGCGGAGGATCTTGATCGCAGCGGCCGATGCCTCCGGGTCCACAGTGCTCACCGCGCCGCCATAGCCGGTGGCGGTCGGGGTCTTGTCAGTCTGCCGCGGATCTGCGAAGGCGGGGCTGATGACTGCGCCGCCCGTCGTGCTCAGGGCAAGGACTGCCGTGATGGCAGCCAGTCGACGTTTTATGGATGGCATGGTCGCTCCCGAGTCAGGGTGGTGCGAGTTGGCGGTGGGGCAACACTACTCCGCCGCGGCGGGGCACTCAACGGATGATCGGCTCATCCGCTCCGGGTGATGCCCCCCGCCGCCTTGGCGCGCTACGTTGCAACGGGTGGCGGCGGCCAGCATTAGTCGCGCCACCCGGCCCAAACCCGCCGCGTACAGATGGAGACATGACCATGGCCGAAGAAGAAACCCCCGTCCTCGACGCGCTCGCCGAGATCACCGCCGTATCGATCGACCGCTGCAACCTCGCTGACCGCGAGATCATGCTGGCCAGGATCGCGGCGCTCGTGGCTGTCGACGCCCCACCGGCTTCCTACTTGCTCAACGCCGGCACCGCGAGCGACGTCGGCATCACCCTGGAGGACGTCCAGGGCATCCTCATCGCCGTAGCTCCTGTCGTCGGCACCCCCAGGGTCGTGGCGGCAGCCGGCAACCTCACCCAGGCACTGGGCTTCGCCGTAGCAGTGATCGAAGCCGAGCTCGAGGCCGAGCTTGGGGCCGACTCCGGGACCGGGGCTATGGGCTGACCCCCTCCTGGCCACGACGGACGCCGGCAGGCGGCGGTCCGGGCCGCCCGCAAGATCAGCGCCGTCTGTAAGATCGGTGCTGTGACCCTCCCAGATCTGCGTCCCCAGCCCGTCACTGTGTCAGTTGTGCGTACAGTCCAGCCAGGCCGGACACGCCAGGCCAGCGCCTGGGCCCATGCCGGCCAGGAGCTGGCCCGCGAATGGCCCGGCTATCTTGGATCCGGCTGGGTCCGCTCCGCCGCGGATTCAAACGAATGGCACATGTTGTACCGATTTGCTGATGCCGAACTGCTGCACGACTGGGAGCAGTCGGACGAACGGCGCTGGTGGATTGACAGCGCGGCGGACCTCGTGGAGGTGACGCAAATTGAACGGCGCACGGGCATCGAGGGCTGGTTCGCGCAGCCCGGCGATGCCCTCCTCACCGTCCCCGAGACCGTGGTGCCACCGCGCTGGAAGCAGATGGTCAGTATTTTCCTCCCCTTCTTTCCGCTCAGTCTTCTGGCCAATTTCCTGCTGCATCCGCTGACCGGGGAATGGCCCCTGCCGCTGCAGGTGCTGCTGGCCACGTGCGTCCTCACACCGCTCATGACCTACATTTTCCTTCCGGTCACCACCCGGCTGCTGGGGCCGTGGCTGCGGAAAAGGCGCTGATGTCGGCACGCTGATGTCGGCAGGAGCGCAACCCGAGCTCAGCTGACCGGGACCCGGCGCGTCAAGACTGCGCCGAACCCTCCGCCGTCGAGGCGTTGGCCAGGTCCGCCCGGGGGTGCTGCCGCCGGCTCGCCAGCAGGAAGGGCACCGCGATCATCTCGATGACGCCGCCAAGCGCCACCGAGGCGGGATAGCCGTACACGTCGGCCGCCCGGCCGAGAACAGGCTGCACCACGACGCCGCCACTTGATCCCATCAGCGAGTCGAAGCTAAGCACTGTTGCCCGCTGCTTCGAGGGGATCATGTCGTTCAGGTAGGCCTGCCGCACCGGGGTGCCTGCCGAGGCGACCAGGGCCCAGAGCGCCAACAGCGCCAGGGCAACCCAGAAATCCCGTGTGAACCCGAGCACCACGAGCAGCAATGCGCTCACCGCGCTGCTCAGGATCAGCACGGTGGTGCGCTTTCGGACGAGGAGCCGCAGGCGGGGCGCCAACCAGCCGCCAAGCACCTGCGCACCGGCCACGATGGCAGCCGCGAGGCCGGCCACGGAGTATGCGCTGGGGTCACCAAAGAGCTCAAGCAGGTAGGGCTGGAGGGCGTAAAAGACATAGATCCCGACGCCGGCGCTGAACGGTGCCGCCAGCATCACGTACCGCACCGGCGGGTGCTTCAATCCGTTCTCGATCGAGGCGGAGAGCACGGCCCGGGTCGCCTGGAGCGGATGGGTGGAACGCTCGGGGGTGAAACCGACGTCGCGCATAAGCCAGAAAGCGACGGCGAACATAACAAGCAGCACGCCCACCCGCAGCAGGAACGGCACGCCGAGGTTGGTGGCCTGCGCGATCACGCCGCCGGCGACCGATCCGGCGAGCATCGCAACGCCCGACACCATCAGACCCCGGCCGAGCACGGTCTCCAGCCCGCCCTCGTACCCCGAAAAGCGCAACGCGTCGACGAGCCACGCCTCCACCGCCCCCGAGAAGAAGGTAAATCCCAGGCCCAGCAACACCGACACCACCGCCCACGCCCAGAACGGCGCGGAGAGCTGCCACAGCAGATAGTAGAGGTAGGTCGATGCGGCCAGTACCGCTGTGCCGAGCAGGAACGAAACGCGGCGGCCCCACCCGTCGGCAACCACTCCGGTGGGCACCTCGAACAGGACCATGCCGGCCGTGAAGAAGGCATTCGCGGCAAAAGCCTCAAGATTGCTGAGTCCGGCGTCGAGCAGGAACAGGGTGTTGATCCCCCAGATGAACGAGGCCGCAAGGGTATTGCCCAGCGTCAACGTGAGAAAGATGCGCTGGATCTTTCGGGCGGCGGCGTTCATCACTTCGCCGTCCCCGCCGGGGCGAGGTGGGGGCACCAGCCCATTCTCGCCTCCATCACCTGCCCGCGCCAGAGCAGCAAGTCCTCGCGCGGGGAACAGCGGCGTGGTTCAGCCGGCGTCGGGCACCTCGAGCTGAACGCTGACCTGGTCCCCCGACTCAATGCCGGCGGCCGCCCTGATGGCCTTCTTGACCGGAAGCAGGTAGGACCCGCTGCGGCTGTCCGGGAACAGCGACGTGGACCAGCGGTGACCGGCGATGACGGCCGTGGTTTTGATGGAGCCGAAGCCCTGGCGGAGAGCAACCGTGTCCTCCCGTATCTCGGCCGAAACCCCGTCCGGAACAGTGAGGAAGTGCCAGCCGGCTTCTCCCGGGTAGAGCCACAGCCGGGCCGTGAACGTATAGCTCAGCGGCATGGCCGACTCGCTGCAGGGCGGCCGTTGGAGTGTGTGGCGGTCCTTCCGCCGGCCAGGACCGGCTCCCGCCGGCATGCCGCCACTAGAGCGATCCGCCGGCGACCTCCGGCGTGCCGGCGTCCTCGGGCGGTCCGCCATGGGCGCCTCCGTGACCGCGGTGTCCCCCGTGTCCTCCTCCCCCATGCTGGCCGGCGTCGCCCACCCGCTCGCGGGCCAGGAAGGTCTCGACGTCGAAAAGGTTGTCCGCCCGGCGGGCAACGTTGAGCAGCGTTGACATCGATGCCACCTCCTCGACCTGCTCCTTGAGGAACCACAGCATGAACTGTTCACCCAGGGGGTCGTTTTCCGCCCGGGCGGCGGCGAACAGTTCCTTGATGCGGTCCGTGACCTCAACCTCCTGGGCGAGTGCAAGGACCAAGGGTTCCTCCGCCGAACTGAAGTCGTTACGGACGGGGTCGATGCCGGGGATGGTGATCTTGATGCCGCGGTCCAGGATGTAGCGGACCATCATCATGGCGTGGTTGCGTTCCTCCAGCGACTGACGGTAGAAGTGCCTGGCGAGCTGGGGCAGGTCCTGCCCGTCGAACCAGGCGGCGATGGCGATGTACTGCTGCGACGCTGCGAATTCGTTGCCGACCTGGCGGGTCAGCAATTCGTTGAATTGCGGGCTCATGGCGCCCTCCTCGAGTCGGTGTTCAAGGGTGCGGACCTGGGGCGCCAGGGTTCTGCCGGGCCGGGCTGCCCGAGGGCCTGTAACGAGACTCCTCCGCTTCGGAACTCCGCGTCAAGATCGTGCCGTTGTCCCGACGGCGGGGCCCCGGGCGGCCCAGGGGGTGACAGCAGCAACGGACTAGGACCGGGCCCGGATCCAGTCCTCAATGACGGCCTGGAGGGCCGGCTTCTTCGCCTCGAAGTCGGCAGCGTCACTAAACCTGGCCACCCGTGAGACGCCACCTTCACCTTCCAGCAGCCCACCTCGATCGGCCAGGGATGCGCCCTGATGGAACATCAGCGTGACGTTCTTTTTGGCTTTGGGGAAGAACGAGGCGATATTGCCTAGGTACATAAAAGTGGGCGCCTGCCACTTGATCGCCTCCGTCACGGCGGGGTCAACGGCCAGGATGAACTCCCTGATCCTGCCCACAAGCTCACGCTGCGGGTTCTCGTAGCCCTCCAACCATGCGTCCACGTCGGGATTGCGGTTGCTGGTGCCGCCCACGGTTCCTCCCTCCGGCCCGGTGTCTCAGAGCCCGCCGCGACCGTGATCCTCGATGACGGTCTTCAGCTCCTGAAGCTGGCTGACTTCGGCCTGCATCGTCTTGGTGATGAGCCCGTCGAGGACTTTCATGAGGCCTGAGGGCTTGAGATCCAGAATGAAACGGACCGTGGTGCGGCCCTGCTCCTCCGTCATCAGATACCGGCCTTCGGGCCGCGCCGGGCCGGCGATGACTTCGAAGGCCAGGCTGCGGCCCGGTTCTGCGGTCGTGATCCGGTAGTCGCCCTGGATGGACCTGCCACGGGGGCCGGTCAGCGTTTGGCTATACACGGCGCCCGTTTCGCCCGGCGCACCGCTCTGGAGCGCGATGCTCCGGACGCTGCTGCGCCATGACGGGTTGTTCAACCCGTCCGCGAGGTAGGCATAGACCTCCGTTGCGGGTCGGTCGATGGTGATTTCGTTTTCGGCGTGTGCCATCAGATTCCTCTCGACCGGCTCGGACCGGTCATGCGCGTTGTGAGCCTTCATCTTGCCACGTGGGCCGCTATTCGGTGCGGGACTGTGCCTCGACCGGGGTGAAACCGCGGGCGAGCTCGATGAGGATGCGGGTCCCAAAGCCGGTGGCGCCCTTGGAACGCCAGTTCCGTTGCGGCCGTCCCGGTGGCCGCGGATGCCGGTGACGCCGGGAGGGTATTGGACATTCCTTGCTCTTTAGTGGGGATTAGCCTTGAGGAACTGTCCGGGGATCAGCTGATATGGACGGGCCAGAACACCGGCACCAACAGAATCGCGACTGCCGCGTACAGGGCCATGACTGCCAGGCCAAACTTCCAGTAGTCTCCGAACCGGTACCCGGCAGGCTGCATGATCATCATGTTGGCCGGTGTGGATACGGGGGTCAGGAGTGCAGCGGACGATGCGACCGCAACGGACATCAGGACCGTGATGGGGTTGATCGCAGCCTCAGCTGCAACCGACAGCGAAATCGGAATGATAATCAGCGCCGTGGCGGTGTTGCTGATGAGCTGCCCAAGGACCGCCGTGACGGCGAAAATTCCCGAGAGAAGCAGCAGGGGCCCGGAGCTGCCGATGGCGGCGACCATGGCGTCCGCGATCATGCCTGCTGTCCCCGTCTGGGTGATGGCTGCAGACAGCGGGATCATGGCCCCAACGAGGATCAGGGTCTGCCACGCCATCGAACGGTGGGCCTGCGCCGGCGTTACCACTTTGAGCACCACCATGGCCATGGCTGCCAGCAGGGCGGCAACCGGGGCGGGGACAATGCCCGTTGCCAGCAGGATGACCATCGCGGCCAGCACAATCAGCGCGGGCACGGCTCCCGGGCCCAGCGGGACGGCCTGGCGACGGATGGCATCAGGAGAATCGACAAGCAGCACGTTGTGGTCGACCGTGTGCTTGTCCAACGCGGACCAGGCGCCCTGCAGCAGGAGCATGTCGCCCGCATTTACGGTGGCGCGCTCCAGGGAAAGAGCCTCCCCCGGACGTTCGTGGGCCAGTACCACCAGCGCGCCGCTGGCGGTGACCATGCCCGGGTAAACCTCCGTGCCGACGAGGTTTGACCGGGGCGCGACGACGACTTCCGCGACGCCGTAGGAGCTGCTGATCAGCCCGCAGGTGGCATCGTCGTCTTGCTCCAGCCCATGCCCCGCGGCGAAGTCGTCGATGAGCCGCTGCTCGCCGCGCACGATGATTTGGTCCCCCGCCGAGAGCTTGGCGGCGCTGACGGGCCTGCCGTCGGGGCGTTGCACGCTGATCAGGTGCAGCCCGGCGGAGTGCCCGCCAAGGGGTTCCACGGTAGGGAGGCCGATGAGGGCTGAGTCTTCCGGTATCCGCAGCCGGGTCAGCTGGTCCCCGCCCAAATAGTGTTGCATCAGAGTTTCCCCATGGGAGCTCAGGTCTCTTGGCAGCGCCTCGGGAGTGCGGTCCGGCAGGAGTTTCGGGCCGAGCCAGACGGCCAGCCCCATCGTGCCCACGAGCAGGGGAAGGCCCACCAGCCCGAACTCGAAAAACCCGATTCCCCGGCCGGTTGAGTCCAAGGCGGCGTTGAGGATCAGGATGTTGACCGGCGAACCGGTGAGCACCAGCAAGGATCCGGCATGGGCGGCAAAGGCCATCGGCATCAGCAATTGGGCAGGCTTGCGGCCCAGCCGGACGGCGAGGACCACAACCATCGGCAGCAGCGCAGCGACCGCCCCGTTGATGCTGATAAACGCCGTCAACAAGGCCGTGATGCCCATCATCAGCAGAACGAGCCGGACCCGGCTCGTGCCTGCGAACCGGATGAGCAGGCCGCCCAGCCACGTGGTGATGCCTGCGGCGTCAACGGCCTCAGCGACCACGAAGAGTGCGGCGATCAGCACTACCGTGCCGCTGCCGAATCCGGAGAACGCCTCGTCCAGAGTGATAATTCCGGTGCCAAACAGGGCCAGGGCCACTCCGAGGGCAACAATTTCGACCGGCAGACGGTTCCAAACGAACGCCGCCACAGCGACGACAAGGACAAGAACGGTAATAGCTACGTCCGTCATGAGGGACACGCTAAACCAGAACGGCCCCTGCGAGATATAGCCGGCCGGGGCGGACCATTCAATCGCTCGACCCGTGCGGCGGCCACTCCTAGAATGAAAGGGCTGGGGCTACGGCGCCGGACGGACTCTGGCCGGGGACGGCGCGGCTGCGGCCCGCTCCTTGTCCGGCCAAGGCACGGCGGTGTCATGCGATCCACGACCAGCATCCTGGGCGGCGCAGCCGTGGCCCTCGTGCTGCTTCTCGGCGCGTGCACAGAAGCAACCCCGGTCCCGCCTCCGTCATTTGGCACAGCGCCCGCACCCACCGATTCCCTCGACTTCACGATGCGCTCTTTCATGAATCAGGGCGCGGTAGCCGTCGTTGCCGAGGTGCGCTGGCCGGGAGGCATGTGGTCCAGGGCCTACGGCGTCCGGGACCTGGAAGACATGCAGCCCGCGCGCGCGGACGACCGGGTGTCGGTGGCCAGCGTCACCAAATCCATGACCGCCGTCGCTGTCCTGAAACTTGTCGACGACGGCCTCATCCGGCTCGACGACCCCGTCAACGGCATGCTGGACAGTCTCACGACCGTCCTCCGGCCTCCCGGCCCCATCACCGTCAGGCAACTGCTCGCCCACACCTCTGGCATGCCCACTTTTCAGGAGGCAAATGAGAAGATCGTCGAGGACGTTGCCCGGGTTTTCAAAGAAGACATGAGCACGCAACGGGGGTTGGAGCTCACAGCGTCGCTGCCCTGGGAAGCCAAGGATGTGGGTTCGTTCCGCTACTCCGATTCGAACTACCTTGCGCTGGGACAGCTGCTGGAGAAGCTCCGGGGCAAGCCCTATTCGCAGGTACTCCACGACGGCGTGATCAACCGGCTGGGATTAGCGGCCACGTCCATCGGCCAGGCAGTCCGCGGGGAACCCGACGTGATCCATGGGTACATCACGTTGCACGGTGAGCGCCTGGACGTCACGCAGCCGCCGGCGGACCTCGGGTCACCGGCGTTCGGCGCCATCTCCACCGTGCACGACGTCAACGACTTTTTCGAAGCGCTCTTCCGGGGCGACCTGGTGTCGGACACCTCGCTCAAGGAAATGACCGCGACCGGCAGCTTTCCGTACTACGGTCTCGGGCTTTGGAAATGGCCCCCCGGCTGCACCGACGACTTCCGGTATGGCGGCAAGGGCGGCTTTTCGTCCTACCGCACAATCGCAATCAGCAGCGCCGACGGGCAGCAGCAAGCCTCGATGACTCTGGTGCCTCCTCCGATTCCCACACCCCTCGAGGACCCTGAGTCCGCGGAAAAGTTGGAGTTGTGGGACGGCCAAATGGCCTCCGTACTCCAGGAAACGCTAGACCGGCTCTGCTGATTTGGCGAGAAGTGCATCGACGGAGGGCGGGAAGAGATGGGTGATGTGGTCGAAAGTATCGCTGCGGGCACGCCACCCCGCGGCCTGACGTCGGCAGTCACCAGGATGATGAGCCGGGGCAGCGTCCCGGGCCTCTCCCTCGCCGTCGTCAATCGCGATAGCGTGCTCTTCGCCGCAGGTTACGGTTTCGCCGACCTGGCAGCGAATACGACGGCGGCCGCGTCGACGTCGTACCTGTGGTTTTCGATGTCCAAGATCGTCACGGCGACTGCTGCGATGCGGCTCGTTGACGAGGGTCGCCTCGATCTCAGTGCGCCGGCCGGCAGCTACGTCGATTACCTCCGGGCGCCAGGGACTACGACGCCAAACGTGGGCCAACTGCTCAACCACACCGCCGGTTTCGGCAACCCGCTGCCCCTTCGCTGGGTGCACGCGGCCGACGCGGATCCGCCGGACCCCGGTGCCCTGCTCCGCCGCCTGATGGGCAGGCGCCGCGCCTACCGCTACCCGGCCGGGCAGAGCGCCAGTTACTCCAACGTCGGCTACCTTGCCGCCGGACAGGTCATCGCCGCCGCCTCCGGGCAGCCCTTTGAGGGCTATGTCCGCGAGTCCGTCCTGCGGGCTGCGGGCATGGAACACACCGGGTTCCGCTATCAGGACGGCGCGGCCAAAGCGACCGGTTACATCAGGGCGCCCAGGATCGCAGACCCCCTGCTGCGCGCCCTGCTGCCTCGCGGGGTCGCCGGCGACCGCCACGGGCCGTACCTGTCACTGAACCCCTTCTACGTGGACGGCCCCGCATACGGCGGCCTGGTGGGCGACGTCCTGGATGCGGCCCGATTCCTCCGTCTGCACCTTCGCGACGGCGAGATCGACGGAACCCGGGTCCTCTCCCCCGAGTCCGCGCGCCGCATGCGCACCATCGACCAGGCGGGCAAGCCGTTCGACCACGGAACCGGCTGGTTTCGGCGCCCAACCAAGACGCCACAGCAGTGGGTGGAGCATTTCGGCGCCGGCGCTGGCTTCTGGAACGTCATGCGCCTCTACCCGGACCGCGGACTCGGCGTCGTCGTTATGAGCAACAGCACCCGCATGTACGACTTCGAACCCCTCTTCGCGCTCCTGGTTTCGGCTTCGTGGCCGTAGCGGCCGTCGGCACTATAACGGCGGCGGATCCGGTCTTTGCGGTAGTCCACCCTCATAGGCATAAGCTATTAGCGCTTCAGCGCGGCCTCCTCCGGTCCCCCGGCCCGGTTCGTGGATCGCGCCGGAAGCCCGAGAACCGGACCGGTAAGGAGCTGGCGTGGACACGCGAAAGCTGAAGTACTTTCTAGCCGTCGTTGACCACGACGGATTCAACCGCGCAGCGGAGCACCTGCTGATCGCCCAGCCCTCCCTGTCCCAGACCATCGCCGGCCTGGAGAAGGATCTTGGCGTGCCGCTCTTCCACCGCATCGGCCGTCGTGCGGTCCTCAGCGAAGCCGGCAAGGAACTCATTGGACCGGCGCGCCTGGTCATGCGCGACCTTGACGCGGCGCAGTCCGCGGTCCAGGCATTGAAGGGGGTGCGCAGCGGCCGGCTGGACATCGTGACCATGCCCTCCCCCGGAATCGAACCCCTGACATCGATGATCGCAGCCTTCACCGAACTGCATCCGTCGGTGCGCCTCAACGTCAGCGCCGCGTTCACGCCCGAGGAAGTCATCGAATCCGTGCGCACCGGCAGCACCGAGATCGGGCTGGCAGGATCCTCCGCCCCCATCCGCATGCCGGGCGTGCACGTTCTGGACCTGGAGCGCCAGCCGTTGATCCTGATCGTGAACCCCAGTGCCGATACCTTCCGTCCCGGGACGGCCATCCAGCGGGAGGATCTGGCCGGGCACCGGCTGATCGCCAGCCAGCGCGGTTCGCTGATGCGCTGGCTCGTCGACGACGCGCTGGCCCACGGCGTCGCGACGGAAATCGTCGTCGAGGTGGCGCACCGGACGTCGATCCTCCCGCTGGTACTGGCCGGCGTCGGGCACGCGGTGATGCCGTCGTCCTGGGCACCCACCGCCCACAAGGCAGGGCTTCGCACCCTGCTGATCGAGCCGGTATCCCATCTGGACGTGGCGATCCTCAGCCGGAAGGACGGCCTCACCCCGGCCGCCAGGGCATTCCTGCAAGTGGCGGAGCAGCATGTGGCGGCCACCGGGGAATCCACGGCCGCGCCTGCCTGATCAATAGGCTGAACCTATTTGCCGTATCGAATCTTGGTCTTGGACGCCACATGGCGCCGGACCGTCTACTTGAAGAGGACAAGCAGTGTGACGCTGCTAACACACTCAACGAGGAGGTAGGCACATGAGCGCCACCCAGAAATTCAGCATCGCTTCCATCCCGGCGGACGGCGTCGGCAAGGAAGTGGTCTCCGCAGGCCGCCGCGTCCTGGACGCCCTCGCGGAAAACTCGGGCGGCAAGTTCGCCTTCGAATGGACCGAGTTCCCCTGGGGCTGCGGGTATTTTGAAAAGACCGGACAGATGATGGACCCGGCGGGCCTGGAGATCCTCAAGGACTTCGACGCCATCTACTTCGGCGCCGTCGGCTGGGAAAACGTTCCTGACCACATCAGCCTCTGGGGACTGCGCCTGAACATCACGCAGAACTTCGACCAGTGGGCCAACATCCGCCCGGTGAAGTTCCTCCCCGGTATCCAGTCCCCGCTCCGCAAAGCCGACCACACCGAGCTCGACTGGATCGTTGTCCGCGAAAATAGTGAGGGCGAATACGCCGGCCTCGGCGGACGCAACCTCAGCGGCCGCGGCCCCGGCAACGAGGTGGCCCTGCAGACGGCATTGTTCACGGAGAAGGGCTGCGAGCGCATCATGCGCTTCGCCTTCGACCTCGCCCGGACCCGGACGGTGAAGAAGGTCTCCTCCGTCACCAAGTCCAACGCCCAGCAGTACGGCATGGTCCTCTGGGACGAAACCTTCCAGCGGGTGGCGCTGGACTACCCCGACGTGGCCACAGAGAGCGTCCTGGTCGACGCGATGAGCGCCAAATTCATCCTGCACCCCGAGGACCTCTCCGTTGTGGTCGCCTCCAACCTGAACGCCGACATCCTCTCGGACCTGGGCTCAGCCCTGGCGGGAAGCCTCGGCCTGGCCGCCAGCGCGAACCTGAACCCGGAACGCCGCTTCCCGTCGATGTTCGAACCGGTCCACGGCTCCGCCCCGGACATCGCCGGCAAGGGCATCAGCAACCCGATCGGCGCGATCGCCAGCGCGGCCCTGATGCTGGACCACTTCGGCCTGCACACCGAGGCCCGCCTGGTCGAGGCGGCCATCGAGCAGACCACCGCCGCGGGGTACCTGACGCGCGACGTCGGCGGGGAAGCAAACACCGATGACGTAACCGAGGCGATCATCGCGGCGCTGGCCCGCAGCCTGGCCGCCGTCTAACCGGATCACGCGCCGGCCGGTGGCCGGCAGTCAGTCCCAAGCCCGGAGTGGACGGCGGTGCACCAAACCGCCGCCGTTCACTCCGTCATGCTCCCCTTCATCCAGCAGCACTCCAGCGACATTCCACAACGAGGTAGGAATCATGGATCACATCACCACCGCCGGCCCGGCATACGCAGACACGACGCAGTCATCCACGACGCAACCAGCCAGGAACCCGGCGCCCAAAACACGCTGGTACAGGCAGTTGTACTTCTGGGTACTGACCGCCATAGTCTGCGGCATCCTGGTCGGCTGGCTCGCACCGACCGTCGGCATTGCCATGGAACCCATCGGCACGACCTTCGTAAATTCGATGAAGATGCTCATCGGCCCGATCGTTTTCCTCACCATCGTCGGCGGCATCGCCAGCGTCGCTGACCTGAAGAAGGTCGGCATGACCGGTCTGAAGGCCCTGACCTACTTCCAGGTCGGCACCATCCTCGCCATGGTCTTCGGCCTGGTCGCGATCAACCTGTTCCGCCTGGGCGACGGGGTGAACGCCGACGCCGACTCGATCGAGACTTCCGCGTCAGCCGCCAAGCTCATCGACGCCGGGCAGAACCAGGAATGGTGGCAGTTCCTCACCCACATCATCCCTAACAGCATCGTTGGCCCCTTCGTTGAGGGAGACATCCTCCAGATCATCTTCATCGCCGTGGTCTTCGGCATCGCCCTGAATGCCATGGGCAAGGTCGGCGCCCCCGTCCTGGACGGCGTGCAGCGCCTGACCGGGGTCATGTTCAAGATCCTGGGCTTCATCATGAAGGCCGCCCCGATCGGCGCGTTCGGTGCGATGGCCTACGCAGTGGGCAAATTCGGCGTCACCTCCCTCACCAGCATGGGCGGACTGATTGCCCTTTTCTACATCACCTCCATCCTCTTCGTTGTCATCGTCCTCGGCTCCGTGATGGCCTTCCTGAAGCTGAACATCTTCACAATGATCCGCCACCTCAAGGAGGAGTACATGCTCATCCTGGGCACGTCCACCGCGGAACCGGCCCTCCCGGGCCTGATGCGCAAGCTGGAACACGCAGGCGTCAAGAAGGAAACCGTCGGGCTCGTCGTCCCCACCGGCTACAGCTTCAACCTCGACGGCGCCGCGATCTACCTCTCCCTCGCGGCCCTCTACATCGCCCAGGCCACCAACACAGACCTGACACTCGGCCAGCAGCTGGGCCTGCTGGCGGTCATGCTGCTGACCTCCAAGGGGGCAGCTGGCGTCGCCGGCGGCGGTTTCATCGCCCTGACTGCCACGTTGACCACCCTTGGCACCATCCCGGCAGCCGGCATCATGCTCATCTTCGGGATCGACAAGTTCATGTCCGAGTGCCGCGCCCTGGTCAACTTCACCGGCAACGCCGTCGCCACCTTGTTCATTGCCTGGTGGGACCGCACCTTGGACGCTGACCGCGCCCGCCGCGTCTTCGCCGGCGAAACCGTTGAGCCCATGCCGGGTGAAGGGCAGAGCCAGCCCGGCGGCGCCACGGACCTCGACGATGAATTGACCGAATACAGCCGCCAGGCGCTCGAGGAAACCGGCCCCCGGCACACAGGACACTCTGGTACTTCATCCCTCGCCAAGGACCGCACCCCTGCCTACTCGGAGACCGTCTGAAATGCACAACGCGACCGCCCCGAAAACCATCCGCACGCTCATCGCACCCGATAAATTCAAAGGCAGCCTCACCGCCGGCGAGGTGGCGGATGCCCTGGCCGCGGGGCTCCGCTCGGCAACTGGTTCAGGGACCGGATCGGTCCATTGCGAGCTGCTGCCTTTGGCGGACGGAGGTGACGGCAGTGTTGACGCCGCCGTCGCCTCCGGCTTCAACCAGCGCAGCTACACCGTCGCCGGACCCACCGGCCAGCACGTCCAGGCCAGCATCGCGTTCGACGGCGCCACCGCCGTCGTCGAGGTTGCCAACACCTGCGGCCTCGCGCTCCTGCCGGGCGGGCGGCTGGAGCCGCTGAACGCCTCCAGCCGCGGCTTCGGCGAAGCAATCCTGTTCGCACTCAGCCTGAACCCGGCACGGATCGTGCTGGCCCTGGGCGGCAGTGCCAGCACCGACGGCGGCCTGGGAATGCTCACGGCCCTCGGCTTCAGCTTTCGCGACGCCGACGGCAGGCTGCTGTACGGCTCCGGAGGGGAACTGGACGAGATCCACACCGTTCACCGGTCCATCCTCCCCGAACTGGCCGGCACCGAACTCATCGTCGCGAGCGACGTCCACAACCCGCTGCTCGGGCCCCAAGGCGCAGCGGCCGTCTTCGGGCCCCAAAAGGGCGCCCGACAAGGCGACATCGAGGCCTTGGACCAAGGCCTGGAACACTTCGTTGCCAAGCTGACGGAGGCCGGATTCGCGAACGCGGCGGCCCTCGCCGGGCATGCAGGCGCCGGAAGTGCCGGAGGCATCGGCTACGCCTGCCTGCTGCTGGGCGCACACCAGGTTTCCGGTGCCGACTACTTCCTGGACCTGCTCGACTTCAACACCCGCAAGGACAACTGCGACGTCGTGATCACCGGCGAGGGCAGCATCGACGAACAGACGCTGGCCGGGAAACTGCCCGCCGCCGTCGCACGCCGGTCCGGTCAGCGCCCGATCATCGCCGTCGCCGGCCGCTCCCTGCTCCCCCGGGACCGGTGGTCCGACCTGCACCTGTCACAGGTGTACACCCTGGCGGATTACACCGATCAGGACTCCGCCAAGGACCCTGAACTTTCCGCGGCCCTGCTTCGCAGGATCGGACGGGACATCGGAAGCAGACTCCTCTAGCTTTCCCTGCTGCCGGGAGCAGGAGCGCCCGTCCGGGATCACGCGGACGGGCGCTTTGCGGCCCAACCTGCCTGTCACGGGGGCGCAGTCGCGCTCATCCGCCGATGCCGGTGACGCCGACCATCACCGGTACTATACCGATGATGAGGAGTGCACCGCTGATGTCGAACACCAGCCCAGTGCGGATCATCCTGATGATCGGCACCGTTCCGGAGCCGTAGACGATCGCGTTCTGCGGCGTCGAGACGGGGGGGCATGAACCCGAATGAGGCGGCGAACGTGGCCGCCAGGGCGGGCACGAACGGGTCAACCCCAATCGCCGCGCAGAGGGGGATGACGATGGGGACGACGACGGCTGCCGAAGCCGTGTTGCTGGTGGTCTCCGAGATGAGGATGGCCAGCACCGTGGCGAAAGCGGTGATAGCGACGACGTTCGTGGCCGGGAGGTTATTCGACGCGGCGGTCCCGATGGTCTCCGCGAGTCCGGTGGCTGCAAGGAGTGAACCGAAAATGATGCCCGTACCAAAGAGGAGGATGGTCCCCCAATCGATCCGGGCGGCGTCCGACCAGGTGAGCGTCGCCCGTCGTTCCTTCCAGTTCGTCGGCAGGATGAACAGCAGCGAGGCCCCGAGCACCGCCACGATCCCCTCGTCCAGCCGGTCATCCAGGAAGAGGTACAGCTCAGAGTCGGCGCCGGCGGCCAGGCTGATGACGGCAGGGAGCAGCCACAGGGTGACGGTGACACCGAAGGCTATGAGGGTGTTGATTTCCGCGCGGGCCATTCTGCCCTGGGCGGCCTTCTGCTCGCGGAGGTATTCCTCGACGCCCTCGATCCGCCGGACCTCGGGCCTGTTGAGCAGGAACATGATCAGTGCCAGCACCAGGAACATGGCCAGGCAGAGCGGGGCCGCGGTGGCAGTCCACTGGGCGAAGGAGATGCGCTCGCCCGTGGCCTCCTCGATCAGGCCCCGGCCGATGAGGTTGGGCGGGGACCCCACGGGTGTCAGCAGGCCTCCGACGCTGGCGCCATAGGCCAGCATCAGCATCAGCGCTGCGCCGACCCGCAGCCGCAGCGGGTCAAAGTCCGCCCGGACGATGCCACGGTCCTGCATGAGCTGGCAGATCACCGCCAAAATGCCGAGTGCTGTGGGCATCAGCATGGCAACCGTCGCCGTGTTCGATACGAAGGCCGACAACAAACAGGTGATGACCCCGAAGGCGACGATCACCCGGTAGGTGGACGTGGCCACGCCGGGTATCGAGAGCACGGCAACGGCCAGCCGCTGCGCAATGCCGTGCTTGAGCATCGCCTGGGCGAGGATGAAGGCGCCGATGAAGGTGAAGATCGTTGTCGATCCAAAGGGGGCCAGGACATCGCCGGCCGGTGCCACGCCGAGGATCACCACGGCGGCTACCCCGAGGAGGCCTCCCACCGGAATGGGCACCGGCTCACAGATCCATAGGATAATCACGCCCAGCAGGACCGCGGCCAGCAGCTGTTGCGTCCGGTCCATCGGCACCGGAAGCAGCGCGAACAGAATCGCGACGGCAGGGGCAAGGAAGAATCCCAGGGTCTGCCGCGCCCTCTCGAACTTCTCCTCCTTGGGTGACAGGGTTTGCTCACTGAGGCTCCGAAAAGTCTTCCCTCCGAGCAGGGCGGCCCGGACATCAGTGCGTCCGGACACTTTCAGAGGGTCTGCTGGCAGGTCCGTGGACATCGGCGTCCTTCCGTCGTTAGCTTCTCCTGCAGTGCCTCAGCAATTCAGCCCCTCACGGACTCCGGTCGAGGGCAGCGAGGAGCCGTCCGACCGAGCCGCCAAGGTTCCACTGCGTGGCGAGCGCCTCCAGTTCGGCGCGGGCATCGCCGGAGACAGGGTTCAGTGGCGCCCCCGCCTGTTCCAGCGTCGGCAGTTCGAGGTCGCGCACGACATTCACGACGGCGGGCGCGACCGCAAGGTAGTCCGCGGCGGCCGCCAGCTTCGACCGCACGGACGCGGACAGCCCGCTTTCCGGATCGGCCGCCGCGGCGAGCAGCCCGTCCAGCGTGCCGTACTCGGCGAGCAGCGACGCGGCGGTCTTCTCCCCGATGCCGGCGACGCCCGGCAGCCCATCGGAAGTATCGCCGCGGAGGGTCGCGAAGTCGGCATACTGCCCGGGCAACACACGGTACTTGCCAACGACCACTGCCTCGGTGAGGACCTCCAGGTTCTTCATGCCGCGCGCGGTGTAGATCACGCGCACCCGGCGGGCGTCGTCGACGACCTGGAAGAGGTCGCGGTCCCCCGTCACGACGTCGACGGGCAGCCCGGCGTGGCTGGCGTAGGTGCCGACGACGTCGTCGGCCTCATGCCCGGCAGCCCCCACGACGGCGATGCCGGCGAGGTCAAGCACGCGGCGGATCAACGGAATCTGCGCCCGAAGCGCGTCCGGAACGATCTCCACATCGGGGGCATCCGCCACCGCCTCTGCCACCCGGTGCGACTTGTAGCTCGGTATAAGGTCCACCCGCCACTGCGGACGCCAGTCGTCGTCCCAGCACGCAACGAGATGCGTCGCCTCGTAGTCCGTGGTGAGGCGGGCGATCATGTCGAGCAGCCCGCGGACGGCGTTCACGGGCGTTCCGTCGGCGCGGCGGATCGTATCGGGAATGCCATAGAAGGCGCGGAAGTACAGGGACGCGGTGTCGAGCAGCATCAGACGTTGGGCCATGACTGATCCTGACACGGCTGTGCCTGTTTCGCGCTGGACCGTCCGTTCCGTGTTCTTGTCGGCGGTCAAGGCACGACGTACGAGCCCGTCCAGCCGGCCACTATGCTTCCTTTTCCTGGGCGGCCTCGGTGAAGAGGGCTCCCTGTGCAGCTTCGGAACCCGACTTCCCGCCGCCTGCGCCGCGCAAAATGAACGCGATCCCGACGGCGGCGGCAGCTCCGGCCAGGGGCCCGGCGACGTACACCCAATAGTGGCTGAAATTTCCGCCCACAAGGTCGGGCCCGAAAGTCCGGGCGGGATTCATCGAAGTGCCTGAAATGGGACTGCCCCACAGCCCTGCCAGGGCAATGTAGCCGCCTACCGCAAACGCCCCGAGGAGCCCGATGTTCTGGGCCCCGGAGGCCGTTCCGAGGATGACGCTGACCAGCGCCAAAGTCAGAAGCGCCTCCATCCAGAACGCGGCGACCGCCGGGTAGTTCGCAGCCGGGTAGTTCGAACCGAAGGTGGCGGAGACGCCGATGACGGCCTGCAGCAGCAGACAGGCAAGCGTCGCGCCGATGAGCTGAACGACGATGTAGCCCGGCACCCGGCGCCACGGGAAGTCGCCGCGGAGCGCGAACGCGAGGCTGACTGCAGGGTTCAAATGGGCACCCGAGATTTTGCCCATGAACAGAATGATCCCCAACACCATTAAGCCGGGAGCCACCACGGCCGACGTGCGGCTGATGACACCGGGAAAGGCCTGGCTCATCATTCCGCCCCCGGCAGCCACGATGACGAGCAGAAATGTGCCGTATAGCTCCGAGAACAGGCGCCGCCATTCCTGGCGTGGATCATCGAAATCCTGGATTCGAAGCAGGATGTTCTGCTCGACCGCCCCCAGCTCGTTGGCAAGGGTTCGCTCATTCACGTGGGCTTCACGCGCACCCCTGCGTCCGCTTGCGTTATTGCCCTGATTTTTCGCCATGGCATTCGCCTCCGCCGGTGCTGGCTTCGTGACCTGCCGTGCCCGACGCGGGCCGGCACCGCAGAAGCCCAATGTACCGCTGCCAGGGCCTGCTGTCATCGCCGTTCTCGTTGCTGTTCAAGGGGGACGGTAGCGCTGCCGTCCGCGAAGGGATCCGGCCGGGCATTTCCTGAGGACTTCCGGGGAACAAAGTCCTACGATTCAGCCATGAGGCAAGAGACGTGGATGAAGTATTCCGAGTTGCCCCTCGTCGGGGCGGCCTTCCTTTTCCTGGCGGCATATTCCATTCTGATCATCGCGGAACCGCCGGCCCCTTACGCGGACGCGCTGGTCATTGTCATCTGGTCAACATGGGTTGCCTTCGGCGTCGATTACATCGTGAAATTGCTCTTGGCGCCGCAGCCGGTGCGGTGGTTCATCCGCCACCCTTTGGAGTTGCTGATGGTGGTACTCCCGGTGATGCGGCCATTGCGGCTGCTGAGGCCTTTTACGTTGCGCCAGGTCATGGAGCGGGCCCCGGGAACGGCAATCAGAACGCGCCTCATGGCCTACGTCATTGCATCGGCCCTCCTTCTCATCTACACCGTTGCCCTGAGCGTCCTCAGTTTCGAAAAGAGCGCCCCGAACGCGAATATCACCACGATGGGTGACTCCCTGTGGTGGGCCATGGTCACGATCACAACGATCGGTTACGGCGACTTTTATCCCGTCACTATGCCGGGCCGTTGGGCTGCCGCTGCGCTGATGATCGGCGGGTTTGTCGTCTTGAGTATGGTCACCGCGACCGTGTCATCCTGGCTGGTCGAAAGTGTCACCGCCGCGACGAACGCACGGGCGAAAGCGGATGAATCCGCAAGGAGCGACGAACTCGCCCGGCTCACGGCGCAGGTCGAGAGGCTCCATGGCCGCACCCTGGGCCCGGTGGAAACCGTCAGTGGCCCTACGGAAGTCAAGCCACGCAAGGAACCAGATTAGGGGTGCGCCCGCAGCGCGTTGACGATTCAGCGCCGCAAGGCCACAATCGCATTGTGAGGCGGTCGGCCCGGGCCCTCCGGTCGCCTTGGATCGTCAATGTGCACCGATTCAGATGAGCCCGAAACCAAGGCGCCTTACGCGCTCAGCCGGCACCAACGCCTGGCACCTGTTGCCGGTGACGGTTCCTGATGTAAATGGGAGGGTCACCGATCATGGCCGGGACCAAAGTCAAGCACCCGAGTGTTGAAAAACGTGCTGCAAAGGGTAAAGGGTGCCGCGAGAAGACACCCGTTTCCAGCCACGCAGGCTGGACTCCCGCCACCGACCGCCCGGATCCGGTCGCGTTGCTCGAGGAACAGAACCGCACCCGGGAGCAGGACCTGGTACCGGTACGACACGGCCGAATGCTGGTCTCCCCGTTCACGTTTTACCGTGGTGCGGCGAAGATCATGGCGGCCGACCTGAAAGACACGCCCCGGGCAGACCTGCGCGTCCAGCTGTGCGGAGACGCCCACCTTTCCAACTTCGGGGTCTTCGCTTCGCCGGAACGGACTTTGCTGTTCGACCTGAACGACTTCGACGAGACGCTCCCGGGCCCGTTCGAGTATGACGTCAAGCGGATGGCGGCGAGTTTTACAATTGCGGCGCGTAACAACGCGTTCACCAAGGAAGAAACACGCGACGCGACTCTCAGGGCGGTCCGGGCGTACCGGGAGGCGATGGCCGAGTTCGCGCAAATGCGCACCCTGGACATCTGGTACTCACGCCTGTCCGAGGAGCAACTGATGGAAGCCATCGACCTGGCCGTGGCAAGCCAGAAGGGGAAGGCCCTCAAGAAGGTTGCCCAAGGAATGGTGAAAGCGGCACGGCAGAACGTCGCCAAGGCGCACACCAGGGACAGCCTGCAGGCCCTGTCCAAGCTCGCCGAGCGCGTTGACGGGAAGTACCGGATTGTCAGTCAACCGCCCATTGTCGTTCCCGTCCGGGAACTGGCAGCCACGTACGGTATGTCTGGCGAGGATGTTGAGAACGCGGTTCGTGACCAGCTCCGTTCCTACCGGGCCACGCTGCCGGATGACCGGCGCCACCTGCTCGAACAATTCGAAGTCATCGACGTTGCCCGCAAGGTCGTCGGCGTCGGCAGCGTCGGCACGCGGGCGTTCATCGCCTTGCTCCAGGGACGCGACCAAGAGGATCCCTTGTTCCTCCAGGTCAAGGAAGCCACGAAATCTGTGCTCGAGGACCACTTGCCCAAGAGCCATTACAAGCAGCCGGGCGAACGTGTCGTTCAGGGACAGCGGATGATGCAGGCCGCGAGCGACATCTTCCTGGGGTGGACCAAAGGCGTGCAGGACAACCGGTACCTGTACTGGCGCCAACTGCGTGACATGAAGGGCTCAGCCGTTGTGGAAGGGATGAAGCCGCTCGGCATGAACTTCTACGCCAACGCATGCGGCTGGACCCTGGCCCGGGCCCACGCCAGGTCCGGCGACCCGGTCGCGATCGCGTCCTACCTCGGCAAGAGCGACAAGTTCGACCTGTCCATCACCGACTTTTCCGAGCGTTACGCCGACCAGAACGAAAGGGACTACCAGGCATTCGCCGACGCAGTGCGGTCCGGCCGGCTGCCGGCAGCCGACGCCGTTTAGGCCGGCGTTACGGCTGCTGCCAGCTCGCGGCCGGCAGAACGACACCTTGCTGTGCGACTAGTGCGCGGCGCCCCCTGCGGAGGACGACGACGGCGGCCAACCCGGCAGCCGCGAGGAGTGCCACGCCCCAAGCCGTCACGGTAGCGTCGGGGCGCACGACCGGCTGCCCGGCCAGGGCCTGCACCGTGAGCAGCGCCACGGCACCCAGGTAGGACAGGACGAGGATCCAGATCAGGCCCAGGCGCGTCGCGGCCGCCCGGAGAAGCGGAACCCGGCGGGCACCGAACTCGAGCAGCAGGGCCGAGAGCGGGATGAGCTGGAGGGCGTGCATGCCCACGAAATGGGGAACGCGCAGGTCGCCAGCTGAGGTGCTCCAACCCAGCAGCGGGAGGCCGGGGCCGCCGTCGGGAAGGCCAACCGTGTGTGCCCCGACGATGCCCCGAAAACTGTTGAGCTGCTCCGCGGTGGGGCCTGTCATGAGGAACGCAAGCGCCATGCCGACGAGCGCGATGACGAACCCGGCGCGGATCGCCAGCGAACGCACCGGGTCACTGAGCGGAGCCCTGAAGAGCAACAGCGCCGTAACAAGGCCAGCGATCCAAACGATAACGATTGACGCGGCCATGACGGACCAGAGGCTGGCGGCAACGGGCGTGGAAACGTTGAAGTGGCTTTTGTTGCCTGCCGCTGCGGCTCCCCCAATGATGACGATTTCCACCGCGAGGAAGACCGCCGCCAAGGTGCCTGCCCACCACGCCAGCCGCCGCCAGCGCTGCAGCTGGCCGAGCAGCCAGGACAGTGTCAGGGCATAGATCAGAATGGAGACGGAGAATTTAAAGGGCTTGGCCCAGAGCGGTGCCCCGTCCAGCAACCGGGGGTCGAGGGCCAGCCCGGCCAGGGCTGCGAGGGTCGAGGCGGCCATAGCGAGGCTGAGCCAGAGCAGCGGGCGGTGCCAGCGGGTCTGCACGGCAAGAAACGGGGAAGCTGCTGTTACGGACATTCTTGCTCCTTGGCGGGTGCACGGACTGGCTCGAACGGGACAGGATGGCGCAGGGCCGAGACATGCTCCTGCGCGGCACGGCGAAGCCCCGAAAAGAGGGCGTCGCCCAATACGGTGCCGATGACCACGGTCTCGGCCATGGCCTCACGGCTGCCGCGGGCCTCGACCAGATCCAGGTCTGCCTCGGCCACTAGCAGGGCCGCGGCGGCATAGCGCGAGAACCAGTCCCGGTCATCCCGCTGGCCCAGCGCATTGAAGGTCTCCAGCACGCGGGCCGCGGCGAGCCGGCCCGGGTTGTCCGCTGAGACGCGCCAGCCCTCGACCAGCCGGTCGATGCCTGCCAGGGCCTCGGGGTCCATCCCGCCCGGATCGATGTCGGCGGAGACCGCCCGCTGGGCCACCCCGAATGAGTGGGCCAGGGGAAGCTCCGAGTCCACGGCATCGATCACGCCACGGGCCGACGCGACGCTGAGTCCACCGACGTCGAGGAGGCCACGAATGAGCCGCAACCGGCGCAGGTGCTGCTCACCGTAGCGCGACTGATTGGGACCCGTCCGTTCACCCGCCGGAAGCAGCCGCTCGCGCAGATAGAACTTGATGGTGGCGACCGGAATGCCGCTGGTTTTGCTCAGTTCAGCCATTCGCATGTAGATAGTATGACTATCGGAGAGTCCCACTGTCTATAGTTTGACCTACTCCGTCGAGCCGGTCTGCGGCTTTTACGCGCCCCCGGATTGAGACTCGCCCGGGATCGCGCCTGGAACGGATGAATAGCACAATCGCCATGGGCCGTAGGCGCATCCAGCGCTGCTGCTTCGGCTGGTCGGTGGGTGTGCACGCCACAAACCCGCATCGAGCGAACAGTGCTCCGGGGCGAACTCGGATCACTGTCCACCGCAGAACTCAACGCCGACCTCGAACAAGCGATCCTTCGAGCAACCACCCTCCTGGGCTCTGATTCCGAACTCCAGTATCCGCGAAGAACTCAGCGCAATACTTGACGCTTCAACTTTTTCGGAGTACCTTAGTTGTAGCTTCAACAAACGCTCCCCCAGTAGAACAGAATCTGATGAAAACCCTCCTGGCCCGCATATTCGGAAAGAAGACTCCAATGACGAACCTCACCATCATCGGCAACGGAAACATGGCCCGCGGCATCGCAACCCGTGCCCTCGCCGGCGGCCTGGCCGTCGAGATCCTCGGACAGGACGCCACCAAGGCGCAGGAACTGGCCGCCGAGTTCGGCGCCGGCGTCACCTTCGGCACAACGGTGGACGCTCCGAAGGGCCAGATCGTGGTCCTGGCGGTTCCGTTCGACGCCGCGAAGTCCATTGTCAGGGCCTATGGCGATGCGCTGGCCGGCAAGACCGTCGTGGACATCACCAACCCGGTGAACTTCGAGACCTTCGATTCGCTGGTTGTTGAACCCGGGAACTCCGCCGCCGAGGAAATCTCGCAGCTTGTCCCCGCCGGTGCCCATGTGGTCAAGGCCTTCAACACGACCTTCGCCGGCACCCTGGTGGCCGGCGAGTCCGGCGGACAGCCGCTGGACGTCTTCATCGCCGGGGACAACGCAGCGGCCAACGCTGCTGTCAGCAGCTTCGTCGGCGCCGGCGGCATGCGCCCCCTGGTCGTCGGTCCGCTCAAGCGCGCCCGTGAACTCGAAGGCTTCCAGTTCGTCCTCATGACCATGCAGGCCAACCCGGAGTTCGCCGACTTCAACTGGGACACGGGTCTTCAGGTCACCAAGTAGCAACCGGCTTGCAGCCGTAGGAACCAGGAGCACGACGGCGGGAACATTCCCGCCGTCGTGCTCTTTTGTGCTCCGCCGGCTGGCCGATCCTGCCGGATGAAAATGTGTCCGCCCGTGGCGGGGCTGCTGCAATTCCCTACAGACAGGCGGAACCGGCGTTGGATAAGATCAGGCTCCCACGGTCCATCAACCCGACGCCCCGGCGGTTCGGCCAGACCGACAGATCGCCGGGCTGAGCAGAGAGGCCAGCCATGGACTTCGTCCCGGCCAGTGAGCATCCGCTGGATCCCTTTCCCCAGTACGAGCGGATGCGGCAATCAGCACCCGTCTTTCTCGACGAGCAGTCGGGAAGCTGGCACGTGTTCCGGTATGACGACGTGCAACGGGTGCTGTCCGAACACGCCACGTTTTCCTCGCGGATGGGCGGCGACGAGTCATCCGCGGCGGGCCACCTGTTCGCGTCGAGCCTGATCACCACAGACCCGCCGCGGCACCGGCAGCTACGCTCCCTGGTCACCCAGGCATTCACGCCGAAGGCCGTCGATGCGCTCGCTCCCCGGATTTCCGAACTTACGGACGAACTGCTGGAAGGGATCGCCCCCCTCGGAACATCGGACCTGATCGAGGCGCTGGCGTACCCCTTGCCGGTCATCGTAATCTCGGAACTTATGGGCATCCCCGCGGAGGACCGGGACCGGTTCAAGCGGTGGTCCGATGTGATCGTGAGCCAAACGCGGACCGGTGCGGCGACTGAGGACCACCAGTCCGCGAACCAGGAGATGACCGGGTACTTCCTGGACCTGATCGAACGGCGGCGGCGCCGGCCCGGCGATGATTTGATCAGCAACCTGCTCGCCGCCGAGATTGACGGGCAGAAACTGAACGTGGCTGAACTGCTGGGCTTCTGCGCGCTGCTGCTCGTCGCCGGTAATGAAACAACCACCAACCTGATCGGCAACGCGGTTCTTTGCTTTACCGAAGTGCCCGGCACCATCGAGCGGATTGTGAAGGAGCCATCACGGCTTGCGCAGGCCATCGAAGAAGTGCTCCGCTTTCGGTCACCGGTGCAGTCCATGTACCGGGTGACCGTTGCCGACACGACCCTGGGCGGCGTCCAGATTCCGGCCGGCGCCCCGGTGGTGGCCTGGATCGGCTCCGCAAACCGCGACGAGCGGCAGTTCGCGCGGCCCGCGCAGTTCGACGTCGACCGCGGCCAGATCCGGCATCTGGCCTTCGGCCACGGCGTCCACTTCTGCCTCGGTGCCCCGCTGGCCCGGCTTGAAGCACGGATCGCACTGGAGGCGACCCTGTCCCGGCTGCCCGGACTGAGCCTGGTCCCGGGATCGCAGCTGGAACGGATGGACAGCACCATCGTCTATGGTGTGAAGTCGCTTCCGGTCAGGTGGCAGGCGGCCTGAATGAACCCGTCGAAGACCCCGGCCGGGATCATCAATATTGCCGGCGCCGAAGTGAGGATCTCGAGTCCGGACAAGGTGGTGTTTCCCGAGCCAGGGCTGACGAAGCTCGATTTGGTTCGCTACTACCTCGCTGTCGCCGACGGGGCGCTGCGGGGCGCCGGCGGACGGCCCATGGTGCTCAAGCGCTTCCCGAAAGGGATCGGCGCTGAGCCGTTCTTCCAGAAGCGGGTGCCAGACGGCCATCCCGACTTCATCGACACGGCGACGCTGCACTACGCGTCGGGGACATCAGCCGAGGAAGCCGTCATCCGGGATGCTGCGGGCCTGGCGTGGGTCGTTAACCTTGGATGCCTGGACCTCAACCCGCACCCCGTGCGCGCTGAGGATCTCGAGCACCCCGACGAGCTCCGGGTCGATCTTGACCCGATGCCGGGGGTCGACTGGAAGCAGATTGTCGACGTCGCCTACGTCGCACGGGATGTGCTCGACGACGTGGGACTGGTGGGGTGGCCGAAGACGAGCGGGTCGCGGGGCCTCCACATCCTGGTCCGCATCGCGCCCCGGTGGTCATACCGCGACGTGCGGCTGGCCGCCGAGACCCTCGCCCGGGAGGTCGAAAACCGGGCTCCGGGCCTCGCCACGGCGCGGTGGTGGAAGGAGGAGCGCGGCGAGAGTGTCTTCGTCGACTTCAACCAGAACGCCAAGGACCGCACCGTGGCATCGGCGTATTCGATCCGGCCCCTGCCCGACGCCCGGGTCTCGACCCCGCTCACCTGGGCCGAAGTCAGCTCGACCCGACCGGAGCAATTCACGGTTCCCACGGTGCTCGAGCGTTTCGCGGCGGTGGGCGACCCCCACGCCGGCATAGACGACGCTGTCGGGGCACTCGACGGACTTCTCAGCTTGGCGGCCGGGCTCGGCCCCGCCGATAAGCCGCCGCGCGGCAGCGACGGCTCGGGCCGCCGGCAGTCGGTGATGCCGCTGATCGAGGTGGCCCGTACCAAGACCAAGGCCGAGGCTCTGGCGGCACTCGACGAATGGGCAACCCGGCATGCCGGCGTCGTGCCAGCACTGCATCCGGCCGACATACTCGTCGACGGAATGCGCGGATCGAGTTCGCTCTGGTACCGGGTGCGGGTGAACCTGCAGCACGTTCCCGAAAATGAGCGTCCGCGGCAGGAGGAGCTCATCGCCGACTACGACCCGTGGGCGGGCAAACAGTGGCCGGGGCACCCCGGGTCCTGACAGCACCGGATGGTGTTGTCGATCCCCCTACCGGGTTCAGTTCAGACCCGGCGGTTCACGGTGCCCGCCGGGAGCCGCCGCGGCTGGCCGTCCGACATACTGGTTACATGCAGGCGACGACGGTGTTGGTCGAGGGCGAGAGTGACCGGTTGGCGGTCGAGACGCTGGCTATTCGCCTCGGCCTTGACCTGACAGCCTTGCGGGTGTCGGTCGTGCCGATGGGAGGCGCCACCAGCATTGTCCGATTCCTCGACCGCTACGGACCGAATGGCGCAGGCCACCGGTTGCTGGGCCTGTGCGATGAGGGGGAATCCCGTGGCATCGCCCGCGCGCTCGGCCGCGCAGGTATCGGGCCCGGTCCGCTGGCTGAGCTTGGGTTCCATGTCTGTCGCGCCGATCTAGAGGACGAACTCATCCGCTGCCTGGGGATCGATGACGTGCTCAAAGTCATCGCGGCTCAAGGCGAGCTCGCGTCGTTCCGGCTTCTGCAACGCCAGCCGTCACTGCGGGAGCGGCCAGTAACCGCGCAGCTGCAACGGTTCTTCGGAGGACGCAGCGGTAACAAGGTCCGCTACGCGCCACTGCTGGTCGACGCTTTGCCGGCTGGACATGCGCCTCCGCCGCTCGCCCGGCTCGTCGCTTCCTTGGTGGTGTGATCGCCCGGCGCAGGCTGAAATCCACTGGCGTTGCAGGCGGCGCCCGAGGGGCTGTTGATCACGCGTCGTCCGACCACTACCGTTACGTGACGTGGACCTGACTTTCAGCGCGGATGTGTTCGAATGGCGTGGGCCCGCGCCGTTCTACTGGTTGTCGCCGCCCTCGGACATATGTGACTACCTCCGGGCCGAGGCAGCAGCCGTCACCTACGGTTGGGGCGCCATCCCGGTGTGCGTGCGGATCGGCGGCACCGAATGGGAGACCTCGCTGCTGCCGCGCAACGGTGAGTACGTGCTGCCGGTGAAAAAGCACGTCCGCGCGCAGGAACATTTCGGCGACGGTGACACTGTAACGGTCACCATGAGCGTGGCTCCCCGCGGGGGTCGGGCCGCGAACGGCACCGGCCCAACCGTGTGAGGCACCTGCCCAGGAAAACATCTGATGCCTGACAGTTCACCCATAGGCCATGAGCAGTTCGACGCGAGTGCACAAAGTTTCGAGAGCGTAGGTGAGCGAGACCGGCACTTGCCGGTTCAGAACAGGAAGAGGTTGTCCATGCGTCGTACAGAACGCGTGCTCGGGATCGTCACAGGGTTGGCAGTTGCCGCCCTAAGTGCGTTCACCGCACCGGCCGCTCAGGCCGCACAGAGCATAGCCCAAGGCAACGGGTCCCACTCGACCGTCCAGGTCATCGCCCACCGGGGCTCCAGCGGAGCAGCCCCCGAAAACACCCTCGCGGCCGTGGAGCTCGCGCTGCAGCAGGACGTCGACGTCGTCGAGAACGACATCCAGCGCACCACCGACGGCGCCCTCGTGATCATTCACGACACGACTTTGGCCCGCACGACCGATGTCGAGACTGTCTTCCCCGACCGGGCACCGTGGAACGTCCGCGACTTCACGCTCGCCGAGATCAAGCAGCTCGACGCCGGCTCGTGGTTCGCGCCGCAGTTCGCCGGCCAGCGCGTGCCGACGCTCGCAGAGTGGGCGCACGCCGTGGGCCGTCAAACCGGCATGCTGTTGGAGGTCAAGTCGCCCGAGCTCTACCCGGGCATTGAGATCGACGTCGACAGGGAGCTGCGTACGCTGCCCGAATTCACCCAGGCCCTGCGGCACGGCCGGGTAATGATGCAGTCGTTCAACCACGAGTGGCTGCGCGCCTATGATGCCCTCGCGGTGGACGTACCGGTCGGCCTGCTCTTCGCCGGCGGCCCGCCGTCCGACGCGCAACTCGCCGACGCCGCCACTTGGGCGCAGGCCGCCAACCCGGCCCTCGGCGACATGACCCAAGGCACCGTCGCGATGATCCACGGCTACGGCCTGAAGACGTACACCTGGACCGTGAACGGCGGCCAGGACATGCGCCGCGCCATCAACTGGGGCGTCGACGGGGTCATCACCAACTACCCACAGGTGCTGCGGGGCATCCTCTAGATTCGGCGCTCACACCTGGGCTTTGTTAGTCCGGTGCAGGGTTCAAGGAAGGCTCCGTCCGTGTCGGACGGAGCCTTCCTCGGCATTCCCTCCCCCGGCGTTCACAGTGGCAACGCAGCAGAAGATGGCAACATGGGGATATGACTCCTGCCCCAGGTATTTCCGGCTTCTTCCGGCCCCGGCCTATTAAACCCAAAGCCGGTCAGGAATCGGTGTGGGATTACCCTCGACCGCCACGGGTCGAGCCGCGATCCGATCGGGTTATCGTGCGCCTGGGCGGGCAGGTGATTGCCGACACCACCGATGCAGTGCGCGTCCTGGAGACCAGTCATCCGCCTGTCTACTATTTGCCATTGAGCTCATTCCCTGCCGGTGTACTCGTCCCGGTCGAGGGCAGCAGCTTCTGCGAGTTCAAGGGGGAAGCGCACTACTTCGACGTCGTCGCCGGCGGCGTCGTCGTTCCCCGCGCCGGGTGGACTTACCCGGAACCCACCCGGGGGTTCGAGCCGCTCAGCACCCGGGTGGCCCTCTACCCGGCTCACATGGACTCCTGCGAGGTCAACGGCGAGCAAGTGACCTTCCAGGAAGGCGACTTTTACGGCGGTTGGGTTACCTCGCAGATCGTCGGTCCGTTCAAAGGTGGCCCGGGCACGGCCGGATGGTGAGAACATCGCTCGCACGAAGCCCGGGCGTTCCGGTTTAAGAGCTGACGTTCGGCGGGGTTTCTCCCGGCTTTAGCTCGTCGCCGTGGGCGATGATCGCGTAGATGATCAACACGTCAATGGCGATGACGATCAAGGACCACCACGGCTGCGCCGGAATGAGCATCAGTTGAACGACAGCACTGACGCCCGCAAGGACGACAGCAACGACTCTAGCCCACGTTGCGCCGGAAAAGAGCGCGACGGCGGTGAGGATCAAGAGCACGCCGAGAGCCACATTCCACCAGCCCCACCCCTTCGCGTCGAAGATGAACAGTGCGCCCGGGGCCGACAAATAGTAGGAATCGGGTCCAGTGAGCGCGACGAGACCTTGAAGGCCGCTGAAAACGCCGTTGATGATCAGAATGACTCCGGCGAAACGGACCCAACCGGTCCAGCCAGTTGAAGCGACAGGATGATGGGCTGTACTCATTTTGTCGACCGCTTTCCGTTGAATTTTCTGCCGTCGGCCTCTAGGTGGGCGCCGGCATGTCGTGAAGCTCGTACCGATCCTGCTGGTGTTCCTCACAGTCCGGGCCGGTCAATCGAGTTTGACGGACCGCTGCAGTTCCATCCTCTGCCCCCGGTGAAGTGCGGCACCTCATCCGCGTCGGGTGAATTCACGCACCGGTGTAGGGCCGCAGACCTGCAGCGCGGTGCCGGCGCCGGCCCCTACCGGCTGTGACCGCGGCGCGCTCTTGACGCGGCCGGGCCACAAGGGTAGACAAGGGCCATCCCAGCTTCGTCGCGTGGGCCACGACCGCAAAGCAACCGCCGGCAGCGCGGGGACCGTCATTACGAACCACGGCGGAGCGGCAGAGTGAGGTGTGAGCGATGACCGGGTTATCTGCCGTCCGCTTGATGGCGCTCGGCTGGGCCGGTTTCATGGCCGCGGAGGCAGGGATTGCGGACGAGTGGGGTTACTACTTCGGCGTCTTCGTCATTGTGCTGGCCCAGTGCGCCGGTGTTCCGCTTCCCGCGGTGGCCGTACTGCTTGGGGCCTACGCCTCGGCGCGCCACGGAGATCTGAACCTTGCTGCCGTTATCGCGGTCGGCAGCCTGGGCGCCATGCTCGGGAGCACTATTGGCTACGTACTGGGGCGGGTGGGAGGTCGTCCGTTGATGCTGCGCCTTGCACAGCGCTTCCACGCCGACGAAAGTCGCATCGTCCAACTGGAGTCGTTCTTCGACCGGCACGGCGGCTCAGCCTTGTTCTTCGGCCGCTGGGTCATTGTCGTCCGGCTCTGGGGCGCCATTGCCGCCGGGGCTGCGAAGATGCCGTTGCCGAAGTTCCTGCTGTGGACCATCACAGGGTCCATTGCCTGGGTCGCGAGCCTCAGCGTTCTCGCCTATCTGGCCGGGGCGCTGGCCCATGCCATCGGTGACGCCCTCGACATCGGCGGCTGGGTGCTGGTCCCCATCGTCATTCTTGGACTGGTGATTGTCTGGCGCCGGCGCAGACGCCGGAAGCTCAAGTCAGCGGAAGGGACGGGGGACGGCGTGCCCGACGCCGAATGAGGCCGGGGCTTCATCGTCCCGCCGGGATCAACGTCGGCCCCCGCGCTGAACGCTAGTCCCCGGCGTTGAGGCTTCCTGCTGTGATTGTGGCGAGGTCGTCACGGGACAGTTCGGGCTCACTCTCCATGGGGAGGTCCACAAGGTCTTCGGCCGCGTCGAGGGATTTGCCTGAGTCTGGAGTGAGGGCGGCGAAGACGGTGGTGAGCTCGTCTTGTTCCGGTCCATAGTCAGCGATGAGTTCGAGAGTTTTGTGGTTGGCGGCGTCAATGTGAAGGCTGTCGAGGAGGACCCGGGCGATTTGGTCCCGGGCAATGACACCGTCGGCACCGACAATCAGAACAGTGGTGCGACGGTGGCTCATTTCTTCTCCTTGACTGTGGCCATTGTCGTCTCACCCTGGGTGGCGGCCCAACTGGCCAGGACTTTCAGCGCGTCCTCGGAGGGTGTGCCGGGATCTGCTGTGTACACGTTGATGCGCAGTCCCGGGTCGGCGGGGAGCTCCAACGCTTCGAAGCTCAGGTCCAGGTCCCCGACGATCGGGTGGTGAAGCCGTTTGCGGCCAGCGCGGTGGTACTTCACGTCGTGCCGGGCCCACCGGGTGCGGAACTCCTCGCTTCGGGTTGAGAGTTCACCGACCAGGTCCGTGAGGTCCTTGTCGTACGGGTTTTTCCCGGCTGTGGACCGCAGGACAGCGACGATGTCATCCGCCGCGCGTTCCCAATCGGCGAAGAACTCCCGCGCTTTCGGGTTCAGGAAGGTGAACCGTGCGCTGTTCGGCGGGGTGGTCTGTTCGGCCATCAGGTCCAGATAAAGGGCACGGCCCAATTCGTTGGAAGCAAGAACATCCCCGCGGTCGTTGCGGACCCAGGCCGGCGCCGTCGTGATCGCATCGATGACGCGTTGCACGCTCGGCCGCACGGTCTGCGGGCTGCGCTTGCGCCGCACCCGGGGGGAGGCTGTGGCCGCGCGGGCCAGGTCGAAAAGGTGGGCCGTTTCAGCGTCGTCGAGCTTCAGGGCACGCGCGAGCGCTTCGAGGACGCTGTCCGAGGCGCCGGAGAGGTTTCCCCGCTCAAGACGTATGTAGTAATCGATGCTCATTCCGGCGAGCATGGCGACTTCCTCGCGTCGGAGCCCGGCAACGCGCCGGTTGCCTCCATAGACCGGCAGGCCGGCTTCATCCGGGGTGATCTTTGCGCGGCGGGAGGTCAGGAACTTCCGCACATCGTCGCTGTGTGTCATGGCTTCCACGCTACCCGCGGCCGCTGGCACGAGGGAGGCACTGCCGTTACCCGGAACGGCTGTGACTCCCGGCCCGTGCGGAATCCGGGTTGCATTGAAGGCATGAAACCTGAACCCACAACTGCTCCGCACCCGGCGGCGGTCCTTGCGATCATCCTCGTCAGCTACTTCATGATCCTGCTGGACAACTCGGTTATCTTCACCGCCCTGCCGAGCCTGCAGGCTGACCTGCAGCTGAGCACGGGTGAGCTTTCCTGGGTCCAGGATGCGTACACGCTGGTCTTCGGCGGCCTGCTGCTCCTCGGCGCCAGGGCAGGAGACCTTCTCGGACGCCGGCGGGTCTTCGTCGTCGGGCTGGTGGTGTTTTCGATCGCTTCCCTGCTGATCGGGCTGGCACCGGCTGGCTGGTGGGCGATCGCCGGCCGCGCCGTCCAGGGTATCGGGGCGGCGATCGTGGCACCCGCCTCACTGTCCCTGCTCACGGCGAGCTTCCCGGAAGGCCGTGAGCGAAACCGGGCGGTGACGTTGTACGGCGCTACCGCAGGGATCGGCGCCAGCCTCGGCCTGGTCATCGGCGGGGCGCTGGCCCACTGGATCTCCTGGCGGGCCGGGTTCTTCGTCAACGTACCCATCGGCGCCGCGATGATCGCACTCGCGCCCCGGTTCCTCCCGGAAACCGGCCGGGCCCGCGGCCGCTTCGACGTATTCGGCGCACTCAGCGCCACACTGGGTGTCGGCGCCCTCGTGTTCGGGATAATCAACACCGTTGATGCGGGATGGACTTCCCCGGTGACGGTCACAGCCGTCAGCGCCGGCGTCGTGCTCCTGATCGTGTTCGTGCTGATCGAGCGCCGGGTGGCCCAGCCGATCATGCCGTTGCGGCTGTTCGCGAGCCGCCGACGCACCGGCGCCTACGTTGCGCGTTTTCTGTACCTGGGCGCGATGATCGCATTCTTCTTCTTCACGACCCAGTTCCTGCAGGAAGTACTGGGCTTCGACCCCTTGCAGGCCGGCATGGGATTCCTGCCCATGACCGCAGTCAACTTCGCTGTTGCCATGAGTGTCCCGAAGCTTTTGGGGAAAATGCCGGGTTCCATTCCGCTCTTGACCGGCATTCTGGTCACCCTCGCCGGGATGTTTTGGCTCAGCCGCGTCGGCGTCGACTCCGGCTATCTGGCGGGGGTGGCCCTGCCGATGGTCCTCATTGGCGCCGGCCAGGGTCTCGCGTTTGCGCCACTGACCTCGTTTGGCATCGTCGGCGCCCCCGCGGCCGATGCCGGGGCGGCGTCGGGCCTTGTCAACACCTTCCACCAGGTCGGTACCAGCCTTGGGCTTGGCGTCGCGGTCGCGGCGGCAGCAAGCGTCCCGGCGGCGGGTTCCGCCGTTACGCACCTGGCCGCGCAGGTCAGCGTCGCGCTGACCACGGGCAGCATCCTCCTGCTCCTGGCTCTGGCAGTCGCTGCGGCACTCATCCTGCCCGCAGACTTGGCCGGGCGCCGGACCCGGACGTTGCCCGCGGCGCGGCCCGCGGCGCTGGCCGGGAGCACCCGCTGAACCACGAACCCCGAAGGGGGTCCTGCCAATACCCTGATCAGCCGTGACTCCCAAGACGTGCGCGACCGGAGTTGACTGGAATCTGTCCGACAACTCAAAAACGCTCAAAGTACCCGTCCGCCCGTAAGCGAAGCGAAGGAACAGGACCAACCATGGACATCACACTTAACAACGGGGTCATCATGCCCGCTATCGGGCTCGGCGTCTTCCAAAGCGCCCCGGAACAGACCACGGCCGCCGTCGAGGCCGCACTGGCCACCGGCTACCGGCACATCGACACCGCCGCCGCCTACGGCAACGAGCAGGAAGTCGGGCAGGGCATCCGTGCCTCCGGCCTTGACCGTGCGGAGGTGTTCATCGAGACCAAGGTCTGGGTCAGTGACTACGGCTACGACCAGACACTGCATGCCTGGGCGAAGGCGACCGGCAAGCTGGGCGTCGACTATCTGGACCTGCTCATCCTGCACCAGCCCGCCCCCGACCGCTTCGAAAAAACCATCGCCGCCTACAAGGCGCTGGAGGCGCTGCTTGCTGACGGGCGCGTGCGGGCAATCGGTGTCAGCAACTTCATGCCGCACCACCTGCAGCAGCTCCTGGACGCGACCGACGTCGTCCCCGCCGTGAACCAGATCGAACTGCACCCCTACTTCACGCAGCCGGACGTACAGGCCGCCGATGCCCGGAACGGGATCCTTACCCAGGCGTGGTCGCCGATCGGCGGGATCACCTTCTACCCAGGGTGGGGCGCGGGGCGCCGAAACGTCATGGAAGACCCGACCATCGCCGCCATCGCACGGGCCCACGGCAAGAGTCCGGCACAGGTCATGCTGCGCTGGCACCTGCAGCACGGCCGCTCAGCCATCCCGAAATCCACGAATCCGGCACGCATCGCCGAAAACTTCGACGTGTTCAATTTCGAGCTCAGTGCCCGCGAACTCGCCGCCATTGACGGGCTCGACACAGGGATGCGCAACGGACCGGACCCCGACGAGGCCCGCGAAGAGCGCTTCGCCATGGTCATCCCCGAAGCCTAAGACAGAGACAGAGACAAGGAACCATCATGGAATACCGTCCCCTCGGCCGCACCGGTGTGCAGGTCAGTCCCCTGTGCCTGGGCGCGATGATGTTCGGCCCCTGGGGCAACAAGGACACCGCCGATTCCATCCGCATCATCCACCACGCCCTCGACGCGGGCATCAACTTCATCGACACCGCCGATGTCTACTCCGGCGGGGCATCCGAAGAAATCGTCGGGCAGGCACTCGAAGCCCGGCGTGATGACGTGTTCCTGGCCACGAAGTTCTTTATGCCCATGAGCGAAGACCCCAACCAGCGCGGTGGATCCCGCCGCTGGATCATCCGCGAAGTCGAAAACTCCCTCCGCCGCCTGAACACCGACTACATCGACCTCTACCAGGTCCACCGGCCCAGCCCCGATACCGACGTCGCGGAGACCCTCGGCGCCCTCACCGACCTCGTCCGCCAGGGCAAGGTCCGCTACATAGGCTCATCGTCGCACTCGGGTTCCCAGATCGTGGAGGCCCAGTGGGCCTCCCGGGCACGCAACCTGGAGCGGTTCGTCACGGAGCAGCCGCCCTACTCGATCCTGGTCCGCGGCATCGAGGAAGACATCCTCCCGACGGCTCAACGTCACGGCATGGGGACACTCACGTACAGCCCGCTCAGCGGCGGGTGGCTCTCCGGACGCTGGCGCAAAGACTCGGCGTCGGCACCGGCGTCGCCAGCCCGCCCGAGCGCCCGGTTCGACATGAGCAGCCCGGCCAACCAGCGAAAACTCGACATCGTCGAAGACCTCGCCCAGCTCGCCGAACAAAACGGGCTGACGCTCATCGAACTGGCCATCGCGTTCGTCATCAACCACCCAGGCGTCACGGGAGCGATCGTGGGACCGCGCACGATGGAACAGCTCGAGTCCTACCTGCCCGCCGCGGACCTCAAACTGGGCGCCGACGTGCTGGACCGCATCGATCGGCTCGTGGCCCCCGGCGTGACCATTAACCCCGATGACAACAGCTACGGCGCGCACGAACTCACGGCTCACGCACGACGGCGGTGACGGATGTGGCCACGCCGGACGCCAACCTTGCCACTTTAGAGTCCAAACCGAAAGAAGGATCATCATGACCGACCAACCCAAACAGCTCGGAGGAGGCCGAAAGATGTTCGGCGACTTCGCCCCAAAGCTGGCCGAGCTCACAGACGACGTGCTCTTCGAGGACGTCTGGAACCGGCCCGAACTGAGCGCCCGCGATCGCAGCCTCATCACCGTGGCTGTGCTCACCGCCGGCGGGAACACCGAGCAGCTAGGTTCCCACCTCGGGCGCGCCCTCGAAAACGGCGTAACCCAGGACGAGCTCATCGAAGCCATCACCCACGTCACGCTCTACGCCGGCTGGCCCAAGGGCACGTCTGCGATGGGCGTCGCCAAGCAGCTCTTCACCGACAACGAGTCAGGAAAGCCATGAACATCGAACCCAATGTGCCGACGACGAAGAACCCGGCGGCACAATTTGCCGGCGACGTGTGGCTAGACCCGATCGCATTGCCCCACGAGTCCGCCCAGACGATGGTCGTAGCGACAGTCCGCTTCGCCCCGGGAGCACGCACCGCCTGGCACTCCCACGAGCACGGCCAGTACCTGCGCGTCACCCAAGGTGTGGGCCGGTTCGGTACCCGCGACGGAGCGATCATCGAAGTCCACCCCGGCCAGACGCTTTACACCCCACCCGGTGAGGAACATTGGCACGCCGCCGCCCCAGGCTGCTTTATGGAGCACATTGCCATGCTCCAACACGGGGAAGACCCGTCCAAGACCACCACCTGGGGCGAGCACATCACAGACGAGGAGTACAACGGCCGCTAAGGGCCGGATAACGGAACGTCAGCTGATCAGTACTCGCCTTTCATCACGAAGTACGAGCCGCGGATAACGCCTGCCAGCTTTGACTTCTGGCGGGCGAACTTGAATTTTGACGCCAGTTCCTCTGGAATATCCATGCCTTCGGCCAGTTTGAATCCGACGGCGCGCTTCCCGCCCGCTTCGATGCTGTACATGACATTGACCGACAGCCCTGACTCGTAGAACACGTAATCCATCCGCAAACCGTCGACTTCGAAGGCGGTCGCTTCGAGCGGGCGGGAACCGATGACAATGTCACGCTCGTCCCTTAGGATCCGGCTCACCCGGTCGATGACCTCCGGAACCTCGCTTGCAGCGCTAACAGTGAAGACGTGGTCGTACTTGTTGCGATAGTAGCGCGCCTCATTGGCCCGCAACCCAGCGAGCGATTCGGCGACAGGAGACGATTCCAGTCCGACAGTAGAAACATTCTCGAAGTCAACAACGTACGGCATACGTCCTCCTCAGCAGATGTGTTGGACCAACGATAACGTGGGGGCCCGCTTCCGCCGATGTACGGACCCTCTTGGGCCGATCCTGCCCCTCAGCAACCCGCCGAAGTATCCGCTATAGGCATCCATCCCTCTTGAGTCGTGTTCATCCACCGGCAGGTATCGCCTTCCGTTAGCCCCCGCGCCCTCTGTCATTCGGGTTCCGGCTGAAAGCGAAGCTTCAGCCCATGCTCGAAGAGTCCTCTGCCAGAAACGCCCCTGGACACCCCCTGCCCGTCGTCGCACCCGGCGCGGTGATCCCGCTGAGAGTCCTGGCCTCGCCCATGAAATCCTCTTCCTGGCGGCCGGCCCGGAGTACCGGGAACGCCTTGCAGAGACCGCCGTGGAGCCGGCGACCCCGCTGCTCGTGGACGGGCAGCGGGACGGGATGGTGGTACGGATCGAAGCCTCCCGCGACGAACCACTTTGCCGTGGAGCCCGTTGAACCGGCGTCGTAATCACGGATCTCCGGAGGTCACTATGGCGAGCCGGAGTTCGGCGGGGCTGTCCACCGGTGCCCGTCCATCGCGCATTAGACACGTCACGGAAACTTAGCCGGAGTGGTGCACGTCCTCCGGGTCCTCGGGTGAGTCATTGCGCCGTTCCTTCACGAGCTTTCTGGCGCTCACCAACCGTAGCGCGGTCACCAGCAGGATCCCGCCAAGCATGTTAAAGACCACGACGTAGGAAAACCAGCCGAGCCATTCAAAATAGCTGATATCGGCACCCGTGTGGATGGCACCGAAAATCAGCAGCGAGTCCAAAATCGAGTGGAAGAGCTGCAGCCCGTAGAGCAGGAAAGCGCCAACGACGGCGGCCGCGATCTTGCCGGTGACGCTGTCCGTCCCGTGCTGCATGCGGGTCATCAACGTGATGGTGCTCCCCGCCAGCACGGCAAGACACACGGTTGTCCAGTTGAACCCGGCGTCGAGATAGTGGTCGGCCTCCTTCGTGATCGTCTCGCTCCACTGCGGGAACGCTGTCATGATCAAGGCCATTGATAGCCAACCGCCCACCAGGTTGGCTATGAGAGTGCCGCCCCAGAGCTTCCCGAGCTGCGCGTAACTTGCCTCCCGGGCAACGACGGCGGCAATGGGCACCAGGAAACCTTCCGTGAACAGTTCGCTCTTGGCCAGCAGGAGGGCGATGAGCCCTGCACTGAACGCAAGCCCCGCGAGAAGGTGGTTCCCGGTCTCATAAAGAACACCAAGGTAGGCCATGATCCCAACGCCTATTTCAAACCCGCCGAACAAGCCGGTGATGAGCACGTCCCGAAAGGAGCGGTTCAGCCGCTGCGCGCCTTCCTCAACCGTGCGGTCGAAGGACTCCTCCACCTCCTCCTCGACCGGGCCTGAATTGTCGCCAAGTTCCCGCCGTCGTGCATCGCCGTCGGTGTCGCTCATTCGTGTCGCCTATCCGCCTGAAAAATGTGTGGCCATTCTACTGTGACGGTCTTGCTGGAAGGCGTACTCGTCGCCACGGCACAGCACAACCGTGGAGCCACAGCCGTGCGGGAACCCGCGCGACTACTGCGTCCCAGACTTAGAGGCGTGGCACATCGATCAGCACCTTGCCGATAATGCTCTCTTCCACCGCGGCGTGGGCCGCGGGCGTGTTAGCCAGGTCAAAGCGATGCAGCGGCAGACCTGCGGCTTCTCCGACCGGAAGGGCGCCGTCGGCGATGGCCGCGTTGATGTCCTCGGCGGCGGCATGCACGGCCGCCATGCCAACTGTGTAGAGCAACACGAACTGGTAGCGGACGTTGAGGCTGAAGTGCCTGCGCACGTCCAGGGTCACCTGATCGCCGCCGTTGTTGGCGTAGACAGCGATGGAGCCGCGGTTGCGGATTACTGCCAGGTCGAGTTCCGCGTTCTGCGCGGGCGCCACCTCCACGATCTGGTCGACGCCCTCGGGAGCGATCCGACGTATCTCCGCGGCTGCGTGGCCTTCCCCGTAATTGATAACGTGATCAGCGCCGGCGGCCGTGGCCAGCGCAGCCTTTGCCGGTCCACTCACGGTCGTGATCACAACGGCGCCGGCCCACTTGGCGAGCTGGATCGCCGCATGGCCCACCGCGCCAGCCCCTCCAGCAACGAGAACTGCCTTGCCGTCCAAAGCTCCCGGACGCAGCCGCCGCGGGCCGTCCTCGGCGATGGTCAGGGCCCTGTGGGCGGTGATCGCGGGAACGCCCAGGCTTGCGCCGACGTCGAACCCCGCATTCTCCGGCAGCGGAAAGACCCGCTCGGCTGGCAGGACGGCGAATTCCTGGGCTGTCCCGCCGTCGGCGCGCTGGTGGGCGGCCAAGGCCACCCAGACCCTGTCACCGACGTGGAGATGCTCGACGCCGGGTCCGACGGCGTCCACTATTCCGGCGCCGTCCTGGTTCGGCACGACCTCCGCGAAGGGCAAGGTTTGGCCCGGTCGGATGCCGCGGCGCGACTTCCAGTCGGTGGGGTTCACCGCGGAAACCATGATCCGCACGCGCACCTCCCCCCTCCCCGGGGCGCGGATCTCGCGGTCGACGAGTTCGAGAACAGACGGATCACCGGTGGCACGGTACACGATGGCTTTCATACTCAGACCCAACGCCCGACCGGACCGAAAAGTCCCGCCGCGTGGCGATAAACTGGACCGATCATGATCGGTGCCCCGCTCCGTATTCTGGTCTGGTTCGTCATCCTAGCGAACCTCATCTCTGCCTGCGCGCCAACGATCAGACTCGAGGCGGCCACCGCTGATCCACTGATCCAGACCTCCTCGGCCCCGCCGGCCGCACGCGATGACGCAGCTCCTCGCCGGCCCACCTCCCCCACCCCGACGCCGGTTCCCACGCCTCCCCCGGCGCCCCAGGCGTTCGCCCTCAACCTCTACCAGGAGGGGGACTTCGTGCCGCAGTACACCTTTAACTGGTGTGTGGCGGCGAGCATCCAGATGATGCACAACCTCATCGACGACACCGGGGCCGGCACATGGACCGATCGCGTCCAGCAGGGGGAGCTCTGGGAGATGGCACGGGCACGGTCCTTCAACTCGTTCAACGGTGCCAACCCCTTGGGTTGGGCGGAGGTGCTAACCGAGGTCGGGATGGGGCCCTACGCCGTCGTGAGCATCGCCGACTACGAGGAGGCGCTGCAGATCGCGGCGCGCGCCATTGCCGACACGAATCGGCCGGTCGGGCTGGTCATGTGGCGCGGCCGCCACGTTTGGGTGATGAGCGGCTTCGAGTCACTCGGCGCTCCCGACCAGTTCCCGGAGTTCCCGGTCACCGGCATCCGCGTCCAGGATCCGCTCTACCCGTACGGTGACGACCAGTGGGGACCGTCCCCCGCGCCCAATGCCCTGCTCACCCCCGAACAGCTGGCGACCCAGTTCGTCGTCCGCGAGCCGCGGCGCTGGAGCAGCGATATGCCGACCGGCTACATGCTGGTGCTGCCGATCGCCAAGGCTTGATCAGCCCCTAATGCCCTGTTCCCCGACGCTGACCCATGAACGACCAGGGACCACGCGGCCGCTCTTGAATTCTCAAGGGCACCGGGCATAGATGGTCCCAGAGCAATCACCAGAGGAGGTCACCATGACGGTCACTTTCAACCACACCATCGTCTACGCAACGGACAAGCGCCATTCGGCGGAGTTCCTGGCCAACGTGCTCGGACTCCCGAAACCCCAAGCCATGTGGTCCTTCATGACCGTGTCCCTCGACCACGGAGTGGCCCTCGATTTCGCCACGGCAGACCGGCCCATCTCCCCGCAGCACTACGCCTTCCTGGTCAGCGAGGAGGACTTCGACGGAATCATCGCAAGGATTCAGGCCCAGGACATCCCCTACTGGGCAGACCCGGGACGGGCTCGCCCGCAGCAGATCAACCACAACGACGGCGGACGTGGCGTCTATTTCGCGGATCCGGACGGGCACTTCCTCGAAGCGATCACGCGTCCGTACGGATCGGGCGCCACGTGAACTCCTGGGACGCCGGCGGCCAGCTTGGCGGCCCGCCCTGTCGCTGGAAAGGCTATGCGCCCGGACAAATCGCCGCCACTGAGTTCATCATCGGGCAACCTTGGTCTAAGTTCTTCTGCATGGGAAGCAATGGCCTGACGCTGGTCTCGGGTGAATCTTCTAGCCTGCAGGTCCAGGACTGCCCTGCTGAGCCCTTCTCCCACCCCCCAACAGTTGAGCCAGGCGACGGATTGCTTCGACCATGTCCTCTGACTCCCCAATCACCTGGAAGATGGTGCAAGCGTTGGATCGGTTCGGGGATCGGTCAGCAGGCGTGTGCAATGGACACCTGAAAGTTGCGTCAGGCTTGAATGTTGTGCGAGCCCAGTCCTGGTAAACGGCATCCACCTCCAAGCCGGCTGCGGCCGAGCTGCCGTCCTGATGTCCGCGTGGCGAAAAACGACGTGCGCCGTCTCGGTCACACTTTCACCTGCCCGCAGAGGTTGTCGCGATCGACCCTTCGGCTGCGTTCCGCAGGCCCTGCGCCAGCAGCTGCCATGTGACGCGGTCGCCGTCGATCCGTTCCACACCCCTCAGCAGATCAACCCGCCACGAACCGCGCAGAGCCGCTACTCTGGGGGCATCCCGGAGCAAAGGAGGACCCCATGGGCAAAGTGGTCATGTACAGCTCGGTGTCGGTGGACGGCTTCATCGCGGACGAGAACGACCAGCCCGGACCCCTGTTCGACTGGTTGACCAGCGGTGACGTGCCGTTGGACGAGAGCGGCGAGTTGAAGGTGTCGCAGGCGTCCTACGACTACACCCGGCCGTACTGGAACCAGGTCGGGGCGACAGTCGTCGGCCGCCACGTCTTCGACATGACAGACGGCTGGGACGGACAGCCTCCGAGCGGGGTCGACTATGTGGTCGTCGTAACGCACCGGCCGGAGCCTGAGGGCTGGGACCCCGAGGCGCCGTTTTACTTCGTCGACGGCGTCGAGGCAGCCGTGGCCAAGGCGCAGGAGCTGGCGGGTGACCGCATCGTCGAGATCGCTGCTGGCGACGTCGGTGGCCAGGTGCTGGCCGCGGGGCTGGTCGACGAGGTGCGCATGGACGTCGCACCCGTCGTGTTCGGGTCCGGCAAACGCTATTTCGGGTCGGTCCACGCGCAGCACCTGTTGGAGGATCCTGACGTGGTGATTCAGGGGAACCGGGTGCTTCACCTGCGTTTTCAGGTGAGCCGTTGACCGATTTGAACGGTTACACAAAGAAGTCCACTGTGAACGGTGACATCAAGATCGGGCCCCGCTCGCTGGCCTAGCACCCGTGCGGCTGCCCGCCGTGTACGTGCCGCCTTGGGACTTCGGCCCCGAATTCCCTTCAGGACGAGGAGAAGGCCTCCCGAACCGGCCGGACCCCCAGAAAGTGCCGAAGTGACCTTCACCCGCGCGCCGCGGGTCAACCGAAATGGCTATTCAATCTTTCTTCGCTGCGGACACGTCGATGCATACGATTCCCTGGTTGCCGTCCTGGTCGGCGATCACGGTGAGCGAGGGCGCGTTGCTGGCATCGACGACGGTCCCGCCCGCGGCGAGGGCGGCGGCGATCCGTTGCTCCGCCACCTCGGGCGCCACATAGACCTCGATGTGGAACCGCTGACGCGAGGTCTCGTGCTCGACGGCGTCCCCGAACCACAGGTTCGGAACCCGTCCTGTGGCGTCCCGGATTTCGTCGCTGGGGGACCCTCGGCCCTGGGCCTCCGCGCTCCCGGTCAGCAGGGCGGCCCACACCGGGGCGATGGTCGCGGAGCGCGCCGTGTCGAGGCCGAGCTCGATGTCGCTGACCGATGCCGGGTCGGCGTCGACCTTGTGGTCGGCGGCGATCTCTGTGATTCGTCGCGCCAGGTCGACGTCCAGCTGAGTCACCCACTCAACGACGTGTTCGGTGCCCTCGCCGTCGCGGTAAGTGGCGTCGTCTGTGATCAGCTTGAGGTCAACGTACCCATTGCCGATCGACACGCGAGGGTGGTGTCCGAGCGCGTCGCCCGCCTCGCCTACCGCGGCGACGAACCGTGCGCCCGTGCCGAAGTCGGCGACCAGATAGCGGGCATGCAGTCCCTGGGCCAGTTTGCGCCAGTCCGTCAGGTTGGCCTCGGCGATCTGCTCGCCCTTCAGCATGTCCATAGACGGGGATCCTACCAAGGTCAGTTCACAGTTGATACGGCTGTGACTGGTGGGACTAGCTTGAAATCCAGAGGCCGACCAACGCTGGTGACTCGGCCGCCCAGAGTGCGGTGGCGGCCATCCCTGTGCTGGCATTGCCACCCGGCGTCACACGATCACCTGCGGGGGCACCCCGCGGGCAAGCCATAACGACGACTGTGAACGGGCACTGGGGACGCGACTCCTGGCTCAGCCCGCAGCGCTGGCCGAACGAACCGCCGGATCTTCCCCTCCACGTGCGCTGGCAGACGGACACTACTGACAGGAGGCCGGCGGATCCTGTGACTTCATCGCGTGCTTTTGGCTGAGATGAATTGTCGGATCCAGTTGGCGGTTTCTGGATGGTCGAGATGCAGGCCGTGACGTGCGCCGGGAACCCGTACGAGGGTGGAGCGGCGGATGTGTTGATGGAGCAATGTGCCGTTCCACAGCGGCGTCAGAGCGTCGTCCGTGCCGTGGAGGATGAGCGTCGGGGCCTTGATTGAAGCCAGGTCGTCCCACGCGTCATGCTCCCGGCTGGCCTTGAAATGGCGGGATTTTACCCAGGCCGATGCCTGCGAATCAACGAAGGTGCGCGTTACGTCGGGATGCTGATTCGCCCATTCGGGATCAAATAGGAGCGGGATCATGAGCTCGAAGTCCCCGCTCAGCAGTGCGGCCATGGCGGTGTTGTTCTGCTCGGAGTCCTGGCGCCGCCCTCCGGTGGTTGCGGCCAGTACGAGGGCACGCACCCGGTGCGGCTGATCGATGGCAACCCATTGGGCGACCCTGCCACCCATCGAATGGCCGTACACGTGAGCGGCCTCTACGCCGGCAGCCTGAAGGACCGCGACCGCGTCGGCTGCAAAGAACCTCGTTGTGTACCGGTCGGCATTGCCTTGGCCGCTGGCACCGATCCCTCGATGTTCGAAGCGGATCACGCGGAAATGCTGCGCCAGAGCTTCTGCGGTCGGCCCCCCACCCGGCCATTGCTGTGGCCTGACCGGCAATAAGGAGCAAAGGCTCCCCCGCACCTTCCTCGACCCAGGCCAACTCGGCACCATCCGGAGCCTTGGCGATTTTCACCTCTGCACTGTGCCCGGTGAGGCGCAGTGGCCGCTGTGGTGCAGTGCACGTTGGGTTTCAGGAAGGTGCCCGACTGTACGCCTGCCGGCTGATCCGTTCCCGATCCGGCCGCGCGTCTCTCCCCCGCGTGCGGAGACTGTCAGTCCCGGCTCAGGACGCGTCCCGGGGAGTCGGCATCGGGAGCGGGACCGTCCTAGCCCCTGGCCAGCCCCTTGATGCACCTCACGGATCCACCGGGCTGCCGCCCGCTTGCACTCAACGCCATGGACCCTCAGCCCACGGACTCATTCGGCGGTGCCCGTCTTCACGGCGTATGCGGTGGCTTGGGCCCGCACCTGGCGAATGTAGGGATCGGACTGGTTGTAGGAGTACACGGCGTCTGTCCATCCTTGGGCGGTCGCGAGGTCACGGCCGTTTGCGCACAGATAGGTCGCCGCACTGAGGGCGGCGTCGTCGATATTGAACGGGTCCGCTGTTCCGTCCCCGTTCCCGTCCCGCCCTACAAGCTGCCAGGTGGTGGGAATGAACTGCATGGGCCCGACAGCGTGGTCCCAGCGGGAGTCGCCGTCCAGGGTACCCGCGTCCGTGTCGGCGATGGCGGCGAATCCGACGCCATTGAGGCTCGGGCCCACAATTGGTCCGCTCGCCTGCCCTGCGGCGTTGAGGCTGCCGCCACCGTAGGTTCCATGCGCTGATTCGACGGAGCCGACGGCTGCCACGGTGTTCCAGCCGATCCCGCACGTCGGAGCGGAATCGGTGGCCGTGGCTGCCGCAGAAACATAGGCCCGGAGCGCGCGGGCAGGAATCCCAGTCTGTGCGGCAGCCCGGTTGAGCCACTGGGCATCCGGGCTCGGCGTCACGTTCACGGCGGTGGTAATGCCGCTGGACAACATTTCTAGTTGCGCCACCGCTCGCGGGGGTGCAGAAAGTGTCCCACGGGCGTCTGCGCCGGGCTCCCGAATTGCCCAGAACGAGAATGCGGTGATGAGGGAAACCGCGAACAAGCTGAAAATCATAAGGCGTTTTAGACGGAGCACGGACTAATCAAACCATCCAAGCTCCGTGACCGGTTGCCGAAACGGGTCTCATCGGACGTCTCGTGTCGCCGCCCGGACTACTCCCCCGAGCAATTCTTTCCGCCGTTTAGGTGTTTGTGCCGATGGCTTATGAAACTGACAGAACGTCGCGAGTGTCCAATGGAAGGCACTTGCGCGCCCTAGGGATTAGGAGTCCGTCGGGTATAGCCTTCGTCCATGCGTCCGACTCGGAGTGCGGCCCTCATAGCCTTGGCAATTCTACTAACAACGACTGCCTGCACCGGTCCTACAGAGAGCAGCAGCGCTGGCGCCGGTCGAACGCCCACAACCGAGCCGATGGTAGTTCTGGTCATTGGCGATTCAATTCCTTTCAACTCTCCCGACGACTGCCCCGGCTGCACTGGTTTCGCCAACTCGTTCGCCAAGGCGCTTACTACCGAGGGCAAGGGAGAAGTATCAGTGCGGAATATGTCGCGTCACGACGGAGCCAAGACACAGGACATCGCAAAGCAGCTGGCCGTGGACAAGAATCTCATAGCCGAGTTGGGCACCGCCGACGTCGTTCTCCTGTCCTTCGGATTCAACGACCAGCCGCCATACGCTTCAGGGGGTTCGCCGTGTCAGAGCGTCAAAGAAAGCGACGACGACGCCGCTTTCGTCAGCGGACTGGCCGGCACCACTGCGGATTGTATCGACAGCAAAACCCGAGAGTTGAGTGCGCTTTCAGCCACCATCTTTTCCCGCGTCCGTGAACTTTCACCCAAAAGTTCCGTAGGGGTACTCAACTCCTACAACTCATGGATCGGATGGGAAGCCGCCAACAAATATCCGGATAAAGTCACTGCGGTTGCAGAGAAGTCAGCGTACGCGCTGGATGCTTGGAACACTGCACTTTGTAAGGCGGCCGCGGCCGTCAAGGCGGCCTGCCTCGACATTTACCATGCATTCAACGGGGCCGATGGGCTGTCTCCGGCGGGCGTCCTTCTCGCCGCTGACTACACGCATCCATCCCAGGCTGGCAATGACGCCATCACAAAGGTCCTTCTCGCAAGCGAGACGCTCAAAACCGGCCGCTGACCGCCGTCGCGTTATCCTCGGTCGGCGACAACCGGACTTTCATTTCAGCCGGCGTGGATTCAATGAAGTCTTTGAACGCTGAGCGAAGCCAGGGACTTCGTCGTGCTAATCGCTGGTCCGGGTGCGTTGAGGGACACGATAAGCGGAGTGAAACACTGAGTTGATCAACGGTGCAAGTACAGGTGTCGGCGGGACCGAATTGCTGACCCGCCCGGGTTACGCATGAACCAGGGCTATCCCGTAATCGCCTCCACCAAGTTGTTGACCGGTCTAGAGCTGTCGAGGCGAAGTATTGGGCAGGAAAACATTGCCAGCCATTGTTCATGGCGGCTGCGATTTCGGCCAGCGAAATCAGGCTCGTCATATCCTCGCGCCCAGGACATGAACTCCTCGTGTGCTGCTTCGTCGGAGCTTCCGGCCCGGGATAGCTCCAGCATCCTAGTTTTCTCCCTTGCCAGCAGCCTGGTCATCCTTGTTTCAGGATCGAGGGTCAAGAACACGACTGCGTCGAACATCGCCATGAGGTCCTCGCCCCAGCCCATGATGGAACCTGAAAGCACCCAAGTGGACCGGGGCACGAAGACTTCCCTCATCAAGGAGAGACGCTCGACTGGTGCCCGCTGTTCCGTGTACGGCGGCGACGTCGGCCGCCAGAAATAATCGTCGGCGTCCGCGTGGGGTATTGCCCACTTGTCGGCGATTGCCCGACCGAGCGTCGTTGTTCCGGATCCGCTGGCGCCCATGATGAACAAACGGCAAGGGTCGAGAGTATTCAACACGATCGCAGACTATCTGGTTGAAGTCGCATACTCCATTGGTCCCGATGACTCCGGATGGCCTCTAGATCGTGAAGCACAGCCTGCCGGACCACAACGGATGGCGCCCCCGTTCGCCACACCTGTGACACGCTGCGATAAATAGCGGTCTTTTCGCAGCGCCATTTGTCACCCTGGCAGCCCACAGGGGATCGCTCATTGGGACGTGGCGCCGGCGTTCTGCAAGGATGGATCTGCCCCTTGACCTTGAGAAGGATCCTCCGTGAATGGACGACACCAGCTAACTCCAGTCAGTTCCGTCATCTTCAGACAAGCCGAATTTGTGCTTCTACAACTGCGCCGAGGAACTGGTTATCTGGATGGGTACTGGGCTACAGCGGCCGCCGGCCACATTGAAGCCAACGAGTCTGCTCAGGACGCGGCGTGCCGTGAAGTCCTGGAAGAGCTTGGACTCTCAATTGATGGCAGCGATCTTCTGCCGCTAGTAGTCATGCACCGGAATCAGGAGCACGGGGAAACCTTTGGGGGTCGAGTGGACTTTTTCTACCAGTGCACAGCATGGCCATCCGAACCGCACCTGATGGAACAAGACAAGGCTTCTGATCTCAGGTGGTTCCACCTTGATGATTTACCGTCGCCGGTCGTCCCTCACGAGCTCCACGTCCTCGAGTCCCTTAGATCAGGAATGCCAGCGATCGTCTCTGTCGGATTTTCCTCCAGCGCGGCTATCGAATGAGGCTAGTCCGTCCGGAGTTCTTTGACCTCTTGACCCGCCGGGTAACCAAGGTGTCCTGTGAAGGATCCTCCACGGGGCAGCGCCAACCATGCCTAAATGCGACGGGCACGATTAGCGAACTTGCAGTGAGCCCTTAGTACCGTTCAAGGCTGACTCGTGGGGCATCACGTAGCGAGCAACAGCTCGTTAATGATGAGTCCTGCTATCTCTTGGAAAATCCACTGTTCGAGCCGGCTGGTTAACATGTCGAAGTACTAGGGCGGCTAGGATGGGTCTTTGAAATGGTCGATGTTCAGCCCGCCGCGTACACGCGGACCCAATCCACCCTCATCTCGCCGGGGCCGTTGGCAGTGCTGTCAGGGAACCAGTCCAGTTGTAAGGTCTGGTGCATCGGACCGGGAGGCTGATGCGCGGGGTCGGTGTCTTCAAACCACTTCACGCCATCAACGTAGCCCACGATTCCGCGCGGAGACCAGTCAAGCGCGTAGTTGTGCAACTGCGTAACGTCCAGCGGCTTGGACAATGACGTCTGCAAGTTCGAGCACCCATAGTGGTGGAAGAACTTGATGACGTTCCAGTCGCCAGTCGTCTCCGCGTAGTCAATCTCGCCGTCACACGGCCAATTTTCACTATCGGGCCACAGGATGGACACCATATGGTATTCGTTATCACCGGACCCGGCCGCCCGGACTTCCCACCGCCCGTACTTCTGGTTTGCAAACTTCGCACCCATCCCGGCAGTCGTGCCATCCTGGGTCCCAGTCATGACCATTTTGGAACCATCTACGGTAACCTGCTGAAGACTCCGGAAACCGTTGCCCGCGTGGCCGGCACTGTTGTAGACATTCCACTTCGTGGCATCGGGCGCGCCCGAATAATTGAACTCGTCCCCAGCTACACGCGCACCCCACCCATGGATCACGGCTGCCTCCATGGAGGTTGCCGTGTCAGGCGCAGTCGTCACCACCAGTTTTGGGCGCAGGGCGGAGTTCGACGATTCCCTAGACTTGAACCCGATCCACTTCCGCGCGTTGCTTTCCAGCTTGAAGTTCTGCTCGCCGCCCTTCGCGTTGACGCCCTTGGTTACATCCCATTCAACCCAGGAGCCGGTGGCGAATCCGCCAGCCTTCCCGAGCCATGTCCCGCGTGCCGGTGCGCTATTCCAAGTGACGCCCCTCTCTGTCCAGCCGCCAGTTGTAGTAAAGACATCCACGAACTCAGTGGAACTTGTAGATGTCTCGGAATACGCCCGAAGTTTGGCTGAAACAACATGTTCGCCAGAGGGAACTTGCACGGAGAACCGTAAAAGCGAGTTCCGCCAGATATTCGCACGGCCTTCTGTAGATAAACGGATACTGGCCCCAAAGTTCGAAGTCGCCCTGTCCGCCTGCACGTAAGTATCCATGACCAACGAGGTTGTCGCTGCGGCGCTTGCGGTTGTCGGAGTGATGATTGCAGACAAAATCAGAATGGACGATGCAGCAGCTACGCATTTACGCCGGAACATCATGCCACGTCGACTCTGCTGAGTTGGCAACGCCCGAACACTCGTAGCCTTCATCTTTATCGGTGTTTCTACTAGGTATTTGATATATCCGGCTGCCGGAGCCAACCTCGACCGAGAAAGCGGGTGACATCGCTAGGAAGGATGGTGGTCGAACTGTACCGGGGATCCGCTGACGCCAACAAGAGTGCGGACGTAAGACAAGTAGTAGCTAGTAGTAAACCCAGTAGTCACACTCGAACCCGGATGAGTGGAAAAGCACGTACCCAAACCATGCAGGGCGGACATCATCGTGCCGAGCACCGTTATTGCCCATGACTGCGGGCCCGTGAGAGGCCTGATCCATCCTGCCTGGGCAGTACATCTAGAGTGTGAAGCCCAACTCGGGTACAAGCTCCCTGACCAACTTCGGCAACTCCTGGCAGAAACGAATGGTACGAGGGTGAGTACGGGCTGGGCCTGCTTTGGACCGCCCACCGAATCGCTGAGGACAACGCCTATTTCCGGTCTGGAACCACGTGGATGACAGCCGGGTGTGGGTCGCGCCGACCGTCATGCGTTACCTCGAGGATTGGATGACCGGGACACTCAACGTCTGAGGGAGAACGATGTCCACGGTAGCGTCTGAGAATCCGAGTGGACGACGACCGTCCCAGCCGACGCGTCAGCCAATCAGTGAGATTGACCTACGCCGGACGTGTTCCAAGCGCGCGACGAAGCCAGTAGGTACCTGATCGGGCAGTTCGTCGATTGGGAACCATCGGACGTCCTCGCTTTCATCACTCACGGCGATCTCCACATCAGGGTCGATGGTTGCAGCGAATCCGACATCCCAATGGGCGGCACATGAGAATCCCGCGTGCAGATCGTGGCGGTCAAGATCAACGATCGCGGTAGATAGCAGGACAACGTCGACAATTCCGGACTCCTCGCGGGCTTCCCTTTGTGCTGCTTCCGCCACCGATGCGTCCTTCGACTCGATGTGACCGCCGAACTGCACCCAGAACTGCCCCTTGCGGTGGAAGCACAGAAGAATACGGTCGAATGCAGGTGAAAAGACGAAGCAGGACCCTGTGACATGCTCCGGGCCGCCATCGCGACGCAACGCCGCGTCCCCGGCAATGGTCAGGAACCGAAGATACGCGTCACGCGAACCTGATTCAGGAACTTCCTGGAGGCTGGCGAGCAGATCGTCAAGAGGCATGCTGCCATCTTGGCGCACGAAACAACGCCCTTTCTCGCAAGGAACCGCAATGATATCCCCCTGTTCCAGCTCTCCGCTGGTTTTTGGGCGGAATGGGAACTGGCGCGTGGTCATGCTTGAAATGTCCCAGGACAACCGAGTAGCCACCCAAGACACGCGCCCAGGGCTTGAACTCCGTCACTTCTCTAGGACGCTCATCGTTGCCACCCGCAGCGCCCGTAAGGAAACTCCACCGGGCAGCTGAAACGCGTGCCGAAGGCTATGGCATCCACATCATGGGCAGTTACGGTGGCTCCATGAGGGACAGGGCGCTGCCGATCATATGCGGGACGACAGAGTTCAATGACGCCTTCGACCACTACGAGACGGAAGGCTGGCGCCGTGCGGAAACTGATCTACGGCATGAATCTGACCCTGGACGGCTACATCGCCGCGGCCGGCGACGACATCGGCTGGGGCGGGCCGAGCGACGAACTGTTCCAGTGGTGGCTCGACCAGGAGCGGGCTAGCAGCCTGTCGCTGTACGGGCGCAAGCTCTGGGAGACCATGAGCTCCTACTGGCCCACTGGCGACCAGCAGCCCAACGCCACCCCGGCGGAGATTGAGTTCGCGCGGAACTGGCGGGACACGCCAAAGGTGGTGTTCTCCTCGACGATCGAGAAGGTCGACTGGAACACCCGCCTGGTCACCGGCGACGCGGTCGCCGAGATCACCCGGCTCAAGGCCGAGGACGGCGGCCCGATCAGCGTCGGCGGCGCAACGCTCGCCGGGGCTGCCATGCGGGCCGGGCTGATCGACGAATACGCGCTAGCCACCCATCCGGTCCTGGTGGGCGGCGGCACTCCGTTCTTCACATCGCTGGACAGCTGGGTGAACCTGAACCTGGTGGAGACGCGGACGTTTCCCGATGGTGTGGTCCTGACCCGGTACGAGACGAGGCGCTGAGCACGGCGAGCCTTCCGGGACCTGACCCGCAGCGAAGTGTCCTGGCGGATCTCAGGTCATTACCTGCTCTGGTGCGAGTTCCTGCTGGGCTGACGCGCAAGTCCCCACCAACGACAACGGGTGCCGTGGGCGGGGATTGACCGGGCCTAGCCTTTACGGCCGGGAAGAACGAGGAGCGCATCTCCGACCGGGCGTTCACCGGCCGTATCAGACGGGGAGTTTACGACCTGGCCGCCCTGGACCATGGCTGTTGATCCTCCGCCGTCGAGGTTGATGGCGTTGACCATCCCGAGCGAGCGGGCGACGTCGGCGGCTTCTTTGATGCTCAGTCCGAGGGACGTCGTCTGGCGCCCGTCGGCTGTGACCAGGAGCGTGCGGCCTTGGGCGTCAACTCCTGCAATGGTGCGCGGGTTGCGCTTGTGCACCCACCCGTAGAAGAAGGAGTTGCTGTCGCCGGCGCGGACCATGCCGTCGCGCTTGGCAGTCACGTTGAGCTCCCCGTTTTCGACGAGTGTCGGTCCGCCGTTGACCACGTCGGTGGTGGGGCTGGTCCTGAGGGGCTTTCCGCCGTCGTTGATGAGCTCCGTGTCGACCGTCAGCCTGGAGCCGGGCTCAGCCAGGGCGGCGAGCTTGTCTGCGTCCGTCCCGACGGCCTGCAGGGTGTGGCCGCCGGCCGGGACGGCGGTTCCCCGGCTGTTGTTGACGGCAGTGACCGTGCCCTGGGCGTCGAGGACGGCTTCAAGCCCGGGACCGGACGGGGTGGTGGCGCCGAACTCCGGGGTGAAGGCCACGATCTCGTTCACGTCCGTGCAGGTGAAGTCGTGCAGCGGCAGGTTCGTTGGGGTGTCATCGGTGCCGCCGCAGTTGCGGATGAGGCCCGGCACCCGGTTCAAGCCGTCCAGGGAGAGCCCTCCAGCCTTCCCGGAGGCCGTGACTTTTCCGTGCCAGTGCAGCCGCTGGATGGAGGTCTCGTTCTTGGCATCGATAACTAGGGAGGGCCGGTCCCCGACGGGCTCGCTGAGGACCTTGCCAGCTTGAACTGCCGAGCCTGCGGGATCGCCCGGGGCTCCGGCGGCGGGGTCCATAACGAAGTAGCCGCCGTTGGTCGCAGCCAGGGCGCCCGAGGCGTCCGCGAGCTGGCTGGTCGTTTCCCGGTCTTCGAGGTTGGGACCGAACGAGGAAGTAAGGTCGCCTCGGAATTCTTTGGGGTCGATAGTGAGGACCTCCAGCTTCCAGAGCCCGTGGTCGTTCTCGCTGGAGCCTTCGTCGCCATCCCAGCCGCTGTAGATCACCGAGGATTTGTAGCCGGCCGACTGGATCTGGGCGACAGTGGCGGAGCCGCCGGCTTTGGCCGTGAAATGCCCAGCACGGACGCGGTAGCCGAGATCCCCTCCGGCGTCGGCCAGCTGCGGTGACTGGACATGTTCGACGCGGGCGACGACGCCCGCGGCGATGAGCTTGTCGGCGACCTTTTGGGCCTGCGCCTGCGTGGACAGTGCTGACGCCGGCGCGTCCGGATCCGGGGAGGTGGACGGTACGGCAACCTCAGCGGTCCAGAAGAAGTCCTGGTTGGGGGTTCCCCGGGTGATGGATGTCCGAGTGAGGCCTGGGGCAAGGGCCGTGACGGTGCGGGACTCGGGGAGGCCGGGAGCGCCCAGGTCGAGCTTGGCGGATGGGTCCGGCGCGACGGCAGCAGTCTGATGTGCGGTGCCCGGTGCCGCTGAAGAGGCGCCGGCGGGGGCAAGGAATGCAACCGGCAGGGCTACGGCCGCGGCGGCCATGGAAGCTCTGCGGAAAGGATGATTGGGTGTGATCATGACCGCGACGCTACGGCGCCTAGGGACGCGCGTTCCTACCCACACGCCGCCGTTCACGGCGTCTTCGCCATCTATTCACGGCGGATCTCACACCCGCTTCGGTGTTGTTCGCGTAACCGGACGACAGTCTCGAAAACGTCAAACGTCCAGCCGCGCCGGATTGGCAGCTTCATAAGTCGTCTACACCAAGGGTTCCGCCAGTGCTTTGTCTGCCTGTTCGACGCGCGGCCCTGTACGGTTCACACCGCCGTCGAGCGGGTGGTTAGGCTGGGTGGATGGCGACAGTTATTCTCGTGCGGCACGGCCGCACCACGGCAAATGCCACTGGGCTGCTGGCCGGTCGGGCCGTCGGCGTCAGTCTGGACCAGATCGGGCGGGACCAGGCGGCTCTGACCGGAGACCGGCTCGCGGCCGTGCCTCTAGCCGGGGTGGTGTCGAGCCCTCTTGAGCGTTGTCAGCAGACCGCCCAGCTCATCCTTGATCGCCAGGCCGGCACGCCGCACGCGCCGGTCGAACCGGATCTCACCGAGTGCGACTACGGCCAGTGGCAGGGCCGCACGCTCAGTGATCTCGCGACCGAGGATTTGTGGCCGGTTGTGCAGTCGCAACCGTCCGCCGTCGTCTTTCCCGGCGGTGAACCCATGGCTGCGATGCAGGCTAGGTCGGTGGCAGCGATTCGACGCCACGATGCAGCCTTCGAGGCCGAGTACGGGCCGGGGGCCGTGTGGGTGGCGGTCAGCCACGGCGACATCATCAAGTCAATCCTCGCCGACGCGCTGGGCATGCACCTTGACCTGTTCCAGCGTATTAACGTGGGCCCCGCCTCGGTATCGATCGTGCGCTACGGCGCTAGCCGGCCGAGCGTCTACGCGACCAACACCGACGCGGGTGATCTGTCGTGGCTGTCAAACGGCATCCACTCTGGCGATGCGCCGGTGGGCGGCGGTGCAGGGCTAAGGGCGCCATGAACCACATGTGCCTAAAATACTGACATGCCTACACGAGTTCACGAGTTTGCCTGGCCTGATCGGGTCGTCGTCGGCACCATTGGCCTTCCGGGGGCGCGCACGTTCTACCTGCAGGTGCGCGCAGGGAAGCAGATCGTGAGTATCGCGCTGGAGAAGCAGCAGTCGGCTCTGCTCGCAGATAAGATCGACGAAATTCTCGACCAGCTCATCACCGTCGAAGGCAACCCCTTCAGCGTTCCCACCAGCACCCCCGTCGAACTTGTCGACAATGACCAGCTCGAGGCCGTTCAGGAGCAGTTCCGCACCGGCGCCATGAGCTTAGGTTGGGACCCAACCACCGCCCAGGTCGTAATCGAGGCCCACCCCATCACCGATGTCGATGCTGATGACAACGACGCAGCGCAGGATGAGGACGGCGCTGATGAGCCCGAAATGCTGCTGGTGCGGATGCCGGTCGGCACCGCCCGCGCGTTCGCCAAGCGCACCCGGGAGATCGTGGGCGCAGGGCGTCCGGCTTGTCCGCTCTGCGGTTACCCCATAGACGCCGACGGGCACATCTGCACCTTTCCCGAGGTCTGATGCCAGCGCCGGACCTCGTGACCGCCGAGCTGACGCTCACCGGCCGCATCACGACGGCGTCAAACGCCACATTTTTGGGGAGCATCGGCGACGTCGTGGTCGTCTACAAACCGATAGCAGGCGAAAGTCCGCTGTGGGATTTTCCCCACGGCACCCTGGCTCACCGGGAGGTGGCAGCCTACCTGGTCTCGCAGGCCCTCGGCTGGAACGTGGTGCCGCACACCTGGCTGCGCGATGGTCCCCTGGGCGAAGGAATGGTGCAGCTCTGGCAGGAGCAGGACCCCGCCCAAAGCGCTGTGAGCCTGGTCGCGACGGACCTGGTGCCGGAGACGGGCTGGAAACAAATTCTCGAGGGACGAGATGAGACCGGACAGATGGTCGCCCTCGTCCACGAAGACTCGCCAGCGCTCAGACGCATGGCGGTGTTCGACATGGTCGTCAACAACGCCGACCGCAAAGGCGACCACATTCTTGCCATGACGGACGGACACCGGCACGGCGTGGACCATGGGCTCACCTTTCACCGTGACAACAAGCTGCGCACGGTGCTGTGGGGATGGCTGGGCGACGCTCTGACCGCCGAGGAACGCGACGGCATAGATCGCGTCCGTGAAGGACTCCAAGGTGGGCTGGGACGAAATCTGGCGGATTTGCTCAGCGCCGAAGAAATCGCATCGCTCGCCGCGCGCTGCGCCCGGTTGCGCCTGGCAGGGCGGTTTCCGGCTCCGAGCGGTGAGATGCCGGCCTTACCCTGGCCGCTGTTCTAAGGGAAATTGCGGCTGCGGGCTTCGCAGGCTGTGTCACGTTGATCGCATGGATCTTAGGGTAGCGACGGAGCTCATCCTGCCTGAGCGCGAGCTCGGCTGGGGATTATCCTCGGAACCAGGCCCCGGCCGGCAAACCTCCGTTCCGAAGGTCTGGGCGATGGGAGCGTCATCAACTGTCACCGGGAATTCGCGGCCTCGCTCGCTAGGTCCAGGAGTCAACAAAACCCGGGGCAGTCCCAACCTGCCCGTTTCGCTGCAGACCTTCCCTGTTCGTCCCGTCCCTGCTGTTCACAAAAGCCACGCGAGGTCACAAATGCTGGGCACCTATCACCCGAACTTCTTCCATTGTCCTTCGGAAACCACCTCGACGGCGCCGTCGACCACCTTGATAGCTGTCTGTTCGTCGATGGCGTAGGCCGGGCCGCCGAGGTCGTCGGCCCACCGCTCTGCGTGGGCCAGGGTGTTGCCCGGGAAAGCGTCCAGGTGCGGAAAGATCGAAAATTCCACCACCCCCAGCGTCCGATCATCCGGAGCGGATGGCCACTCGACGAAGTATTTCCCGATCCGGGGCGTCACCACCATGCTTCCGGCACTCACTCCCACCCACACCGTGTCGGGAAGTGACGGCAGCAGGTCGGCCAGCCCTGACTCCCGCATCCAGTGGGAGAGGTACGTCGCATCGCCGCCGTCGACCAAGAGCACGTCGGCCTCCCGAAGCCAGGGGACCCACCGCTCCGCGCCGATGGTGGGCAGCGCGGTGAGTTCGAGAACGCCGAGCGACGCCCAGCCCAGGCCGGACAAGTGACGGGAGTCGGGCTCGGTAGCCAGGAGGCCCCGCACCGATGCAGGTCCGCACATCGGGTGACCCCACTGCGCTGTCGGGACGACCAGGGCGTGGCAGTGTGCGACCGGCTTGTTGAGAAGCTGCACGAGCGCCGAGTGGATGCTCGGGTTCGTCACGCCGCCTGAGGTAAGCAAGAGCTTCAAACGTGCCCCCAAATTTCGCGCGCGGATAGTGGATGTGCCCGAAGCCCCGGGAACGGGCTGGAACTCACCGACAGATCCGGTAGGCACGCCCGTCTCGTGCTCGGCCCTTCAATACGTACACACCCAGCCAAACTTTGTCCACAGTTCCACGTCGGACAGCTTAGGATTTTCAGCATGCTGTCTCCAAACGAAATTGCTGGTCTACCGGTCGAGGAGTACGGGTTTCCGGGCCCCCTGCGAGATGCACTCGTTGGCGCAATCCTTGACGGACGGAAGACGAGCACGACCTCTTTGGCCGTCCAATACGAGCTAGACGACCAGCCGTTGCCCGTCGTTGGCGAACGCGGCGTGGTCGTTGATTCGACAGGGCGGCCCGTCTGCATCACGGAAGTTACCCAGGTTCGCGTAGTGCCCCTTGACGCCGTTGATGCAGCTCACGCGGTCGACGAAGGCGAGGGTTACCAGACAGTCTCCGGCTGGCGTGCAGGCCACGAGGAATTCTGGCATAGCCCCGCCTTTCGTGCCGTCATGCGTGATCCCACCTTTACGGTCTCGGAGTCGACGGAAGTTGTTTTAGTGCGCTTCTGTGTCCCGTCCAGCACTAGACTCCCAGCAAAGTCCGGCCTATTGAGTGCACGGTAAAGGATCGCTAACTGGCGCTGTTTGGGGCCTTCGAGGAGCCGTATTCAGTCGGCGTGATTCGCCTGTTCCCGCACCCAGGCATCAAATTCGAGGGCGTTCTCCCGCTGCTGTGGCATGCAGTTTTCGAGCGCAAACTGCAAGCGCTCGTTTAACTCGGGGCTCGGGCCGCCATCCATCAGCAGTAGGGCCTCAGCTCGGGCGAAGAGAACGCCGGAACTCGACCGCTTCCAAATTCCTAGGTTCCCGGTTCGAACCTGTTCGAGCATGCTCTCCGGTCTCAGCAACCGGTCGAGAACTGGCCAGCCCGCGACGTCCAACTGGATGGCCATGCCCGCGACTGCGGACGTAACGGAAACAGCATCCCTCATCTCCCACCAGACATCCCGGCCCGGTGCCGCCCCCTCCGGATGAAGCCGCTCGCGATAGAGGCCAAGGGATTCGGTGACCGACTTCGGCATTCCGGCGCCCAACTTCACCCGACTCCAGCGCAGCCAAGGCTCGGGGGCGACTGCCAGGTTGATTACGCACTTCAGATGTTCCGCCGAACTAAAAGATAAGGATTGCACGTTCATGACGGCCCAATCGCCTGAAGGCGTCGACTTCCGCCAGGTCGGAGCTGTGCCCTTAAAGCCGTGGCTCCGGGCGCAGGTACCGAGCATCTCTTTCAGCGCAACCTTTAGCGCTTCCTGAACTGTCATATAGGAACAATCGCATGCCCGGGGGCCAACTAGTGGACGATTCTCATCTCGTGCGAGGTCTGATTGAGTCGCCGTCCGCCGTCGGGAACGACCGTCACAATGTCCTCGATCCTTACGCCGAACCTACCCGGCAGGTAGATTCCGGGTTCGATCGAGAAGCACATGCCTGGGTGGAGGAGCTGGGTTTCGCCCTCGACCATGTACGGCGGCTCATGAGTCGTCAGTCCGATTCCGTGCCCGACGCGGTGAATGAAGTAGTCGCCGTATCCGGCTTCATTGATCACCGCACGGGACACGCGATCGATCTCCTGGCACTCGACGCCTGGCTGCACGGCCTCGAATCCGGCCTGCTGTGCGTGTCTGACGACGTCGTGAACCTCGCGCTCCTCGGCGTTGGGTTCGCCGACGTGCACGGTCCGCGTCGTGTCTGATCCGTAGCCGTGTTTGAGGCCGCCGAAGTCGAGCACCACCATGTCGCCGTCCTCGATGATCCGCGGACCGATCTCGTGGTGAGGGTTGGCTCCGTTCGGACCCGAACCGACGACAGTGAAGTCCACCTGCGAATGCCCGAATTGGCGAAGTAGGTCGGCGAGATCAGAGCCGACGTCGGTCTCGCTGCGCCCAGCGAACCGCACGGTGACGATCTCCTCGTACGCCTGGTCCGCGGCCGCGCCGGCCGCCGCCAACCGCGCGATCTCGTCGTCGTCCTTGATCGCCCGAAGCATCGGCAGGGCGGTCGTCATCGAGACGTAGGACGACTTGGGCAGTCGATCCTGCAGGCCCAGGAGGTGCATGGCCCAGGCCGAGTCAGAGACGGCATAACGTCCGGTGCCGGCCATCAGCGTCGCCGACGCCGTGTAGGGGTCGCTCCCGTCGGTCCAGTCGGTGATCCTAAGAATCGAGGCGCCGGCGGCCGCTTCCGCGTCGGGCCTCTCGAGCCTTGGAACGATCATGGCGGGCTCCGCGTCGACGGGGATCACAAGCATTGTGATGCGCTCAGTGATCGCCACGGGTGCGTACCCCGTGAGGTACAGCAGGTCCGGTCCGGGAGTTACCAGGATGCCGTCGAGCCCGGCATCCTGGGCGGCGTGGGCTGCTCGCCGCAACCTCTCGGCGAAGTCTTGGGCGGTGAACGGAGCCGGCTCGGAAAGGCTGCGGTGATCACTCATGCTTCGCATTGTCGTGCGCGGGCATCCACCGGTCAACCCATCGCCAGGACAGCCGCTCCCCTTAGGGTGATGATGGAATTTGCCAGCCGCACTGGTTCCGGCACGCCTATGCCGCCGGATGCTTAGGGAGAACGTCCGATCGAGGTGGTCAAGTCACGCGCTGGGCTCAGCGTGCGGCGGCGGGGACGGCAGAAAGCAGTTCCTGGTAGCGCGCTGCGTGTTGCGCCAGTTCCGCGGCCGTGACGCCGGGCGCAGAGTGCAGGACCAAGGGTTCTTCCATTTGCAGCCCGCAAAGGTGCGCGGTGGCTTCAAGTGGGCGCAGGAGTTCAGCCATGGTGAAGCGGTTATGCCCGCTGGGTGTGTAGGAGGATTCGGGACCGCCGGTTGAAATGACCAGCCTCAGCCGTTTGCCGCGCAAAGCGTCCCCGCCGGAACCGTAGGCAAAACCGTAGGTGAGGACCTGGTCCATCCACTCCTTCAGCACGCCGGGCACGGAGTACCAGTGCCAAGGGAACTGCCACACGATGGCGTCATGCCCGCTCAGGAGTTCTTGCTCCCTGATGGCGTCCACGCGCCGGTCCGGGTAGACGGCGGAGAGATCATGAACGGTGACGTGTTCCACGTCCCTGATCGCTGCGGTGAGCCGGGCCGTGATCCGCGATTTCTCCAGGTCTGGGTGGGCGACAATGACGAGTGTGCGGTGCGGGGTCATGGAAAGGCGTGCATCTTTCGGAAGTGGGTCGAGGCGGTTCGGAGGAACCGTGCTGATGTGGCGGACGCCAGCACCGCATTGAGCTTTGGCTGCCAGCACGGGCAGCTGGCAGGGGGTGCTAAAGACGGGGGCAGGCGTCGTCGACGATTCGCCGGGCCATGGCCAGGGCGCGCTGGCCGTAGGTTGCCCCGTCGAGCACAGCGCCTGTGGCGTAGGCGCCATTGAGGACGATAAGCAATTCGTCCGCGAGCTGATCCGGGTCCTGCACGTCGGCGTCGACGGCGATGGTACGGAACCACTCCCGTACCTGCCGCTTGTGCCCGATGGCCGCGAGGTGTGCCGGATGCTGCCCATCGGGGAACTCGGTGTTGGTGTTCAGCATCGGGCATCCGCGGTAGGAGGCGCCGGCGGTGTCCCCCGCGAGTACCTCAAAGACGGCGATGAGCTTGTCCCGTGGGGCCGGGTATTCTTCGGCTGCCTGCCGCATACGCTCGAACCAGGCGTCCGCGCGGCCCTGCACGTAGGCGGTGGCGAGGGCATCCTTGGTGGGGAACTGGCGGTAAACAGTGGCGTTACCGACGCCGCTTTCCTTGACCACGGTGTCCATCCCGACCGCCCGGATGCCGCGCTGGTAGAACAAACGCGTCGCTACCTCGAGAACGTTGCGCCGGTTCTCTTCGCCAGTCTTGCGTGCCACGAAAATTTACTCCTATTGAACTTCTCCAGAGGTCTTACTGCTTCCAGTTTGACAGACGGAACGATCCGTCACAAACTGATCGAGAATGATCCGTCACATCGGATCCAGGCTCATCGACAACAGGAGATCAACTTATGAAGACCGCCATTCTCGGAACCGGCACTGTGGGCCGCACGATCGCCGCGCGGCTGGTTGAACTCGGCCACGGTGTCATCATCGGCACCCGCGATCCTGAGGCCACGCTTGCCCGGACGGAGGCCGACCCCATGGGCAACGCGCCTTTCGCCGACTGGGCTGCAGAGAACCCCGGCGTCACTCTGGCCGGCTTCTCCGACGCCGCGGCCGGAGCCGAACTCGTTGTCAACGCGACCAACGGCGCTGCATCCCTGGACGTCCTGGCCCAGGCAGGGGTTGAACACCTCGACGGCAAGGTCATCCTGGACATCGCCAACCCGCTCGACTTCAGCCAAGGCATGCCGCCGACCCTGTTCGTCAAGGACACCGATTCCCTCGGCGAGCAAATCCAGCGCGCTTTCCCCACCGCCCGCGTGGTCAAGTCCCTCAACACCCTGAACGCCGACCTGATGGCCCGTCCGGGCAGCCTTCCCGAGGCCAGCACTGTCTTCGTCTCCGGGAACGACGCCGCCGCCAAGGAAACCGTCACGGAACTGCTGAAGGAGTTCGGCCACCAGGATGTCATCGACCTCGGCGACATCACCACTGCCCGCGGCACCGAAATGCTTCTCCCCGTCTGGCTTCGCCTCTGGGGTGCACTCGGTACGCCTGCCTTCAACTTCAAGATCGTCCGCTGATCCCGCGGCCCACTGGCCAGAACACCGGAAGCAGCACATGACCGCTGTGCTGTGATGGTGGCCCGCCGAGGCAGGCCGCGGCGGGCGCCGCAGCTATGCATGGCAACGTGTTTGGGAGAAGGACATGCCTGAGGAGGCGAAGACATATGGGTTCCATGGATGGGACAGTGGCGCTGGTAACGGGTGCGGCGAGCGGACTGGGACAAGCAGTGGCAGCGGGCCTTGCGCGCGACGGTGCCTTGGTCGTAGTGGTGGGCCGGTCCCCGGCTCGGGCGGAAGAGGCGGTAATGTCCATCCGGACGCTCGTTCCGGGCGCCCTGCTGGAGCCATTGGCCTGCGATCTCTCGGTGCAGTCCTCGATCCGCACGGCGGCGGCCGAGTTCCTGTCCCGCCATGGCAGGCTGGACGTGCTGGTCAACTCAGCGGGCGTCTTTCGCAAGGACCGCCATGTGACTCCTGACGGGCTGGAACTCACATTCGCCACCAATGTGATGGCGTACTTCGTGCTGACCAACCTGCTGCTGGACGCTCTCAAAAGTGCCGGCGCAACGGAGGCAATCCCGGAGACTGCCAACCAGCACGCCGAGGGGGCTCGCGTGGGCCGCATTGTGAATATCGCGTCCAAGTACGGCAACACCAAACTCAATTTCGATGACTTGCAGACCGCCACGGGCAGGTACAGCTACCTCCGATCGACACCGCCGACTATGCTCGCCCGGGTTCTGCTCACCCAGGAGTTCGCTGAACGCCTCCAAGGCGCGGGCGTCGTGGCCAATGCCGTCCACCCGGGACTCGTCAAGAACACGTCATTGCTGCACGACGTCGGCGGCCCCTTCCGCCTGCTCGCCAACACGTTTGGCGCGACCGCGGAAGAAGCGGCGGACACGGCCCTCTGGCTGGCCACGTCACAGGAAACAGCCGGTGTATCCGGCAAGCTCTGGTCAAAGCGCAAGGAACTCCCCACGCCCGGCATGGGCTCGAACCCTGAAGCCCGTAAACGCCTCTGGGACGCATGCTCGCAACTGGCAGGGCTGCAGTGAGTCGTGCCTGGCGGACCCCCATGCGTCGTCGGCGGAGCCTTCATCGATAGGCTCGGCGAAAATGTCAGCGGCATCGCTGGTGCCGTTGGCAGCGAGCCAACGAAGCTCATCCGGGTCCGACTTTTCGGCGCGAGTTCAGGGAGCTGATCGGCAGCGTCTCTGCTGCCGCCGTCAGCGAAACTTCGCCGTTCTTCGAACCTCTTCCCGTTCCGCGGACAGCACAATCACTAGCCGGACGGCGCCGAGGTACCCGCGGGCAGCCCGTTTACGGAGGATTCCGTATCGCAACCTGACACGGTGAGTACATCCGAAGAATTGCGGTGCTCGACAGACATCCCTCACCGCCATGATCCCGCGTGCGGTGGTCCGGGCTCCTTAAGTGCGGCCTTTAGTGGGGCCGGGTCACTGTCAGCCCGGTCCGGGTCGCGGTAAGGGCGTCGGCAAGCCGGTCCGCGTCCCCTGCTTGTTCTTCGACAGTGGGCATGGTGCGAGTCTCGCTGGTGCAGTTCAGCAGCGCGGCCGTGACCTCGGGGATCAGATTCGGGAACCGGCTGGACCGGTAGCCATTATCGTCGGGGTGCTCGGGGTGATTCAGGGTTGTGGTGACGAGAACTGCGACCTCGGTTCTGCGCGTCATGCCGAGTTTCATCAGGATGGACGAGACCATATTTTTCACGGTCTTTTCTGCCAAAAACATTTCCTGGCTGATCTGGCGGTTGCTCAGTCCTCTTCCCATGCCAATGGCGGCAGTCATTTCCTGCCTTGAGAGGCTCAGGAGACGGTCATCCGCCCGTGCGTGCCCTAGCAGGGGGCACGGGGCCAGAAGCACCGGATGGAACCAGCCACTGTACGCGGTGTGCCCGGCCAGGGCCCGTCGGATGAGCCTGAGTTGTTCGCTGCTGTCATCCTGCTTGGACAGGCACCCCCACGCGCCGGCCAGGATGGAGTCGATCAGCACGGCTTCGTCGCTGTCCCCGGTCATCAGCACGCACCGGATGCCCGGGTCGGCCGCTGCGATGGCCCGGCAGACGTCGGCACCGGAACCGTCCGGAAGATCATCGTCCAGGATCACCAGCTCCGGGCGAAGGGCAGGGATCCGCCGCACTGCTTCGCGGGCGGCCCCTGACTCCCCGGCGATGCAAAGACCATCGGACTCGATCAGTTGGCGCAGACCTCGCCTGATGACCTCGTGGTCGTCCACCAAATACACGCCACGGCCGGCGTAGCTGTCGTGTGGGCGGACTTCCGGGTCAGCCATCATCGCTGTTCCGTATCTTTCGCCTGTGAGACTCCGAAGGCGTTGTTAGTGAATCCCTAGAGCCTGCCCCACCGACTCGAAGGCGAACCCGGAACCTCCATCCGGACTGCTGCCGGCGCGCATTCATGCACACAGGCCCTTTCCCTCCTGACGCTAGACCTAAAAGCTTCCTATACCAATAGCGTCCGGTCAGCCGGCCGGCGCCGTCACGTCAGGCAGCCGGGCCCATAGCTGGCGCCGGAACGGGAGTGTAGGCGGCGCCGTTCGGAGCATGGGCCCAGAGGCTGGTGAACGGGATGGTCCAAGGGAAGGACGAACGAGGATGAACTCCCAGCAGAAGCCCACAGGGCGGTGCGCGGTCCGCCTTATTCGGCCACTCCCCCATACAACCGAAAAGGTCTATCCGGGACCCCACACACCCGGAACATCAGATCAGAGGCTGGAGAGTGTGGACACTGTCCACGCCCCCAATTCTCCCCGCTAAAGGCACCCAGCCGCACCCCGCAATGACGGCGTGCGGCATTTCTCTGTCTCGACAAAGTTGAAGAAGCCGTAGGACTCCACGTGCGGCAGCAACCTGGTCATGCCCTCGCTCATTGCGGGCTCTTGGGCAGACCAGGGCTGTCGGTCGCTAGGCTTCTCATAACGCTTCCACCTCCGTTCATCCCTTCATGGCCGGCAGCGTCGAGAGCCGCATGACCAGGCGTTCCCCTCAGAATCCCCTCCCCGCGTGCTCGCCTAACCCCGGGGGCAGTGCTCGCCGCATCACGGCACTGAATGGGCGACCTTCTGCATGACGCCGCTCACAACCTCGCACGACCGATTTCGCACCCTGTCTTCACAGTTGACCTCACATCTGATAGCTGACGGAAGGCCGGTTTTCGGCGTTTGAAAAGCACTGGGAAGGAGGGGAGTGCGGCTTCGTGATCAGCGTACGAAGGCCGGAACGCAGGAGTTGTTGAAGGGCTTGAACCAGTCCTTGAGTTCCATCGGGGCGAGGGCACTGCCTGCCAACACTGAGGTAACTACGCCTATGAGGACGGTGGCCGCCCGGTCGCTTAGTATGGTGCCCCTGGTCTGCGAGGGCTTGGCGGTGGCCTTGACTACGGTGCGGAACGCGTCCCTGCGTCCGTGCCCGACCCCGACGTGGGAACGAAGTTCCAGTCGAAAGACCCGTCGTCTCGGAGTGTCATCCGAAGGAACCCGTGGGTGTCGCTGAACCGCTTCACGATGTACGACGGACTGTTGGTGAAGGGGCGCAGATCGATACCTCCGGTGGAAACCTGGAACGCGGTCATCCCGTCACTGACGCACTGGTCGGCGTTGTTCACCGGACATGAGCGTTCGTAGTTGTGTTGTGACCCTGACAGGGTCAGACGGACCCGGTGCTTCCACATCACGTCGATCCACGGCTTGTGGTCAGAGGCCCGGTCATGCTCCCTCGTGTTCGACGTGAAGTACGGTTCATGGTGCACGACTGCCAGGTGCTTACCCGCCGCTTTAGCAGCAGCGAGGTCGTTGTCCAGCCACGTCGTCAACGCCCGAGCCTGCGAGGGGTTGAACCGCCAGTGCGCGGACGACAGGAACGCGAAGTGCCAGTTCCCGAAGTCCTTCGAGTACGGTTTCCCGTTCCCGATGAACCCACGCTGCTGGTTGATCGCAGCCTTCGCCGTAGACCCCGGGCATTGGCCATTCATGAAGTTGCCGAGGTCTTCGTTGCGGCCGGGTTGCCAGTCGTGGTTGGGTGCGGACACCCAGTACAACTTGGGCTTTGTGCCACCCCACAGCGGCGTCCAGTACTTCACGTAGTCAGCGCAGTACGCGGCGTCGTATTGGAAGTCCCCGAGCCCTAGGAACGCGTCAATCTCATTGTTCTGCACGAGCCGGGTGATCGCCGCACCGTTCCGACCGGACGGGCTATCAGGCGCGTAGTTCCTGACGCCGTTCATGTCACCGACAGCAGCGATCCGAACATCAGTGATCCGACCGCCGATGGAGAGGGACACGACCCAAAGACAAGTGACGCCTAAGAGGAACGCGGAAACCCCAGCGATAACACGGTTGCGGCGCATGGGGCCTCCCTTCGTTGGGGGTTGCAGTGTGTACCACTTCGGGCATATCGGGCGGTCCGCCCTGTATGTCCCTTTTTTCGAGTGTAGAACAACCCCGGACGCTGTTTGCCTCGCCATGCCTCTGGCCCGGGTAACCGAATCACCTGGTAAGGACCATGGCGATGACGTCATCAAGACAGCGATTGCGGCTGGGCATCCTCCAGGAATCCACTTGAATGCCGAGTGTTCGCTTTGCACGGCCGCCGTGCTTCCGCCATACGGCACCGAAATCAACAAAAGAATGGCTTTTGTTCTCTACTTGGACCTGGGTTTGCGGCTGGTCCAGAGTTTTCGCTCCGACCCCTCTTCATGCAGGACTGCGGGGGCAAAGGCAGAAGTCATGTTGTACGCGGCCCTAGCCACCATGAACTGGTGAACGCGAAAACCCAACGGAAGGACGAACAAGGATGAACACCCAGCAGAGGCCGCACAAGGCGGTACGCGGGCCGCCGTAGCCGGCCGCTCCCCCACAACCGAATAGGTCTACCCGGGACCCCACACACCCGGAACATCAGATCAGAGGCAAGAGTGTGGACACTGTCCACACGAAAAAACACCAAAAAGCCCCTGAACAGGGAAAATACTTGCCCGAGGTGGGACTCGAACCGGGTTCCAGGCATTGAGATACCGCCACTCGCCTGAAATCCTCCGCAATCCGGCCCAATCCGGCCCAATCCGGCACGAGTACGACCCGATCCGATCCGAAGCCCAGGGTCTGCACAAAGCATTCTGTGGCTGTGCGCGGTCAAGAACCCGAGCATCTCGATTGCATGTCCCGGCGAGCAAGGCGGAATGCATCGCAAATGTGCGTCCGTTTGAGGATCGGCTTGCGGGCACCTATGCACCGATGCGGACATAATCCTCTTTATCATTTCGTGCACGAGATGACGTTAAATTCTCTACGACGCGGGACACATTCATGGAATTGCCGACTACGTAGAGACTCCGCCAGCTGAGCTGTCCGCTGTGCGCGCTCGTCGCTACTGAGCGTGGTGAACGTAGAGATCGCGGAGCAGCGCGATCTCGGCTCCGTGGTGCAGGATCTCCTGGTTCTCCCACCACACGATCGACGGAAACGTCTCCTCGGCGTCGCTGCCGTACGGGTAGCTGCTTAGCCCGGTCCGGTCATAGTCGGACTCATCGACGCTGAGTAGTACCCGGCGCCAGTCGGCTGCGGCCTGTCGGAACCTCTCGATAGCGCCCGCTGCATCTGGTCGTGATTCGTACGTCGCTCGATCGAACGTTCGGTCGCCCCCGAGGTGGTTGGATCGGCCCAACAGCGTCTCGGAGATGTGGTCAAGCCGCCAGGCGATCGTCGTGAGGGGCGTAGGCCACGGACTTTCGGGGGCGCCGTCTCGCCCCCACTCACCCGAGCCAATGAGCTTGACGGCGCCCGGTCCGGGCCCATCGGCGCGCCTCCGTACCGACCAGCACGCGGCGACCGGTTCCCAGAGGTACTCGGCGTCCGTCAGTACCGGTACTTCGACGTCGCTGTCATCACCCGAGTTGCTGGTGGGCCCGGCGAGGCGAGTGAGAAGTCGTCCCGTCGCCCAGTCGTACTGCTCGAGCAGTGGCTTGAGGCGCTGGTTGGTCATCATGGCACGTAGCCTATACGCCCACGAGATACCGTTAGGCGCCTACGCACGGTCGATGTTCGCTTTCGGGGCATCTGCTGGCTGTCCACGACCAAGTGCCCGCCAAGGGATCCCTCAGCGGGACAACTCGAGTCAGGCAGTGACTCGGGCAGACACGGCCGCGGTGACTCTGTGCAATGAGGCCTAGCTCGACAATGAAGACAAGAGTCGACCGGCAGCGAGGCTAACTAACGAGCTGCTGAATCGCGCCGGGATTGAACATCAGCGTGTTAATCAATGCGAATGTGGGGATGCCGTAACCAATGGCCAGGGCCGCAATAGCCAGACCGCGGCCGCGAACCCTTCGACCCGATCTGGCTGAGCGCCATATGCCCGCACCCCACGGCGAAGACGGCGACGACGGCAGTTCCAAAAATCCAGACGCCGGAAGCGGCGATCAAAGCGAGGATGATGGCTGCGACGGAAAGCCTGTTCAGTCGATCAGTCGAATTTTCTGCCGGCAATAGGCCGACCGCACGGTAACGGGCATGCCGTCATCTTCGCTCTCTTACGGACCGCCAGGAAGCTGCACGGCATTGATCGGTTCGGGATCCTGAGTAGCATTGCAGGCACTTCCAAGCTGAGGAGTGTCATGGACAGGATAGAGGATACGACCGCGCCGGCCACCGGCCTGCAGGGCCGGGCGTACAAACTTGCAGCCGACGAGGGGACCGCCCTGTGGTTCACGAATGCATTGGTCATGGTCAAGGCAGGTGGCCCGGAGACGAAGCAGCGGCTGACCATTGTGGAGATACTCCATCCGGCCGGCTACGCGCCACCGATGCACCGGCATCTGGTTGAGGACGAATCCTTCTACATTATTTCGGGCACGGCCCTGTTCGAGAGCGACGGGCATCGCTTCACCGTGCAAAAGGGCGATTTCGTCTTTCTTCCCCAAGGTTCCACCCACACATTTCTCGCCGGGCCGGAAGAGTCCTTCCGCTCCCTCGTGATCACTGTCCCGGCCGGCTTCGAAAGCTTCGCCGCCGAGGCAGGAGCGCCGGCAGCGCGCAGGGAACTGCCGGAACCTGAACCCATCGACGGCCCTTCACTAACCGCGATCGCTGCACGCCACAACATCGAGATCATCGGGCCGCCGCTCACTAGCTGACCCACATTCCCCCGTGCCGACGCCCCGCCAGTCACGGTGCGGGCGAGGAGGCAGCTTACGAAATCCGGGTGCCAGCGTCGTGCCTTGGTGAGGTTCGGGCGGGTCTCGGTCATGGTCCAGGTACCGACCGTGAGATTCGAGTCCGTCCCGGCGGGAAGGACGGCGGTCACCCTGCCGCAGCCACGTCGGACCACGAACGAACTGAAGTAAAACACCGGAGACCGCCTGCTCTGAAAATAGCGATGCGCCTCCCGATGTGAATCGCAGCGGTAAGTGGCAGCGTTCTCGCGGAGCTTTTTGTCACGCCTTGCTGCTCCTGAGTCCGCCCGTGAATGGTCCGTGGTGATGCGCGGTCAGGGGGTGAATCCGATGATCTGGCCGTGAAGCGTGGATGCGATAACGCCGGGTTGGCTGAACGGGATGTCATGTGCAGCGCCCTGCACCGTGCGAAGAGTGCTGCCAGGAAGCGCCGAAGCGGTCAGCTCGGCGGATTCGTGCATGAGTTTTCGTTCGTTCGCTCCAACCAGTACGTCGACGGCTCCCTGATAGTCGCTCCATGTCGCGGGCAGCGTGAATCGGATGTTCTCGCTCACGCTAGACAGGAGGGTTTCGCGAGTCGTTGCGGCGCTGTCATGAAAGTAGTCGTCCACAAGGCGATTGGGGATACCGAGCTGGTGTGCTTGGGCCGCCGCAAACCGCCTGTGCCGAGCGAGCGGGGCAGCCAGGCTGAGCAGTGCCAGCGTAGGTCCGGGAAAGGGAGCGGGTTTTGTTTCAGCGCTGACGACGACGACGCCCCGCACAAGGCGGGGTAGCTCGGAAGCGAGCAGGATCGCGAGCTGGGCTCCCATGGAGAAGCCGACGACGTGGGCTCCCTGCGGGGCATGGCGTTCGATGACGTCGGTGAGTCCTCGCACGGTGTCTTCATGCGAGAGGTACGGCTGTGCTGCGCTACGGCCGAATCCTGGGAGGTCTGGGACGATGGCTTTTATGGTCGGCCCCAGCAGTTCGCGCAGGGGTCTCCACATCCATCCGCTCACGCCCGCCGCGTGAATCATTAGAACCGGATCGCTGCCCTCGTCCACGTTGACGTACATCCGGCCATCATCGCAGAGCGGTTGATCGCACAGGCGAGGCGATGAGGCCCGCAAGCCGGTCCGTTAGTGGAACCTCGGACGGGGCAATCACCGGCCGTTCAGGTCTGGATCGACGATGCGAGTTGCACTGGCGTGGTCTGTTGGTCCCAATTGGCTGTAAGGGTCCTTAGCTCTGGGGGCTTCCGACGAGGTTGAGTGACCGACGGACTGACATCTCCAGGTTTCCTGCATGGATGGTTGTCACTTCGCCTGTGCTGTCGGGAACTGTGGAGCCGATGACGGGAACTCTGGCGTTGGGGTTTCCGGCGCTCCGCAGATGGACGGACTCGGGAATTATTTCCATCGTCCCATCGACCTCGAAGTACTGGTCGGCCCGGGGCTGGCCGGTCAGGATGCTGGCCGCCAAGGCGGATGCATAGACGGGATCAACGGCAGCGTCTTAGATCCATCTCGTTCCGAGAAAAGAGTGCTCCATCATGCCGACAAGGCACGGGTCGCCGCGTAAAAGAGGCGAACCCCTGCACGTCAGCGGAACCTGAAAACTGCGCCGTCGTTTGCAACGGGACTCTTGGATTTTGGTTTTCCCCACACTTCTCCGCCGGGCGTGTGTCTCAGTTTCACCGCTCCAGTGGAGACGAGTATTCATCGCTCTCTCCCAGTGCCAGTAGGGACGCGATTGCTTTTGATGTGGGGTCATTGTGGGAGTTCAGACGCCAGGAAACCCTTGCCACGGAATCAGTAGGCGCAGCAGCTGTTCCACGTCGGGAGGCACTCATCATGGCTGCACTTACTTCCTTCTTATATCGCTCCCACAAAATTTCACTATGAAGCGGACAGGCAAGTTCCATCGGTCGAGCCGCTAGCCGGTCAAAGGTAATTAGTCCAAACGGGTCGTGATGAGGCGATAACTTCACGCCTGTCTCACCGCAGCCAGCAACGGGACACTGATTCGAAGTATTCATTTCTATAGTTCCTCTCTTGCAGGTACTTCGTGCATTGTCAGCGATGGTCGAAAGTGAGCCATTTTTGTGGGCTGAAAAGTGAGCATTTTAGCGCTGGTTATTCTGCCGTAATTTCCAGTCTTTTCGAGGCCAGCGCCGCCATTTGTTTGGGGCGCACTGTCATTACGCAAACTATCAACGATCGCGGCAAAACCCCACTTTGTGCTCATGATTTCTCGCAATCCCACGAGGACCTACACGCCCTGGTTCGTTCTATTCGCAGCTTGATACGCAAAAAATGTGAATTCCAATGGAAACAACCCTGCATTCACCCAATTCGTCCGAAGCGCCCGGACGGAGAACAAGCGATCAGAAAACTCGTTGACGACAGAGGCGGCGTAACCCGCCGTACACCACATTCATCAACATCGTCCGGCGCTCTCTCGTGTCGCATTTGGTCATTCCACATCCAGTTCCCTTCCATAATGCGGCCGGGCTCCTGAGGGGAACCTGAGACCGGCCTAGGCTCTCATCGCATCGGGACGGTTCAGGCTGAATCCTTGGACTATGGTTCAACCGAATCCGTCGCCCGCCGCTGCGCTTCCGGGGAGGGGACTGAAGCAACCACGGCGAAAGCGTGGCGTGCGGCGTGGACTCCGATGGCAGTCCACTGTCGCGGCCATGGCCGCCGTCGCCGTCGCCGTCGCCGTGCTGACCAGAGGATAACTGCTGCTCCAGAGACTGGAGTCGGCGCTCGTCTCGAGTACTTCGCCGGCACCGTAACTAAAGACCCCTTGGTGCAAATCCTCGACAAGAGGGGAATTGTTATCGCGGCGTCGGAGCCCAGGCAATTGAGGCGCCGCTGAGTTCCCTCAGACCTGCTGCGGAGCAGATCGTGACCGAAAACTTATCGGCACCCGGACTCCTAGGGGACGCCGACGAGCGCTACCTTGTGGTGTTGGACGTCGAAGTCGAAGGCAGCAAGTAGTGGGTTCTGGCTTGCCGGACCATTCAGCCCCAATCAGACACGGTCCGGATTGTCCACGGATTCTTACTGACCGCCATGCCGTTACTGCTGGCCGTGGTGGGCCTGTCCGTGCATTTCCTCGTCGGGCGTTCACCGCGCCAGGTGGACACGATCCGTACACAAGTCAGCCACATCTCCAATGCCAGCCACGAACTGCGGAGCCCGCTCACGACAATCCGCACTGGGTCTCATGGTCGCTTCGGTTTGGCTAGGTCACAAACAGCAGGGAACAACAACGACGGGACAACGAGGACTGGGCCAAGCGCCGTCAGGGCGGTGTGTCGCCAAATACGACAACTTCCCGCTCCGTGCACATCCGGGGACCTCTAACCGTTCCGCACAGAAATTCCTCAGGCGATCCATACGGAGGACACAGTCGGCGAGCCCACCATTGTTCAAACCGGAGTCGCCGCGAACGCGACGGCGACCGCGCCTTACCGGAGCGTCGGTGGCGAGCGGCGAGACCTTTAGCCGAAAGAGGACCGGCACTTATACCGGCTAAAGATGTGAGGCTCAATGATAACTTTGCGCAAGCACCTACTCCCTCCAGTCCCCCAGACAGGTTGCTGTCGACGCAAGCCTGTACCTCTGAAACCGCGGCCTCCACGTCCGGCGGCGTGACCAGTAGATCCGCCGGTTCAAGCCCCGAACAGTGAAGTGCCCCCGATGAGCGCCGGACGATGAAATGTTCCATCGCTGACAATTCACGAAGTACCTGCAAGAGAGGAACAATGGAAATGAATACTTCGAATCAGTGTCCCGTTGCTGGCTGCGGTGAGACAGGCGTGAAGTTATCGCCTCATCACGACCCGTTTGGACTAATTACCTTTGACCGGCTAGCGGCTCGACCGATGGAACTTGCCTGTCCGCTTCATAGTGAAATTTTGTGGGAGCGATATAGGAAGGAAGTAAGTGCAGCCATGATGAGTGCCGCCCGACGTGGAACTGCTGCTGCGCCTACTGATTCCGTGGCAACGGTTTCCTGGCTTCTGAACTCCCACAATGACCCCACATCAAAAGCAATCGCATCCCTACTGGCACTGGGAGAGAGCGATGAATACTCGTCTCCACTGGAGCGGTGAAACTGAGACACACGCCCGGCGAAGAAGTGTGGGGAAAACCGAAATCCAGGGATCCCGGTGGAGACCACGCTGGACACATCGCCAGCCTTTAGTCGCCGGGATAATGTTTTTGCCCGTGCCGGCCGAACGGGCGGAGGGTTTGAGACCATTTCCTTGCTTGATCGAGGCCAGAAAGCGGATACCTGCTGGAGACGTCGAACTCAAATACATACAAGTCCATGACCGGGCCCCCATCGGATACGCCCTCGTATCCTCGAACGACCAAGACCTTACCGCCCGGAAGAATGCCCCTGGTTGCTCTTGGAGTGTCGTCGGAGAAGACGTTCACGGACCAGGGACTCGCCGGTGCCGACCCGGCACACCTCGGCTCAAGGAAGCGCTAGCCGCTTGACCGTCAACAAGACGTATCAAGTCATGCGCTTACCTGGCAACGTCGCCACGAACAGTCATGACATCAAGAAATGCAAACCAGCAAAGGCAGCACCGCTCCCCCAGCCAGCGTCCAGTCATGCAGCTGGCGGCACCCCGGGCCATGAACGAGTAAACAGCGCCACCGCTGCCCGAACCACGAGAAGGAGCCGCCGGCCACAGCAACGGCACACCAACAAAAATAGGCCCCGGAGGGGCCCATCAGTAAACAGTCTGTGCACACTCAGAGGCTCACAAGCCCCTGAACAGGGAAAACACGTGCCCGAGGTGGGACTCGAACCGGGTTCCAGCCCTTGAATTTCCGCCACTCCCCCGCAAACCTCCGCGATCCGGCCCAGTCCGGCACCAGTACGACCCGATCCTAAGCCCAGGGTGTGCACGTTGTGCACACCCGCTTCCTTGCACGCTTCGGGGCCCCCAACCGGGCGAGCTCGCCCGGTTGGGAAGGGGCTCTTTGCAGCAACTATGGCGATTCAGTACTCGAATGCCATATAGCCGCCCCCGCGCCACCGGCGGCTGACTCGCGAAGGAGAAATCTCCCCCGCCCGCCCTCACAACTTCCCGCACCGTTGACGCCACGTGTGACTCAGGCTACAGTTTAGCAAGTTATACGAATAACCCACCAATGTAATTGGCCCAAGGAGGTGCCCATGGCTGGATCACGGCAAAAGTCAGGACCGACAATGCATGACGTCGCTGCTGCCGCCGGCGTCTCGCAGGCCACTGTCTCGCTCGTGCTGAATTCCGCCTCCGGATCGCGCTTCTCCGAGGACACTCGCAAGCGGGTACGCGACGCCGTGGACCGGCTCGGCTACCGCACCAACGCCCACGCCAAGGTTCTCCGCGAAGGCGTGGCCGGCATGATCGGATTCATCGGCGATTCCGTGGCCACTTCGCCTTTTGCCGGCGCCATCATTGAAGGCGCGCAGCAGCGGGCCTGGGAGGACGGACTCCTCCTGCTCACGGTGAACACCGGCGGCGACGAGGAACTTGAGACCGCATCGCTGGACACCATGCTCTCCTACAAAGTTGCTGGAGTGGTCTACGCCGCCATGTACCACCGGCGGCTCGAAGTCCCCGAAGTGCTGGCGGGCGTTCCGTCGGTGGTGCTGAATTCCCAGGACCGCGCGGGCCGCATTCCGAGCGTAGCTCCCGATGAGGTGCGGGGTGGCTATGTAGCTACGCGGCGCCTGCTGGAGGCCGGGCATTCCAGGGTTGGACTCATCAACATCGAGACTTTGGAAAGTGGGCTCCCAGCTGCCGTGGGCCGCTACGAGGGCTACACGCGGGCGCTTGAGGAAGCCGGACTGGTGTTGGACCCAGTCGTCATCCGGTTCGGTGCGGGCAATGAGGAAGACGGCTACCGGTACGCGATGGAGCTGATGACTGCGGCGAAGCCGCCGACGGCTATCTTCTGCGCGAACGACCGGACGGCCTGGGGCGCGTATCAAGCCGTCTCAGAGCTGCGCCTTTCGATCCCCGGGGATGTATCCATCGTGGGCTTCGACAACCAGTCGACCCTGGCGCCCCACCTTCGCCCGGGACTTACCACCCTTGAACTGCCGTTCGTCGCCATGGGCCGGCGCGCGGTTGACCTGATCCTCCAGGGCGCGGAACCCGATGGCCGGGTCGAGCTGATGGAGTGCCCTCTTATTGAACGCAACTCAGTGACACATCCAAAGGAGATGCCATGAGCCGCATTATCCCGGCCGGACGCCGGCGTCCGGCCGCGGCACCCCAGCCGCAACGAAGGATTTCTTTTTCGCTTCGGCTGAAACGAATTCTTCGGGCCTGGCAGTTATACGTATTACTAGCCCCTGCGATTATCTACATTCTGGTCTTCAAATACTGGCCGATGTACGGAGTGCAGATCGCTTTCAAGAACTACAACCCGGTGGACGGCTTCACGGACAGCCCTTGGGTGGGTCTGACCCACTTCATCAGGTTTGTGAACTCGTACCAGTTCGGCCAGGTCATCGGAAACACGCTGTGGATCGCGCTTCTGGGTCTGCTGGTGGCCTTCCCGGTTCCGATCATCCTGGCGTTGCTGGTCAACCAGCTCCAAAGCGAAAAGTTCAAGAAATTCACCCAGACAGTGCTGTACTCGCCGGCATTCATCTCCACGGTCGTGGTCGTGGGCATCATGTTTGTTGTCCTATCCCCCAGATCCGGTCTGGTGAACAACGCGATCCAATTGGGCGGGGGCGAGCCGATCTTCTTTATGGGATCCGCGGAATGGTTCCGTCCCATCTACGTCCTCTCGGATGTCTGGCAAAACGCCGGGTTCTCAATGATTGTGTATCTGGCGGCTCTGGCCGGAATTGATCCCGCCCTTCACGACGCGGCCAAGGTCGACGGCGCCTCAAAGCTCCAGCGCATCCGGCACATCGATCTGCCGGGCATCATGCCGGTCATCACTGTGCTGTTCATTCTGGCCATTGGGAACCTGCTCAACGTTGGTTTCGAGAAGGCACTGCTAATGCAGACCCCCCTGAACCTCTCGACGTCGGAGATCATCCAGACCTACGTCTACCACGCGGGCCTGCAGCAGGCGCAGTTCAGCTACTCGGCTGCCATCGGCCTGTTCAATTCCATCCTCAACCTGGCGCTGCTGCTTTTCTTCAACTCGGTGGCGCGCCGGGCCAACCAGTCGACCCTGTGGTGATGCCGAGATGTCTCTGAAAACCAGCCCCGTCAACATCGAAAACCCAGCCAGGGCCGTGAGCCGGCCCCGCCCCAAGCCGACCCTGAGGGACAAGTACGGCGACCGCGTGTTCAACATCGCCGCCACATCGGTGCTGGTGCTGTCCATCCTGGCCGTCGTCTACCCGTTGTACTTCATTGTGATCGCCTCCATCAGCGACCCCAACGCGGTCTACGAAGGCAAGGTCTGGCTGTTCCCCTCCGGCGTGACCACGGAGGGCTACGAGCGGATCTTCGCTGACAGCCGGATCTGGAACGGCCTGGGCAACACGGTCGTCTACACCGTCCTGGGAACCGTCATCAGCGTCACCACGATCCTCTGTGGCGCCTACGCCCTCTCCCGCAAGGACATGCCGGGCCGCAAGATCCTGATGCTCCTGTTCGTCATCACCATGTTTTTCGACGGCGGCCTCATCACCAAGTACCTGGTGGTCCGGGACCTGGGGATGCTGGACACCGTCTGGGCCGTGGTCCTGCCGGGGGCAGTGGGGGTGTGGAACCTGATCATCGCCCGCTCCTTCTTCGAACACACCGTCCCGAACGAACTGCGTGAAGCGGCCCAGATGGACGGAGCCAACGACTTCACCTTCTTCTTCAAGATGGTGCTGCCGCTGTCCAAACCGCTGATCATGCTGATGATCATGGTCCACGTCGTCGCGCACTGGAACTCGTTCTTCGACGCCCTGATCTTCCTGAACGACGACTCCAAATATCCGCTGCAGCTCGTCCTGCGGAACATCCTCATCCAGTCAGACGTCTCATCCTCCGGCACCACCGGCGGGGACATCGAATCCTATGCCGCCGCGCAAAGGATCGCAGAGCTCACCAAGTACGCCATGATCGTCGTCTCGAGCCTGCCACTCATGATTGCCCTGCCATTCATGCAGAAGCACTTCACCAAGGGCGCCATGATCGGCGCAGTCAAATAGCCCCTCCCCTATCGACCGTCCGGGCAACCGCCGTCGGACGGCAGCAATCCCACCTCAGAATAGGAATGACCATGGCACTTAGCCGTAAATACGCCGTCCTCGGCGCCGTCCTGGCCGGAACATTGACGTTCACCGGCTGCTCCGGCGGCAAGTCCGGCTCCACGGAGATCAAGGACGCCTCCGCCGACTTCGGGTTCCAGGAATCCGGCTTCCCGATTGTCAGCAAGCAACTCGACCTGACATTCTCCGGGACCAAGGCCGCCCTGGCCCCGGACTACAACACCATGACCGTGGTGCAGGAATGGGAAAAAGCCACCAACATCCACGTCAACTGGGAAAACCTGCCCGAGACGGTCTTCCAGGAAAAGAAGAACCTCATCCTGGCCAGCGGGGACCTGCCCGACGCGTTCTTCAACACCGGCCTGACCGACGCCGAGATCGCCACGTACTCCGCCAGCGGCACCCTCATCCCCCTCGAGGGACTCATCGAGAAGAACGCGCCCAATCTCTCCAAGCTGCTCTCTGCCCGTCCCGATATCAAGGCAGCCATCACCTCCTCGGACGGGCACATCTACTCCCTGCCGTCCGTCGAAGAACTCGGCCTGGTCCAGTTCCCCAACGAACTGGCCATCAACACCTCCTGGTTGAAGAAACTCAACATCCCGATGCCGAAGACCATCGACGAGTTCCACGACGCGCTGCTCGCGTTCAAGACCCAGGACGCCTCCGGGACCGGCAAGACCATCCCGCTAAGCTTCATGCCCGGCTCCTGGTGCGGGGACATCGTTGACCTGATCGCCGCCCTCGGCGGAGTGCCGGACAACATGGACCACCGAATCGTCCAAGACGACAAAGTCATCTTCACCCCCACCCAAGACGGCTACAAGAAGGCCATCCAGACGCTGCACGAGTGGTACCAGGAAGGCCTGATCGACCCCGAATCCTTCTCCCAGGACGACAAGGCCTACCTGGCCAAGGGCAAGGCCGCCACGGAAAACCTCGGCTCCTTCGTCTGGTGGGAAGTCCCCGAGATGGTCGGCGCGGACCGCGCCGCCAACTACTCCCTCGTGCCGGTACTCGAAGGCGTGGACGGCAAACGGATCGCCAGCCAGTCCAACAACCAGGAGATCGCCCGCGGCGCGTTCGCCATCACCCGGACCAACAAGTACCCGGCCGCGACCATGCGCTGGGCCGACAACCTCTATGACCCCCTCCAGTCCGCCCAAGCCAACTGGGGACCGATCGGTGAAACTCTCCAGAAGGACGCCACCGGCCTGCTGACCCAGATCCCGGCCCCGGCCGGAACCAGCGAAGGCGAACGCCGCCAGAAGGTCGCCCCCGGCGGCCCGAAGGCCAACACGGCCGAGAACTTCACGACCGTCGTCGCACCCGAACCGCGCGCCGCGGAACGCCAGAAGGCTGTCAGCGAAATTTACAAGCCGTTCGCCGGCAACGACGGCTACCCCCCGGTCGCCCTGTCCAACGAGGAACTCCAGCAGATCAGCACCATCCAGACCGACACCACATCCCTGGTGAAGCAGAACATCGCCAAATGGATTGTCTCCGGCGGCATCGACCAGGAATGGGACGGCTACGTCTCCCAGCTCAAGAACGTCGGTGTCGACAAGATGATCGAGGTCTACCAGCAGGCCTACGACCGCTACAAAAAGAACTCCTAACTCCCTCCTGCCGGGTGGGCCGGTGTGCGCGCCGGCCCACCCACCCCTCAGGGAACCCTTTTGCAGGGTTCCTCCCCCAGACCTGCACAGAAACGAGACCGTCCTTCATGACCGCCGCGACCGCCACCACGGCCGACACCTTCCGGCCGGCCCTGCACTACACCGCGGGGAACACCTGGCTTAACGATCCCAACGGACTGATTTTCCATGATGGCGTCTATCACCTCTACTACCAGAACAATCCGGTGGACAACGTCTGGGGAAACATGTCCTGGGGGCACGCCACGTCCACGGACCTGCTGACCTGGACCGAACACCCCGTCGCCATCGCCTGCGACGAGGACGAAGACATCTTCTCCGGCAGCATCGTCTTTGATCAAGACAACACCAGCGGATTCGGCACCGGTTCGGCACCGCCCTTGGTCGCCGTCTACACCAGCGCCTTCAAGCCCGGATCCGCGCACGGCGGACTCCAGGCCCAGTCGCTCGCCTACAGCCTGGACTGCGGATACACGTGGACCAAACACACCGCCAACCCCGTACTGAACCGCGGATCAGCCGAGTTCCGCGACCCCAAAGTCATCAGGTACGACGGCGACGCCGGCAGCTACTGGGTCATGGCCGCCGTGGAAGCCCAAGACTTCCAGGTCGTGCTCTACCGCTCCGATGACCTCCGGAACTGGGAATACCTCAGCACCTTCGGCCCGGCCAACGCCACCGGAGGCGTGTGGGAATGCCCCGACCTGTTCCCCCTCCCCCTCGACAGCGACCCGGCCAGGCTGCAGTGGGTCCTCACCGTCAACCTCAACCCCGGCGGACCCAACAACGGCTCGGCTGGCCAGTATTTCGTGGGCGAATTCGACGGCACCACGTTCGCCTCGGCCACCACCGTCACCGAAGGTCTCCAGGACCCCGCCCGGCTGAGCGAGTACCAGTGGCTGGACTGGGGCCGGGACTACTACGCCGCCGTCTCCTTCAGCGACGTCCCCGACAACCGCCGCCTCATGATCGCGTGGATGAACAACTGGGAATACGCCAACCACATCCCCACCACACCGTGGCGCAGCCCCATGACACTCGCCCGCGAAATATCCCTCCACACCATCGACGGACAACCCCGCCTGATCCAAAAAGCCACCGGAAATTTCGCCGCACTTCCCGAGCAAGGCCAAAAGTTCAGCCTTGCGGACACCGAAATCGCCGACGGCACCCACATCTTGGAAGATGCCGCGGGCAGCGTCCAGCGCATCGATATCACCCTCACCCCGGGGACAGCCGAGGAATTCGGGCTGGTCGTGCGCGGCGACGGAGCCCGCGGAACCCGAGTTGGCATCCGACCGGACGAAGCAATCCTGATCGTTGACCGCCGGGACTCCGGGGACACTGATTTCCACAAAGCCTTCCCCTCCGTCGACAGCGCACCCGTCCTGACCACGGAAGGGTCCTACGATCTCACCATCTACGTGGACCGCTGCTCCGTTGAAGTCTTCGCCCGGGGCGGCCAGGTCACCATGACGGAACTGATCTTTCCGGCCCACACCAGCACCGACGTCGCTGTCTACGCGATCGGCGGGACAGCAACCATCAACCGCCTCGAAATCACTCAATTCGCTTAACGCCCGCCAGCAGAAAGGACAACACATGCACAACCCCGATGCCGCCAGCCAGGCGGGGCAACCCCTCGATGTCCTCGTCATCGGCGAAGCCCTCACCGACATCGTCACCTCGCACGAAGGCACGACTGAGCACCCCGGCGGATCACCGGCCAATGTCGCCTACGGGCTCGGCCGGCTCGGCGTCAACACCGGACTGCTCACGGCGTTCGGTAACGATGACCGCGGCGCGGCAATCGAGAAGCACATTCTCAGCGCCGGTGTGTCACTGCTGCCGGGGTCCCCTTCGCTCCCCAGGACCTCGACTGCCACGGTAGCCCTCGCCCCCGACGGTTCAGCAAGCTACGACTTTGACATCGCCTGGAACATCCAACCGCCGGTTCCCGCCGTCGTCCCTGAGATAGTCCACACAGGTTCCATCGCCACGTTTCTGGCCCCGGGTGCCGACGCGGTCAAATCGCTCCTTCAGCAGCGCCGCCCCGGATGCACGGTCACGTATGACCCCAACATCCGGCCCGCCCTGCTCGGCAGCCACGCCGAAGCCGTATCCATCTTCGAAGACCTGGTCCACCTCACCAACGTCGTCAAGCTCAGCGACGAGGACGCGCACTGGCTCTACCCGGACCAGAACTCAGACCAGACCGCCACACACATCCTGCATTTGGGCGCCGACCTGGCCGTCATCACCCAAGGCTCATCGGGTTCGCTCCTTGCAACAGCCGCAACCCGCGTGAAGGTCCCGGCAGTGGAATCGAAAGTCGTGGATACCATCGGGGCAGGCGACTCGTACATGTCCGCGCTGATCTTGGGCCTCCTCACCCGCGGAACCGATGGTTTGGCACCCGCTGTTCTGGAGCAGCTCGGACGAACGGCCGCCATGGCGGCTGCGATCACCGTACGCCGGGCTGGTGCAAATCCCCCGACCGCAGACGAACTTCGCTCCCAGCTTCAGAACCAACAGACCTAGCGCCGTCCGTTTCGTCGCGGGCAGCCGTCCTATATCTGGTAACTGCCCGCGTTCCCAACCGCCGTTCATACCTTCCGAGCAGCCTCCGAAGTTCAGTTGCATAAAATGGACCGAAGCTCCGATCAACCGTCATTTGATCGGAGCTTCGACACATTCGCTACCGGTTCCCCGCCGCTGCCTCTTTCCTGAGAACTGGCACCAGGCCTGCCCCATACATGTCGACCTACCGGGCCGTCCGACGGGCGAAGGTCAGATGGAGAACTCCGAGTACACAAGGGGTCGCTTCGATTTCAATGGTTGCTTCGAGTCCTTCCGAGTCCATCCCAGAGCCGCTCGCCCCGGCCCAGGACGATCGGCACGAGGACGATGTGCACGTGGTCGATCAGATCGGCCTCGAGGGACTGTCGGACCGTGCTGACGCAGCGACCGACCGGACGTCGGGGTCACCGTCCAGGGGAGCGAGCGTGCTTGAGCGCGGAGACGGCGTCGGCGTCAACGAAGGTTGTTCCGCCTTCCATCTTGAGTACCGGCCGAGGACGGCGTGTCAGAACAACGACAGGGTCTGATTTCGGCAGTGCACTAACCGTGTTGGTTGGCGCGATCGCCAGAACAGCGAGGGCCACGGCAATGATGCCAAGCCCTACCCAGCCAACAGTGCTGAGGCGTTCGCCGACGATGGCCACGGCCAGGACCGCGGCGATGGCCGGTTCACTCAGGGTGATCGTGGTTGCGGTGCTGGCAGTGACGCGCTCCAGACCATATCCGAAGAGCAAGTAGCCCAGAAACATCGGGATCAGAGCCATGTAGGCTGCGACGGCGAACACCTGAGAGCTCGCGATCAGCGGTGCGCCGGTCATAAGCAGGACCGGCACAAGCAGAATGCCGCCGGCTCCGAACACTGCCCCCATCGAGGCGGCGCGACTAATGCCGCGGCTCATGAGGCGTTGGGCGCACCACGAATATGTGGCGTACGTGGCGCCTGCGACCAGACCGAGCCCGATGCCGGCAAGCGTCGAACCGACATCGCCGGGGTCGAGGGCCATCTTAGAAAGACACAGCAAAGTGCTGCCAGTTATGCCAAGCCCGGCGGCCAGCATCCACCACCGGCTGAGCGGGGTGCGTTGGACGAACCATTCCAGCACACCGGAAGCCAGCGGTGCCGATGCCAGGGACACGACGGTGCCGAGCGCCACCCCGGCCAGGTGCATCGAGCTGTAGAACGCCAGCGGGTAGATCGCCACCGCCACCGCGCCCAGTCCCGTCAGGGGTAGGTTGGCGCGTAGTTTCCCGCGGCTGGCGCGTAGCGCCGGGATCGCGATGAGAGCCTGCAAAACGCCGCCGATCCCCAGGGCGGCGGCTCCGATCGCCAGCGGGCCGGCGCCGGGTGCGAATGTCGCGGCGGTGCCCGTTGTGCCCCACAGCATTGAGGTGATGGTGATCGCCGCGATGGCGATCACCTTCTCGCGCCTCACAGCGCATCCACCAGCGAGGCGGCGATCGCGCGGGCATGGACCAAGCGCTCAACAGAGCCCTCTAGGCCGGCGCGGGCTACTGCACCTTCGAGCACGAACGCCAACTGCTCGGCGAGCTCTGCGGCCCGGTCGGCGTCGACGATCAAGGCCAGACCAGCGGCCAGGATCGCCTCGACCTGTTCCTTGTGCTCGCGGACCGCCACCCGCCCGGGCGCGCCCGCCGGCAGCTCGGCGGCTGCGTTGAGCAGCCCGCACCCGCGAAACCCGTGGACGTAGGCGGCCCCGGCATGGTCGATGTAGGCATCGAACACCGCCAACACCCGATCGCGCGAAGTCTGTGCATTGACGACGCGCAGCTCGTACAGGCCCAGCCACTCCTGGTGGCGTTCCCGGATATACGCGAGCACCAGATCGTCCTTGGACGCGAAGTTGTTGTACAGGCTCTTCCGCGCCACACCCGCCCTCTCGGTGATCGCATCAATCCCGGTAGCGGCCATCCCATGCGCATAGAACAACTCAGCGGCGGCCGTCATCAACCGATCACGTGCCGGCCGCTCCCGGCCCAGACCATCACCCACAACATCACACAACCCTTAAGTAGGTAGCCCAGTCTACCTACTTAAGACGACGGAACACCACCCCGCTCAGCCGCTAGAGGGGAAATGCCCGTTCTCGACAGATCGAACGTGGTGTGCAAGGGGCAGGAAATTCCCCCAAGGAAAAAGGGGCAGGAAATTCCCCCAAGGAAATCAGCGACGCAGGAGCGCCGGAGGGACATTTTCCTGCACCGCAGGCCCCGGTGGAGCTTGCGGAACCGGGGCTAGACGGGGTGGATCGGATGCCTAGAATCCGAAGGAAACTCAATGATGTTGTCAACGGATGTTGGCGTGCCGCTCCCGTGTCCCAGCCATTCGTGGCTGGGACACCCGCAAGAGCTTTAGCTGGTCCAGCCCGGATACGGGCTACAGTCCTGGTCCGGCAGTTCTGCGGCTGTGGCGGGGAAAGTTGTCCCTGCGCACGGACGCGCCTCCGGTAGTCCCGCATCACTGCCCGACCCGCTGCTACGCGTACCGTTCCCCGGAAGGTGTGGGCCATGGGTCCACGTGCGCCTCGATGACCGTCTTATAGGCTTTTCCTTCCGACATGCTTTTGTCGGGGATATTCTGGGGGGAGTTCAGCAGCACGGGCCGGTGATCATGGCTCGTGGAGGAGGGCTGGATAGCTTCATTGGCAGCCGCCCTGCCGTGGTGGCAGGGTTGGAGGCCTTCCTGTTAGGAGCTGCCTTGAATTCTTCACTGACGAGACCACCCAGCCGTTCTGGCGGAGGGGTTCAAAGGACGTTCGGCGTCGAGGAGGAATTCCTGCTCGTCGATGCCACGACGGGGCAGCCCGTGCCCGCCGCGGAAGTGTGCTTGGCCAAGGCCCCGCAGCGCCCTGAAACCAGTGGCGGCCCATTCTTGGCTTTGGAGGTCCAGCAAGAGCAGCTCGAGGCCGTCGGGCCTGTCTGTTCCACGCTGCAGGAAATGATTACGTTCATCCGCGAGGGCCGGCAGCTGGCCGACGAGGCAGCCCACTCGGTGGGGGCACGAGCGGTCGCCGTGGCCACCAGTCCCGTCCCGGCTACTCCCACCCTCGTCCCGCAGCCCCGATTCCTGAACATGGCAACCCGGTTCGGGTTGACGCTCCGGGAGCAACTCACCTGCGGCTTCCATATTCACGTCCGAATCACCGACGGTGACGAAGGTGTGGCAGTTCTGGACCGCATCCGGATCTGGTTGCCCGTGCTGCTGGCGCTGAGCGCGAACTCCCCTTTCTGGCAGGGTGCCGACACCGGATACGCAAGCTTCCGCTACCAGGCTTGGAACCGCTGGCCGACCTCCGGGCCCTGCGAAAGGTTCGGATCAGAACGGGAATACCACCGGTACGTGCAATCCCTGCTGACAACGGGCGTACTCCTGGACGAAGGGATGGTGTACTTCGACGCGCGCCTCTCCCGGAACCACCCGACGGTGGAGGTACGCATTGCCGACGTCTGCATGGAGGCCTCACACGCGGCCGCGATTGCCGCGATCGTGCGGGCACTCGTTGAACGTGCCGCCCAGGAATGGCGCGCCGGGATTTCTGCGCCCCGCCGGTCCGCCGGGCAACTGCGTCTGGCGGCGTGGCAGGCGAGTCAATCAGGAGTCGACGGCACTCTCCTGCACCCCCTGCTGAACACTCCATGCCCGGCCGGAGAAGCGGTCCAGGTCCTCCTCTCCCATATCCGGCCGGCCCTGGCCGACAGCGGGGACGAGGAGCAAGTGACCTCGGAAGCGGCAAGGATCCTGACCTCCGGCACAGGTTCACGCCGGCAGCGGGAGATCATGATGAGCACCCAGAGCCTGCCCGCCGTGGTGCTCGAGGCCATCGGACACACCCACGGGACCGCCGTGGCCCCGCGTCGCCGGTCACGGCGCCTGCACACTACCTGACCGACTCGACAGGACAGCCACGACAGCGTCCAGTGGACGCCCTATTAGTGCGGGCCCTCCGAGCATGCACCGCCGTGGGCTCTCCCGATGTGGTGTCGGGCTCACCAGCTTTACGGACCCGGGAACGCCGGCGCGGAATCCGGGGTTCTTAAGTCCGGCTCGGCAGCGGGCGCCGGCGCGTCGGCCGGATCCCGGTTGCGGCGAGGGCGGCGGCAAGCCGGAGGGCGTACGATGCCCGCTCGGCGTCCGTAGGCGGCACTGAGCGGTCCTCGCTGGTACAGCTCAGCAGCGCTGAGGTGACTTCGGCGACCAGATCCGGGAACGGACTGGACCGGTAGCCGCCGCAGTCAGGATCGTCCGAGTGATTCAGCGCTCCGCAGATGAACACCGCGGCCTGTGTTCTACGCTCCATGCCGAGTTTCGTCAGCACGGACGAGACCATGTTCTTCACCGTCTTTTCTGTCAGCCCCATCTCCTGGCTGATCTGGCGTTTGGTCAGCCCTTTCCCCAGACGGACGGCGACATTCGTTTCCTGTCTCGTGAGGGTCAGGAGTCTCTCATCCGGGCGTTTCGGCCCGGGGAACGGGTCCAGAAGCGCCGACTGGAACCGCCCGCTGTAAGCGCTGTAACCGGACAGTGCGCGGCGGATCAGCCGGAGCTGTTCGCTGCAGTCATCCTGCTTGGACAGGCATCCCCACGCGCCGACCAAGATGGAGTCGAGCAGCAAGGCTTCGTCGGCTCCCCCGGTGACGCACCGTGTAGTTGAGCCAGCCGCGGCGATGGCCCGGCACACCTCGGCACCGGTTCCGTCTGTGAGATTATCGTCAAGGATGGCCAGATTCGGGCGAAGGGCTGGGATCCGCCGAGCTGCTTCGCGGGCGGACCCCGATTCCCCGACCATCGGACTCCAGCACCTGGCGCAAGCCCCGCCTAAGGACCTCGTGGTCGTCCAGCAAATACACACCCCGGCCGGGCTTTGGATGCTGCGGAGGGATTCCCGGGTCCGCCATCATTCCTGTTCCGTTCCTTCGCCTTTGAGACCCTGAAGGCGCTGTATTGGATGATTGGGGCCGACCCCGCCGCCGCGACCAATACCACCGGACCCCCCGCCCGGTGTTCCCGGCCAGCCCGCGTTCGTGTGCACGGGCCTGATGCTCTCCAAGCTAGACCTGATGGAGTTCCGGCAAAAGTGCCCACGTCCCGGAGCACGAGATGTCCGGGGCATGGCATACGGTCGGCATCCTCGAGTTGCTTTGAAGGTGCTGCGGGGCCCTGTGTCCAGGCGAATGCGGCACAGGCCGTGCCGCTACCCGGGGAGCCGGTATTCCTCGGCCGTGAGGTGCCAGATGGTGCCGGTAGTGCTGACTATCAGCGTGTAGGTCCCCGGCTGCAGAGCGATGCCGGTCGCCCCGGCTCCGGCCTTGATCCGGGCAAGAATGGTGATGGCCGGTCCTTTCGCAGGCTGGAGGTAGGCCACCGCCGGGCCGGTGAAGGTGTACTCGATGTGAAGTTTTCCGGTGACGGTCACGACCGGCCCCGGGAGCTTGGTGCCGGAGGCCTCCGCAACGGTGACCCACTTTTTGACCGGTGGCGGCGGGGCCGGGTTCAGCAGTTCGTTCACCGCGGTGACGGTAGCGGCGATTGTCCCAGCGACAGGTTCCCCGGTGATGTAGGTCACCGCAGCCAGGAGGGCGGCGGCCACGGCGGTCGATGCCAGCCGCAGGCCGCGGCGCTGGGAATTGGTCCCGCCCAACGGCATGGAGGCACCGTCGGCGGCGTATTCTTTGGTGATCCGGAACAGGTCAATGATCCACCAGATGCAAAGCCGGGCGTTCGGCGTCATGATGCGTTGCGAAGTCATGATGCTTATGAAGCAGTCGTACATCTACCAGGAGGATTTTGAAGGGTCCTGTTGCAGACGCAGAGGTTGAGGCCAACGTTGGTCGTGGGGAAGAAGCGTTCTCGACCAAGGCGGAGTGTCGCGGGCACTCGGCTGGTCTGAGCGTTCGCCCGATACGTCCTGTGGTCGGCCTTGTGAAGCGTGGATCCTGGCTTCATGTCTGCTGAGCAGTTCGGCGCGTTTCTTAACGGCGTTTACGTACTCGGCGAAAGCCTGCTCAATATCGGGCAGGGTCTTCCACAGCAGGCCCAGCAGTGGGCCGGCAAGATCCTGCCTGACGTGCAAAAGCGTCTTTTCGCCGTGGGACGTGAGCGTGAACGTGCACACGCCCTTGAACAGGCCAAGGGCCAGGCGCCGGGTCCATGTCATCGCTTCGCCCGGCATTTGCCGGACGCGCAGACGGAAAGTACGGTTTCCGCCGGTCCGGCTCCGGACTCGAATCGTGCCCCCGTTGCGCAGTCCGCCGGAGATGTGGGTAATGCCAGAGTCCCAGACTGTGTAGTTGCCGCCGTCCGTGATGATGTCCCATACCGTGGATTTCCGGGCATTGATCAGTGTCTTGGCCTCATAGGATTTCATGGCGCTCTCAGACCAGTACTTTGCTCTTGATCATGTCGAACTCATCAGCACTGATGGTTCCCGAGTCCAGAAGAGCCCTGGCTTTGGAGATCTCCTCACTTGGACTCGCTGCAGAGAGCCCCCGGATGTATGCATCCGCGGCCTCCTGATGTTTTCGCGCCCGTTCCATAGACCTCTCGGCCATGCCCTTACCGCGGGCAATCAAGTACACCAGAAGGCTCAGAAAGGGCACGAAAGCCAGGAAGATGACCCAGATGGCCTTCCACCAGCCGCTGAGCTTGTCGTCCCGGAACAGGTCCCCAATTACGGTGAACAACGCCCACAGGAAGGCGAAGAAGGCCCACACATAGAACAGCCACCAGATAATGTTCCAAAAGTTTCCCCAGACACTCACGTTGACTTCCCTGCTTTCAGCTGGGGGGGCATTTGGCACTAAGGCAGCCGAATGCGCGGCATGGGGGCTACTGCGGATGAACAGAAATTGGCGAACCTAACACTTGGCCGCCGTCCGGAGGTCGCTGACCGCGGCCTGGACGTTGGCTGCTTCGTCCCTTAGGGAACCGAACGCCTGGGTCAGGGTGGCATCGTCGGGAACGGCCTTGACGGCTCGATCGAAGTTCTTTTCGGCCGCTTGGACGGCGTCCACCTCGTCCCTGGCGACGTCCTGGCTGGCCCTGATCAGATCGTCGTAGGTTTTCGCGACCTGGTCTCGTGCCGAGTTGATCTGCTCCACTGTTGCGCCGGGTTTGAGTGTCTGTTTGAAATTTGTCAGGGCTGCGGAATAGGCGCTGGCAGCAGCGCACGCCTGCGAAACGTTCTCCTGCGCTCGGGCGCTGCTGACGCTCGTCCCGGGGCTGGAAGTACTGCAGCCCGTGAGCAGCGCGAGGGAAGCGGCGACTGCGATCGGTCCTGCAAGGATTGGGTGAGGTCTCGACATTGGAGGCTCCGTTCCGGGATGGGATGCGGCAGGACGCTCTGTCACTGGCGAGCACGACCATTCTCGGGCTGCACCGGGGCCACGACCTCATCCGACGATGATGATTCCCGGTGCCAATACCGCAGATCCCACGGCGACCCGCAACCTTGGGCACCAACGCCGGGGACGGCCTCATCCGGCGTCGGCACAATGCGGTTCCCGAAGACAACGCCCTCGAGGGCGCCCGCCCGGCCTGACATTCATGACATCGTTAAGTCCGTGCCCGAGCAACACCCACTTCACGGCCCAAGGCGCCCCCCGCTCACCGGCAGGGGGCATGATCGTCTACCCGCGAGGGATTTCAGGCGGCCGCGCCAGGGCGGCGTGAGTCCGCCGTCAGCGTGAAACCCGGTGACGCTCCTGATAACCGGACCCAGAACCGCCGTTGGCCGCGTCCCGAGGTGCCGGCAGGAGCCCGGTTTCTATTCTGCCGGTCCCCATCGCTGTAAGTGCCTCAGCAAGCCGCCGGACATCCCCAGCCCGCTCTTCGTGTATGACCGGCAAGGTCCCGGACTCGCTGATGCAATCCAGTAGTGCTGCCGTGACCTCCGCGATCAGATCCGGGAATGGGCTTGAGCGGTACGAACGGTTTTCCGTGGGATTCAGCGCCTTCGTGATGAACACGGCGGCCTCTGTTCTCCGTGCCATGCCGAGTTTCCTCAGCACGGACGAGGTCATGTGCTTAACGGTCCTTTCTGCCACAAACATCTCCTGGCTGATCTGGCGGTTGGTCAGCCCTCGCGCCAACCCGACGGCGGCATTCATTTCCTGTCTTGTGAGGGTCAGAAGAAGCTCTTCCGGGCGCTTCGGCCCGCGCAGCGCCGAGGGGGCAGCAAGCGCGGCCCGGAACCGGCCGCTGTATGCTGTGTGCCCTGCCAGGCCGCGGCGAATGAGTCTTATTTGTTCGCCATTGTTGTCCTGCTTGGACAGGCATCCCCATGCGCCGGCCAGAATGGAGTCGATCAGCACGGACTCGCTGCTCTCCCCGGTCAGAATCACGCACCTAGTGCCGAGGCCGGCCGCCGCAATATCCCGACACACCCTGATCCCGGAACCATCGGTGAGATCATCGTCAATAATGGCCAACTCGGGGCGAAGGGCGCGAATATGGCGCAGCGCCTTCGGCGCGGACCCTGATTCTCCGGCGATGCTCTGGCCGTCGGACTCCAGGAGGTGCCGTAGGCCCCGCCGGACGACCTCGTGATCGTCGAGCAGATAGACGCCCCGAGCATTCAAGGATAGTGTCCCGCTAATTCCAGAATCGGCCATCATCGTCACTACGTCGCTCCGTCTCTGAGACCGAAACGTTGCTGAAGATCCCCTCGCCGGTCACCCACCAGCGCGCTCGGCCACCCGTAGGCCATCCTGCGCACCCTAAGGCTAAACCCCAAAAAACTTCCTGCCAACCGGCGCACCCGGGTATGAAGGCACACGCGGCCCGCTGACTTGCGTGTCATGACACGTGGCAACGGTCTGTCGACGGCGACAAGATCCACAGCAGACGCCCCGGCGTTGCCTTGCAATCGGTTTCCGCCACGCTCGCCGACCGAACAGGAAGATGGCGACGGGATATGCAAGTAGGTGCCTGAAAGTGATGCCGAGTCACCCCATTCGGGTGAGGTGCGGGTTGGGGACTCCTGACATGCTTGCCGGACATCAGCGAAGGAGCACCGCATGGCGACATCCGCGCCGCCCCAACCGTCCGATCCTGGCCTCGGCGTCGGCCCCACCAGCGAGTTCAGCCTGTTCTTCCGTGTGAAACCGGGCCGGAGCGAATCGTTGCGGGCCGCGCTGAACGATCTGCAACAGACCCCCGGGTACCGGCCAGGGGATTACGGAATGGCGATCACGACAATCCACGAAGCCCGGTTCGTACTTTTCGATGACGACACGCGTCTTGCGTTCATCACAAGTTTCGACGGCCGGTGGGACGCCTACATGGAAGATTTCTTCAACTCGGGGCCGACGCTCGCGCTCTTCAATCTGATCTTCGAGCACGCGGAGGGCTACGACGGTCTGCCCGACCTGGCCACCGAGAAAGCATTTGTACTCGGCGCTCAGCAACGTGCCGCTGCGTATGCACGCAACTACCCCGGCACCGTGAAGGAGATCCGCAAGGCGCAGCGGGTGAACGCGGCCTTCCAGCGCGTGCTCGACCACCCCGACGCCGCGGCAGCGCTTCAGCACCCTGCGCTGCAGCCGCTGCTCGACGAGGCCGGGGACTGACGGGCATGTCGGATCACATTTCCGGCCCCCGGGCACTGGCCAACCCGATCGCCGACATCACCGATTTCTACGCCTTTCCAAGCCCGGACCGCGCTGGGCATCTGGTTCTCGTGATGAACACACTGCCGTTCGCAAAGATTTCCAACGCCTTCTCTGACGGGCTCATCTACCGGTTCCGCCTCCGACCGCTTACCTCCACCGCGGCCGGCGACGCGGCACCGTTCGCTGCCGGCGCCGAGGAGTTCGTGTTCGACTGCGTGTTCACAACGCCGACCAGCCCGGACGTGCAACCCTTCGATCAGGAGGGGACCTGCACGACTCCGTCGGGCGGGAGAGTCTCGTTCCGCGTCAACGACGACGGTGGCGGTTCCGGCCACGGCGTCCGGGTGTTCGCGGGTGCGCGCTGGGATCCTTTCATCCTGGACGCTCCCGCGGCGCTGAAAACAGTAGCGACCGGCCAGCTCGCTTTCACGGACCCTGGGGCGATCTACCTTGACGGCAAGAACGTCCTCGGACTTGTCCTCGAGATCGACTGCTCGCTGCTGGGTGCCGCAACGCTCGTTGGAGTGGTCGCCGAGACGCTGACGCGCGGCACGTTCAACGTGCGTATCGAACACGTCGGGCGGCCCGAGGTGAAAAACCTGATGCTCGGACCCAAACAGTTCGATCCGGTCAATCAAGACCTTGAGATCCGCGACCTGTACAACATGGAGGACGCATTCCACCTCGCCCACGGGTACGAAGGCGCATATCGGGCGCGATTGAACGCCAACCTCGCCTTCTGGGACAGCCTCGACGGGAAGACCGATTGGCCGACCAACGGCAACGGCCATCCGTTGACCGAGCTCGTGCTCGCCGATTTCCTGGTCGTCGACGTCACCAAGCCCTACCAGGAGCAGGGTTCCTTCCTCGAGATAGAACTTTCCGCCCGCCAAGGCCGGGCCCACGAGACCTGCGGGGGACGCACGCTCAACGATGATGTCATGGACACCTTCTTCACGACTCTGATCAATGCTGGCAACGGGCCTGTCATCCGCGATGGAGTCGACGGGTCCTCGCGGCCGGCCTCGCGCAGCTTTCCCTACCTCTCCGCGCCCAACCAGAACCCGCCCGAACCTCCGGAACACCACTGACCATGTCTTCCAACAGCGTTGGCCTCGAGCTCGACGACATTCAAAGCGGGGCGTTACACGAACGCCCCTCGCCCTACGTCGGCGCCTACCTGCTGTTGCGAATCGATGACCGCACTGACGGGCACGAGCTGGTCAGCAGGCTGGCCGCCGTCGTCGATTCCGGGACGCCCTCGTCCGATCCCGCCCACGACGCCTGGATGACCGTCGGGTTCACGTATCACGGACTCGAAGCCCTCGGGGTACCGCAGTCCTCCTTGGACAGCTTCGCCCCCGAGTTTCGCGAAGGGATGGCCGCGCGCGCGGTGCACCTCGGAGACGTCGGCGAGAGCAGCCCGGAGCACTGGGAGGAGCCGCTCGGCACGCCCGACGTCCACATCGCGATAGCGGTGCTCTCACCCGACCCCGCTCGCCTCGAGGCCGTCATTGAAAAGGCCCGGCGCGCCCATCAGGAGCTGACCGGCATCACGGTCCTCTGGCGTCAGGACTGCTACCAGCTCCCGACCGGGCGTACCTCCTTCGGCTTCAAGGACGGTATCAGCCAGCCGGCTGTGGAGGGCAGCGGCCGGCCGCCGTCGAACCCGCACGAGCGGCCGCTCAAGGCCGGCGAGATTATCCTCGGCTACCCTGACGAGACGGGAGAGTTGCCGCCGATGCCTACTCCGGACGTCCTGGGCCGGAACGGCACCTATGTCGTCCTCCGAAAGTTGCACACGAAGGTGGCTGCTTACCGCCAATACCTTCGCGCGAAGGCTGCCAGCCGCCAGGAAGAGGCACTCCTTGGCGCGAAAATGGTCGGCCGGTGGCAAGGAGGAGCCCCGCTCGCGCTCTCCCCGGATCGGGACGATCCGGAACTCGGCACCGACCCGGAGCAGAACAACAACTTCCTGTACGGCGACGACCCCCGCGGATTCAAATGCCCCGTGGGCGCCCACGCACGGCGCGCGAACCCGCGCGACGCGCTGGACAGCGACGGCAGCGTCAACGTCCGCCTGCACCGGATGATCCGGCGCGGCACCAGCTACGGCCCCGAACTCCCCGAGGGAGTTCTGGAGGACGACGGCGCCGACCGCGGCATCATCTTTGTGTTCGCCGGCGCCCACATCAAGCGCCAGTTCGAGTTCGTCAAGACCCAATGGCTAAATGACGGTATCTTCATCGGCGCCTCGAATGAGGCGGACCCTCTCGTCGGCCCGGGCGATGGCACGACGAGCTTCACCATCCCCCAGCGGCCGATCCGGCGCCGGCTGCACGATGTACCCCCGTTCGTGACCACGCGCGGGGGCGAATACTTCTTCGCCCCGAGCCTGTCGGCGATGCGCTGGCTGGCAGAGCTGCCATGACCGCCCCCACCCAAGGAGAGCACGACATGACCCCGACGTCCGCGGGCGCCGACCGCTGGAAGAAACTCGACTTCGCCCGCCCCTCCCCCGATGCCGTGGAACCAGAGTCCCCCATCCTCCTCGACTACCGCAAGGACGACCAGATCGCGGTGGTCACGCTCAACCGGCCCCACGCCGACAATGCGATCACCACCGAGATGGGCGCGCGTCTGACCGAAATCATCGAAACGATCGCCGTCCGCACCGCGGTCCGTGTCGTCATACTCACCGGCGCCGGAGACCGGGCCTTCTCCGTCGGTAGCGACCTGCGTCAGCGCAACAAAATGACCAAAGAGGATTGGCTGCGCCAGCGCCAGGCCTTCGATCGCACGCTGTACACCGTGAGGCAGCTGCGCAAGCCGCTCTTCGCCGCCGTGAACGGAATCGCATACGGCGGCGGATGCGAGCTCGCCCAGAGCTGCGACTTCATCATCGCCTCAGAAAATGCCACCTTCGGCCAGCCCGAGGCGATGATCGGCCTCTCGGCTGGCGGCGGCTCACCGGTGTTCCTGCCGCGCCTCCTCGGAACCGGAAGGGCCATGCAAATGCTCATGACCGGGGACCCGATCACCGCAGCCGAAGCGCACCGCCTCGGCATGGTCAACGAGATCCACGGCCAGCACGAACTGGCGGACGCAGCCGCGCGCATCGCCGAGACCATCGCGAGCAACTCCCCGACCGCGGTCCAGGCGGTCAAACGTGCCGTGCAACTAGGGGCGGGGCAGCCGGTGGAACAGGCGATCGCGATCATGATGGAAGCGCACTGGCGCTCGGCCCTCCATCCCGACCGCATTGAAGGCATCGGCGCCTTCAACGAAGACCGCGAACCTGTCTTCCGCGACGCCGACTACTAATCAGGATCCATCAGGAGGTCTAGCCATGGACGTAACCGACGAACTGCGCGCCGCACGTTCCGCCCTGCAGATGATTAACCCGGCACCGTACAATGCCGAAGCGCCACCTGCTGCGCTTCTCGGCGAGATCACCCCCACCGAGCTGCACTACGTCCGTAGCAACTTCTCAGTGCCCTCCCACGACGGAACGCTCGAGATCGGCGGCGCCGTGGGCCATCCCCTGACCCTGACGCTCGACGACCTTCGGGCCATGCCCCCGCACGAGCGTGCGGTCACCCTCGAATGCGCGGGAAACGGGCGGCTGGAAATGCGTCCCCTGCCCAGCGGTGAGCCCTGGGGCGACTACGCCGTCTCGACCGCCCGATGGAAGGGGGCCCTCCTGCATGAAGTGCTCGCACAAGCGCGCCCGGACGCCAGCGGCGTCGACGTGCGCTTCGAGGGCGCCGACCACGGCGCCTACCACCTCACCCCCGTGCTCCCCGACACCGACAAGACTAACCTGAGTTTCGTCCGCGCGCTGCCCCTGGCCCGCGCCGCCGATCCGGCCGCAGAGATACTCATTGCCTACGAGATGAACGGCGGCCCACTGGGCCAGGACCACGGGGCTCCTTTCCGGCTCATCGTCCCGCACTGGTACGCCGTGGCCTCCGTGAAGTGGCTCAAACGGATCGACGTCCTGACCGAGGCGTTCGTCGGCGAGTTCCAGACCGGACACTACATGTACGAATGGGCAGACCGTCCCGCGGAGCCCGTCGACATCATGCACGTACGGGCCCGCATCACCGATCCGGCTGCCGGATCGACTATCGCCGCCGGCACGCATACGGTACGCGGCAAAGCCTGGTCAGGTACCGGTCCGGTGACACGCGTCGACGTTAGCCTCACCGGCGAAGGCGAGTGGTACGCGGCCACCCTCCAGCCCCCGTCAGGCCCTTATCACTGGCAGGAATGGTCATTCGACTGGGAAGCCACAGACATCGGACGCCACACCATTCGCGCCAGGGCCACAGACGCGGCCGGAAACGTCCAGCCCGAAGTCCCGCCCTGGAACCGGCTCGGCTACGGCAACAACGCCGTCGAAGTTATCTACATCGACATCACCTGACCCCGCCGCGCAGCTTTCACTGTGCGGCTGGAGAAGGTACGTGATAAGGGCTGAAGCCCCGCTGCTCCCGAACGGGATACCGGCGAACCCATCAGGTGCGGCCGCTACATGTGCCACCACGAAACTGGGCCCGGAACGGGCTCGTTTTCGTGCCGTCACCGAGCGCCGGCGCCCGCGCGAAGGGAAGCTTGCATGGGATCCGAAATCGGGGGAATCCTCCCTCTAGCCCTCGGCATAGCCATCAGCCCCGTCCCGATTATCGCCGCGATTCTCATGCTCCTGTCGCCACAGGCGAAGGGAGTGAGCGTGGGCTTCCTCCTCGGCTGGGTCATCGGCATCATCGTCGCCGTCGTCGTCTCCACCCTGCTCAGCGGCCTCATTCCCGAGGAGGACCCAGGCTCCAGGCCTATCGCGGGGACCATCAAGATTCTCCTGGGCGCCGGACTTCTCCTCCTCGCACTACGGCAATGGCGCATGCGTCCGACAGCCGGCGAGAAGGCGGAACTTCCCAAATGGATGGCAGCCATCGATACCGTAACCACCGGACGCGCGGCCTTCCTCGGTTTCCTTCTCGCAGCGGCAAACCCGAAGAATCTTCTAATGGCCATCGGGGCCGGGCTCGCCATCGGCGCCGGTGGGTCCACCCGCGCCGAAGAAACGCTGGCAATCGCCGTTTTCGTGTTCGTCGCGGCCAGTACTGTCGCCATCCCGGTCATCGCATACCTTGTCGCGTCCAAACAGATGACGCCGCCTCTCGAGTCGCTGCGTGATTGGCTCGTGCAGAACAACGCACCAGTCATGACTGTCCTTCTCCTCGTGCTTGGCGTAGTGGTCATTGGCAACGGGATCGACAACCTCTGAGCCCCACGGGATCATCGGCTACGCCGGCAGGGGCGCCGCCAGATAGCGTGTGGGCTTGACGTCCCGGATCATCCCGAGCGAGAGCGGTGAAAACCAAGATCCGCAGAAGCTAACGTGGAAGACTGGGGAGGATCCATGCATTCCAAACGATGCCGCGATCCGCGCCAGCTGATCACAATGTTGGCGCGCCCAGGAGGTTGTGATGCCCGTATTACCCGATAGCGCTAGGGCGAGATGAGCGGCCGCGACTAAGTGGCGAACGCATTTTCGTCGCGCGGCGCTCCCCGGCGGTTGCTCCGTGCACGGCGACGACTGCGTGCGGGCCTCGCCCAGCTGTGCTGCTCGCTGGCCGGTCTGGCCCTCGGCCTTGCGCTCCCCCGGGTCTCCGGTGGACCAACAGTGGAGGGAAACCGACTCTCCGAGCTTCTGTTCACCCTCGGAATCGGCGTGATCGGCGTGATCAGCATTGTCTTCGCATTGCTCTTCGGCGTGGTGCAATGGTCCGCCAGCAGCTTCTCGCCACGGTGGAACCTCTTTCACGGCGACCCCCTCGTGTGGCGAACCTTCGCATTGGCCGTCGCCGTCTTCACCTTTGCCGTGACCGCAGGCGTCGTCAGTATTAACTTAGGCGAGGTGACGGCACTCGTACCGGTCACAGCGCTCCTCGCCACTCTCGTTACTTTCGCGCTCATCCGGGCCCTGCAGATTCGAGCATTTCTGTCGCTCAAGCTGCCATCGGTGCTGGAAGCCGTAACCTCGCGCGGCCGCGCCGTGATCGCTGCTGTTTATCCGCTGCGATCCGACCCGAAGGTGCCCGATGAGCCTTCCGCGCAGCTGCCGGAGATGCGGCGCACCATCACCTGGACCGGCGTGCCCGGAGTTGTTCAGCAGCTAGAGCTTCGGCGGCTGATTGATGAGGCCACGCGAGCAGACGCGCTCGTGGTGTTCTGCGTCGGCGTGGGAGACACCGTCCACGATGACTCGCCGCTTGCCGGCATCCACGGAGGTGAACTGAGCCATGAGGTTGTGCGGGCGGCAGTGGTGCTTAGCGCCGAACGGACCTTCGACCAGGACCCGACGCTGGCTTTACGGTTGCTTGCCGATATCGCGCTACGGGCGCTGTCCCCCTCCGTCAACGACCCGCGACAGCAGTGGACGCCATCGACGCCGCCGAGGGACTGCTGCGGGCGGTGGCGAAGAGAGACCTGGCAGTCTCAGACGTATCTGATGACGCCGGCGTTACACGCGTCCGACTTGTGCTGCCCATCTGGGAGGACTACCTGCGCATCGCAATCGAGGATCTGCTGCAATTCGCGACGCCGTTCACCATGGTGCTCGACCGCCTTCGGCGGTTGCTGGTCAATCTGCTCGAGATCTGGCCCGCTTCTCAGGCTCCCCTCCTCCAACTCCAACTCCAGGACCGAGTGAACGCCGCCCTTCTCGCAACGCAGCCGCAGGCGCCAAGACAATAACCGCCTCCGCCGGTCGATCCGCGTCAGGTCCGTCGCCAGATCAGGTCGCCCAGTCTCAGGACGATGGCGATGAGACCGACGAGATCAGCGTCGTCGTTAGGGAATTTCTGCGAGAGGACCGTCCTCTCGGCGAGGACTACGGGCAGAAACCGGCCGCTACTGACCCGGGGGGAAGCCGGGTTTAATTCTCACCCGGCTTCCCACTCTCTGACCTAGATCCCGCGCTTCCTTCCTTCTGGGGCCTCGGCTACCGCGAGCTTCGCAATGCGGTGAGTGACGGGTTGCCGCCCCTGGGTTCGTCCTCGAGGTCCTTAGGTGCCGTGAGGTCCATCTCCAGCAGCGGCACCACTTTGGATTTGGTGATGCGGCGGTGAGCAAGCCACAGAACGATGAAGACCGGCAACCCGATATAGGAGGAAAGTACCTCCATGCTCCGTCCTGCAAGCACAGCCTCGTAGTTTTGTCCCGCGATCACCAGTATGAGCAGGGTGAAGGCCAGCAGTGGGCCAATGGGGAACAGGGTCGCTTTGTAAGGCAGGTCGCTGACTTTGTTTCCCTGGGCCAGGAAGCCGCGCCTGAATCGGTAGTGGGAAACCGCAATCCCCACCCAGACGATGAAGCCGCATAGGCCCGACATGTTCAGCAGCCAGGAGTAGGCTGCGCCCTGACCGACGATCGCGGAGAGGAACCCGAAGAGTCCCACAGCCGCGGTGGCCAGCAACGCCGGGACCGGCACGCCACGTGCATTGGTGCGGCCGAAGATCTTCGGGGCCATGCCGTCATGGGCCATGGCGTAAAGCATCCGGGTGGAGGCATACAGCCCGGAGTTGCCTGCGGACAGGATCGCGGTCAGGATCACGGCGTTCATCAAGGCCGCTGCGAAGGCGATTCCGGCGCGAGAGAAGACGAGGGTAAATGGGGATGTTGCAATATCGGCTTCGCCGGAAGCCAGCAGGCTCGGATCGGTGAACGGGATGAGGCAGCCGATGATAAAGATGGCACCAATGTAGAAGAGCATGATGCGCCAGAAGACCGTGCGGATGGCCTTCGGCACTTCGCGGCGCGGGTTCTTCGCTTCGCCTGCGGCGACTCCTACGAGTTCGGTGCCCTGGAAGGAGAACCCGGCAACCATGAAGACTGAAATGATCGAGACCCAACCCCCGTGAAACACGTCATCGCGGTTTTCCCAGTTACTCAGTCCCGGAGAGTTATCCCCAAGGATGCCGAAAATCATCAGCACGCCCGCCACTAGGAAGAGCACCACCGCGCCGACCTTGATCAGTGAGAGCCAGAACTCAGACTCACCAAACGACTTCGCCGAGAGGGCATTTAGCCCGGTCAGCACCAGCAGGAAGATCCCGGCCCACACCCATCCTGGGACTCCGGGCAACCAGAAGTCCATGATGATTCCGGCCGCGACCAGCTCAGCGGCCACCGTGATGGCCCAATTGAACCAATAGTTCCAGCCGATCGCGAACCCAAAGGACGGGGAGACGAAACGGGTGGCGAAGGACTGGAAAGAACCGGCAACCGGAATTCTGGCCGACATCTCGCCCAGTGACTGCATCAACAGAAAAACCATCAGCCCGACCAGCGCGTAGGCGACCAACGCACCTCCGGGACCCGCCTGGGAAATGGTGCTGCCCGAGGCCACAAACAGCCCGGTACCGATCGCACCGCCGATGGCTATCATCTGCAGGTGGCGGCTGCTTAGCCCGCGCTTGAGTTCGTTGGTGGCTTCACCGGAAGCACGATCTGCCCCGCTCGCAAGGGAGGACCCCTGTTGCGCTGTTCCATCGGGCTTGATTTCTACGAAAGTTCCGCTCGGTGGTGTCATGCCGCACCACCCAGGACCACCGATGCGGGACGGGTCGGGTTGCCCGTGCAGCCAGCGGCGCGACCGGTGCAGGCTTCTTCGACTGCCGTGTCGAGCAGATACGCCAGAGCGTTCCCGCGCGGCGCCACCTCCGTAGTGGACCCAGAATTGAGAATAAGTCCTGAACCGGAGTAAAGACCGGTTTCAGGAGTGTCGGCAGCAATAGCCCGACCGCCTACTTGCATGTGGGAGCGAAGTCCCATGGTGCCTCCGAAAAGGTAGCTGTGGTGGATTCAAGCCTTCCGGCGCCCCCGGGCCGGCAAGGATGGTGATCAAGCTAACACACGTCCGGGAAGCGACATTTAGCATCGCGAATATTGCGCGTCCGAACCGCCAAGCCCTTAGTCATAGGCATATCAATTCGAGCCGAGCGTAAGAGTTGCTGATTTACTTCAGCAAGGTTGGTAAGAAGCTCTAACTATCTGCTAGGACAGGCGGCCAGCGATGAGCGATGATGCCCGGGTAGCGGACTGCAGCGAGAGGTTTTGGAACGTCGCGGAAAGCGAGGCGTGCCCTCGCCGAATTCACCGGTTCGACCGGCAAGCGCCTCACTTTCCGCGACGCAACGACCTGCCGCACCGAAGGCGAGCAAGGCCATCACGCCCCGCTGTCTAGGCCACCTTGCGCTGGGGCAACTCAGCGCCGGCGCCTGAAGGAAACCTTCCTGCCGCTGCGCCCGGCATCGGTCCGGACCCGGAGATGGCCCGCGACGACTACACCGGCTGTGAGCACAGCGGAGAGCAGGATGGGCAGCCACATGGCCGCGGCCAGGAGAGCAGCTCCGGTGAGCGCGCCGAGCAGGATCAGCATGACCGCGAGCAGCCGCTTGCGCCAATCCTGATCCTTGCGGGCCGCGAAGCGTGAGTCGGCCGCCAGCCCCGTCAGGGTCGATGTGACTACTACCGTGGTCACATCGGCGATTTTGACGTGCCGTGCTGCGGCCGCCTGGATTCCCATGACGAGCCCGAGCACCGAAGTCACGAGTTCGGCCTGGTGCGGGAAATCGTGCGCTCCGAGGAAGAACAATACGGCTGCGACAGCCAACAGCAGGAGACTGACCACGCCCAGCGCCATGGACGTAGGCCCGGACCAGCCGTCGGGCCTTCCCCGCAGCATACGCCCGGAAACCATCGCACCGACGAAGAAGAAGGCCAGGGCCAATACGGGGCCGACAACGGGCAAATTGGTTGTGCCGGTCAGCGCCATGCCCAGAATGACCACGTTGCCCGTCATATTGCCCGTGAAGACCCGGTCCAGGCCCAGATAGCCCACGGCATCGATGACGCCGGTGGAAAACGTCAGGATAAGCATGAGCCAGAGGTGCAGCCGCGCCGCGGGCGTGCGGGCCACGGGCGCAGCTGCGAGAGCATCTTTCGTTACAAGCGCGGTCATCGCCCCACCGCGTAGCCCTGCATGCCGCGCGGGTTGGCGGCCCCGCGCACGGTCCCCGTCGCAGGATCCCGAGAGACTGCACACATTCGGCCGATCTCCCAGTCACCCGCCACGCCGACGTGGTGGCCGCGCGCCCGCAGCTCCCGCACGATCTCCGCGCCGATCCGCCGCTCTATCACGACGACGCCGAGCTGATGCTCGTGTGGATAAAAGGAGCTGGGAAAGTGCGTACTGTGAAACGATGGCGCATCGATGGCCTCCTGCAAGTTCATCCCGGCGAGCAAATGGTTGAGAAGAAAATGCAGCTGCCACTGGTCCTGCTGATCGCCGCCGGGGGTGCCAAAAGCGAGCACCGGTTCGCCGCCTTTCAGAACCAGGGTCGGAGAAAGTGTGGTGCGGGGCCGCTTCCCCGGACGCAGGGTGTTGGGTAGACCCGACTCGAGCCATGCCATCTGCAGCCGGGTCCCCAGCGGGAACCCCAGCTCCGGTATGACGGGAGAGGAGTGCAGCCAGCCGCCGCTGGGCATGGCCGAGACCATGTTGCCCCAGCGGTCGACGACGTCGACGTGCACGGTGTCCGAGCGGGCCTCCCCATTGGACGCGGGGCCGGAATCCAGCAGCGCAGCGACGGCGTTGGGTTCGCCGACGCCGCTGAGCCCGCGGATGTCAAAGTCTCCCGTGACACGAAGCTCCGGTAGGAGCGCCTCACGGCCGCCGGGCCGGCCGGGCCGGATTTCCATCGAGGCCGCGCCACCGATGAGATTCCGGCGCTCGGCCGCATACTCGGCTGAGAGGAGGATATGCGACGGAACGTCGGCTACGTCGCCGTACCACGCATCCCGGTCCGCGAAGGCCAGTTTGGTGGCCTCCACAATCTTGTGGATGCCGTCCGCCGTGCCCGGTTTGACGTCCATCCCGTCCAGCAGGGCGAGCTGCTGCAGGAAGACGGGACCCTGGCTCCAGAAGCCGGGCTTGCAGACCGTGTGCCCCCGAAATTCCAGGGTCACGGGCGCCTCATAGTGAGGCCGCCACGACGCCATGTCCTCACGGGAGAGGAAGCCGGCATGGTCGCGCCCGCTCGAGTCCCGCCAGGGCGTCTTGACGAACGCGGCGATGGCCTCGGCAACGAATCCCTCCGTCCATGCCCTGATGGCGGCGTCAAAGCCCTCGGAGCGGGTGCCGCCGCCGAGCAGTACGACGTCTTCCGCGTCCATGAGGCGCCGGTAGGTGCGGGCCAGGGCTTTGTTAACGAGCAGCTGCCCCTCGACGGGAACCAGGCCCCCGGGCAGGTAGACATCGGCGGACGGTCCCCAGTGCTCGCGGAACAGCGGCTCCATCCGTTTGATGTACTCCACGACCTTCGCCGCTGCGGGGAACCCGTGCTCGGCATAGGACGCTGCCATGGACAGGACCTCACTCAGGCTCATGGTCCCGTGATCGCGCACAAACGTCATCCAGCCAAGCGTCGATCCTGGGATCGCCGCGGCCAGGGTCCCGGTGCCGGGCACCATATCGAGCCCCAGTTCGGCGAAGGCCTCCGGGGTTGCGGCCGCCGGGGCCGGACCCTGGGAGCACAGCACAGTGGGCTTTTTATCGTCGGCACGGGCGAAGATGAGCGGGAGGTCACCGCCGGGGCCGTTCTGGTGGGGCTCGACGACCTGCAGTGTGAACGCCGCTGCGGCTGCCGCGTCGAAGGCGTTGCCGCCGCGCTCCAGCACGCCCATGCCGACCTGGGAGCCAATCCAGTGCGTGGAGGAAACCATTCCAAACGTCCCGGTGAGTTCGGGGCGGGTTGTGAAATTCAATGCATCTGCCTTTCTAGGCTGTGCGCCCGGGAGTCATCGGTGCCCCGGGATCAGAGGCTAAGGAGTTCGTTGAGGCCCAGGCCGACGAAAATGACGAGGCCTAGGACCAGCGAGGCGTTCATTACGAGGCCATTGCGGTGCTTCTTGTCCAGGTGCTTGGAGTTCATGAGCCAGAGCAGCCCGCCGATCATGACCGGCATCAGCAGTGCGCCCAGTGCGGCGTAGATCAGCACCAGCGTGACCGGCTTGTCCAGGAACAGCATGGCCAGTGGAGGAATGCACATCCACAGGATGTAGGCGCGGAAGGGTACGGACCGGGCGGCGTTCTCGTCCCGCTCCTTGTCGGTCTTGCGGTAGATGTTGAAGATGTCATTGAAGACGTTGGCCAGGGCGTTGTACCCGCCGATGAGTGAGCTGAAGACGGCAGAGAACATTCCGATGAGCAGGAGCCATTTGGCGGGCTCGCCGAAGCGTTCCGCGAAGGGGGTGGCTAGGGCGTTGAGGTCGCTCAGTCCGCCGACCTCGGTGCCGGTGCCCTGCAGGAAGGCCGCACCGACAATCATCATGGCGAACATGAAGATGAAGGTCATGCCGTAGCCGATGACAAGGTCAAGGCGCATCGTCTTGATCCAGCTGGGACCGTTCCAGCCCCGGTCGCGGAGCCAGTAGCCATAGGACAGGAGACCGATCGACATGCCAACCCCGCCCATGACGCCAAGTACGTAGAAAGTTCCGTCCTCCGGGACGCGCGGCGTCAGGCCGCTCAGCAGGATGCTGAGATCGGGCTTGGTCAAGATTGCGGCGCCCACAATGGAGATGAACATGACAGCCACAAAGAAGGACATGAGCTTCTCGAAGGAGCTGTACTTGCCGATCCACAGGATACCCAGGCCGCACAGGACGGCAACGATGGCGCCCACTTTGATGTCGACCGCCGGGAACATCGCGTGCACCGTGAGTCCGAGCGCGCCGGCGATGGCCGCGCCGTAGAAGAACCCCAAGATGATCGAGTAGATCCCGAAGTAGCCGGTGAAGATCTTGCTGAGCTGGTGGAAACCACGCAGCGGGCTAATATCCGTAGCAAGCGACCAGCGACCGATGCACTCGGTCACGATGAACTTAATGAAGCAGCCGACGACGACGGCCCAAGCAAGGGTTAGCCCGAAGCTGGCGCCGGCATTAAGGGAGGCAATGAGATCCCCGGCACCGACGCCTGCAGCGGCGACAATGAACCCTGGACCGGCAACGCCGGCAATCCGGCGCCAGCGGGACGTGCCGCCGACTTGCTGTGTCTCCTGCGTAAGGACCTTTTCCATTTGGCTCCGTAGTTGTGATCAAGACCGCCATTGGTCTGTTGGTCCAACCAATATGCCACGGCTAGACTGTTAAGCGCAACCGAAACGGCAGAGACGAGGTGCACGGTGGTCAATTGGTCCGCAGTGAGTCACGACTGGGTATCCATGGGCGGCAATCTCGCTGCCGAGCTGGAACTCATGATCATCCGAGGCGAACTCCCCCGCGGCGAGAAGATACCCGCCGAGCGGGTGCTGGCCGCGACGCTGGGGGTCTCACGGACGACGCTGCGAGAGGCGTTGCTGGAGATGGAGCTCCGCGGGCTCGTGAGCCGCCGCCCTGGCCGGGGGACCATCGTGCTCGAATCCTCAACGCCGAAACAGGCAGAGGAGCTCTCCTCGGTCTACAGCGCGGCGCAGGAGGACTTCAACCAGATCATGGAAATGCGCTGCACGATCGAACCAGGGGTCACGGCGCTTGCCGCGGCCAAGGCGACACCGTCGGACCTGAGGAAGCTTGAGGCAATTCTGCGCACCGCAGAAGAGGAGACGAGCTCCGCGAGGCTGCTTGAGCTCGACGTCGAATTTCATGTCATGGTGGCTGACATTGCGCGAAATCCTCTGCTTTCCAAGCTCATTCGCCTCGTGAGCGACTGGGCGCGCTCCTCACGCCGGCTCGGCTTTCAGGGCGCCAGCCGCAAGGCCGCTTCACTCTCGGGACACCGGGCCATCATCGACGCACTCAAGGCCGCGGACGGCCCTGCCGCCGAACAGGCAATGCGGGACCACATCGGCGGGATCCAGGAACTCATCGCGCCCGTGGCAACTCATAGCGCCGGCGCCCGCTCCCAATCCGGCAGCGGAGGGGCCAAGTAGTCACGGCGATGCCCAGCAAGGGTGGTCTACCAGGCCCGATGTTCGCGGGTCAGTCCGAACGGGACGGCATCGCTGAGATCGACCGTGAAGGAGGCGGGGTCAACCTGGGTAACCAGGATTCCCTGGCACCCTTCATGCATTGCCTGTGTCAAGGCATCCTGAACGGCTTCGTCGAGCTGGCGCTCCATGCTGGCACGGTCAGTTGCCCTGACGGTCACCGGCAGGTCCATGGTTGTTTTCATGTTGGATCTGGCTTCCTTGTTTGGCGACTAATGGCGGCTTCGAACCGGGCGACCGTAAGTGCCGTCTAGCTGAAAGTTGAAGTGTCGGAGGAATTGCTTCCCTCCATCAGGCGGCAGGCGTCCGAATCCGCGACCCTGAGCTTCGGGCGTCAAGACAGTCTTGGCGAAGGCGGAGTCGCCTCAGGTCCATCAGGAGCACGTCATGGGTAAGATTTCTCGGCCATGGTTCTGCGCCTGTTGGCCTCCGGTCCCTAACCACACTAATCCTCAAAGCTGAGAGCTTCTTGGGACCCGGCAGTGTGCCTCCCGTATGCTCGCTGGGCAAACAGGCGTCAGGAGGTACCGTGTATGAGCCTGTCCGCGTCCTGCCGAGCAGGCTTTCGGCCCGGTGTTTTGGAACTGGCTCCGAATCGCAGAAGTGGCAACCTACCGATCAATTTGCGCGGGACGAACCTGCCCCGGTACCGAAGGACACCATGGCCGCCCTCGACTCTGAATACATAACCCTCGACTACAGCTGCCAGTACCGGGGCATCACGAGCCTGGACCATGAGCCGGCCGACTTCCCGATGGACTGGACGGTCTCGACTCGACGCGCCCGCCTGGCCTGAGGCCCTATCGGGAAGGCGCACGCACCTGAGCATCGTCCAGGACGCCGGCCTCATCGACTTGTTCGATACTCTGGACGCCGTCGGCGAAATTCTGACCGCAAGCGGCCGACCTGATGCCCAACGCCGGCAATGGGAAGACCGTGGCAGCAAAGCCCACCAGTTCCTGGAAATCGCCCTCGAACCCAGCCCGGCTGCCCACTCGCCAGGCTCAGCGAGCTCATGATCAGCTCCGGATCGGTTGCCAGGTCATGCCGTTACGCCCGCCTTCCTGCATGAACAGGTATCAGAGCGGAGATTCCGGACCGGGCCGCAACCCTCGGTCGATCGAAAGAATATTCAGCAAGTCATGTTGCAAGCGGCCCTAGCCACCATGACGTGGTGAACGCGAAAACCCAACGGAAGGACGAACAACGATGGACTCCCAGCAGAGACCCCACAGGGCGGTACGCGGTCCGCCGTAGTGAGCCACTCCCCCACAACCGAATAGGTCTATCCGGGACCCCACACACCCGGAACATCAGATCAGAGGCGAGAGTGTGCACAATGTGCACACAAAACATCAAAAAGCCCCTGAACAGGGAAAACACGTGCCCGAGGTGGGACTCGAACCGGGTTCCAGCCCTTGAATTTCCGCCGCTCCCCCGAAAACCTCCGCAATCCGGCCCAGTCCGGCACCGGTACGGCCCGATCCGAAGCCCAGGGTGTGCACAATGTGCACACCCTCTTTCTTGTCTACTTCCGGCCCAACCAAGCTGCATAGAAGGCCGTTCGAGCGGGGCGGTCGTGTCCTGCGCGCGATTTCGCGCCGATAGTCGGCCTCCGGAACCGGACCGGCCGGGAACAAGGACCGCGCTAGGGGGCGGAACTCATGCTGAAAACCTACGACCATCATGGCGGCGGGTTCCTCCTTTCCGAACATCTCATGGAGAAGAGACCAGCAACCTGCATGACCCCCGACTGTCCGGCGTACGTTTGGGAGCTGCGCCAGAAAGTTGGTTCCCGTCAACTGCTGCTGCCGGGAGCACAGGTTCTGGTTCTGGTTCTGGGTGTCACGGCACCGCACTTTTCCAGCGCAGGGTCGACAACGGAGTCTGGGAGCTTCCCGCAGGCGCCTGTGAGCCCGGGCAGAGTTTCGCAGGCACCGCCGTCGCCGAACTGTTTGAGGAGACCGGAATCCTGGTCAATTCTGCGGACTTGGTCGCGTTCGCGTGTCTTTCCGAGCCGGAGCTTCATCAGCTGGAGTATCCGAACGGCGACAAAGTACATGCGTTTGCGCTGTGTTTTGTCCTGGAAAGGTGGAAGGGGAATGTTAGGCCGGAGAAATCAGAGGTCAGCGAGATCGCGTTCTTCCCGTTGACGGAAGTGCCCTCACCAACCCACCCGCCGACACTCGAAGTGATCCGGCTCTATATCGGGAAACCGGTGCGTTCCAGGCACGATAACGAGGCAAGGATTGAACCGTTACCGGCAACCCCGAGCAGATCAGGGCCTTAGGGCTGTGCGCTGACCTGGACCTGCCACTCACCGCAGCGCTAAATGTCACCCGTTGCCCGCTAGACGATCCCATAACGGAACCTCGTGGTACAACGAATGTGGGCGATCCCCGCGGAGTCGACTAGCCAAGCCTGGGCGTCCTGTCGCCCCCAATTCTTGTGACAGGACGCCAACTGTCTAGTTCTTGTCGAGTGCAGGAATACCGAGCTGGGCGCAGACCTCGGCCGGGCCGGGGATGACGGCGACGGTGTTGTCCACGACGCACTCGGTCAGAAACGGAACATAGTTGCCGAGGGCCATGCTGACCGGCCCGGGCCAGAGAGGGTTGCCGTTCTGGTCCTTGTCCGCACCCTCACGGAGGGGACGTGCCCCCCGAGGACCGGGGGGCGGAGACACAAATCCGTCCGGGATGAGGTCATCAGTGAGTCCGCCGGGGTTCATCTCTCCTAGATCCCATACCTTGCTGCACTGGTTGATGGGGTCGTTGATCTGTTTCATTCCGGCGTTCTTATCGTCCGGGTTTGGGTTGCTCTTGGTGTCGAATCCGGTGATGAAGGTCCCGGTGGTGATGTAGGGGTTCTTCGTTTCTCCGGGGACCCCTACAACAGGAGGTCTGGTGGTGAGGTCGGCATGGTAGTAGCAGCGGATGTCCCTTGTGTCGTCCACCGGCGCCAAGGCAACATAGACGCCGGCGGCCGTGGTGCCGGCCAGTGCCAGTCCGACGAAAGTCAGAATTGCCGGTTTGCGCCACCGCGGGCTTAGCTTGGGCGTCCGGCGGGCTTCCTGGACGAGGAGGTTCTGGACACGGTTCTTCGTGTCTCTCGGGTAGGTCACTTCAGACAGATTCATGACATCCTCGCTTAAACGATCATCGTGTCGACTTGTTCGGCGGGCTCTAGTGCCCGGTTCATGGCGCCCAGCTTGGCGCGTGCGCGATGCAGTCTCGATTTCACTGTGCCGATTCGTACGCCGAGGGTCTTGGCGGCCTCTTCTTGGCCGACGTCGTTCATCAGGCAAAGGACTACGACGTCACGTTCACCGTCATTCAGACCGGCGGTCGTATCGAGTAGCTCCCGGACGGACCGTTCTGCGTCAATCCTTGAGGCGACCGATTCTGCATGGTCTGCTTCGTGTTGGCCGTGCCGGGGATCGGAGTGCGGCAGCCTGGCCAAGAAGTCGGCGTGCCGCCGGGATCCCCTGGCGCGATTGCGGTTCGCGTTCGTCGCCACGCCGAGCAGCCACGGCAGCAGAGTGTCCCTCTCGGGTCTGAGCCTGTTCCGTTGTCGCCACGCCTCCAAGAAGGTGATCGAGACGAGTTCCTCCGCGTCGTGCCAGGAACCACAGCGGGACAGACAGTACCTGAAGACTGCGTCCGCGTGCCTGTCGAACAGGACACCGAATGCGTCAGCGTTGCCTGAAACGCATTCACGCCACAGGTCTTCGTCGGTTTCCCCCATTAGCCTCATGCCTTGTAGTGTCCGCAGGATCCGAAAAGGTTCCCATTCCGACAAATAGTTTGCGCGGTTTGGGCCGACGATGCGGCCGTACGCGGAGCGCCCGATCAGGGTCCCCTAACGGACCGGCTTACCGGACGCGTCCGGGCCACCCTCGGCCTGGACAATCTGAACGATTTTTACGATGCATTGGCCCGGGTTCAGCGCATGGGAAACACGTTGAAGGCATCCCTATTTCGCTTCACGCCCAAAGACATACAGACCCGTCCGGTCTCTTGACGGCTATCGACCGTCGCACTTTCAAGATGTCCACGTCTGGTGGGTATTCCTCCTGGGTGTGCGCGGCAAACTCTTCTTCGAATCGGCGATTGAGAAGGGGTGCGAGCTCTCTCTGCTTCCGCCATCCATAGATGGAAAAACCTAAGAACAGTGCGAATGGGATTAGCGCAATAGTGAACCAAGGCAGTTCCGGAACACTTGGTGCCCCGAATAGGTCGACACCCCACAGGATCCAGAACATCAAGAAGAAAACCGTGGCCAGAGTGCTGGCCGTTCTGGTTTTCCTCGCCTCGGGGAATGCGATTGTGAAGGCCGCACTGCTGTCATGCATGAGGCACTCCGATGTCCCAACGAGTCTTCTGCCTCAGACTAATGCCATTGGGGTCGGAAAGCAGTAGGTCGCCCGCCCACAAACAGCGTTCGACTAAGTGGTGGCGCAGTTCCAGAACATGGAACAACCTCGGCAGTGATTATGGTTAGCTTCATTCGTGACGAGAGCGACGACGACCTCCGAGAAGCGCCGGAAACGTCGGCAGATAGCCTTTCGAATCGTGCTTGGAGTCGTGTTTGTTGCCGTTGCAGGGCTACCTCTTGTCGTGCCCTCTCTCACGTTTTCTCTGACTGTCCCGGTTGGTGCCGGCCTAATAAGTGCCATGGTCGCGATACAAAAGGCGGACGCCAGCACGGAAGCCGCAGCGCGGGCGGAAGCTGCCCAGCAAACAGCTCAACTGGCAGCAAGGGCGGCCCACTTCGGCCTCGCCTTGCAAAGCAGGCCGAATGTCGGCGTCCTTTGGTTTTATCCTGTAGAAGGCTTTACGCACTGGAACCTTCACTTAACTTCAAGCCGGGCAGCAAAGGATATCGACGCAGAATGGCACTTCGCTGATGGCCGTCCGCCCGTAAGGGCAAGCTTTCCAGAAATCGTTCCGGACCCTCGGGATCCGTTCGGCCGCTCAACGGTACCGCTGGTGGTGCCCCTGGGTATTCCGGCTTCAGTGAAGCTCGGGGACATTCACAAGCAGGTTGTCAGAGGGACAGTTGAATACACGGACGCAGTCGGGCTGGCCCGCTGGAAGGGCACCTGGCGTTACCGTCCGGTGGACTCTGAAGATGACCCTCACATGGAATCCCTCAACGCCCCTAAAGCTGCGTATGAAACGGAGCTTAGCGAGCTTTTGAAACTACCTGAAGACCTTTAGCGTCCTTGCCCTCTGGTTATTCTGCCGTTCGGATAGCGGTCCCACACCGGAGCAAGCATTACCCAAGCTTTCCCGATCACGATCGCCGCGTTTGCGGGCCGGTGGATTCCCGTAAGACCCGCCCGCAAGATTGCCCGGTGCTGGGGGGCTAAACGGGACGTGCAAAACAATGACCAGGCCCTCCTCGGATATGCCCGCGCATCCCCCGATCGACCAAGACCTCACCGCAAGGAACTGTGCACTGGTTGCTCTGGGAGTGCCGTCGGAGATGACGCTCACCGGTCAGGTACTCGCCCGTGCCGACCGGACAGACCCCGGGGCTCAAGAAACGCGCTAGCGCCCGACCGCCAACAAACCCCACCAAGTCATTCACGTACCTAGCAACGTCGCCATGAACAGTCACGACGTCCCAGCCAAGGCGTCGACGCTCCCCCGGACAGCGTCCAGTCATGCGGCTCCAGGCGTACCCGGCAATGAACGAGTATGCAGCGCCACCGCTGCCTGAAACCACGAGAAGGAGTCAACCAGCCCCCGACCACCAACAAAAATAGGCCCCCGAGGGGCCCATCAGGGAAAAGATTTGTTCACACTCAGAAGCCGGCAAGCCCCTGAACAGGGAAAACACGTGCCCGAGGTGGGACTCGAACCGGGTTCCACCCCTGAACTTCCGCCACTCCCCCGAAAACCTCCGCAACCCGGCCCAGTCCGGCACCCGTACGACCCAGTCCGCGACCCAAACTGTGGACACTGTCCACACCCCGATTGTCCCCACCAAAGACCTCCCAAACAGCCGCACCCGCATTGAACGGGTGCGGCGTTTCTCTGTCTCGATGAAGTTGAACGAGCCATTCAACTCCACCTTCGGGAGCAACCTGGTCATGCCCTCGCTCATTGCGGGCTCTTGGGCTGACCTCGCAGGACTGTCGGTCGCTAGGCGCCACATAACGATTCCATATCCGTTCATCCCCTTCATGGTCGGTAGCGTCGAGAGCCGCATGACCGGGAAATGCCCCTCAGAACCTCTCCCCCCGAAGTCCAGAACCGCGCACGCAGCAAAGGGCCTCCCATGTTTCGAGAACGGGAGACCCCCTGCGGTTTGGGGTGTAAGTCTACCGCCGTGGTCAGCTGGCGTAGGGGTCGGCGATGCCGATGTACTGGGTGTAGAGGTATTCCTCGAGGCCCTCGAGGCCGCCTTCGCGTCCGAGGCCGGACTGCTTGACCCCGCCGAAGGGTGCCGCGGCGTTGGAGATGACGCCCGCGTTCAGGCCCAGCATGCCGGTTTCGAGGCGTTCGCCCATCCGGATGCCCCGGTTGAGGTCCCTCGTGAAGACGTAGGCGACGAGTCCGTACTCGGTATTGTTCGCCAGCCGGACCGCCTCATCCTCGGTGGCGAAGGTGATGATCGGCGCGACGGGCCCGAAGATCTCCTCGGACAGGATCCGGGCGCCTTCACGCACGTCGAGGAGAAGGGTGGGTTCGTAGAAGTACCCCGGACCGTCCACGGGTGATCCGCCCATGATTAGGACGGCACCATCGCTCACGGCGTCGGTGACCAGCTCGTGGACCTTGTCCCGGCTCTTCGCATCGATCAGCGGGCCCACCTTGGACTCGGCCTCGGTGCCCCGGGCGATGGTCATGCCGGCCATCTTGGCGGCGAACTTCTTCGCGAACTCCTCCGCGACGGATTCGTGCACGATGAACCGGTTGGCTGCGGTGCACGCCTCGCCCATGTTTCGCAGCTTCGCGAGCATTGCCCCGGTGACCGCGGCGTCGAGGTCGGCGTCCTCGAACACCACGAACGGGGCGTTCCCGCCGAGCTCCATCGAGGTCCGCAGGACCGTCTCGGACGCGTCCGCGAGCAGCCGGCGACCGACCTCGGTGGAACCGGTGAAGGAGAGCTTCCGAAGCCGGGAATCCTTGATCAGCGGACCCGTGGTGGCCCCCGCCGTGGAGGTCGGGATGAGGTTGAGCACGCCGGCGGGCAGCCCGGCCTCCAGCATCACGGCGGCGAACAGCTGGGAGGTCAGCGGAGTCAGGTTCGCTGACTTCAGCACCATGGTGCAGCCCGCGGCGACCGCGGGGGCAACCTTGCGGGTGGCCATGGCCAGCGGGAAGTTCCACGGTGTGATGAGCAGGCACGGGCCCACCGGCTTCTTCGTCACCAGCAGCCGGGACTTCCCGTCCGGGGACACCGAGTACCGGCCGAAGGCGCGCACGGCCTCCTCGGAGAACCAGCGCAGGAACTCCGCACCGTACGTGACCTCGCCGCGGGCCTCGGCCAGCGGCTTGCCCATCTCCAGCGTCATCAGCAGCGCGAAGTCCTCGGCCCGTTCAGTGACGAGCTCGAAGGCCCGGCGCAGGATCTCCCCACGCTCCCGCGGGGGAACCTTCGCCCAGGAATCCTGCGCGGCGACCGCAGCATCCAGTGCCGCCGCCCCGTCTTCCGGCCCGGCGTCGGCAAGGCTCAGCAGGACCTTGCCGGTGGCGGGGTCCTCGACGTCGAAGGTCTTCCCTGACGCGGCCGGACGCCACTCGCCGTTGATCAGCAGGCCAGTCGGCACGGACGCCAGCAGGGCGGCTTCACGCTGGGCGTTTATTGACATCGTTCTATCTCCAAGGGGTTTAGGGAAGTCGTAGAGGCGTGCGGCCCGACCGTCAGCAGTTTCGTGCGGTCCGGCTGCCAGAGGCAGGGCATGAAGAGGATAAATCTTCTGTGTCTTTCACCATTGAGGTGGCAGGGTCGGTGCCGACCCCGTTGGGTCGGCACCGACGCCTTAGGCGAGAACCGGCTAGGCTCCGACCGTTGTCTTGGTGCGGATCAGGTCCAGAGCCTGAACGAGATATCCCTTAAAAACCGGGTAGTTCTCGCTCATAGGGAAGTGCCCGATAGCCTTCATCTCGATGAACTCGGCACCCGGGATCTGGCTGGCCGTGCGCGCTCCGTCTTCAGGCGTAGTGAGGTAGTCGTACTCGCCGGTCATCAAGACCACCGCGCATTTGTTCGTCTGGATTTCGCCCAGTTTGCCGCGCAGATCGTGGTCCACCGAATAGAAGTACAGATCACCCTTGAACGCCTCGGAACCCTGAGTGTAGTAGAACCAGGTCTTCCAACGGTCGGCCTCCGGCGATTGCGGGGCCATGAGATCCCAAGTGCCGCTGCCGCACACCTGAGCGGCATTGGCATGGGGGTGCTGCCACCAGTCGAGGTAGAAGCCCGGTGAGTGGTCCGCTCCCTCCACGGGGATGACGGCGTCGAACCTCTCCGGGAAGCGGTGGGCGAGCTGCAGCGCTATGTTGCCGCCGAAGGAGGATCCCATGAAGATGGGGTCAACCAGTTCCAGTGCATCGACAAGGGCGACGATGAAGTTAGCGAAGTGGTCCGCGCTGAGCTGGTACTCCTCGGTCCACCACTCAGTGTTTTCAGGGGGGTCCGATTTGCCGTGGCGGGGGAGGTCGTAGGCGATGACGCGGTAATTGGCGGTGATCTCCGGGTCCTCCAGCAGGCCGCGCCACTGATGGTTGTGGGCTCCGGCGGTGTGCTGGCAGACCAGGGGCTGGCCCTGGCCGTTTTCGAGGTAGAAAACCTTGTATTCAAGGCCGTCCACGTCGACGGTGACGTAGTGGCCGGTGACGGGGGAAATTTTGCTCATGTCAGGAACTCCTATGGTCTAGACGGGTGCGCCGGTGGAGCGCAGCAGTTCGATCTGGCGGGTGATGCAGCGCAGGTTCTGCATCAGGACCAGGACTTCGCCTTCCAGCTTCATATCGCGCTGGAAAGTGGCGGCCCAGATGCCGTGGTACATGGGGGCCGGGACTGGCTTGCCGAATTCACCCCAGGTGTGGGCGCTGGCCCGGATGGCGAACTGGTAGGGCACCTCAATGGGTCCCGGGTCCACGGAAATCTGGGCGATGGTGCCCGATTCCACCCGGACAACAAAGGTGTGCGCCTCCATGTCCAGGAGGTAGGAGCAGGTGAAGTACTTTCCGTGGGCCTGGATTTCCGGGTCCTGGTTGTTGGCCTCAGTGAAGCTCTGAACCCAGGATTCTACGGAAGGGGCACGTGTTGCGACCGTCATGTCATTGTTCCTCTCGTTGGACTCGCGGAGGGTCGGGCTTCTCTGCCCGAGCCTCGAAAGCGTGGTTCCTGGAGTGCTTGGTGGCTATCTCCGTTGGCAACCCTTCGCTGTTTCCATTGCAGCCCCCGTGACCCCGAGCGGTCCAATACCTGTGCCCTATCCACCGATAGCCCGAAACTATTGGACCCCGATTGTGGCGGAGCTTACAGTTGAACGATGCAACAGCCACAGCTAGACCTGCGCGTCCTGCAGTACTTCGTCGCCGTTGCGGAAGAACTGCATTTCGGGCGAGCCGCCTCCCGGCTCCATATCGCGCAGCCATCCCTCAGCGTCCAGATACGGAAGCTCGAACATTCGCTCGGCACTCCCCTGCTGATCCGAACCAGCCGCAGCGTCTCCCTGACCAGCGCAGGGGATGTGCTACTGGGCGAAGCTAAGCGGCTTTTATCCGCCGCGGAGCGCGCCGTTTCGCTGACGCGTGAGGTCGCCAGCGGCGTGAGGGGCACTTTGATAGTCGGCTTTCAGGCCAACGCGGCTGCCGAACTGACGCCGCGGATTCTCGCCGCCTTCAAAAACAACCACCCGGAAATCCACGTCCAGATGCGATCGTTCGATTTCGCCGACCCCACAGCGGGTCTTGCCGATGGAAGCGCTGACGTGGCATTTGTGCGGCCTCCCCTGCCCGCCGCCGACTGGCTCGCCATGGAGACATTGTTCATTGAGCCGCGGGTCCTCGTGGTTGCGAGCAGTTCCCGCTTTGCCGGGCTGCCCGAGGTCTCGGTGGAACAGGTCGTTGATGAGCCCTTCGTCGCCCGCAAGGCGCCGGATAAGTGGAGGGATTTCTGGCTCGCCACCCAGGCCCGCGGCGGGCAGCCGGTCCGTCTGGGCACTCAGGTAGCCACCGTCGACGAATGTTTCGAAGCCATCATGGGTGAGCGGGGCATAGCGTTCACCCAGGCCTCCACCCAGCGTTTCTATGACCGTCCAGGGCTGTCTTTCATCCCGGTCCGAGACGTCCCGCCCTCTCCGCTGTCGATTGCGTGGCGCACTGATGTCAATGACGGGCTGGCACGTGAGTTCGTGGAGACCGCCCGGACCTTGGCCTCCTTCGGAGGAGTGCCGAATCTCGTCGAGTCCCGTCGAGCTGCCTAGCCGTGCTCTTCGCCCCGGTCTAATTAGCGCCACTGACAACCGCAGTGCCGAGCGTTGTGGCGTCGTCCGCTGTCCTTCAGCTACTTCCTGAGGGCCTCCTCCAACCAGGACCTCAGCACAGGGGCGGGAGCTGCGCCGGCCTGCCTCGCGACAATATTGCCATCGACGATGACCATCAACGTTGGCACTGCCTGAATCGCGAATCTGGCGGAGAGCTGCGGCGAGTGGTCCACATCGACCTTCACAAGTTTGATCTGCCCCGCGCGTTCGTGTGCCAACTGGTCCAGCACCGGGCTCACCATCCGGCAGGGTCCGCACCATACCGCCCAGAAGTCCACCAGCGCCGGTACGCCGGACCGTTCGGCGATCTCGCCGAAGTCGTCGTCGCCCGCTTCAACCACCCAGGGAAGCTCCCGGTGGCAATTCCCGCAACGCGGCCGGCCGTCGGCGGCGGCCGGCACGCGGTTGGATTTGCCGCAATGGGGACATTTGATGATGGCCTTGTTCATGCGGTTCCGGCCCCTTCCAGCTCCATCGTGCTGTAGTCAACCACGAGTTCCCCTTCGAATGCGGTCACGCTGACCAATCCACCTTCCGCGATGCTGCCACGCAGCAGGGCCCGGCCCACCTGAGTTTCCACCACATGGGAAATATAGCGGCGCAGGGGCCGGGCTCCGTATACCGGATCGAAGCCGCGTTCGGCTATCAGAAGGCGCGCCTCCTCGGTTAGTTGCAGCTCTATTTGCTGCTCGGCCAGCCGCTGCCGCAGCTGCTGGAACTGCAGATCAACGATGCGTTCAATTTGCGGCAGTCCCAGGGGTGCGAACAGGACGATATCGTCCACGCGGTTGAGGAACTCGGGGCGGAAATGCGCCCGGAGCTCGCCCATCACCATGCTGCGCGCTTCCTCGGTGATCGCCCCGCCTTCGGCCGAACCCTCCAGAAGATACTGGGAGCCGATATTGGAGGTCATGATGATGACGGTGTTGCGGAAGTCGATGGTCCGGCCTTGCGAGTCCGTAATCCGTCCGTCGTCGAGCACCTGCAGCAGGGTGTTGAAAATGTCCGGATGGGCCTTTTCCACCTCGTCGAACAGCACCACCGAGTAAGTCTTCCGGCGTACTGCTTCCGTGAGCTGTCCTCCTTCGTCGTATCCGATGTAGCCAGGAGGTGCCCCCAGCAGGCGACTCACGGTGTGGCGCTCCTGGTACTCACTCATGTCCAGCCGGATTATTGCGTTCTCGCTGTCGAACAGCGCCGCAGCCAGAGCCTTGGCAAGCTCGGTCTTCCCTACGCCGGTCGGGCCGAGGAAGATGAACGAGCCGATGGGGCGGCGGGGATCCCGGATACCGGAGCGGGCGCGGATGATGGCGTCCGACACCGCGCTAATCGCTTCTTCCTGCCCCACGACTCGGGCGCGCAGGATTTCATCCAGGTGCAGGACTTTCTCACGTTCGCCCTGCTTCAGCCGTGTGACCGGTATGCCTGTCCAGGCAGCGACGATGTCGGCGATTTCGTCGTCCGTCACCACCTCGCGGAGCAGGCGCTTTTCCCCCTGTTTCGCGGTCAGCCGTTCCTCCTCGGCGGCCAGCCGCCGTTCGAGGTCGGCAAGTCTGCCGTAGCGTAGCTCCGCCGCCCGGTTGAGGTCGTAGTTCCGCTCGGCTTCCTCAGCCTCCAGCCGCACCCGCTCCAGTTCACTGCGGATTTCCTGCAGTTTGTGGATCGCTTGGCGCTCGGCTTCCCATTGGGCCCTCTTCGCGTCGGCCTCGGCGCGCAGGTCCGCCAATTCACGCCTCAGCTCCTCGAGCCGGGTCTTGCTGGCCGGATCGGTCTCCTTGGAGAGTGCCGCCTCTTCGATTTCGAGCCGGGTGACCTTTCGGGTGAGCTCATCCAGTTCCGCTGGCATCGAATCAATTTCCGTCCGCAGCCGGGCGCACGCTTCATCCACTAGGTCAATGGCCTTGTCCGGGAGGAAACGGTCTGTGATGTACCGGTGGGATAGGGTGGCCGCCGCCACCAGAGCACTGTCCTGGATCCGTACGCCGTGGAAGACTTCAAGCCGCTCCCGCAAGCCGCGCAGGATGGAAATGGCGTCCTCGACGTCGGGTTCCTCAACCAGGACCGGCTGGAAGCGCCGTTCCAAAGCCGCATCCGACTCAATGTGTTTGCGGTATTCGTCGAGGGTGGTGGCGCCGATCATGTGCAGCTCCCCGCGGGCCAGCATTGGCTTCAGCATGTTACCGGCGTCCATCGACCCCTCGGACGCGCCTGCCCCGACGACGGTGTGCAGCTCGTCCACGAAGAGCAGGATCCGGCCTTCTGCCGCCAGCACCTCGGCCAGCACCGCCTTCAGCCGCTCCTCAAACTCGCCGCGGTACTTGGCACCGGCCACGAGCGAGCTCAAATCGAGCGAGAAGATGGTCTTGTTCTTCAGGCCTTCGGGCACATCCTGCCGGACGATCCGCTGGGCCAGTCCCTCCACAATGGCGGTCTTGCCGACTCCCGGCTCGCCGATCAGCACCGGATTGTTTTTGGTCTTGCGCGAAAGTATCTGGACGACCCGCCGGATTTCCGCGTCGCGGCCGATGACCGGATCCAGCTTTCCGGTGCGGGCGTCCGCCACCAGATCGCGGCCGTACTTCTCCAGCGCCTCGTAGGTCTGCTCCGGTGTTGCCGAGGTGACGCGCTGGTTTCCCCTGACCTGGGTCAGGACCGAGAGGAACGCCTCGCGGGTGATGCCGTGCTCGGCCAGCACTCTGCCGGCCGCCGTGGACCGGCCTTCCTCCGCCAGCGCGACCAACAGGTGTTCCACCGAGACGTACTCGTCTTTGAGCCGTTTGGCTTCACGTTCCGCGGCATCGAGGAGTGTGCCGAGCCTGCGGCTCACGTACACCTGCCCTGGCGCTGCCCCCGGACCCGTGACTTTCGGCTTCCGCCGCAGCTCGGTCTCGACCGCCCTGTTCAGCTCGTCCACGTCAACCTGCATGCCCACGAGCAGCCGCGGAACGAGGCCACCCTCTTGCTCCAGCAGGGCCGCCAGCAGATGCTCGCCGTCGGTCTCGGTATGGCCGTGTTGCTGGGCGATCCGCTGGGCCCCTGCCAAGGCCTCCTGCGACTTCTGGGTCAAACTCTCCATATTCATCGCGAAGTAGTCCTTTCCACTTGCGTGATTTCAACCAAACGTCGTTCCAGCGCGTCCACCCGCGCCAGCAAGTCCAGTACCAGCGGGATTGCCGCATAGTTCAGCGCCAGCTCCGAATGCAGGCGCAGGACGCGCGCGATCAGTTCCGGGGCCCGCGGACTGAACCAGGGGCCGCCCGGAGCATCGCCACCCAGCGGCCGAATCAGATCCAGCTCGACGAACCGTCTGACGACGTCGGGGTGGACACCGCTGCTGCGCGCCACCGCCTCGAGATTCAGACGCCACGGATAGGCGAGCGGGTATTCTCGGCTCATAGGATCCCCTCCCTAGGGTGAAAGTCGGACGCGGCGGCAAGCTGTTCGTAAAGCTTGCGCACCTCGCTGCTCAGCCGCGGGGGCACCATGACGCGGATCTCCGCGTACAGGTTCCCCGGCTGGCCCTTCGGGTCGGGCAGGCCCTGGCCGCGAAGCCGAAGTCTGCGCCCGCTGGAAGAGCCTTCGGGAACGGTGATCGTGACCGGTCCCGCAGGCGCGTTGACCTTTATCTTGGCCCCGAGAGCGGCTTCCGACGGCGTGACGGGAAGGTCGAAGTGAATGTCCCGGCCCTTGACCCGGTATCTGGCGTCCGGCTGGATGCGGACGGTCAGGAATAGATCCCCCGGCGAACCCCCGTCGCGGCCCGCCGCGCCCTCCCCCGAGAGCCGGATGCGCTGACCGTCCAGCACACCGGGGGGCACGTCAACGTCATAGTTCCGAGTTTCGCCACCCGGCTGGGCCAGGCGGACGGTGCGCCGTCCGCCACGGATCGCTTCTTCGAGGGTCAACCGAAGCTCGGCTTCGTGGTCCACCCCCTGAACCGAACCTGCTCCCTGCTGACGGAACCAGCCACCGAGCAGATCCTCCCAATCGACGTCGCCTCCCATGTCGACATGGGCGTCGCCGTACGTGCCGCGTCCCGGGCGCGGGCCCGGCCGGGGGGCGGGGCGCGGCCCGCCGGAACCCCGCCGCGTGCCGCCGCCCCCCGGGCCAGCACCGCTGCCGGCGTACTGCCGGTAGTCGGCGCCGAACCGGTCGTAGCGCGCCCTGGTTTCGGGATCTGACAAGGTGTCGTAGGCCTCGCCGATCTCTTTGAACTTGTCGGCGGCATCCGGCTCCCGGTTGACGTCGGGATGGTATTTTCTTGCCAGTTTGCGGTACGCCCGCTGGATTTCGTCAGGCTTTGCCGTGCGCGGGACGCCGAGAGCTGAGTAGTGGTCCTTAGCCACGGTCCGGGGTCACCGCCCGGCTTACAACGGCGGCGGCTGGCCTGAGGACGGTGTCCGTGCCGCCGTAGCCCGGCCGCAGTACGGTCAGCACAGTCCCGGGGGGAACCTCGTCCGTTTCCGACACACTGACCACCTCGTGAATCCGTGGGTCGAAGGGGACGTTCTCGGCGTCAATCCGCTGATAGCCCAGGCGGGCCAGGGTATCGATGGCCTGGGATCGTATAGCGGCTATTCCTTCCACGAGCGGATCCTGCGCACCTTCTGGTGCGTGGGCCAGGGCAAGTTCCAGGTTGTCCAGGACGGGCAGCCACGCCAAAGAGACCGCTGCGCGCTCCTGTGCCCTTAGCTGTGCACCGTCCCGGGTGGCGCGCTTTCTAACGTTTTCCGCGTCAGCCAGCGCACGGCGCCACTGGTCCTCCATCTTGGCCAGCGCGTCCGCCTGCGCAGCCGCTTCGGTTTCCCTGTCCTCGGGTGCGGCAGCCTCTGCCTCGTCATTTCTTGGTTGGGCCGGGCCGGCCGGCCCTGCCTGGTCGCTCATGGCCGTTCCTAGCCACGATCGAATTCTGCATCGACGATGTCATCCTCGTCTACATCGTTGGACGCTCCGGGCTGGGGTGCGGATCCCTGGCCGGCCCCTGCAGTGGCAGCGGTGGCAGCGGAGGCAGCGGAGGCACTCAGCGCCGACTGCAGCTGCTGAAGCTCGGAAATCAGCTCCCTCGCGGTGCCAACATCTGCCTGGTTGCTGACGGCGTCGCGCGCCTGGCCAACCAGCAGTTCCGCTCGAGCCTTGTCATGCACCGGGACTGCGCCATCAAGCTCATTGACGGCCCGTTCAACGCGGTATGCCACCGCATCGAGTTCGTTGAGGGTGTCAATCCGCTCCCGGTTCTGCAGGTCCTCGCTTCTGTGGGACTCAGCCTCGGCAATCATGCGCTCGACTTCCTTCGCGTCGAGATTGGAGCCTTCGCTGATGGTGATGCCCTGTTCCTTACCTGTGTCCTTGTCGCGGGCAGTGACGTTCAGGATGCCGTTGGCGTCCACGTCGAACGTGACCTCAACCTGCGGTTCTCCGCGAGGCGCCGGCCGGATGTCGGTCAGCTGGAACCGGCCTAGCACCCGGTTGTCCGCCGCCAGTTCCCGCTCCCCCTGCAAGGCCACGACATCGACGGCGGGCTGATTGTCCTCCGCTGTGGAAAAGACCTCACTGCGCCGAGCGGGGATGGTCGTGTTGCGTTCGATGATCTTGGTCATGACGCCGCCGCGGGTCTCAACACCCAGGGAAAGGGGCACGACGTCCAGCAGCAGGACATCGGAGACCTCGCCCTTGAGCACCCCGGCCTGGATCGCCGCACCGATTGCCACGACTTCGTCCGGATTGACGCTCATATTCGGCTCTTTGCCGCCGGTCAGCCGCCGCACGAGGTTCTGAACCGCAGGGATGCGGGTGGAGCCGCCCACCAGAATCACTTCGTCGATGTCATTGGCGGTGACTTTGGCGTCCGTCATCGCCTGCTGCACCGGCCCCATCGTGCGCTCGACGAGGTCGTGGGTGAGGTCCTCGAAGACGGACCGCCGGATGGTGCTGGTCAGGTGCTTGGGGCCCGTCGCATCGGCCGTAATAAAGGGAAGATTGACCTGCGTCTGGGTGACAGAACTGAGCTCAACCTTGGCCTTCTCGGCCGCCTCGAAAAGGCGCTGCAACGCCTGGGCGTCCGACCGGAGGTCGATGCCCGCCTCCTTCTGGAATTCATCGGCCAGATAGTCGACCAGACGGCGGTCAAAGTCGTCGCCACCGAGGTGTGAGTCGCCCGCGGTCGAGCGGACCTCCACAACCCCGTCCCCCACGTCCAGCAGACTCACATCAAATGTTCCGCCGCCAAGGTCGAAAACCAACACCGTCTCATGCTTACGCTTGTCAATGCCGTAGGCCAGGGCCGCTGCAGTAGGTTCGTTGATGATGCGCAGGACTTCCAGTCCGGCAATCTTGCCTGCGTCCTTGGTCGCGGTGCGCTGTGCATCGTTAAAGTACGCGGGAACCGTAATGACGGCCTCCGTCACCTTTTCGCCCAGCTGCTTCGCGGCGTCGTCCACCAGCTTGCGGAGAACGAGCGCACTCACCTCTTCGGGTGCGACTTTCTTGCCCTGAACGTGAAAACGCGCCACGCCGTTGTCGTCCGCTACGACGTCGAAACTCACGGCCTTGGCCTCATCTGTAATCTCGTCATAGTGCCGGCCGATAAACCGCTTGGCCGACGTGATGGTTCCCTTGGGGTTGAGAATCGACTGCCGGCGGGCCAGTTGCCCCACAAGCCGTTCCCCGGTGTCCGTGTACGCCACAACTGACGGAGTGGTCCGGGCTCCTTCCGCGTTGGGTATGACGCGTGCTTCCCCACCTTCCCAGACCGCGATCACCGAGTTGGTTGTTCCGAGATCAATTCCTACTGCTTTGGCCATGACTCACTCCGGTCCTAGAGGGCGCGAGCGGTCCTGTGACGACGTCCGCCCGAGGTTGCACCGCATGACGCACGCCCTGTCCCGCTGGGCCGCTGGGCTCAAGGGCGTTGTCATGGGGCCTAATAGGGTTGAGTCTGCCCCCTGGATGGGGCGACGGCATGACCCTCGAAGGTCAAATATGCTGCAGAGAATTGACCTCTCAGGACGGGTCCACAGGCGAATCCGCCAAGACGCCGAGATAATCTCAGGATCGGCCGTCTCACCTGTCGCCCACGAACGAGTCCCTCAGCTGCGGACAGATAATGCAGGTCGAACGGGACGCGACGGTGCAGCTCTGGCTCGCCTCCGGCTCACTGGTCCAGGAACGATGGCCTCACTTCGCCGGAGCAGGCGGCGATACTGGTTGGTGTTCATCCGCCAGACCACTAGTTTTGACCTCGCTGGCTTGATCTGGTGGATTCAAATGCGGGCAGTTTTTGGGCGTCCCGAGACCATGCGGACGCGATGGAGTTGGAGGAGACTCAGCCTGTCAGCTGCTTCCGTAGGCAGCCAGAGAGAGCAGCGGGAATCCCATGAGCATGAGCAGATCAACGGCCGTCGAGGTTCCGGAGCCAGGACTCGGGAGGGCCTGGACCGGCGCCCCCGGCGCGGGGTTAATGATATTCGCGTCGGCCTGCACAGGGTCGCCTCCGGCTCCGGCATCACAATCCGCAAGCGCTGGTTCGAGCTCTACAGGGGACCTTTCAGCCGTTCCTGGGATCGTAAGAGAAGTCGAGCCCTCCGTGGTCACGATCCAGACACCAGACGGCATCGGCAGCGGTGTGGTGTACCGCAGCGACGGCATCATCGTCACGGACGCCCACGTGGTGGAGGACCAACAAAAGAAGCCGTCCACGAGCGTACGGATCCACTTCGCGGACGGATCTCAGGCGTCCGCCACCGTCGTCGGTGTTGACGACGCAACCGATGTGGCTGTGGTGAAGGCTGACCGGGGCAACCTTCCGGCCGCCAAGTTCTCGACAGCGCTTCCCGAAGTCGGGCAGCTGGCGGTTGTCATTGGCAGTCCGCTCGGGCTGGAGCAGACCGTCACGGCGGGCATTGTTTCCGCACTTCACCGGAATATGCCACCGTCCGACGGATCACCCCAGGGCCTTATCGACCTTATCCAGACAGACGCGCCCATCTCCCCCGGCAATTCCGGCGGAGCGGCGGTCAACAGCAGCTCGGAGATCATCGGACTCTCAGAAGCCTATCTGCCACCAAGTTCGGGCGCCGTGTCGATCGGGTTCGTCACTCCCGCTGCCACTGTGACCGACGTAGCGGACCAGATACTCAAGAGCGGAGTGGCCACACATCCGGTCCTTGGAATCATTCCGACCGACATTTCTCCTGAGATCGCAACCCGCTTTGGCCTCCCCACACAGTCGGGCGCGCTGGTCATAGAAGTTGCCCCGGGGGGACCGGCAGCCCAAGCGGGATTGCAGCCAGGAGACATCATCACCGAGTTTGACGCGCAGAAGATCGCCAATGTGACCGACCTCCTTGCCGCCGTCCCCAGCAAAGAGCCCGGCCAGCAGGCCGACGTCGGGTTCCAGCGCGGACAGGACACAAAATCAGTGAAAGTCATATTGGGCAGCAGTGCAACGGGATAGACCCGTTCGTGCGGCCCGGGCCAGCAAGATAACGACTAAACCTATTTCAGAAACGGAGGTGCGGCCATGTCCGACCCACCGGCACAACAATTGTTTAGGAGATCAGAAACTGCGTTGATCATCTCCGCGCTAGCGGTCTCGTCGCCTTCGTCTGGCCGGACATCACCGCCCTCTCGCTGGCGCTCGTCATCGGCCTGTGGGCGGTCATGCTCGGTGTCTCCCAAATAGCGCTGGCCTTTGATGTCAAAAGGAATGTCGGGTCATGGTGGCTCTGGCTGATCACAGGTGTCGTCACCACTCTCTTCGACTCTTCCTGGTTATTTTTCCCGGCCCGGGCATACTCAGTGTCCTGGGGCTGCTCGCGTCCTTCGCAATTCTCATCGGAATACTGCTGATCGCCTCCGGTGTTGGGCTGCGCAGGTTGGGCGAAAGCCCTGGCACAAGGCTCTCGATGGGCTGAAAGGCTGCCTATGGGGCGAGGGCTTCTCAGAATTCTGGACCGCTGGCCTCACCTCCCTGCCAGACGCGGATCTTCCGTACGCCGCTTGACAGGCCCCTGAGCGGGGTCTAGAACTGACCCTTAACCGGTGCACCCCTTGCCGGGCCGAATGTTACCCATGGCGCCGGTTAGTGCCGATGGAACCCTTATTGCTGGCTGTCGCGGCGGTGCCGGCTCCATGGACGGACCGACATAGGAGCCAGTATGATCCCTCGAATCCCTGATCCGCATCTCGCGCTGATTCGTCCGGTTCGGGTGCGCACCCCGCAGGGCTGTGAGGAGTGTCTGTCTTTGGGCACTCCGTGGGTTCATTTGCGTTTGTGTCTCTCCTGCGGCCATGTCGGGTGTTGTGATTCCTCACCCATGCGGCACGCCCGGGCCCACGCCAACGAGTTGCATCCGATCGTTCGTTCCTTGGAGCCCGGCGAGGACTGGCGCTGGTGCTATCCCCATGAGGCATTGGTCTAGGCTACCGGCGGGCGCAACGAGCTGATGAAACCTGTCGCAGGGTCGACGCCGATCGAAACGCCGGATCTCTCCGGCGCGTATCCACGGCTCAGCCAAGCCCAGATCGAATTGTTGGGCCGCGCCGGCACTAGCCGGGCTACCTCTGCCGGAGAAGTCCTAATCCAGGAGGGAACGGTCGAGGCTGATTTCTTCGTCATACTGCAGGGCACCGTCTTGGTCGTCGAGGGGCTGCACGCCGCCGCCGGTGGCAGGCAGACCGCTGAGCTTGGTCCCAACGCGCGGACCCTTGAAGTTCACGGTCCGGGACGCTTCCTAGGGGAATTGGGCGTGGTAGAGGGGCAACCGGCCTTTGTTAGCGCTGTGTCCGCCGAGGCGGGTGAAGTGCTGCAGATCAGCGGGGAAGACCTGCGCCGTGCCGTGCTGACGGACGCCGCGGTGGGCGAGACCATCCTGCGGGCATATCTTCAACGGCGGATCCTGCTGATCAGCGCGGGCGCGGGCATGCGCATCGTTGGATCACGCTTCAGCCGTGACACTCTTCGCCTCCTGGAATTTGCAGCGGCCAACCGTCTGCCTCACCTGCTGGTCGATCTGGAGGATGACGAGCAGGCGCAGGGCATCCTGGACCGGGCCGGGATACTCGCGGATGAGCTGCCGGCGGTGGTGCTAAGCGCCTCACAGGTCCTCAAGAACCCGTCGAACGCAGATCTGGCCCTAGCCATGGGCCTACGGACGGTGAAAGAGCATTCGGCTTCGTACGATCTCATGGTGATCGGAGCCGGCCCCGCCGGCCTGGCGGCTGCCGTCTACGCGGCGTCGGACGGGTTGTCGGTCGTCCTTAAGGAAGGCTTCGCGATAGGTGGGCAGGCCGGCACGTCGTCGCGGATCGAGAACTTTCTCGGCTTTCCCGCCGGGATCTCCGGCGGCGAACTCACTGAAAGAGCGATCATCCAGGCCCGTAAGTTCAGCGTACAGACCAACGTCGCATGCTGGGCACGCACCATCGAATTGAAGGACGGCGAGTTCCACGCCGAGTTCAACGAGAGCGGCCCGGCCTCCTCCCGAGCAGCGCTGCTCGCAACCGGGGTTCGTTACCGCCGGCTGCCAGTCCCCGGGCTGGAGAAATTCGAGGGGATCAGCGTCTTCTACGCCGCCACCGTCCATGAAGCCAGGCTCTGCGGATTGCAGCCCGTGACCGTCGTCGGCGGTGGAAACTCCGCGGGACAGGCCGCGCTTTTCCTTGTTGGCACGGGAGCACAAGTGCGGCTGGTGGTGCGCGGGGCGGACCTCCGCGCGGACATGTCGAGATACCTCGCGGACCGGATCGAAGAGCAACCGGGCATAGAGGTACTCCTGGGGGCCAACATCGTGGCCGTGGACGGTTCCGGCGCCCTTGAACGGATCGTCGTCGACCTGGGAGCCACGGGCGAACAGCGCATCTTCGACTCCCGATACCTCTTCATTTTCATCGGGGCCGCGCCGCACACAGGATGGCTCCAGGGCACCGTCGCCCTGGATGACCACGGCTTTGTTCTCACCGGGGCTGATCTTGAGGACCTTCCTCCTGAGTTCAGCCATCTGGGGCGCAGACGGCTGCCACTGGAAACCAGCGTTCCAGGAATGTTCGCGGCCGGCGATGTTCGGCATGGATCGGTGAAACGTGTAACGGCTGCAGCCGGTGAAGGCTCAACGGCCGTGGCAATGATCCACGAGCACCTGCGCCTCCTCCGGGATGGACCGGCGCACAGCGGAGCCAGGAACGGTGAGAGTCCAGCAGGAGGCTCCCCCAGGCTGTGACGGACGACGCCCGGCACCAATTTCGCGGTTTTCAGTCAAGTCGCCGCTCGAGGAACTCAGCTATGCCGTGGAAGCGTCGATGACGTTCCGAAAAGCCGATGAGCGTCCAGCACTGACGGCAATCCGCGGGGACATGACAAGCGCTTAACAATGGCGACATAGGGGCGTAGTTTTGTCTGGAGTTGGCATGCCGATTCCAGACAAGTACGGCGTTGGATGCGTCGAGGTTCACTTGCACGACGGCATGCCCTGGGACCCGAAAATGGTCGCTTCTACACTCCGTGATCGGGATCACAGAGAGGGCAACGGATTACGGTCTGCCCAGGGTTGTATGCCCTGTGAGATCCCCTTTGCTTTGGACAGAGACGAGGATCAATATGTTCGATCGACGTGTGGCAGAGGAGATCCTCAACACGGCCGCGCAGGCGGTGTCGGGCGTGTCGTTCTGTGAGATCAAGGACCGTTACCTCGCGGTGAATGGTCAGTTGAACCCCGTGCCCGGACGCGCGGCATTGCCTCAGGATCAGGACGTCCGGCGTCTCAATGGCAGGGACTCGGTTCTCCCGTGCGCCAGGCCGGGCTGGCGATATGCGCTGTTCACCGTTGGCGACGATGCCGAGCTGAACGGGTGTCTGGTGCTTTCCGCCAGCCACCCTCCGGAACTCCCTCAGCTGATGCAGCTCCGGAAAACCGCGGGGACGACGGGAACGACTCACGCCAGGGAATCCCCCCGGGAACTCATGAATGACGCAACCGGTCAGCTGCTCCGCCGTGACGACATTGACCAGCGTCTCCTTTCCCTCTCGGCGACTGTACGTGAGCTGGAAGAACACGCCAAGATCCGGGATGCCCTGGACCAGGGCGCGACTCACGACCTCGGGGACACCGAATCCCGGGAAGGACTCCTGGCGGAGGCACTTTCACGGCTGACGGGGCGGCCCATCTGTATTGAGGACGCGTTCGGGCATATCAGCGCGGGGGCGGGGATCGGGTCCAAACGCCCCTACCCCAGGCTTGGCGCGGCGGCCAGGTCGCGGACTGCCCAGCTCTGGCTCGCCTCCGGCTCACCAGTCCGCGAACCGCGAAGGCTCGTTGCCCTTGCCCTGTCGCACGGCGAGGTGTTGGGGGCTATTTGCATGCTGGCAACCGACAGGCCGGTCACAGCCGGCAACGTCTTCGCTTTGAAGTACGCAACGCGGCTCTTGGAGGTCGAGTTGTCCCACCGCCGCAGCCTGGCCCGGCTGGAACTAAGGCTGGGGCGCGACCTCGTGGACGAACTCGTGTCCGGAACGGATGGCGCAACCGCAGGGCTTCGTGCGGAGGCACTGGGATATGACATCAGCGGCCTGCAGCACGTCATCGTGGCGCAGTGGCAGCCGCCACGAACCGACGATACTGTCGTGGTCGCACTGCGCAGGACGTTCCGGGAACTCTTTTCATCCGCGCTCGTCTCACGGCGCGCGGACATGGCTGTGGCCGTGGTACGTGGAGATCCGTTGGGCGCCGAGGTCTTTTCCGTTGTCGCCAAGACCCTCCGAAGTACCACCGGGGCCGTAGGCATCGGCGGTCCGAGCCTGGATGTCGCCCAGATCCCGCGCTCCTTCTCGGAAGCCCTGCACGCGCTGCACGTCCGGGCCGGTTCAATCGAGCGCTACGGTGTCACCCGCTTTGATCAACTGGGGATCTACCGTATCTTGGCCCCAGCTGGGGGCGAACCGGATCTGGCCGGCTATATCGACGAGTGGCTCGGTACCCTTCGACGCGCCGACGACAGCCGGGGGTCTGACCTGGTGCAGACCCTGGCCCAGTACCTGGACCACGGCGGCAACTATGACAGTACAGCCCAGAGCCTGACCATCCATCGAAGCACTCTGCGTTACCGTTTGAAGTCCATCCGGCAGATCACCGGCTTCGACCTTGCCGATCCCGACACCCGCCTGAACCTGCACGTCGCAACGCGGGCTTGGCGCCTTCGTCCGAACGGCGCCCCGTTTCACGTCCCATAAGCAGGCCTCAATCGGCCGAGTACCCCCACGAATTCGGGCATCGGGAACCTGCGTCCGCGGCAACGGTGGCATCCAGTTTGCTGGTCATAGACACTGAACCATAGGAGGTCGGGAGTGCCGGAACATTCGGGCGACGTGAACCCCACCAGTGCCCGTACGCTGGGCGTGCTCGCCGAACCGGAGGTCACCGCCGAGTTTGCTGAGCGCAACGGACGCGAAGTGGGCCATCTGCTCAACCTTGCCGATGAGCACCACGACTGGTCCGTGGTGATCGAGTACCAGGATTTTACGGCCGGCAATGGGTTGGCGCCGATGCTGGACTCCTTGGCGAAGCACCGGACCCTCCGTGCATGGGATGTCATGGTCTGCCTGACCGATCTTCCGATTCGTTTCGACGGCCGGACCGTGGTCGCGGAAGTTGCGGTTGGAGTGCCAATCTCTCTGGTTTCCTTGCCCGCGCTCGGCGCCGTCAACATCGACCGCCGGGTCCGCACTGCCGTCGCCGATCTCGGCTGGGCGATGCACCGCCACTTCGATCCCGAGGATGACGCCGTGGAATTCGGCCCGCCCTCGCTGCAGCAATCCAGGCGAATTGAGACTGCCGTTCCAGACGACGGTCCGATTGGGTTCCGCTACGTCTCAGCAACCCGCCTCGGCCGGGGACGGTTGCTTGCGGGCATGCTGCGGGCGAACCGACCTTGGCGGCTGGTCTTCGGATTGAGAAGCGCAATGGCCGCGGCGATCGCCACAGGCGCCTTCGCGCTTGTCACGGACACAATCTGGCAACTCGCGGACCTGCTCGGGGCGCCGAGGCTGACCCTGCTGATGGTCCTCTCGATCAGTTCTATGGTGTTCTGGATCATCACCCAACACGATCTTTGGGAAAGCCCCCGGCGCGACGAAGCCCTCGAACGGTACAAGGCTTCCTTGTATAACACTTCAACAGTGTGGTCGTTGATGATCGGCGTCGTGATCAGCTACGTTCTGCTGTTCGCGGCCGTGCTGCTGGCCGCGGCTTTCACTATCGACGATGCCTTGTTGGCACGGACCCTGCAACATCCGGTGACTGTTTGGGACTTTATGGAAGTCGCCTGGATGACGACATCGGCGACGCTCATCGGTGGCGCGTTGGGCTCAGGATTCGAGTCAAAGGACGATATTCTTCGGGCGGCGTACGGCCAACGCGAACGTCATCGTCGCCAAGCGACCGACGAAGGCGAATAAACCGGCACTGCCGAAGGGGGACTCCAAGCGCTGTTGACGGGTCTGCGAAACGGATCCAAGAGGCTCTCGAAACCGTAGGGACAGGGCCCGCCAGCAGACTCCCTGCCATCAAAGTCTGCGCCCGAAACTGACGCGACAGACGCAGGGGCACCTCAGCACCGCGTAAGGTTAACTGCACTGGGAAGCCTCCGCCGGGGGCTGGTGTTGGCGAGACAGGGGACTCCGTGGCAGGAGCAGCGAGGGGTAACAACGCGAAGATAGCGTCTGCCCATCCATCCAGACCACGTAAGCCGAACATCAGTGATGTCGCCCAGATGGCTGGAGTCTCCTACCAAACGGTTTCCCGGGTGTTGAATGACGCTCCGGACGTCAGCACTGCAACGCGCGTGCGGGTCCAGCAAATCATTAAGGACATGGGATACCGCCGCAGCAGGGCGGCCACCGCCCTCTCCACGAGCCGCTCGACAGCCATCGGTATCCTGACGGACGGGTCACCCCGCTTCGGCCCGGTCGGGACGCTCATGGCCCTCGAGAAGGTTGCCCGGCAGAAGGGCTACTTCACCACCGTCGTCACGGTCGAGGACCCGTACGCGGATTCAATTCCAAAGGCGCTGGATACCTTGGACGAGATTGAGGTAGACGGCATCATCGTCATCGCACCACTCCTGTCCATGGCAGCGGCCGTCAGGGACGCGACAATCCAAGTTCCGGTCGAAATGATCGCCGCCGGAGCGTCATCGACTCCAAACGTGTTCACGTACTCGGAGAACCAGGAATTGGGGGCGCGTATGGCCACCCAGCACCTCATCGATCTGGGCCACACCGACATCGCGCATTTCGCCGGGTCCATGGACTGGTTTGACGGACGGGTGCGGAAGCGCGGCTGGGAGGCCGCACTCCGAGACGGCGGTCTCGCGCCGGGACTGTGCCTGGAGGGCGATTGGAGCCCGGGGTGGGCCTACGAGACGGGGCTCCGGCTGATCAAGGAGAAAAAGGTCCCGCAGGCGATCTTTGCAGCCAGTGACCACACCGCTTTGGGCCTCATCCGCGCCTTGGCCGAGTCCGGCATCCGCGTCCCAGACGATGTCAGCATTGTGGGATTCGACGACGTCGAAGGCTCAGACTTTTTCCTTCCCCCCTTGACCACGGTGCGGCAGGACTTTGCCGCGTTGGCCCACGCCAGCATAGAGGTGCTTCTGGGCGCGATTGAGGGCCGCGAAGTGGACCGCGTGCCCAACGAGCCGACGCTCGTGGTTCGCCAGAGCGCCGCGCCGGCCCGACACCACCTCTAGCGCCCGTCCCGCGTAGGACGCCCAAAGTAATCAGGTCGTGAGACTTGACACAACTTCCGTGACCGGTCACGATTGAAGAGTTCCGTGACCGGTCACGAACAATGAACTCAACGGCGAGGAAAGAGGATCAGGTGCACAGCGAACCCCGCGCCAATTCGTTTATGCTTCACCCCGACGTTGCGGTTCATGACATCGACGAGGCCCAATGGGAGCACGTCGGACAACTCCTGGCAAATGCAGCATGCTCGAACGATGACGTCGCACGCGCTGTCCGCGACTTCGTCCCCCCGGGTTCGTCGGCCGTCGTCGGTGTCTTCGAGGGCCCTGTCCTCTGGGCAAGCCTGGTCGTCGCCATCGACCACACGGCCGCGATCACCTCCGTGACTACCGTCGACGGCGCCGCGGTCAAGTTGCACGGGGACATGGGCACAGTGGCCGGCGATGTCGTGAGATGGGTCCACGCCCATCACGGACTCTGCTCGCTGGGCCTCTTCCTCGACAAACCACACGCAGAGAATTTCTTGAACGCCTCCGACAAGGCTGCCGCAATCCGTACGGCCTCGGCCGCCGGCGGGCTCGTCCTGTCACCGGTTCCCCCTCCTTTGGCGACCGCCCTCGCCTAAGTAGACCTCACCACTACCCAACCTCATCGTTGGGCCCCTCGGGCCCAACGACGCTGAAGAACACCCTTTTTACTCATCACCCACATCACAAATCAGGACTGGAGAACACCATGATCCGCAAGACGACGCTATTCGCTGTCGCAACGGCTATTGCTCTCGCCACCGCCGGTTGCAGCCCAGCGGCGAGCACCACCACAACACAGGATGCCGGCGTATCGGCCAAAGCCGACGAAGCCCTAGCCAAAATCAAGGGCCAAGTCTTGAGCAAGGGCCCGAACGGCGAAGAGCCTGCCCCCGCCTCCGTAGCCGAGCTTAGTGATGACGACGTCGCCAAGGTCAAAGCCATGGGAGCCAAGGCGGCCATCGTTATGCATTACGGCGGCAACGACTGGGCCAACGCACAGATCGCGGGCCTGAAAAGCGAATTTTCCCGTCTGGGCGTCGACGTCATTGCCACCACCGATGCCAACTTCAAACCGGACAAGCAGGTGTCAGACCTGGAAACGGTCATGACGCAGAAGCCCAACATTATCGTTTCAATCCCCACCGACCCAGTGGCCACCGCGTCCGCGTACAAGAGGGCAGCCGCGGAAGGAGCGAAGCTGGTCTTCATGGACAACGTCCCCCAGGGGCTCACAGCCGGCAAGGACTATGTCTCTGTCGTATCGGCGGACAACTTCGGCAACGGCGTCGTATCGGCCCATCAAATGGCGAAGGCGCTGGGCGGCAAGGGGAAGATCGGCATGATCTTCCATGAGGCCGATTTCTTCGTCACCAAGCAGCGCTACCAAGGGTTCAAGGAGACCATCACCAAAGATTACCCGGATATCAAAATCGTCGAGGAAAAGGGCATCGCGGGTCCTGACTTCGCTGGTGACGCACAGAGTGCAGCGAACGCCATGCTGAGCAAGTACGCCGATCTCTCCGGGATCTGGGCCGTCTGGGACGTTCCTGCAGAAGGTGTTATGGCTGCAGCCCGCGCCTCGGGCCGGACTGATCTGAAGATCGCGACGGAGGACCTGGGTAAGAACGTTGCGATTGCCCTGGCCAAGAATGAGCTGGTAGTCGGTCTCGGCGCCCAGGTGCCTTTTGATCAGGGTGTCACCGAAGCGCGGCTCGCCGCCATGGCACTGCTCGGAAAAACTCCGCCGCCGTACGTCGCCCTGAGTGCCGTGCCGGTGGACCACACCAACGTCCTCGAAGCGTGGAAGCAGGTCTACCACGAGGATGCCCCCAAGGATATCCAGGACTCCTTCAAAAAATAGCGGGGTTGGGCAGGCCGCAGGGCCTGCCCAACCCACCGAAAAAGGATTGCACCATGAACACAAGAGAGCCAGCTGTCGAGATGCGGTCGATCTCGAAGGGATTCAACGGCGTCACCGTCCTCAATGAGGTGGACTTCGAGGTCCGCGCCGGAGAGGTACACGCGCTTGCCGGGGGAAACGGCGCCGGCAAGTCAACGCTGATGAAAATTCTTCAGGGCGTTTACCAGACTGACTCCGGCAGTATTCTCGTCGGCGGAAAACCAGTCGAGATCACCTCAATCCAGGATGCCAAGGCCGCCGGCATCGGCATGGTCTTCCAGGAGTTCAGTCTGGTGCCCAGCCTGACCGTGGCCCAGAATGTCTTCCTCGGCGCAGAACCGCAGGGCCGGAGCGGCCTGATCGACGACAGGGAAGCTGTCCGCCGGGCACGCGAAGTCTTCACGGAGATGGAGGTCGAGGTCGATCCGCGGGCCCATGTTTCCAAGCTGGGCACCGCGTACTGGCAGCTTACGGAAATCGCCAAGGCTCTCGCCCAGAACGCGAGGGTACTCATCATGGACGAGCCGACGGCGAGCCTGGCCCGGCATGAAACGGAGGCCCTCTTCGACCTTGTAGCCAGGCTCAAGAACCGGGGGATATCGATCATCTATATCTCTCACCGAATGGATGAGGTTTACCGTATCGCCGACCGCATCACCATCCTTCGCGACGGTCGCCGGCTGCTCACGGAGCCCTTAAGTAATGTCACTCCGGAACAAATTGTCGAAGGCATCGTGGGGAAGAAGATCGAGGGGCAGCTGACCTACCAGCAACGGGAGCGGGATCCAGCGTCGGCTTCGCCCGTCCTTGAAGCCAGGGGCCTCACGTGCGGCAAAAGGGTACGCGACGTCTCCTTCACGTTGCACGCGGGGGAAATCCTCGGCTTGGCAGGACTCATGGGAAGCGGCCGTACGGAGCTTGCCAGGGTTCTGTTCGGCATCGATTCGCTCGAAAGCGGCGAAATCCTGATCCGAGGCAAGAAGGCCGTCATCACTAGCCCGCGACGCGCCATAGATGCTGGTTTGGCTCTCATACCCGAAGACCGACGCGACCAGGGTCTCGTACTCGACCATTCGGTTCGGGACAACCTGTTGCTCCCGTTGCTGGACAACATCAAGCGCGGGCCCTTGCTCGATACGGGGGCGGGCAGGACATTGTCCAGCTCACTTATCAAGAAGTTCGCCGTGAAGGTTGCGCATCCGAACAAGCCAGTGCGGCTGCTTTCCGGCGGAAACCAGCAGAAGGTGGTGCTGGCCAAATGGCTCGGGACGGAACCGGATGTCCTCATTCTCGACGAGCCCACGGCCGGCGTCGATATCGGCACCAAGAGCGAGATCCTGGACATGATCCGGGAACTCGCCAATGCCGGCAAGGCAGTCATCGTCATTTCCTCGGAGTACCCCGAATTGCTCGCAGTGAGTGACAGGGTCCTGATCCTGAGGGATGGATCCATTACGCGTGAACTCAAACGCAGCGAAATCGCCGACGAAGAATCACTACAACTCGCAGTTCAGGGAGTCTGATTATGAACAACGCAACCATTTCCACCGAATCTCCCAAAACAGGGGGTCTGGACGCAGTCAAACGCACGATGGGTGAGCTCGACTGGCGCCGCTACGTCATCTACATCGGATTCGTCGTAGTTTTCATTTTCTTCGCTGTCCTCCTGCGCGACCAGGGGTTCCTCTCCCCCACCAACCTCCTGAACATCTTCCGGCAGACCGCAACCATCACCATCATTGCGGTGGGAATGACGTACGTCATCGCCTGCGCTGAAATAGACCTCAGTGTTGGCTCGACCGCAGGACTGTCAAGCGTCTGCACAGCGATGGCCCTCTCACAGTGGGGCATCGTCCCCGGCATCCTGGCCGGCCTTGCGGTCGGGCTGGTGGTCGGCTCGATCAACGGTGCACTGGTCAGCCTCTTGGGGATCCCCTCATTTCTGGTCACCCTGGGCATGCTTGGGATCGCCGTTGGTGTGGCGCAGTGGATCACCGCTTCGGCGCCCCAGCCAATCCTCAATGAAACCTTCAACATGCTGTTCGGGTCCGGGAACTTTGGCCCCGTTCCGGGCCTGATCGTATGGAGCGCCATCTTCGTGGCGGTTGGCGCCGTCGTGCTTTCTCGCACCAAATTCGGCCGTCAGGTGCTTGCAACCGGTGGCAACCGGACCGCCGCTGACTTCACGGGCATCAACACCAAGCGCATCAAGTTCCAGGTTCTGTTGATCTCGGGAATGGTCGCCAGCGTCGCCGGCATGCTGTATGCAGGAAGGCTCGAGTCCGGCCGCTTCCAGTGGGGCGCCGGCGACGAACTCTCTGCCATCGCGGCCGTGATTCTTGGCGGCACCAGCCTCTTCGGCGGAGCGGGCTCGGTGGTCGGAACCCTGTTCGGCGCTCTTCTCATCGGCCTGATCAACAACGGACTCATCCTCGCCGGCCTCGACAGCAGCCAACAGCAAGTGGTCCGTGGGGCCATCATCATTCTGGCCGTCGCGCTGGCCCGCAAGAAATGACGGCCCTCGCCCGCCCCCTGCGCTCAGGAATCATTGGAACCGGGTTCATGGGCTCCGTTCACGCTGCTGCCGTCCGGGCAGCGGGAGGAACAGTGACCCGTGTGGCCAGCCGAAGCAAAGCCGGAGCCGAGCAGGCGCTGGCCAGGCTCGGCGGGGCCGCAGCCGCGGAATCCCCTAAGGCCCTTATCGAGTCGGATGACGTAGACGTGGTGCACATCTGCACTCCGAACGCCGCACACGCCGAGCTGGCAAACCTGGCAATCGCCGCCGGCAAATCCGTCATCTGCGAGAAGCCCCTGGCGACGACCGCAAAGGACGCCGCCGCACTGTACGCGGAAGCCAACCGCGCCGGCGTCGTCAACGCCGTGCCCTTCGTCTACCGCTTCTATCCTGCAGTGCGGGAAGCCCGGGCACGGCTGCAGGCAGGCGAAGCCGGCCCTCTGTGGTTGCTGCATGGTTCATACCTCCAGGACTGGCTGGCAGATCCCGGTGCCAGCAACTGGCGGGTCGACCCGACGATCGGCGGCGGTTCCCGGGCATTCGGTGACATCGGCGTGCATTGGTGCGACCTGATGGAGTTCGTCACGGGGCACCGAATAGAACGACTGGTAGCGCAAACGGCCCTAGCCTTCTCAGAACGGCCCCAGACGGGCCTGGACTCCCCGCGGACGACGACGGCCGTCGGCACCGAAGACGGCGCCACCGTCATGTTCGAAACCAACCAAGGCGCAATCGGTTCGCTGCTGGTGAGCCAGGTCAGCCCCGGCCGGAAAAACCGGCTCTGGTTCTCGTTTGAGGGTCCTGACGCCACGTTCTCCTTCAACCAGGAAAGACCGGACAGCCTCTGGGTTGGCGGCAACACGTACAGCAGAACCATCTCCAGCGGTTCCGACAGCCTCTCAACCGAGCAAGGCAAGCGGTATGCCGTTCTGCCCGCCGGCCACCCGCAGGGCTACCAGGACAGCTTCAACTCGTTCGTGGCTGACGTTTACGCCGCCGTCCGCGGCGCCGCGCCGGACGGACTGCCGGACTTCCGCGACGGGCTCAGGGCCGCACACATAACAGAGGCCGTCTTGGAGTCCGCGGCCACCGGCCGCTGGGTCGACGTGCCGGGGAGGGACCACCAATCGTCGCCCCTCTACGGCAGCGGCGCCGCACCAATTTTGGAAAGGAAATCATAATGCAACTCGGCTATCACACAATCACCTGGGGTGGTGTCGTCGGCCATCCCGTCGGCGTCACCAGCATCAAGGACCTCTTCTACCAGACCAACGGTTCCATGGAAACGGCCGTTCGGGACATCGCGGCCGCCGGCTACGAGGGCACGGAGATGTTCGACGGCAATCTGGTGGAGTATGCGGACCGCCCTGAAGAGCTGCGCGGGCTGCTGTCGGAGTCGGGGGTCCAGCTCGTTTCGGTCTACTCCGGCGCCAACTTCATCTTCGCCGATGTCCTCCCGGAGGAATTGCACCGCATAAACCGCGCCGCCGAGCTCGCGGCCACGTTCGGCGCTGAGCGTCTGGTGGTGGGCGGCGGCGCCCGCCGCGTCGCCGGAACGACGGACGAGGACTACACACTTCTCGCCCGCGGCCTGGACCAAGTGACGGACATCGCCGAAAGTTTCGGTCTGACCGCCAGCTATCACCCGCATCTGTCCACCATCGTGGAAAGCCCGAGTGAGCTGGAACGTCTGATGGACACCACGCGCATTGGCTTCTGCCCGGACACGGCGCACCTGGCCGCGGGCGGAGGCGACCCCGCGGCAGTGATCCGCAAATACCCGGACCGGATCCGCCACGTCCACCTCAAGGACTTCCGCGCAGACCCGTTCCAGTTCCTGCCGCTTGGCGAGGGTGACCTTGATTTCCCGGACATCATCCGTGCCGTGAAGGAAAGCGGCTACGACAGCTGGCTGATGGTCGAGCTCGATGACTATGCCGGTGATCCTCGTGCCGCCGCGGAAATCAGCAAGAAATACCTCGACAAGATCCTCGCCGATTTCGGTCTCTAACCCAAAGGAAGTTCCAATGCAGAATCTCAATGTAGGCCTCATCGGGGGCGGTTTCATGGGCAAGGCCCACTCCCTCGCGTACGCCGCTATGCCGATGTTCTTTTGGCCGGCCCCCGCCATGCCGGTGCGAAAGGTGATCGCTGAAGCCACAGATGAGCTCGCCGGTGAGGCCGCTCGCCGCTTCGGCTTCGAAAATTCCACCTCCGACTGGCGGAGCATCATCGACGATCCGGACATCCATGTCGTCGATATCGCAACCCCGAATCATCTTCACGCCGAGATCGCTATTGCGGCTGCCGAGGCCGGCAAGCACATCATCTGCGAGAAGCCCCTGGCGCGGACCGGTGAGGAGTCGAAGGCAATGTACGACGCGGTGAAGAACACCGACCTCGTCCATATGGTTGCGTTCAATTACCGTCGCACGCCAGCAGTCGCGCTGGCCAAGAAATACATCGATGAAGGTGCGATCGGTCGGGTCATCAGCTTCCGCGGCACCTATCTTCAGGACTGGAGCGCAGACCCCAACTCTCCGCTCTCATGGCGCTTCCAGAAGTCGATCGCAGGATCCGGCGCCTTGGGCGACATCGGAACCCATGTGATCGACATGGCACGATACCTCGTCGGCGAATTCAGCTCGGTCAACTCCATCATGTCCACTTGGATTCCGGAACGGCCGCTGCAGTCCGCCGGTGCTGACAAACTCGGCACCGTCTCCGGGGGCGAAGGCCCACGCGGTGCAGTCGACGTCGACGACGAGGTCCTGACCATGGTCAAGTTCGCAAACGGCGCGATCGGATCCATCGAAGCCACACGTAACGCTCACGGTCGCAACAACTTCCTCACCTTCGAAATCCACGGATCCGAAGGCAGCATTGTCTTCAACTATGAGCGCCGCGACGAGCTCCAGGTCGCCTTTGCTGGCGATCAGGCCGACCGTAAGGGGTTCCGGACCGTCTACACAGGCCCCGCCACGCCCTATGGCGAAGGTCTGTGGCCCATCCCTGCCTTGGGTATTGGCTACGGCGAAACCAAGATCATCGAAGCCTACGACTTCTTCAAGGCGATCGCCGAAGGCGGCAGCGTCAGCCCGAACTTCGCCGACGGCTACCAGACGGCGCTGATCGATGACGCCATCATCGATTCCGCGGAAACCGGCGCCTGGGTGGATGTAGCCAAGATCGACTCCTAACGGACTCACCGCACGGCAGGTGCGCCGCTTAGAAAGGGGCGCACCTGCCGCGCGCAGACCTTTGCGATCAAAACGAGAGAGAAACCCTGATGACCGAAGCCGTACCCGGTGCGCCGGCCACCACCGCTGTCCATCTGATTCCGGTGTTCGAAGCCAAACGCGGCTTCGAACACGAGTTGTCCCGCCTCCTGTCTGAACTTCAAGCTGCCAGCCGCCTTGACGACGGCTGCTTGGAATACTCGGTCTTCAACGACGCGGAGGCGCCGGGCACGTTCCTGCTCTACGAAAAGTGGACGAGCAGTACGGCCTTGGATGTCCACAATGAGCAGCAGCACGTCAAAGACTTTCTCGTAGCCGCAAAAGGAGTCATGGCCCGGGACCTCAAAGTGCACCGTCTCGACCCTCTTTCGTAGCTCTCTCCCTTACTTAAATACTGGCTGTACCCGTCAATGAAGGAGCCTGACATGCCCCGCCCATACACCCTGTTCACCGGCCAGTGGGCCGACCTCCCGTTCGAGGAGGTCGCGCGGCTTGCCTCCGGCTGGGGCTACGACGGCCTGGAAATCGCCGTCTCCGGCGACCACCTGGACGCCTGGCGCTGGGACGAACCCGGCTACGTCGAATCCAAACTCGCCGTGCTGGACAAGTACAACCTCAAGGTGTGGGCCATCTCCAACCACCTCAAGGGCCAGGCCGTCTGCGATGACCCCATCGACTTCCGTCACAAGGCCATCGTCGGGCCGCGGGTCTGGGGCGACGGTGACCCCGAAGGCGTCCGCCAGCGTGCCGGCGAGGAAATGCGGCACACCGCCCGGCTGGCCAAGGCCCTCGGCGTGGACACCGTGGTCGGGTTCACCGGCTCCTCCATCTGGCAGTACGTCGCGATGTTTCCCCCCGTCCCGGCCGCCGTGATCGACGCCGGATACCAGGACTTCGCGGACCGGTGGAACCCAATCCTGGACGTCTTCGATGAATGCGGGGTCCGGTTCGCCCACGAGGTCCACCCCTCCGAGATCGCCTACGACTACTGGACCACCGTCCGCGCCCTTGAAGCTATAGGACACCGTGAGGCCTTCGGACTGAACTGGGACCCGTCCCACTTCATGTGGCAGGGCATCGACCCGGTCTCCTTCATCTGGGATTTCAGGGACCGGATCTACCACGTCGACTGCAAGGACACCAAGCTCCGGCCCACCGGCCGGAACACCGTGATGGGCTCCCACCTGCCCTGGGGCGACCCGCGCCGCGGCTGGGACTTCGTCTCTGCCGGCCGCGGCGACGTGCCCTGGGAATCATCCTTCCGGGCCCTCACCGCGATCGGCTACGACGGCCCCATCTCCGTGGAATGGGAAGACGCCGGAATGGACCGTCTTCATGGAGCACCGGAGGCTCTCGCCGCCCTCAAAAAGTTCGACTTCCCGCCCTCGAACACCTCGTTCGACGCCGCTTTCAGCGCCAAGGGCTAAAAGTCATGACCGTTCCCCCTCGCGCTTCGGCGGGAGAGGTGTTCCAGTGTTTTCGTGGCTACCAGTGACTGTGCCGTAGTCGTTCACGGTAGGACGCCGGGTTCTCATGACTTCCAAAGGGGACGTCCGAGCACACGCTTGTGAAGGGCTCGCTGGCCTGTGCTTGCGGCCTCATGAATTGCCTGCAGGTCATCGCAGGAGAAGAGACAATAATTGCGAGCCTGTCATCGGACTCCAAAGACCCACCGGAGCATCCACTTCCTTCGACCGTCATCACTGTCAGAACCCGCGGGCGCACCCGCTGACCAGCAGCGGATAGAATCTATTGGCGATCGACAACCCGGACAACTCTTTCTCTGTTGCAGCGAAGCGGCACATTGAATCTCGGCTTAGCCAGAAGGTCCCAAGCCCATGGAAAACATATCTCTCGACAACGATGTTGCCGGCGGTCCGGACGGATCACCGCTCGACCAGATCAGACGCTACACTGTTCCGGCCGGGCTGAACCCTGAAGAAAAATTCGAACATTGGCGTAGTTGGTACGGCAGCGCCATTGACGCTCCCGCTCGGTTGGAAAAAACCGAAAAGCTAGTGCGACCGGGTTTCAATCCAACTGCCCTGAGCCTCGATGGTCCCGGCTTCAGCCTTGTTGATGTCACGAACGAACCCGCCAGTTGCTACTGGAACGCGGATACGAAGCCCAGCGACTGGCTCGTGTATTTCAGGACCTCGTGTGAGAAGTTCAGCTTCTCGGGACGATCCGAGGCCGTCTCTCCCGGAACAGTCAGGTTTTTTGATCTTTCCTTGCCTGGCAACTTCTATGCGCCGGCCGGCATGAGCGCGGTGCGGGTCCATTTCGATCGAGGCCTGCTGGGCTTGGACGACAGAGCAGTAAAACGGCTGCAGGGATTGGCCGACATCAGGGAAAACCCCATCATGCGTGGGCTGATTCTTCCAGCCTTGTCTGGCTGGCAGCGAACCGTCATAGCGCAGGAGACGCAGCGTCTCCAACCGGTCGTCCGGTCGATGATGACAGCCCTGGTCAGCTCGCTGCTCGAAACCACCGCCGATCCCGGCGATCTCAGACTGGCCCGCATCGCAGCGATCAAGAAGTTCATGTGCAAGAACTTCAGAAACCCTGCCCTCACTGTTGACGAGGTCGTGGCTTACTCATTTCTGTCACGCCGAGCCCTTTACTACCTCTTCGAAGGCGAACGGCTCCAGGTCAGTGGACACATCCGCGCCCTGCGCACCATAGAAGCCCTGGAGCTCCTCGCCGAACCAACCGCCTGGAAACACTCCCTGATGGACGTAGCGGGCGCCAGCGGATTCACGAGCCTGCAAGCCATGCGCCGTGCCGTCAGGGAACTTACGGGTCTCTCGCTTAGTGATCCGCAGGAGAAGCCGGAACTCCTGCGGATTCGAGTCGCCGAGCTAAGGAAACTGACCGGGCTGTGAACCGAGCGGACAGGATCCCGCGGGCATGTTGTCTAACCTTCGCATTCCAAACAGTAAGCGTGGCCGCTCGATTCGTGGTCGATTTGGGAGCGGTGGCGGACCAGAAAGCAGGAATAGCGGTGAATTGGTCCTAGCCTGGGGACGATCTGTAAGATCAGCTCCTCGGCGAGAAAGTCCCATCCAGGGACGATGACGTCCTCCATGGTGTCAGCGTCATCCAGTTCACGGATGACACTGCGGGCATCCGGGGCGCTTGCGGATTGGAGTCCCTTCGAGGGAGTTGTCCTGTGTTTCCTGACGTCGGAGCGTACTTCGTCGTAGTCAGTTGCGACGTAGGTCTTCTCATTCTGCCGTTCTTATCTGACGGGATGCAGGCAGGCCCGCCCCGCGGCACGGGCGGCAAATCGCGGGCCAACGTCTAATCGGGGATGACATCTGCTGTCATGGATTTCGGGGGCCCGGGATCTGGCACACCGAGGAGGGTACGAAGCGGGCCTGCTCCTTCCTTTCTTCCCTGTAACTCTTGACGATGCCGTGGCCTTCTCCGTGGCCGAGCCGTGAAATGACGATCGGGCCTGAGGGCAGGACGATCCGGAGGGTCTCTCCGGTGATTCTCTTACCCAGCGACAGTGCTTCAATGGATCCGTGCGGGGCATCGAGGACAGTAGGCGATCCGAGGCCGGACGCCTCGATGACGAGGAGGCGACTGGTCGTCAGGACAACGTACCCGGCGGTCTCGTTCAGGTGCCCCCTCCCGATAGCCCGGACGGTTTCGTCTCGCGACAGCACACGGACGATGACGCGTAACGTAGCCCGCCCTCCCAAGGAAAGACCGGCCCTCACCGCGGCGTCCTCAAGGCCGTGGTAGTACATGACCCCCTCCGGCAGCGTGTCCTCGATGTGGGCCAGGTGTTGATGGTTCAGCGGCCCGGCGCCTGGCGTCCAGACCACGTCGGTCCCACGCGCAGACGGCAATACGGTAGCGGTAAGCCGCGCGGTTCGGCGTCGCTTGCGGAACGAAAAAGGCACCTCGATATTGATACGGTTCTCATCGCAGGACCTAGCCCTGAAACCTGATTCGACTGCGGCACCGCGGATGTGGTCCAGGGTGGCGTCTATACCTGTGAGCATCGTCCAAAGGACAGTTTCGGGAGCTGATGGCATCTGGATACTTTCCGAATAGTCGTGGCGGTGGGGTTCTCCGAACAGGCAAAATGCGGAACCGCGCCTGGGAGGAATAGCGCCTGGGAGGAATATTGGTCGGGAGACTGGCTGGCTTCGAGGGATCGCCCTTTACGTGTCATGACTTTCGTCATTTCCACTTGTTGACGACCGGTTCCGCTGTCCCCAGTGGTCCCAGTCCGCCGGAAGCACGGAGGGGCGGCCCAAGAGGTAGCCTTGGCCGGCGTTCACTCCCAGCTCGGCAACCGTGGCAAGTTCTGCATGGGTTTCGATTCCCTCGGCGACAAGACTTGCCCCAATTTGTGACGAGAAGCTGACCATTGCCGCGCACAGGGCTCTCTGGTTGGGGTTGTTGTCGATTCCCGCCACAATTGTCCGGTCAAGTTTGATCAGCTCTGGGCTGATCCTCAGGATGTGGCGCATGGACGAGAACCCGGCGCCGACGTCGTCGATAGCTATGCGCAGCCCCGCGCTTCTTAGTGGGGCCAGTGCCGCTGCAAGACGTGCGTAGTCAGCTACTGCTGAGCGCTCAGTCAGCTCCACGACGATTCGCCCGGGTTTCAGACCGGAATCCCTCACGACGTCACGTAGCCTCGGATCAAGGCAGGCCGCCGGCGAGAGATTGAGACCAATATAGAGATGGGTCGGCAGCTCCACCGCAGCAAGCAACGCAGTTTCCAGGGCCAGGAATTCGAGTTCGGGGCCACGTCCAATTGAATCTGCCTCGTCGAACCAGTCATCCGGAGACCTGAAGGGAGACGTGACGAAACGAGTGAGCGCTTCGGCGCCGACAATCTCGCCGCTTCCCAAATCACGGATCGGCTGAAACGCCGTGATCAGTGTCCGAGTGGTGAGCAAGTGATCGAGGCGGTCGCTGATTTCCTGAGCCTCCGGGCTCTCTGCTGTGGAGATATCCAGCGGCCGCGCGATTCCCTCGAATCCTGCCCCGCGGCCTTCCCTGTCGAATCGGCGCCGGCCGACGACCTCGACGCTCAGTCGCCGCCCACCCCGGTGGCGGGCGGACAGCAAAAGCCCTTTCTCGCCCGCGCCTGCATCTGATTTCCGTGCGGCCTTGAGGTCGGCCACGTCGATGATGACACTGCAGGGGCGTCCCACCAGGTCGGAGGGCTCATAGCCCAGTAATTCCTGACTTGCGCGGCTGGAGAAAGTGAACCGACCGTCTGCTCCTACAGCCCAAAGCCATCCCCGGGTCGTGCTCAGGACCGTGTCCATGAGGCTGGCGGTAGTGAACGCCTCGATCCGATCACGGTGCTGTTGCCGAACAAGGCGCCAGGCGGCATGAAGGACGACCGGAAGGAGCAGGATCGAGGCGAGGGTAGACACCCTGGCGGGGACTTCGCGGCCACCCCATGGCTCAAGACCAAACAGGAGAGGCAAGAGTATTGGCAACGCCGATCCCAACTCAAGAGACAACACGGCCAGGAACCATCGACCGCCCGGTGTTGTCCGAGGTTGGCCGTGGTCAGCGGGCGCTGGAGACGTGACCGTCGAGCGTCGACGAAGTGAAGTTCCCAAGAACGGGTTATGCCGCTGCATCAGCCGTGAGGGCACTGTATTGATGTATCGCGTCTGGTGACATGAGAGTCTTCTTCTTCCGTGCTCAATTCGGGTATGGGTCAGCTGGAGTCAGCATCGGCAGACATCCGCCTGCCGATAACGTGACGGGGGGCGTATCGAGGAGCGGACTGGCCGGACAACGTCCTTGGCCTTATTCGGTCTCAGGCGAGATCGCGTTCCTGGGTGATCCCGTAGGGAACGTCGGCACTCAGGGTTACTGTGAACGAAGTCGGCCCATGCCGCGTCACGAGAATCCCGTGATTACCCTCCCTGAGAGCCCGCTCCTGAGCAGATCTTTCAGCGGCCTCGAGGCGTTCGGCGATCAGCTGGGGCTCATCTGCCGTGACGGGATAGGTATGCCCGGTTGTGGCGGTGATCATGGGTCGTTCCTGTCGTGGTAGCACTCATATTTAGGTCGCTCTCGCCGCAGGTGTCCCTTGGACCTGAGCTGCGCGTGCGGCTTGGAAGGGTCGTTTTGGATCGCGGGTGGGGCCCTCGCGGCACGAACGATCCAACCCTGCCGCCGGGATTTGCCCGGTCGGAAGCTGAGTGGCGGCTTCTGAAAAGCCTACGGTTGATGGTCTTTCAAGGAAGGGGGGCATTGTGCCAAAGTGTGCATTCTTTGATCCCGGGCAGATCACTTCGTGCAGGCGTCCCGTCAACCGAGCCGGGGGTCAGCGCGTCCTATGCCCATGGATTCGATTTCAGAGAAAGTCTCCGGAGTCCGGGACCAGCCCGGCTTCGATCGATCATCGTCTCGCTCCAGTTGCGCGAAGGCTGCCATGATCGTCGGCATGGCTGTGCCCATGGAACCGGTTGTGTCGAGTCCTTCGGTAGGAGACCGTCGCCAATCTCCAGCCTCTTCAGGGCCTTGGACAGGTGAGGGCGTTCCACCGTGGATTCGCTGACACCGTTGTCGGCAAAGGTCCAGGCCTGCGCCGGAGGCTCGAAGAGCAGTGAGCTGCCGGTCACGGTGCAGTTCCGCGGTGGAACCTCGCATACCCGATCAAAGCCACGGCCATACGGCGCCGCCATCCCAAGGGCAGCGCCATTCTTAGTTAGATAGTTGGAGAACCGCAGCGCCAGGACGGGCGAATCGCATCGCTAAGGCCAACGTTGATCCGGGGCCATTGAACCGTCAAGAGGCCGCGGCAGCGTGTACCGGCGGTTCCATGACACCGACGGGCGGTGGACGGTTCCACCTCTCCGGCGAGTTTCCCCTTGACTTCTCAGCTGCCCGTCATCAGTCTTTTCGACAACAGGAGGGGACGTCCGTCCGTTCCTGGCCCCGTGGAGGCTACTGATGTTCCGTGCAAGGTCGTTGATGCGTTCCGCACCCTCCGGCGACCGGGTTACGCGCCTTGAGCTATTCTTCGATCTGGTCTTTGTCTTCGCACTATCGCAGCTGTCCCATCATTTGTTGGAGTATCCCTCATGGGTGGGGGCCGGTGAGACGTTTGTGCTGCTTCTAGCGGTCTATAAGGTGTGGGTGTACACGACCTGGTCGGCTACATTGCTGGACACTTCACGGTTTGAGGTGCAGTGGATGCTGCTGATCGTCATGCTTGTCACACTGTTCATGAACGCCTCGATCGGCTCAGCGTTTGGCGCCTTCGGCTGGCTCTTTGCTGCGAGCTATCTCCTGGTCCAGCTGGGCCGAGGTGCGTGGATGCTCACTGTCGGACTTGACCGGACCACCCACGACCATTTCGTGCGCACGCTGATCTGGGGGTGTATGAGCGCGCCGTTTTGGATTGCCGGCGTCTTCTTCGGTCCGGAGCCGCGTCTGGTGTTTTGGGGTATCGCTGCCGCGATCGATCTGGGCGGCCATATGATGGCGCACCGATTGCCGGGCCGGAAAACCGAAGGAAGCCGGGTCCCGCTCCCGGGAGAGAGAATCTTTGAGCGGTTCGGGCTGTTCTACCTGATCGCGCTCGGCGAGACGATCCTTTCAACCGGCTTGGCGATTGCGGGCAACCTGGAGAACCCCTTGATATTTCTGACCGGGACCGTGGGTTTGGCCGGAAGCGTCGCGATCTGGTGGTGCTACTTCCATGGACTCGAACAGGACATTCTGGAAAAGCTTGCTTCCGTCGATGATCACTTCCGGCCCGGCATTTTGGCGGGCAACACCTTGGTCGTGTTGCTGGCAGGCCTGATCCTGGTGGCGGTTGGTGACCAGTTCGTGATCAGCGATCCGACCGCCCGCCCCGATCTGGCCACCATTCTACTTCTTTTTGGTGGGCCGGCTCTCTTCCTTGCCGGCCGGGGCTTTTTTATTCGACAGGTACTGGGCCAACGCCAAACATCTGATCTCGCGGGCATCGCAGCCTTGGTGGTGCTGGCAAATTTGAGCTTTGTCCTCCCGGCATTCGTTGCCGCTATGGGGGCCGTTCTTCCCCTCATAGGCGTGGCAGTCGCCGACACCGTGAACCGCCGCCGCCGAACGCAACAGGGAGCCCGCTGACGGTCTATTGGATGCCAGGGAAACGTATCCTGGGCCGGCTTTGACAGCCCAAGGAGGCTTCTGCCAGCCCCCCCCCCCCCGCCGTCCCGCGGTGCACCGCCAGCTCTTTCGCAGCCCGGGTCCTGTTGCAGGCTGAGCGGGTGTTGTCACCGGGATCGATCAGGCGGCAGTTGATCGCTGATACAGGCACGACGACGGGTCCTTCGTAACGTGGGTTCCGACCACTGCCGCCCCTTGACCGCCAGCACAGCTCGGTGGACTGCGTACATAGGAGCGGCTGTGGCGGTGATTCTGGATCAGCAAGATGAGCCAGCGTCCAAGCACCGGCGTCCCGATCCCCCGGGTCCGCACCGTGTCCATTGCTGCACCGGGAATAAATCCGTTTTCGTAACGTTGAGTCAAGTACACTCAACTCTCTTACGGAGGTTTCATGGCTGCATTTTTTGGACCGGCAGAGTCCGGCCACGGCTCGTTCGAAGAATTCCTTGCCCGCTACCTGCAGGGCCAGCGCCCGCCCGGCCCCGGGCACCCGATGAACATCACCCGGCTGCTGAGCCGGCGGACCCATGACGTGCTCGCGCGTGCCGCACAGTTCGCCGCGCAGCACGGTCACATCCATGTGGACGCGCTGCACATCCTGCGTGTCATGGTCGAGAGGGAACCGGCCGCCGACTACATCCGCCACGCAGGCGCGGAACCTGCTGCCATCGCCACGGCCGCCGAGGAGCGTCTCCCGGAGCAGGCAACCGCCAGGGCGGAAACGACGTCGGCCCTGACGCCGTCGGCCCAGCGAGCCCTTCTCGACGCCTACCAGGTTGCCCGGGCATTCGGCTCAACCTACATCGATCCCGAGCACGTGTTCTTCGCGCTCGTCGTCAACCAGGAGGCCCCGGCCGGGCAGGTGCTCGCCGCGGCCGGGGTGACGCCGGAGTCCCTGCAGTCCGGTCCGCGCGAGCAGTCCGCTCGGCGTGGGGCCGCGCCGGACGGCGCGGAGCCCGGACTGTCGCAGGCAACTGCCGCCGGGTCTGTAACCCCGACCCTGGACACCTACGGCAGCGACCTAACGGCACATGCCCGCGAGGGCAGCCTGGACCCGGTGATTGGCCGGAGCGCCGAGATCGAGCAGACCATCGAGATCCTGGCCCGGCGCACCAAGAACAATCCCGTCCTAGTCGGGGAAGCCGGCGTGGGCAAGACCGCGATCATCGAAGGGCTGGCCCAGGCGATCGTCGCAGGCGCCGTGCCCGAACAGCTCCGCGGCAAGCGCGTCATTGCCCTGGATCTTCCGGCCATGTTGGCCGGAACGCGCTACCGCGGTGACTTCGAGGAGCGCCTGACCAAGGCCATGGACGAGGTCGGTTCACATGCCGGGGAAATCATCCTGTTCATCGACGAACTTCACACGGTCGTCGGAGCCGGCGGCGCGGGGGAAGGCGGTATGGACGCAGGTAACATCCTGAAGCCGCGTCTGGCCCGTGGTGAACTTCATCTCGTCGGCGCCACCACCCTGAACGAATACCGAAAGGTGGAGAAGGACGCGGCACTGGAACGCCGCTTCCAGCCCGTACAGGTCGGCGAGCCGAGCATCGAGGACGCCGTACAGATCCTCGACGGCCTGCGCGGACGGTACGAGGAACACCACGGCGTCCGCTACACCGACGAGGCGATCCGCGCCGCCGTCGACCTCTCCGCACGCTACATGACGGACCGTTTCCTGCCCGACAAGGCCATCGACCTCATCGACCAGGCCGGTGCGCGGCTGAACATCAAACTCGGCTCACAGACCGACGTGGCAATTCTTCGCGAGCAGCTCGCAACCCTGGAAAAGTCCAAGAACGACGCCGCTGCCACGGAACGCTATGAAGAGGCCTCGCGGCTGCGGGACGAGATCGAAGCAGTGACCGGGAAGCTCTCCGCCGCGATTTCCAGTGCACCTGAGGCATCTGAAGGCGCCGGGGCCGTCGTCAGCGAAGCGGAGATCGCAGGGATCATCTCCCGGTCCACCGGAATCCCAGCCAGCCGGCTCACAGAAGACGACCGGGAGCGCCTGGCCGGGCTCGAGGAGGAACTGCATCAGCGGATCGTCGGGCAGGACGACGCCGTGACGCTGATCGCGAAGGCGGTCCGGCGTAGCCGCACCGGCATGGGGGACGCGGACAGGCCTGTCGGCAGCTTCCTGTTCCTCGGTCCTACGGGTGTGGGCAAGACCGAACTCGCCAAGGCGCTGGCCGGGTCGTTGTTCGGGGATGAGAATGCAATGGTGCGCTTCGACATGAGCGAGTTCGGCGAACGGCACACCGTAAGCCGGCTGGTCGGAGCCCCTCCGGGCTATGTCGGCTACGGCGAAGCCGGGCAGTTGACCGAACGCGTCCGTCGTAACCCGTACTCCGTGGTGTTGCTCGACGAAGTGGAGAAGGCCCACCCGGATGTGTTCAACCTGCTGCTCCAGGTGCTCGACGACGGGCGGCTGACCGACGGACAGGGCCGCATGGTGGACTTCCGCAACACCGTGATCATCATGACGTCCAACCTCGGCTCGGAGTTCCTGGCCAGCAAGGGCGGCGCGATGGGCTTTGTATCCAAGGCTGACGAGGGCAACGGCTTCGGCTCAGAGAAGGCGCTGCGGGACCGGGTGCTGGGCCGGCTGCGGGAGACGATGCGGCCGGAGTTCCTCAACCGGATCGACGAGATCGTCCTGTTTCGCAAGCTGGACCAGGCGCAGCTGCGCCGGATCGTTCGGCTGATGCTGAACCAGACGGAAGCCCGCCTGCAGTCCCAGGGCATCACTCTCGAGGTCAGTGAAACGGCTGTCGACTGGATCGCCGAACGCGGCTACGAGCCCGAATACGGAGCCCGTCCGATGCGCCGCGTGATCCAGCGCGAGCTGGACGACCGGATCGCGGATCTGTTCGTGGCGTCGGACCTTCAGTCCGGCGGCCAGGTGGCCGTTTCGGTCGACGGGCAGTCGCTAGTCGTCGAGGCCCGCCATGAGGCGATGCCGCTGGCGGCGTAAGGCACCCCCGGATCCGGTAACACGGCCGGGTACACAGGCCCACCCTGTGTGCCCGGCCGAAGCTGTTTGCGCCGTGCCGTATCGCTGTGCGGTATCGCCAAGACGGCGCCGTTCTCCGCGGACTCCATGAGGTGGTGGTAGATGTCGGTGATGCTTTTCAGCGACCGCCGTGGCGGGCAGCAGTCCATAATGAGTGCCAGCTGCTCCTTGTGCCCACTTCCCCGAACGGGCTAGGCCACCGCCTCCAGGGCTGCAGCGATGGGCTGGCTGCCGTCGCGGAACCCGATAGTCCGGCCGATTGCGGCGGGCAGCTCCAGGACGGCCGCAGCGACGAGGGCGACGTTGGCGCGGGCGGTTTCGGCAGCCTGCCAGGACTCGCTGACATGGACGTCTATCAGACCGCTGCCCGGCTTGTCCGTGAGCGCGCCGGGGCCGAGGATGGTCCAGTCCAGGCTGGTGCCGCGCAGGTAGGAGTCAGCGGCGGCCTTGGCCTCCGCGTAGTGGAAGAAGGGGTTATCCCGGGGCACCCCATGGTCCGGTCCGGCTCCAAGATAGGACACCATGACGTAGCGGCCGACGCCGGACTGGGCAGCAGCGTCCATCGAGCGGATCGCGGCGTCACGGTCCACGGCGTAGGTCCTCCCGGGGTTTCCGCCGCCGGCACCGGCCGACCATACGACGGCATCGTGACCCGAGAGTGCCTCCGCGATTTCCGCCGACGTCGCATTCTCCACGTCCAGGACGACTGGGGTGGCGCCGGTTGCCGCGACGTCGGACGCGTGTTCGGGGTTGCGGAAGATGGCGGTGACCTGCTGCCCGTCCGAAGTAAGGACTTTGGAGAGTTCCCTAGCCACTTTTCCGTGGCCGCCGATGATTGCGATTCGGGTCATAGACCATTCTGTCCCACGTCCCGGCATCCCGGCACCCTTTGCGCCATCAGATTCGGCGGCGTTGCCGGCGGCCTGGTGGCCAAAGTCATAGCGGAACCGGGTTATGTGGCCTTGATAAGACGTCGTCGATATTGCTGTCGCCCACCTGCCTAGGGTGCTCCGCGCCCAGTTGCACGCCGGTCAAGGTCGTGAACCCGGTCCCGACCCGGTGGCTGGAGTAAAGGAGCTTGCTGTCGAACCAGACCTGCACGTTGGCGGCGGCACCGTTGGCAGGCCTCCGGGCATGTCGAGGGCCTTCTGCAGCGCGCGGATAGTGGATGCGGCCAGGGCCGACGCTTAGCCATTGCCACACCGATCGGATCGGCCAGGTTCCGCAGTCACGCCGGGCACAGAACCCGCCAACAAGTCGCGCACGGTCATGCGCTTACCCGGATAAATGGCCATGAAAAGTCGAGCCATCAATGAGTGCAAGCCAGTAAGGGCCAACCACTCCCCCAGCCGGCGTCACGTCATGCATTAGCGGCCGTCCCCGCCATGAACGTGTATCCAGCGACACCTTTACCTAAACACGAGAGGAGGCAACGCCAACCAACAAAAAAGGCCCCCGAAGGGGCCGCAAGTGAACAGTTTGTACACACTCAGTGGCTCACAAGCCCCTGAACAGGGAAAGCACGTGCCCGAGTCAAGTGGGCGGGTGTCAGTGTCGCGTTAGCCGGGGCGGTCCTGGCGTCCCCTGACGGAGCAAAGCGGCTGGCCCTAGGTTTCTGGCTGTGGGTTCGGAAGCTATTTGGCCATGGGCCCCAAAGTGCCACCGTAAACGTTCCGGCAGTCCATTCGCACCTAGGTGCCACCAGCAGCCTGGAAGCCGAGTCGATGTGGGGGCCTGATTCTCCCCTGGAACATCGCATCAACATTCTTCTTGGCCGCGTCGAAGGGCTCAAAGCGGCCCTCAAGGAAGCTAAGGGGGAGCTGAGCGGCCGGTTAGACGTCCACAGCCAAAAGATTGCTGACCTGAGGAGAGCCATCGACGAGGCCCAGCTATCACTTCATAACCGAATCGACATCAACGAAGAAAAGGCTGCGCGAATCGATGCTTACGGTCTGCCGGTTATTGGCCTAGGAATTTTCCTAAGTGGTGTGCCCCAGGAACTGGCGTCAGTACCCTGGCTCGGTATTCCCCTTACCGTCATCGGCGTCGCATTGACAATCATCGTGCTGGTACTTGGTATCAGGCGGGGCGCCTGGTCTGGCAAGCTGTCCTGATGGACTTCAACCCGGACACTTGGGGAACCTTCGGGCAGTGGGCTTCGGCCGGACTGACTGGACTGGCATTTCTCACCACCGCCTTCGTCGTGGCCCGAGACACCAAGGTGCGCAAGCAATCCCAGGCCCGCAAGGTTGCCTTGATGCACCGATCCTAACCGCCAGCCTGCGTGCGGCCGGTCAAGTGGCGGAAGGTCCGGGATCCGGATATGCCGCTGCATTGGTCAGATCAACGTAGCGACGCGATCAGCGCCTCGATCCACAGCATGCCCCGACCAATTCGATAAGGTGCATACGGCTCTCCAGCCAACCACCGTGGGGGACGCATGAAGAAGATTGTCGGGACCGTATCGCTTGCCGCACTGACTATCCTGCCAGCGGCGGGTTGCTCTGGCGCCCCGAACGCTGAGGCCCCGGCAAGCACGATCGCTGCCGCCGGTGTGTCTAATATGCCCTTGAAGATAATGGAGACAGCCATTTCGGCCGGCCCGGCAGCTGTTGGCTGCGTAAAGCTGCATCCTCCACGAGCTGCGCGGGGCGCTCGCTGCCGCCCCGGCCTGTGCTGGGCCAGCGCGCTCAACAAACTCCTTGATGATAATTCGGAAGGGCGGTGATTTCAGCCAGCTTCAGCCGCGCCGGTTCGGCCCATTGCGACAATGTGTACTTCTACCGGAGTCAGTCAGTCACGGGCCAGCGCACCGATAGCGGATGTTATGACAAGCCGAATCGTGATTATTGGACCCGATGCACGCCTGCGGGCTTCACCGGTGGTCATTGCGCGCTATGGAAGAGGAACTCTCAAAACCTGCAAGTCGAATTCGTCGGTAGGCACGACACCAAACTGGTCAACCGCCTCGAACCTAGCAGGTCCCCATGCTTTGTGGGGACGGGTTGTGCTTTACTCTGTTGCTTCGACCTCTTCGAACACCAGCTGGCCCGTCTCAGGATCGACTTTGAACGCCGTGTTAGATTCAAGAGTCCGCGTCAGGATTTTTTCGTCGCTAATGTCGACAGATTTGAGGGTCTTTTCGTAGCGTTGCGCGACTGCGTCTTCGAGAGATTTAGCCTCCTGGTCGATCCGCTTCTGGTCGAGGCCCGCTCCGTGGGGCGACACCAGCGTGTTCATGTGGACGACCTGGCCGGATTCGGGGTCGTAGAAGAGCCGGGTCCAGATGACGTCCAGTTCTTCCGGTGCCTGTGGGGTTTCATCCATTTCTACGGGGCCTTCCAGGTTGTGAGTTTGCAGTTCGCGTAGGCGCGCATTTTCCCATCGACCCGTAGGCAGAAGGTCGCGGATCGGAGGCCTGAGACCCATCTACCGCTGGCCCCGTCCTGGAATGGGTCCTCACTCAGCCCGCAAAGGATTTGATCCGAGCCTTGGTTTCGGCATGTCTTCCAGATCCACGCCTGCGCAGTGCCCGATCCATCAATCTGGGCAAGGTTGACTTCCACGTAGGCCCAATTGGTGTCGTCGGGCATTGCCACGGTGGTGGAGGTCTCTATGGGTGGCAATAACGGGTGAGGGTTGATCGCTCTGAGTGGTTTCGCATTTATGCTTACGAGGGCCATTGGGCACCACCTGTCGTCGTGGGATATGACCTTTGCAGTGTGGCCCTCTCCAAATAGGTTCCGCAAGCCTTAATGAGTGGTCGGGCATTCCGGAAGAGTTTGCCGGTTGGCGGAGTCACCGGCCTGAGGCTGGAGCCCACGGATTTACTTGTAGCTTGCACTAACTGCATGCTTCTTGCATTCAACGCAGTCGAGTTCGGGTTTCCTGTGCCCACCGATTGCCCGGGCCGCTTGCTGGGGTTCGCCTCGATCCGGCTGCTGCACACGCCTTATGGGTCCGCGCTATTTTTGTTTTCGGATCGATAATCTGGGGCACCTTCGAAATGCTCCGCGAAGTCCGGATTGGCCAGACATCCCGGATCCTTGCCAAGTCCCGGCTTTCAATCGACGGCGGACCGCAGCACATCAGGAACACGTTCTAGCAGATCATGGGGAGGATGCCCAAAGCAGCCAGAGTCCATTCCCAAAAATCATGCCGTTTCACTCCCCCGTTGCCGATGGTGCCAAGAGTACACAGCCGACCTTCGCGAATGGCCAGAATAGTTCGGCACCGAATATGCACCAGGCACCGGAGCTAGGTCCGCAAAGCCACCTGTCAACGAAGTCGTCCTCGTAAAACACCAGTCCGGATGTCACTGTGAAAAGTTGCTCAATCGCGCAGTCCGCTTCGGGCAAGTCCGTCCGTTCATTGCAGAAATATGCGGGAACCCACTGGCGCAAGCCTCTGCCGTCTAGCCATTGATCGGCCGCAACCGCGCGAAGGGATCGCTACTGGTGAACCGGTGCAGATGCGAACGCAGCCAGACTCCCGCGACCCGCTCGAGGCCTGCCGCCATTCCTGGGGTGACGGCAGCTCGCGAGACGAGGCGACAAGACAAAGCTCTTGCCCAGGCATCTCGTCTCAGGCAAGACCGACCGCGGAAAGTTCATTGACGGCGTCATGATTTGTCGGCATCCTTGGGCTACGAGTCGTAACGTGGGCGGGCAGCACCGCTGACGTCAAGTATTCTGCAGCAAATAAGAAATGGCGGTTGAGTAAATGCATACCCCGAAACCAGCCGGTAGCCGACCATGACCGATCGGCGTCCAGAACCACCTGACGAAAGCCTCGGCCTTAACTGGGCTCAGGGCCTGCCTCCGCTCCGGAATGATGACGATATCCCAACAAACGCGGGAAGCCACCCGCCAGACGTCGAATCAGGTGATGATTCAGAGGTGCCACCGACTGCGTCCAGCCCGCGTTCAAACTCAGTTGAGGGGACGTAAGGGATGCCGCAGATCACGATCACCCAAGTCAAGACGGTGAACCAAAGGGGAGAGAACGCGACGCTGTTCAACAGCGTCTTCGATGCGTTGAGTTTGGAAATCCACGTGCGCGCGTCAGCTGACATATTGGCACTCCCAAATGCCGCATTCACCGCCGAGTTTCAAATCTTCAGTCCACAAAACCATCAGGTCGTCCGCAACACCTATAGGAGTAGTGCTTTTAACTGGGGAACGAATTTTTGGATCAGCGTGGGAAACAACTGGAGCCCCGGCCCGGAGATAACCAACCCACGCGATTGGGGAATAAATCATCTATTTGGCGACATCTTCGGATTTCGCGGAACGATCACCGCTCAGTATATTCCCCGACCAGGAGATGGTTGGTCATCTCTTGACGCTTTCGACATTTCACCGATGCGATGGTTCAGAGTACATCATCTAATTGGAATTTGAAGAAGTGGAAAGAGGCGGCCCCTTAGCCGTACTCTCGCTGTCGTCGGGATCTGATTGAGGGAAACGTGGCACGCTCCCACCGCCGAAACAGCAAGGACAGCGATGCCCGATACCCGGCAGCCGGATGCGGCGGTGACGGGAAAAATGATGGCTGCGGCAGCGGGCTAACTGGCGGGAACGCCATGGCAGCAGGACCCACGTACTCCTGCAAATCGCCCTCGAAGCCTGCCCCGCCTACCGACTGGCCAGACTCAGCGACCAATGATCAGCTCCGGATCGGTTGCCAGGTCATGCCGTTCCCCCCGCATCCCGGCATGAACAGGTACGCGAAGTCCTTCGCCCGGATTTACCGCAGAATCGTGAATTCTAGGTTGCTTCTCCGCATCGAGGATCGCGCGGAAGGCGCTAGGCGAGTCAAATCGGATAACGGTACCAATCGACAGTCCCGTCCGTAGCGATCAGGGCGATGGCGTGCAGGTCGCCGATGAGGCCGTGCTCCGCGATGGGCAGGCAGTGCGAATGAGGCGCCCCCTCGCGACCGGCGCCGACGTCGTGGCCCATCGGCCTACGCGCTGTCCGGGACCAGCACCAGCTTGCCCTTCTCCGCCGAGTGCTCGAGGAGTTCGTGGGCACGACGAGCCTCGGACAGCGGCAGTCGCTCGGCCACAACCGGGTGGATTTGCCCATGACGAAGCAGGTCGAGCAGTGCGCGAAAGTCTTCCCTGTACCATTCCGCGACGCGAGGACCTCCTCCCACGGCCATCGGTCGGGCAGGCTCATGCACTTTCTGGACACGGTAGGCGAAGACACGACGCCGGGGCCAGAGCAGGCCCAGAGCCGCGACCACCGCGGTGGCAACGTACCACTCGAGCCACCCTCGCCGGCTCTTGCGCCCGTGCGACAGCGTGCCGTAGTGGCCGAACACCACAAGTCTCCCCCCTGGACGCAGTGCCCGGAACGAGCGAACAGACAGCGGGCCGCCGATCCCGTCGAGCACAACATCCACTCCTTTACCGGGAAGTGAGCGCACCCGCGCCAGAAAATCTTCGGTCTGGTAGTCGATCGCCACCGCGCCAAGCTGCTCGACGGACACGCGATCCTTGGCTGAGGCAGTGCCGTAAAGTCGAAATCCAGCCGCCGCACCAAGTTCAAGGACCGCGACGCCCACCCTGCCGGCGGCTCCGTGCACCAGCACGGTCTCCCCTCTTTGAGCGTGCGCCACTCGGTGGAGCAGCTGGTAGGCAGTCATGTAGGGCAGGACAAGGCAGACAACCTCCGCCGGGTCGAGGTCCTCGGGCACCTCGACTGCTTCCGCCTCGGGCACACAAACGCGTTCCGCGTACGCACCCCAGACTGTCAATGCTGCAACCCGATCCCCTACACGCAGCCTGGAACATCCGGCGCCGAGCTCCTCTACAACGCCCACGAGCTCGTAACCGGGCGTAAAAGGCGGCTTCGGGACATGAAAATATGTGCCAGCCCGCAGCTGCGAATCCGTGAACGACACACCGGCTGCCAACACCCTGACAGCGACCTCGCGGGGGCCGGGCCGAGGATTCTCGGCCTCTACCACCTTCAAGACCTCCGGACCACCGAATCGTTCGACAACGACGCGTTTCATGGCTCCAACATTTCGCACACCTCGTCGCTGAGGTAGGGCCTTTCGACCGGGTGAGGACAAGAACATGCCAAACCGGCGGAACGCCGAAGCAAACATTCTGAAGTTGAAGTCAGTATCGACCCCGCTCCTGCCGTGCTCGCACGAGCCGTAGCCCAAGCCTACGAGGATGCAGTCGAATGGCGACTAGGCAGGTGGCATGAGCCGGGTCATTACCGACTCCGACCTGTGCTGGACAATCGTCCGCTTCATCGCCCCAAAAACGGCGACGCCACGGCAATCATCCGTACCGGGTTCTTCGGCGACGACAAAATCGGCTGGGGAATTACACGCGCGGACATCGCAGCCTTAACCACCGCCCAAATCAGCAGCGGGCAATACTCACGAGCCGTGCTCCGATCCAAGGACTTTCTCTGCAGAGTCGGCACCATCGGGGCGCCCCGGAATGGACGACGGCTCCATCGACATTGGCTATTCCTTTTTCCAAATTGCGGCTGAGCCCGGAATCTACATACGGTGGCCCGCTGTTCTGCCGGACTTCCCGGGCAAGGCGAGCGGATGACCGTGATGGCACGGTACAACGGGACCGACCCGTCTGTCCCCAGGGTCGAGGAGCCGGATTGCGACTCTCGCTGCGCCGGGCATGGATGCCGGCCATGCCTCCTCTCCGATAGCACCACGCTAACCCGGGACACGTGGCTCGTCACCGCCCCAATGGTCTCTCGTTTCCCGACGGCTCCAATGACGGATCGAAAATCCACCCTCGTTCAACGTTCCGGAGACACCTTTCGGCGCCAACGCAACCGCGCGAACCGGGCTGCTGTTCCGGGGTGACACTGGCGCCGTTGCTCTCTGTGGTCTTGTTGTACCGGAGTCTCCGGGATGTGTTGACGAAACATCCTGCCGGGCGTAGACCGGGCCATATCGGTTCATTCGCGGGCCGTCCATGATGGTCTGCTTGTTGTGAGGAGAAGGCCATGGCAGTCGCAATCATTATGGAATTCACCGGCGCCACCTTGGCGCAGTACGACGAGACCGTCAAAAAGATGGGTCTGACCCCTGGAGGTCCCGGTCCGTCTGGCGCCATATCCCATTGGGCAGTCGCTACAGAGAACGGACTGCTCGTCACGGATGTCTGGAAGTCCCGCGAGTTATACGACGCCTTCGCCAAGGAACAGATCGGCCCGATCACGTCCGAGGTAGGTTTTCCGGATGCTCCAAAGGTGACCTACTACGACGTCCACAGCTACTTCACTCCCGGCGCCGACGCCTGATCCCAGTCAAAATGCGGGCCTAATGCAGCTTGATCAGGTCATCGACCAGTTTCATCATGCGGTGAATCACTTTGCTAATGGCGACCCGGAACCCGCCAAGGCCATTTTCTCCCACAGCAGAGATGTCTCCCTTGCTAATCCTTGGGGCCCTCCGGTGGTGGGCTGGGAGCGCGTATCAGAGGCTCTCGACTCAGCCGCTGCACGATTTAAGGATGGACGCGTCACGGCTTTTGAGGCCCTCACCAAGCACGTCACTACCGATCTCGCCTGCTTCCTGGACATCGAACACTGGCAGGCCAAGGTCGGAGGAGGCGACAAAATATCGCCATTTGATCTGCGGGTAACCAGCATTTATCGCCTCGAAGGCGACACCTGGGCACTCGTGCACCGCCAGGCAGACCCGATCACCACACCGCAGGCCCCGGACGCCGTCTTGCGAACATGACGCCCGGGAACCACGCAATCCGTCCCCCGGGGTTTCTGACGCACGTGACCGGCCGAACCAACGGCCGTGCGCTCGGTGCCCAGCCCCACTGTTCCAGGCATGCCCCGTACCAGGGCGCGACATGCCCTCCCAAACATTCGGACGAAAACCATAGGGCACCCCGTTGTTTTCCCTGCTGGCGAGCCTGGGTCGCTGTGCCCGACAATGGCTCTGTTCCCCCGGAGGCCAGGGACGTGCAATCTGCGCAGGAAATAGGCGACGAAAGAGTCCTGTCCGCGATTATCCCTCTTGGGCTGACGTATTTTCCGCTTGGGGGAAGGCACCAGGGGGGCAGATCGGCGCATGCGACAACAACGTCGCAATGGAGTCTTGATTTCTGTGCCGCAGAAGAAATGTACTGAGTCGGACATTGTGGGAAACACTGGATGCTCTGCGCCGGTCCATCATCACCCGAACCGAGCGGACCCACCGCCGCCAGCGGCAGCTTAGGAAAAGGTAACAAACAACGCTCGAGTTTGAGAGAATCAGCTAAATGGCGCTGGCTGCGTCAAAACTTCACCGCCGCTGGTCAGCCAAACCATGAAACCTGAGCGGGCGCGAAGGTACGACTGGGCTCAGGGACGGAGGACGCATGCTGGAATCCTTCGACGAGGCTGTTACCGTGGCCGTCCCCGTCACCAGGGCCTGCGAGGGCTGGACGGGCTTCAAGTACTTCCCGGATTTCATGTCGGTTCCGGAGCCATCGCCTCCGGACGTCGGTCAGCGCTCCTCCCTCGATGAAATGTGGCCTGAATTCGATGCGGGCATCGGCGAGGTGGTCCCCCACCCTACAGCCTGGCTCTGTCTCAACGGACCCTTCCGAACTGGCGTTGTCGTTTTTTCGCCGCTGGATGCAGGCAACACCAGAGTCTCAGTACGCTTCGAGTGCAAGTCAAAGCACTCACCCGTGATTAGCAGGGCGGAGGTCTTTATGGCCCTCAGCGCGTTCAAAGACTTCATGGAATCCCCCGTGTGAGCCCGTAGGTCTGCCAGCTGCCACTCGTCCTCCGCGACTCTGGCCGCCTTCCAGCCCAGTGGTGCGGCTCCCATTGCAGCTCAGCCCGAGGGATTTCGAGGCCTGCCTCACGCCTGTGCCAGCCCTCGGAGCGGTCCGGATCTCCACCTGCCCCCCCGTTGCTTTGAATGTGTCCCAAAGTATCGGCTGGCCTCCGCGTCCTTCCAGGATCCAAAGGCTTCGTCAAAGCCGATGCCGTCGTCGGAGACGGAACTCCTGGCATCACGGAGTCCCTTGTCAGGCTGATCAACACGTTGGCTGCATGAGAGTGCATGGTGAAATGCCTGGCCAGTCAGCGAGGTCTCGTCCGAATAGGCCACCTGCCGTCCGGGTTCCGTACCTCGATGCGCAGTACACTTTCGCTTTTCAGCCAAGGCCTAACCTTGCGGTCAGGGTCCGAATTCTCGGTGGGCTAGCCGGTCAGGAATTCGGCGTGGATCCAAAATCCTGGAGGGAGTGCCACAAGTACCAGAGCGAGGACGCCCATCAGCTGGATCTTCACGACGGCGGCCCGGGCCTCGGAATGCTCCGCTCACCGATGGTCATCGGGCTGCAGCCCGCCGTGGCGGCGATCAGCGTATGTGGGCATCAGCGGTTTGCTGCCTGAGGGCTTTCAGCAAGGTGGCCAGTGAAACGTCCTCGGGCAGGACCGCGCAGTTACCCGCGGCGGCTGCCCGCCGCTGGGCTGCCGCCGTCGGCGCTCCCGCCAGCATCACGATGCGGATCTGGGGTGCAGTAGCAAGAATGCGCAGCGCTGCCGCTATGCCGTCATCATCGGGCAGGCGGTAGTCAATGATGACGACGTCCGGCGCCAGTTCGCGGACCAGATCAACACCCGCTTGTGCTGAGTCCGCGGCTCCGACGCTGTGCAAGTCCGGTTCCCGGTCCAACGCGCCGGCAAGCAGCTCCGTGAACATCCGGTGGCGGTTGATGGTCACCACGCGAATTCTGGGTGGGCACGGGGTGGCTCCTGCGGGGGGCAAGAAAGTGTCGGCCGTGGCCTCCAGCAACCTGGCATGGATGGACCGCAAGACGGAACCGGGGGCGCAGCCCATCTCCCGGTCCATGATCCGCCGGCACTGATCAAAGGCCCGCAATGCCTCCGTGGGCTGGCCGCTCTTCTCAAGTCCAAGAACCAGGGCCGTCCAGGCCCGCTCGCTGAGAGGATCATTCGCTACGGCTTCCCTGGCCCAGCTAGCGGCCAGCCCGGTCTGGCCGACTGCCAGGGCAGCCTCCGCCGCCAGAATCCGGGCATGGAAAACGCGGGCCGCATGGCGCGTACGCTCGTCTTCTGCCCAGCATGGCATTAGTTCATCTCCCATCAGCGGACCAGAGGCCAGGCCAAGAGCCTCCCTGAGAAGCACAATCGCGTGTTGCGGCACTGCGGACTCGGCCCGTCGTATTAGGGTCTCGAAGCGGTCCAGGTCCAGGTCCACGAGCGATCTGTCCAGCATGTAACCGCCGGTCACGGTCCGAAGCGGCCCGTCCTTGCCCAGTCCGGGCTGTAAATGGCGCCGCAGCACACTGACATAGCTTTCAAGGGTGGGGAGCGCCTCAGGCGGTGCCTGACCGGCCCAGAGGACGTCGATGAGGCGGTCCTTGGAAACGGGTGCGCCCAAGTTCAACAGTAGGAGTTGGAGAATTTGCCGCGGCTTCGGGCCGCCCAGCTCCCCGTATCCGAGGACCGCATCTCCGCGCCGGATCCGGAGTGGGCCGAGGATTCTTGCATCCAGTCGGCAAGGACCCCGCCGCGTTTCGACGGGCGACACTCGTTTGTTTGATTCTGCCAAATCTAATAAGGACACAGCGAGACCTGCGATTCAGTCGTGAAACTTTGGTCAATCGTCGCTATTCGGCGAGCAGGGGGCACGAGTAGTCACTACGGTCTTTTGTCCTTCAAGTGCACTTGTGTACCACTTGTCACGGCCTTCAAGGACGCCCGCTTCCTCGTGTGCCCAGAGCTTCACCAAGGTTGTTACAAGGTGCGCGGTTCACCATGACCTCATCCATCCCTCCTAACGGCAGGCATCTCATGAGACCCTTCAATTGGTTAACCTTGGGCTCGGCCGGCGGTCAGGCGTACGCGCGCCCGAGCACTGAAATCAACAGTTTCCACGCGCGACGCGGCCGGCACGCCGCCGCGCGCGTAGCAGCCGCCCGACCGACGCGGGTTCGTCTGGTCGCTGCCATCGCTGCCATCGCCATGCCCGCGGGCATGGGCCTGCCCGTTGCGGCCCACGCCGTCAACGCTCCAGTTGGCCAGGGCTTCACCGTGAGCCCCGCCGATTTGGCGTTCATCCTGCAGCAGATCAAGATCGCTGAGGCGCATGTCGCCAACACGACGTCCGAGACGGGCCCCTGCGGTGCGCTTATCGGCACGGGCCCCAACCAGCTGCCGAGCCCCCTGGTCTCCCAGGGGTTGCGCACGGTGGACGGCTCCTGCAACAACCTCGTGCCCGGCCAGGAAGGGTTCGGCGCTGCTGATCAGATCTTCCCTCGTCTGACGACGCCCGTGTTTAAGACTGCCGAGGCTGTGCCCGAACGCTTCGGCCCCCCAAGTATAACCTCGTACGCTCAAAAAAAGGGTTTGGTCTTCGACTCAGAGCCGCGCACGGTCAGCAACCTGATTGTCGACCAGACCGCGACCAATCCTTCGGCTGTGGAAGCCGCCGGCAACCCGGTGCGGACCCAGGGCAACGACGGCGTAGTCCCCTGCCCGGTTCCCCAGCCAACCCCCCCGGTCGCGGACTGCGTCCCCGCCGGGGAAACCCTGTTCATCCCGAACGTCACCACCGACGTCGGTCTCTCCCCGCCCTACAACTCACTTTTCACGCTGTTTGGTCAGTTCTTCGACCACGGTGTGGACCAGACGGTCAAGGCCGGCGGAACGGTATTTGTTCCCCTCAAGGCCGATGATCCGCTGGTCGCGGGCCCGGACCACATCTTCGGCAACACCGACGACCTGGACGAGGACTTGCGGTTCATGGTGCTGACCCGAGGCAAGAACCAGCCCGGCCCGGACGGTATCGCCGGAGACGATCCAGCGACGCCTGCCGACGAAAGCGCCGACGACGTCCAGGACGCGACCAACACGGACTCACCGTTTGTCGACCAGAGCCAGACGTACACATCCCACTCCTCCCACCAGGTGTTCCTGCGGGAGTACGTCAATAACGCCGACCTCAAGCCAGTCTCCACCGGCAAGCTGCTCGGCGGCCCGCTAGACAGCAACGGGAACCCCGGTCCCACCACCGGCGGTATGGCCACGTGGGCAACGGTCAAGGAACAGGCTAAAACCCTCCTCGGCCTCCAACTCGAGGACGCCGACGCCGTAAACATCCCCCTGATCGCGGCCGACGCCTACGGCAAGTTCATCCCCGGACCGCTCCGCGGCCTGCCGCAGTACGTCACGGCGACCGGACTGGTGGAAGGCAACCTTGCCGCCCCAGTGCCAGTGCCCGCCACAGTGAAGTACTTCGACACGCCGTTCCTGACCGACATCGCCCACAATGCGGACCCGACCAAGGCCTGCCGCATCGCACCCCGGGTCGAGCCTCAGGACCCCGCGTGCCTGCATCCGGACGACGATGACTCGGCCTCGGCCGACTTCGCCAGCCAGCCGGCAGGGACCTACGACAACGAGATGCTCGACGCCCACTTCGCCGCCGGTGACGGGCGCGTCAACGAGAACATCGGCCTCACGGCAATCCACCAGGTGTTCCACTCGGAGCACGACCGTCTGGTCGGCGACATCAAGACAACCCTCACGAACGACACGTCCACCCGCGGAGTCGCCGCTTTGGCCGAATGGCAGTCCGCATCGGGCGCAGCCGGCTGGAACGGAGAACGACTCTTCCAGGCGGCACGGTTCATCACCGAGATGGAATACCAGCACCTTGTGTTCGAGGAGTTCGCCCGCAAGGTCCAGCCGGCAATCAACCCCTTCCAGCCGTTCGCATTTACACAGACCGAGCTGAACCCGGCGGTCAAAGCCGAGTTCGCACACGCGGTGTACCGCTTCGGTCACTCCATGCTCACAGAGACGATCTCCCGCCGGAACGAGGACAAGCCCGGCGCCGACACCGTGTTCGGCACGTCCGATGACGTCCGCGGGAGCCAGAACGACATCTCGTTGCTCAAGGGCTTCCTCAACCCGCCGGAGTACACCAATGGCGGCCCCGAGGGCGCACTGACCTCGGAAGAAGCCGCCGGCAGCATCATCGCCGGCATGTCGGACCAGGTCGGCAACGAGCTGGACGAATTCGTGACGGACACCCTGCGGAACAACTTGCTGGGCCTGCCCCTGGACCTGCCGACGGTCAACATGACCAGGGCACGGTCCGAGGGCATCCCCCGTCTCAACCCGCTCCGCAGGGAGATCTTCAACGCGACCAACGACGGCGCACTGAAGCCCTACATCAACTGGGTGGACTTCGGCGAGAATCTGAAGCACCCGACGTCATTGATCAACTTTGTGGCAGCCTACGGCCGGCACCCATCAATCACAGGGGCTGGTCCGGATTCTGAATTGGGGACTCCTGACGACGTTCCGGCAACCCTGGCCTCCAGGCGGGAAGCTGCACGGCTCTTGGTCAACCCGGATGTCCTGAACGGGGACGTTGCCCCGGCTGACGCTGCTGCGTTCATGAACAGCACGGACGGCTGGGCCAACACCGGCGCCAACTCGACGACCGGCGTCGACGACGTTGACCTTTGGGTCGGTGGCCTTGCGGAGATAACGAACGTCTTCGGCGGACTGCTGGGCAGCACGTTCAACTTCGTCTTCGAGAACCAGCTCACCGACCTTCAGAACGGTGACCGCCTCTACTACCTGGCGCGGACACCGGGCATGAACCTCCGGGCACAGCTGGAGGGCAACTCATTCGCCGAGCTGATGATGCGGAACACGAACGTCAAGTCGCTCAAGGCGGATGCCTTCGCCACAGCGGACTGCAAGTTCGAGCTGAAGAATCTCGCCGGAAACACGGACGGCTTTGCCCTTCACGGCAACACGGTCCTGGACGACCCGGCCTCGGAATGCAGCGAGCCGGATCTGTTGCTCCGCCAGCCGGACGGCACCATCAAGTACCGTGCGCGAAACGCCGTAGACCCCTCCGGGATCAACGGCCAAAGCGTCTACAACGGCACCGCCGGCATCGACCGTGTTTACGGCGGCAACGACAGCGACACGTTCTGGGGTGGCCTCGGAAACGACGTCATCGAAGGTGGCGACGGCGCTGACATCGCCCTGGGCGGTGAAGGTGACGATATCATCACCGATCTTGCCGGTGACGATGTCCCGAAGGGCGGTCCTGGCAACGATGCTATCGATGCCGGACCTGGCCTGGACATCGTGATGGGCGGCGACGGCAAGGACTTCTCCAACGGCGGAGCCAACATCAACGAAACCTTCGCCGGCGCCGGTGATGACTTCATCATCGCCGGGCAGGGAGAAGACGCAGTGTTCGGTGACAGCGGCGATGACTGGCAGGAGGGCGGCGATCAGCCGGATCTCCTCCAAGGGGACAGCGGCAACCTGTTCTTCCTGGATGATTCCCAGAAACCGGGCCACGACATCCTCATCGGCCAGGGCGGCGACGACGACTACGACATGGAGGGCGGCGACGACGTTGGCCTCGCAGGACCCGGCATCGAGAAGGTCGCCGGAGCCTCGGGATACGACTGGGAAATCGGCCTTCAGGACCCGCAGGCACAGGACGCCGACCTGAGTCTCCCCATCCCGCCGCTGGACATCCTGCAGGTGGGAGTCCGCGACAAGTTCAACGAAGTTGAGGCGCTCTCCGGTGCGAACCTCGACGACACCCTTCGGGGCGACGACGTTGTTCCCAGCGCCGTCGGCGGGGCCGGATTCATCGGCTGCGACGTGCTGGACCAGGCGGGCCTGGACCGGGTTGCCGGTCTTGACGCCCTGGTCCCGGCGCTCAGCACCCCGGCGAACACCGTCATCGGGGTTTCGGCATCCCAGGACTGCCCGCTGCTGGTCCCCGGCAGCAACGTCTGGGGAGATGGCAACATCCTCCTCGGCGGCGGCGGAAGCGACCTGATCGAAGGACGTGGGGCCGATGACATCATCGACGGCGACAGGTACTTCAGCGTCCGGCTCAGCGTCCGCACGGACGCGAACAACGCGGCCACCGAAATTGGCAGCGCGGCCGGAATGACCACGAAGTACCAGCGGGACGGCGCCGGCAACCTCACCGGACCCACCCTCCAGGAAGCGGTGTTCGCAGGAACCGTGAACCCGGGCAACATCGTGGCAGTCCGCGAGATCCTGGCGGGCACCGGCGGCACGGACACCGCAGTGTTCTCCGGACCCCTGTCGAACTACTCCATCGTGTCTACGGCTGCAACGGCAACCGATCTGGCCAAGGTGACGGTCACCCAGACCGGCGCCAATGTGGTTGGCCAGCAGGCCAGTGACGGGATCGACACCCTGCGGAACATCGAGCGGCTGCAGTTCACCGACCAGGTGCTCACCCTGCAGGTGCCCAATGCACCGGCCATCGGCTCGGCAACCGCAGGCAACACGTCGGCGACGGTGACGTTTACGGCCCCGGCCGCCAACGCGTCATCGCCGATAACGGGCTTCGAGGTCGTCGTGAACACCGGCGGCGCGGCAGTCCAGACGGTCACCGGCGTTGCAGCGTCGGCCACCAGCGCCACGGTCCCCGGACTAACCAACGGCACCTCGTACACCTTCCAGGTGCGCGCGGTGAACCAGTTCGGCGCAGGGGCGCTGTCCGGGGCATCCAACGCGGTCACACCGTCCGCTGCGGCTCCGGGTGCACCGACCGCGGTCACGGCAACTGCGGGCGCCGCCTCCGCAACCGTGGCCTGGACGGCGCCCGCCAATGACGGAGGGTCCCCGATCACCGGGTCCCAGATCGAGGTCCGCACGGGAACCACTGTGGTCACCACCGTCTCCTTTGCCAACGCGGCCACCAGCCAGGTGGTTACCGGTCTGGCAAACGGCACCCAGTACACCTTCGTCGTCCGGGCGGTCAACGCCGCAGGAGCCGGCGCGAGGTCTGCATCGTCGAATTCGATCAATACCCCGAATACGCCGGGCGCGCCGGTGATCGGACGGGCACGGCAGGGGGCCAACCGCGGACCAATAACGGCCACTATCGACTGGACGCCGCCAGCGGCAGCAGGCGGATCCGCGATCACGGGCTACAAGGTAACGGCCCTGCGGATGAGTTCCGCCGCAGCCAACGCCACCGTGGTTTCACGGACGGACTCCGCAGTCCTTCCGGCGACGGCCAGGAACCTGGAGATGACCCTCACCAACAACAGCTACCGTTTCGTGGTGGTAGCCATCAACGCGGTGGGCAGCAGCCCAGAGTCCGCACGGTCCGGCAGCGTGACGCCGAGATAGGAGTCGGGCAGTTCAGCTAGCCGTCGAAGCTGGCAACTGAAGGGGGTGGCCCGCGGCCACCCCCTTCGGTGTGTGTGGGCAGTTGCCAGTGCAGGGCATCCCGCTGCGGCCAGCGCCGGTGTGCAGGGGCCCACCCTGGCGGGGGGCACCCGAAGGGCCACAAGCGAGGGCCAGGCCGGCTGGGATGCTGTCTCAGCTGGCCTGGCCCGTCGTCGCTATCCAGGTCTCTATTTAGCGTGCAGTGGTTCCGTCCGGATCAATGGCCGTGCGCGGGTTCTTCGGCAGCGGCGGCCTCCGCCGGCTCCTTTGCCATGTCCACACCCGTTCCGGCTTCCGACCGAGGAGCCACTTTGACGTCGTCGGCGGAGTTCCCTGCGGCGCGGGCGATCCCGCGTCGGACAGCCTCTACCGTCTTGTCGCTCAGCAGCGGGCCGGTGTAGCCAAGTTCGAGTTCGCCATCGCCGGTCCGGGTGTCATAGTTGCCAAGCGCATCAGCGAGGATGCCTTCCAGTGCGATGGCCTCGGCCAGGGCCTCCGGGGTCGCCGTACTGACGGTGAACCGGAGGTCGTGCACCAGCACTTGGGCAACATGCACGTGGTCCAGCCCCTGAAAGGCCTGATCCTGGCCGAATGCAAGGTCCACCAGTTCACCGCCATCGGCTGTGGTGGCATCACCGGGCAAGGCAACAATTAGCTCCGGCACGGTGTGCTGCAGCACACGGGCTCCCAAGACGTCCGGTGATATCGGCGACACAGCCAGGCCAAGGCTGCCCGCAGCGGAGGAGAGCGCCGTGCGGAGCTTGTCCAGGTCCGCGTCCGCGGCCGGGTGGACGGCCACCGCAATGCGCCGGCGGACCATGAGCCCGTCGTAGCTCACCTGGGGCCGGGCGTTCCCCAGCCCGGAACCCTCCCCGGACGTCAGGACCGCGTCGGACGGGTCGGAAGGACGTGGACCGGGCACTCCGGCCGTGCAGCCGGTCACAAGGGACGAGGCCAGCACCACCGAGACGGCAACAGCAGCGGCCTTCATCTCAGGTACCCGCCGGAAATCCCGGCTGGTATTTCGGGACGAAGGAGTTGGCGGGCAGGGGGTCCGGGACGGACGGGTCCGAGGTGATCGGATCGTTGTTCCGGAGGTCGCCCACGGAGAACTGGACCATCATGTCGTGGTCCTCATGCACAAGGTTGTGGCAGTGCACCATGTAGCGCCCGCCCGTGTGGGCTCCGGTGTCGAACTGCGTGAGCAACGTGACGGACTCGTTCTCCCCGGTATAGAAGACATCCTTGGGCCCCGTCTCCCACGCGAACGGTTGCCCGCCGTTGGTGTTCCGGCCGATGATCTTAGCGTCAATCAAATGGATGTGCACCGGATGGAACCAGCCGCCGGAAGCGTTGGTGATGGTCCACTGCTCGACGTCAAAAGCCTGGGGATTGCCGAACAGCTTCGTAAATCCTGAATTTTCCACATCGGCCCAGGTAACGCCGCTGACGACCCATTCTCCGTTCTCACGTTCCACCCTCAGCTCCCTCTTTGCAACCACCAGGTCCGGTGTCAGGCTCATGACCGGCAGTCCACCACGGGCCGCATTCGGCGAGCCGCCGTCGTCGAGCGTCTTGGGAATCGAGGAGATTGTCCCTTTCCCCGAGCCGGAGTTGCGCACAACCTCGAACTGCATAATTTTGTCCGTATTGGCAAAATCTTCGTTGTTCTTGTTGCTGAGGTTTCGCAGCTGAATCTTTTGCCCCACCTTGTACTTCCGGAAGTCGATAAGAATCTCATAGCGCTCGGCAGTGCCCTGCCTCCATGACTGCACCGCCTGGACCTTCGGAACCATGCCGCCGTCGGTGCCGACAATGTAGACCGGCTCGCCCGTGGAAAGCGTGGGGCGGTAGGAACGGGTAATCGAAGCCACCAGGACCCGGAAACGGTAGATGCGCGGCTTCACCTTCATGGTTGGCCACGGCACGCCGTTGACCATGATGATGTCGCCCCACAGTCCGTCGTGGTCGTTGTCGTTGTAGCCGAACGAGCCATCGGCATTGAACAGGGCATCGGAGATCATCAGCGGCACATCGAACTCGCCCTGCGGCAGCTGGTCACGCTCGAACTTGTCGGACAGCGGGTAGAAGCCGGCCAGCCCGGAGTAGACGTTCTGGGCCGTTATGTGGTGCTTGTGGTCGTGGTACCAGAGCGTCCGCCCGGTTTGCGCGTTGGGGTAGTGGTAGTTCTTGACGTATCCAGGCGGGGTGGTGTCGTTGGCGTAGCCGTCGTACTGCGGAAGCGATGCCGAGCCGTGGAGGTGGGTGACGGTTTGGAAGGCCATCGGATGCAGCAGACCCAGCGCCGGAAAGTCATTGCGGATCCGCACCTCCGTCCGGGTCCCCTGGATGGCCCGGATAGTTGGGCCGGGGAAGATGCCGTTGTACCCGGCGAGAGTAGTCGTGAGGCCCGGCACGAACTGGGCTTGTCCAAGCTTCTGTGTCAGCGCGTACTTGGCATACGGGCGGCTGCGGTCCCCGTCGTCGAAGCCAGTTTCGAACGGCTCCAGCACGGGCGGCCGCCGGAAGACACCTGCATACGGTACCGGCGTGTTTTGAGGCGCCAGCTGGCTCGTCGTGATGGGGGGCGTGGTGGGTGGGGGAACAGTGAGCGGGGCCCCCTTCATTCCCACGAGGCTGAATGCCCCTATGGTTCCGCCAAGCTTTAGAACTTCCCTGCGAGTTGTCATGACCCCTCCTTAATGGTGAGCGATGCATGCCGATGCGGACAGCCGCATGGGCACCCAATGCCGGAGATCAAGCCGCCCTGAGGCATGCCGGCCGCTTCCTCCTTCCACGTCAGGTCATGGCTTGCTCAATCCTCCTCAAATAGTGCCTCGCACAACTTGTGAAAAGGCTGGATCGAGCACAAGACCCGACGTGAAGTCCGGTCCGGAGGCACTACGGCTCCGGCCATCCGCATGATCGGGACGCAAGCAAGGGCCCGCAAGATGTTCCTAGTAATCCATCCTCCAGACGCTATCCACGCCACAACCGCGGAACTCTCGAAGCCGTCGGCGGCATCCCGGAGCGCCCGCGGCATCAAGTACCCACAAGCCTGCTCGGTAGTTCGGGGGGACTTCTTCAGTCCACGGGCCTGGGCCTCCTCCACCCAGGGAACCGTAGTGGAAGCCGTCGACTTTGATGACCACGGGGGGTTTGCCCCAGGCCTCTGAAAGTCATGCGGTTCCAAGCGCCTCCGGCCATGAAGGAGTACGCAGCAACACCGCTGTCCACGCCACGAGAAGGAGCCGTCCGGCCACAGCAACGGAGACCAACAAAAAAGGCCCCCAAAGGGGCCATCCGTGAACAGTTTGTGCACACTCAGAGACCCACAAGCCCCTGAACAGGGAAAACACGTGCCCGAGGTGGGACTCGAACCCACACACCTTTCGATACCGCATTTTGAGTGCGGCGCGTCTGCCAATTCCGCCACTCGGGCGCGGAGTACACCAGTGTAACAATCACTCAACCACAGTGCTGTGAGCAACGCGATCGCTTCCAGTGCGCGAAATTACTCTACATGCAGATAGGCTGAATTCCAGAATCGCGCCAGTGACGCCGCATCGAACATAACCGGTCCAAGTACACAGCGGACAGAACCTAAGATGGTCCTGTTCCCGCCGTACCTTTCCAAGGAGTTCCCGTGTCAGAACAGACGGAGTCAAACCCCACGTCCAAGCCGGCGCGCCGCGTGGTCGTCGCCGAGGACGAGACCCTCATCCGCCTCGACATCATCGAGATCCTGCGGGGCGAAGGCTACGACGTCGTCGGCGAAGCGGACAACGGCGAGAAGGCCGTGCAGCTCGCTGAAGAACTGAAGCCGGACCTGGTCCTGATGGACGTCAAAATGCCTGTCATGGACGGTATCTCCGCGGCCGAGAAGATCGTCAAGGCCCGGATCGCCCCCGTTGTCCTGCTGACCGCGTTCAGCCAGAAGGAACTCGTCGAGCGAGCCCGCGACGCCGGCGCCATGGCCTACGTGGTCAAACCCTTCACCCCCGCGGACCTCATCCCCGCCCTGGAAATCGCCCTCTCCCGCCACGAGGAAATCAAGGCCCTCGAAAGCGAAGTGACCGACCTGCAGGAGCAGTTCGCCACCCGCAAGCTCGTGGAGCGCGCCAAGAGCCTGCTCACGACCAAGATGGGCCTGACGGAGCCGGAGGCGTTCCGCTGGATCCAGAAGACCTCGATGGACCGCCGCCTGAGCATGCGCGAGGTCGCCGAGACCATCATCAACCAGGTCAACTAGTTCACACTCTTACCCGGATCCGGGAGGCTGCACCGGCAGCCTCCCGGATCCGGTTGTTTAACGCTAGTGCGCCAGGTACTCGCTGAGCCCCAGCGCGGCAACAAGCGAAAGCACTCCTCCGCCCAAGGTGGCCCCGGCGATCAAGGCGGGCAGGACTCCCCGCCGAGCGCCACCCTGTCAGTCCCGGATGACGTGAGTATCGTGTGGATGCGGCGATAACGCCGGTGCGTGAGCACAAGGGCCACAAAGGAAACGCATGCCCCCAGCGCGGCCGGAAGGAGGGCCCACGAGCCCAAAACTTCCGGCAGGATGCGCAGCGCCGCCAGGCATGCGACGGCTACCGCCAGTGCCGTCCGGCGCCAGGCCAGCGCGGTGCGTTTAGGCTGCAGTCCGGCGTCGAACGGACGGCCTCCCCGGCCGGATTCGCCCGCAGTACCCTCTGACATCAGGCGAGGACAATCCCAAGGAAGACCAGGACCCCTGCCACCGAAACGGCGGCCCCGATGGGGAACGTAAGACGGGCGGCCGGCAGCGGCCTGTCGAGGCGCAGTGCGCGTTCGATCTGCATCCAGCCAAACCAGGCCTGTACAGGGGCCGCAATCCCGGCGACGATGAGGACAATGGAGGCTGAAAGGCGCAGCCCATCCTGAAGATTCAGTCCGAGAGCCTCCAAGGCGACGCCGCTGGCAAGCAGCGCCAGTGAGGTCCGAATCCAAGCCAGGAAGGTGCGCTCGTTGGCGAGGCTGAACCGGGCGTCCGGATCTGATCCCTGCGAAAACAGCGCTGCCGGGAATCGTCTTGTCGCGTCAGTCACGGCGCTTTCTGGTTGAAGGGGAACTAAAGGGCCCGGCGCCATCTACAACCGGACCACCAAGGACCCTTCGAGCATTGCAGATACGACCCGGGGTAGGCAAACACCCCCGGGGGTATACACTGGGGTATCGAAAGGAGCCCCACATGCGCTACACCCACACCGCGACTCTGCCGCTTTCCTGGGAAGAGTCAGTACAGCGGACCCGCGATGCCCTGGCCGAACAAGGCTTCGGCATCCTGTCCGAAATCAACGTCCGCGCCACCTTTGAGGCCAAACTCGGCACCGAGGCCGCCGCCGCCATCGGCGACTACGTCATCCTCGGCGCCTGCAACCCGGCCTTGGCCAGCCGCGCCCTCGCAGCCGAACCTGAACTCGGCGCGCTGCTGCCCTGCAACGTTGTAGTCCGCCGCGGCAAGGACGCCGCCGTCACGACCATCGACGCCATCGACCCCCAGACGATGGTCCAGCTCAGCGACAACCCTGCCGTCCAGGACGTGGCCAACGACGCCGACGCCCGGCTCCGTAAAGCCCTTGCCGGCCTCGCCGCATCCGGGGCAGCGGCTGGTGTCACGCCCCGGGCATAGCCGGCCGCATTCAAAAGACCAAAAGGGAGGGTCCCCGCCGCGTGTGAACGTGGCGGGGGCCCTCCCTTTTTGTCTGAAACTGAGCCGCTAAGCCTTAGTGCTCTTCTTCTTCTTTTCCGGCCAGGGGCCGAGCTTGTCCTTGGCGACCTCGGCTTCGCCGGTGCTGCCGGCGTCGGCCAGGTCGCCGACCTTGTGGACCTTCAGCATGTTCGTGGAGCCGGCCTTTCCGGGAGGCGAACCGGCGGCGATGACCACCATGTCGCCGTCCTCCACGACATCGAGGCTCAGCAGGCTGCGGTCGACCTGCGCGGTCATCGCATCGGTGTGGTTCACCATCGGAACCAGCACCGGCATGATGCCCCAGGTCAGAGCCAGCTGGTTCCAGACCTGCTCCACCGGCGTGAAGGCAAAGACAGGGCGGATCGGACGCAGCCGCGACAGACGGCGTGCCGAGTCGCCGGACTGGGTGAAGGTACAGATGTACTTCGCATCCAGCTGGTCGGCGATTTCGACGGCGGCACGGGTGATGGCGCCGCCGCGGGTCTTGGGCTTGGTGCCCAGCGGGGGGACGCGCTCCAGGCCGTGGACCTCGGTGGATTCGATGATCCGGGCCATGGTCTTGACGGTCTCGATCGGGAACTTGCCCACGCTGGTCTCGCCCGAGAGCATGACCGCGTCGGCGCCGTCGAGGACGGCGTTGGCGCAGTCGGAGGCCTCGGCGCGGGTCGGGCGCGGGTTGTCGATCATGGACTCGAGCACCTGGGTTGCCACGATGACCGGCTTGGCCCAGCGGCGGGCCAGTTCGATGGCACGCTTCTGTACGATCGGCACTTCCTCGAGGGGAAGTTCCACGCCGAGGTCGCCACGGGCCACCATGATGGCGTCGAAGGCGTCAATGATCTCGGGCAGCTGCTCGACGGCCTGCGGCTTTTCGATCTTGGCGATCACCGGGACGCGGCGGCCCTCCTCGTCCATGATCTCGTGCACGCGCTTGATGTCCGAGGCGTCCCGGACGAAGGAGAGGGCCACCATGTCCACGCCGCGGCGCATGGCCCACCGCAGATCGTCCTCGTCCTTTTCGCTCAGCGCCGGAACGTTGACCGCAACGCCGGGCAGGTTGATGCCCTTGTTGTTCGACACGTAGCCGCCAACAATGACCTGGGCGACCACCTTGACGTCGTCGACGTCGATCGCGCGGAGCGCGACCTTGCCGTCGTCGATCAGCAGCGCGTCGCCGGGGTTGACGTCTTCGGTGAGGCTCTTGAGCGTCGTGGAGCAGATGTCCTTGGTGCCCGGGACGTCCTCCGTGGTGATGGTGAACGTGTCACCGACGGCCAGGAGGTGCGGTCCGTCCACGAACCGGCCGAGGCGGATCTTCGGCCCCTGCAGGTCGGCCATGACAGCGACGGGCTTACCGAGCTGTCCTGCTGCCTTGCGGACGTTCTCGTACGTGGAGTCGTGCACGGAGTAGTCCCCGTGGCTCATGTTCATGCGGGCCACGTCGACGCCGGCTTCCAGCACCGCGAGAGTGTTCTCGAAGCTTGCGATTGCCGGTCCGAACGTGGCCACGATTTTAGCGCGTCTCATATACCTACCCTAGTAGTCGATTGCATTGATGAAGTTGTTTCAGGATGAACGGCCGGAGACCGTTGGATGCGGCCTACAGGACGGCCATGGCCCGGTCGGTCGGCGCCACGGGAGCCGGAAGGATGGTGCTGCCCATGAGGAATTTGTCCACCGCGGCGGCGCACGCGCGCCCCTCGGCGATGGCCCAGACGATCAGCGACTGCCCGCGGCCGGCGTCTCCGGCGACGAAGATGCCTTCCGTGTTGGTCATGTAGTACCCGTCGCGGGCCACGTTGCCGCGGCCGTCGAACTCGGCGCTGACCTGCTCGGTGATCCCGGCAGGCTCCGGGCCGGTGAAGCCCAGGGACAGGAAGACCAAGTCCGCGGCGATGATCCGCTCGGTGCCGGCCTTCGGGAGGCGCTTGCCGTCGACGAATTCCGTCTCGGCCACCTTCACGCCCGTGAGCTTGCCGTTCTCGCCAACGAACTCCACGGTGGAGGCGAGGTAGGTGCGTTCGCCGCCTTCCTCGTGCGCGCTGGCAACTTCGAACAGCGTGGGGAACGTCGGCCACGGCTGGTGGCTGGCGCGCTCCGCCGGCGGCTGCTTGCCGATCGCCAGGGTGGTGACCGACGCGGCCTGGTGCCGGTGCGCGGTGCCGAGGCAGTCCGCGCCGGTGTCGCCGCCGCCAAGGATGACGACGTGCTTGCCGGCGGCGTTGATCTGGTTCTCCACCGTCTCCCCCGCCACCACCCGGTTGGCCGGGACAAGGTAGTCCATCGCGAAGTGCACGCCCTCGAGCTCGCGGCCCGGGATCGGCAGGTCCCGCGGGACGGTGGCGCCGGTGGCCACCACGACGGCGTCGTACCGGCGGCGCAGCTGCTCCCACGTCACGTCGGTGCCGACGGCGACGCCGGTCCGGAAGCGGGTGCCTTCGGCCTTCATCTGCTCCAGCCGGCGGTCGACCTGCTCTTTTTCCATCTTGAAATCGGGGATCCCGTAGCGCAGGAGCCCGCCGATCTTGTCGTCGCGTTCGTAGACGGCGACAGTGTGGCCCACGCGGGTCAGCTGCTGTGCGACGGCGAGCCCGGCGGGGCCTGAGCCGACGACGGCGACCGTCTTGCCGCTGAGGCGGGCCGGCGGCAGCGGGTTGACCCAGCCGTTCTCGAACGCCTGGTCCACGATCGAGACCTCGACCTGCTTGATGGTCACGGCGGGCTGGTTGATGCCCAGCACGCAGGAGGCCTCGCAGGGCGCCGGGCAGAGCCGGCCCGTGAACTCGGGGAAGTTGTTGGTGGCGTGCAGCCGCTCCATCGCTTCCTCGCCCTTGTCCCGCCAGACCAGGTCATTCCACTCCGGAATGAGGTTGCCCAGCGGGCAGCCCTGGTGGCAGAACGGCACGCCGCAGTCCATGCAGCGGCCGGCCTGGGCCTTGAGGACTCCCTTTTCCTGGGCCTCATAGACTTCCTTCCAGTCCATGATGCGGACCGGAACGGGACGGCGGGGCTGGGTTTCGCGCTGACGTACTTTCAGAAATCCGCGTGGATCAGCCACCGGTCACCTCCAGGATTCGAGACCAAACTTCTTCGCCGTCGGGGTCAAGGCCCTCTTCGATGGCGTCAAGACGGGTTTGCAGTACGGCCGCGTAGTCGCGCGGCAGCACCTTGGTGATGCGGGCTGCGGTGTCGTCGAAGTTTTCGAGCAGCCGGGCCGCGAGCAGCGACTCGGTCTCCTCGGAATGCTTCACCAGCAGTCCATGGACAATGTCACGGTCCTCGGCGTCCAGTTCGCGCAGCTGCAGCTCACCGGCTTCGAGGGCCTGCTTGTTGACGCGTTCGGTCTGCAGGTCCAGCACGTAGGCCGTGCCGCCGGACATGCCGGCACCGAAGTTGCGGCCGGTGCGCCCGATGATGAGCGTCTGGCCGCCGGTCATGTACTCGCAGCCGTGGTCGCCGATTCCTTCGACCACCGCGGTGGCGCCGGAGTTGCGGACCAGGAAGCGTTCGCCGACCTGGCCGCGCAGGAACATCTCGCCGCTCGTGGCGCCGTAGCCGATCACGTTGCCGGCGATCACGTTGCGTTCCGCCGGGAAGACGTTCGTGCGGTCCGGCCGGACGATGATGCGCCCGCCGGAGAGTCCCTTGCCGACGTAGTCGTTGGAGTCACCGAACATCCGCAGCGTGATGCCGGCCGGCAGGAACGCACCGAGCGACTGGCCGGCGGTGCCGGTCAGCGTGATGTCGATGGTGTCCGTCGCCAGCACGTCCGTGCTGAATGTCTTGGTGACCACGTGGCCGAGCATGGTGCCGACGGAGCGGTCCGTGTTGATGACGTCGACGGCGATCTTGACCGGGCTGCGGTCGCTCAGGGCTTCCGCGGCCATGCCGATCAGGCGCTGGTCGAAGTGCTTGTCCAGCTCGTGGTTCTGGCCGGTGAGGTTGCGCAGCGGTGCGTCGTCGTCGAACTCGAGTCCGTGCAGGATCGGGTCCAGGTCCAGCCCTTCGGCCTTCCAGTGGTTGATCGCCTCACGGGTGTCGAGCATTTCGGCGTGGCCGATCGCTTCCTCGATGCTCCGGAGACCCAGCTCGGCCAGGATCTCGCGGACTTCCTCGGCGAGGAATTCAAAGAAGTTGACCACGAATTCGGGCTTGCCGTTGAAGCGGGAGCGCAGCTCCGGGTTCTGCGTCGCAACGCCCACCGGGCAGGTGTCGAGGTGGCAGACGCGCATCATGATGCAGCCGGAGACCACCAGCGGGGCGGTGGCGAAACCGAACTCCTCGCCGCCGAGCAGCGCGGCGATCACGACGTCGCGGCCGGTCTTGAGCTGGCCGTCCACCTGCACCACCACACGGTCGCGCAGGCCGTTGAGCATAAGGGTCTGCTGCGTCTCCGCGAGGCCGAGCTCCCACGGCACACCGGCATGCTTGAGCGAGTTCAGCGGCGAGGCGCCGGTACCGCCGTCGTGCCCGGAAACGAGGACGACGTCGGCCTTGGCCTTCGTGACGCCGGCGGCCACCGTGCCGATCCCGACCTCGGAGACCAGCTTGACGTGCACCCGGGCCGAGGGGTTGGCCCGCTTCGCGTCATAGATCAGCTGGGCGAGGTCCTCGATCGAGTAGATGTCGTGGTGCGGCGGCGGGGAGATGAGCCCCACGCCGGGCGTCGAGTGCCGCGTCCGGGCCACCCAGGGGTAGACCTTCTGCGCCATCAGCTGGCCGCCCTCGCCGGGCTTGGCGCCCTGCGCCATCTTGATCTGGATGTCGTCGGCGTTGGTCAGGTACAGGCTGGTCACGCCGAAGCGGCCGGACGCGATCTGCTTGACCGCCGAGCGGCGGGTCGGATCCAGCAGGCGGTCCACGTCCTCGCCGCCTTCACCGGTGTTGGACTTGCCGCCCAGCCGGTTCATGGCGATCGCGAGGGTTTCGTGGGCCTCCTGGGAGATGGAGCCGTAGCTCATCGCGCCGGTGGAGAACCGCTTCACGATGCTGGAGACGGACTCGACTTCCTCGAGCGGGACCGCGGGGCGCAGCCCGGCCTTGAACTTCAGGAGACCGCGAAGGGTCATGAGGTTCTCGGACTGGTCGTCCACGCCTCGGGTGTAGGCCTTGAAGATGTCGTAGCGGCGCTCACGCGTGGCGTGCTGCAGCCGGAACACGGTCTCCGGGTTGAACAGGTGCGGCTCGCCGTCGCGGCGCCACTGGTACTCGCCGCCGCCCATCAGGGCCTGGTGCGGCTGCTCGATGCCGTTCTCGGGGTACGCCATCCGGTGGCGCGCCGCGACCTCGGCCGCGATGACGTCGAGGCCGACGCCGCCGAGCTGGGAGTGCGTGCCGGAGAAGTACTCGTCCACGAGGTCCTGGCCGAGGCCGAGGGCTTCGAAGGTCTGGGCTCCCGTGTAGGAGGCCACGGTGGAGATGCCCATCTTGGACATGATCTTTAGGACGCCCTTGCCGAGGCCCTTGATCAGGTTGTAGACGCCGTCCTGCGGGGTGACCCCGAGGACATCGCCGGTGGAGATGAGCTGCTCCACGGATTCCATGGCCAGGTACGGGTTCACGGCGGAGGCGCCGTAGCCGATCAGCACGGCCACGTGGTGCGTTTCGCGGACGTCGCCGGCCTCGACCACCAGGGCTGTCTTGGTGCGGTTGGCGCTGCGCAGCAGGTGGTGGTGCACGGCGCTGACGAGGAGCAGGGACGGGATCGGCGCCCACTGGGCGTTCGAGTCACGGTCCGAGAGGACGACGTACTGGACGCCGCGGTTGATGGCGCCGGAAACCTGCTCGCAGATTTCGGTGAGCCGGGCGCGGAGGGCGTTCTCGCCGCCCTCGGGGCGGTAGAGGCCGCGGACCTTCATGGCGACTTTGTCACCGTCGGCGTTCTCGATGTTCGCGATCTTGGCGAGCTGGTCGTTGTTGATCACGGGGAACGGCAGCGAAACCTGCGGCTGGCGGACCTGCTTGGTGTCCAGCAGGTTGCCGTTGGGGCCGATCGCGCAGGTCAGCGACGTGACGAGTTCCTCGCGGATGGCGTCCAGCGGCGGGTTGGTGACCTGCGCGAAGGACTGCACGAAGTAGTCGAAGAGCAGCCGCGGGCGCTTAGAGAGGACAGCCACCGGAGTGTCAGACCCCATGGCCCCGAGCGGTTCGGCGCCGGTGCGAGCCATCGGGCCGAGCAGGATCTTCAGTTCCTCGGTGGTGTAGCCGAAGGTGCGCTGGCGGATGTTGACTGAGGCGGCGGTGTGCACAACGTGCTCGCGCTCGGGCAGGTCCTTGAGGTCGATCAGGTTGTCCTTGAGCCACTCAGCCCAGGGGTTCGCTGCCGCCACCTCGGCCTTGACCTCGGCGTCGTCGATGATCCGGCCGGCGTCGGTGTCCACGAGGAACATCTTGCCGGGCGAGACGCGGCCCTTCTTGACCACCTTGGAGGGTTCGACGTCGATCACACCGACTTCGGAGGCGAAAACGACCAGGCCGTCCTCGGTGATCCAGTACCGGCCGGGCCGCAGGCCGTTGCGGTCCAGGGTTGCGCCGACCAGGCTGCCATCGGTGAAGGACACGGCGGCGGGGCCGTCCCACGGTTCCATGAGCAGCGAGTGGTACTCGTAGAAGGCGCGGCGGGCGGGATCCATCGTGGCGTGGTTTTCCCAGGCCTCGGGGATCATCATCATGATCGAGTGCGTGATCGGCCGGCCGGAAAGCCAGAGCAGTTCCGCGACCTCGTCGAAGGAGGCCGAGTCGGAGGCACCGGGCGTGCAGATCGGGTACAGCTCTTCCGGCGAGTCCCCCAGCAGCGGGTTGGCGAGCTGTGACTGGCGGGCACGCATCCAGTTGCGGTTTCCCTTGACCGTGTTAATTTCGCCGTTGTGGGCGATGGTCCGGAAAGGCTGGGCCAGCGGCCAGGACGGGAACGTGTTGGTGGAGAAGCGCGAGTGGACGATCGCGAGCTTGGTCTTGAAGCGCTTGTCCGAGAGGTCCGGGTAGAACGGCTCCAGCTGGGCCGTGGTGAGCATGCCCTTGTAGACGATGGTCCGGCAGGAAAGCGACGGGAAGTACACGCCGAACTTGTTCTGCGCCCGCTTCCGGATCCGCCAGGCGCGGGAGTCGAGTTCGTTGCGCTCCAGCACTTCCCCGGTGCTGGAGGCAAAGAACGGCTGGGAGAAGTACGGCATGCAGGCCCGGGCCATCGCCCCGACCAGGCCGGCCACGATCGGCACTTCGCGCCAGCCAAGGACGGTCAGGCCCTCGTCGGCGGCGAGGCCTTCGATGCCGGCCTTGGCGGCGTCGGATTCGCGCTGCTCGGACGGGAGGAAGGCCGTGCCCACCACGAACTGTCCGGCGGCGGGAAGTTCGAAGTCGGTGACGGCGCGGAAGAATTCGTCCGGGATCTGCATGAGCAGTCCGGCCCCGTCGCCGGTACCCTCGTCGGCGCCCACGGCGCCGCGGTGCTCGAGGTTGCGCAGGGCTGTCAGGGCGGCGTCAACGATGTCGTAACCCGGTTCCCCCCTCAGCGTGGCAATGATGGCGAGGCCGCAGGCGTCCTTCTCCTGCTCCGGGTTGTAGAGCCCGGCAGCTTCGGGAAGCGCCGAGAAGCGCTTGAAAGGTGACATGGCGGGCTGCTGAGGCTCGGACCAACTGGGGCTGTGCAGGGTTTGGGTCATGGGAGACGTCCTTCCTCCTGATCGTGCGTATGGGAGGGACAACATTGGCCCGAATCGGTGCGCCGGTGTGACGGGCACAACAAAGAGTTTTCTTATTCGAATTGTAGGTCAGGGCCGCTTCCTGCACTAACAGTTACGCGGCCGCCGGCCTGGGCTTGCGCGAACACCTTCTGTCTGCTGTCCGCCGCCTTCCCTGCTGCCACGACGTTGTGGAATCGGGCGCTGCGAGGGGTGACTCCGCGGCCCGGTTTGCCGGGGCTGAGCTACTTGGTGCCCTCAGCTTCCGGCGCGGTTCCGGCTCCCGGGTGGCCGGGGACTCCGGCCGCCGGTGCTCCCGTGGCGGGCTTGGTGCCGCCAGTGGATTCCTTTGACGCTTCAGCTGGGGCGGAAGCGCGGCCGGGACCGCTTTGGTTATCAGGGAGATTATCACGCGACTCACTATCTGAGACAGCAGAATCCGCATGCTGGACAGCGCCGCTGTGGGCAGAAGCAGCGGCCGGAACGGTGGCCGGCTGCTTGATGGCCGCGTCCTCCCCTGCGTCGGCGCGGGCCGTTTCGGCCTCGTCATCTGTGTCACCTGATGCGTCACGGTCGACGGCGGCGGCCGGCTTCACATCGGCGTCTGCGTCGGTTTCTTTTTCAGCATGCGCGGCTGTGTCGGCGTCGGGGTCGGCGTCGGAGTTGGCGTCGGCCTCAGCATCAGCGGCAGGCCCAACCTCGGACGGTTCGCGGCCCGGCAGGTACACAGTGTCGGGTTCGGTGCGCTTGCGCAGGCCGAGGATGATGAACGCGGCCAGCGCGCCCAGCAGGACGAAGATGCTGGTCCACACGTTCAGCCTGGTGGTGATGCCGAAGAGGTTGATCTGCTCGGCGTCGTCAATCCGCATCGCTTCGATCCAGACCCGGCCCAGCGTGTAGTAGACCGCATAGAGGCAGAACAGGCGGCCGCGGCGGAAGCTGAACCTGCGGTCCAGCAGCAGCAGGATCCCGACGCCGGCCAGGTTCCAGAGCGACTCGTAGAGGAACGTCGGGTGGAAGAGCGTGTCCGCGGCCATGCCCGGCGGGAAGTTCGGGTTGTCGGCGTCGATCTGCAGTCCCCAGGGCAGGGTGGTGGGGCCGCCGAAGAGCTCCTGGTTGAAGTAGTTGCCCCAGCGGCCGATCGCCTGGGCCAGCAGCAGTCCGGGCGCCGCGGCGTCGAGGAAGGCGCTGAGCTTGACGCCCGCCTTGCGGCAGCCGATCCAGGCGCCCACGGCGCCCAGCAGCACGGCGCCCCAGATGCCCAGTCCGCCACGCTGGAGCTGCGGGATCAGGGACAGGTCGCCGGTGCCGTCGAAGCCTGGGCCGAAGTAAGCGTCCGGGGAGGACACCACGTGGTACAGCCGGCCGCCGATGATGCCGAAGGGGATGGCCCAGATGGCGATGTCCCAGACGCTGCCCTCGGGCGCCCCGCGCTTGGCCCAGCGGACCGAGGTGAGCCACAGGCCCGCAACGATGCCGAGCAGGATGCACAGCGCGTAGGCGTGGATGCGCAGTGACCCCCACGGCAGCGGGATGTCGAATCCGGACCAGTCCGGGCTCGGAATGCTCGCGGGGATCATCGCTGCCGCGTGGAGGACTGACTGCATGTGATTTAAGCTTCTTCCCTGGTAAGGCCGGTGCTGAGGTCTTTCGTCAAGGACGCTACCGCATCCACGCCGCCGTCGCGGATGGCCACGACGAGGGCGGTCCCGACAATCACGCCGTCCGCGTAGGCGGCGATTTCGCGGACCTGGTCCGCGTTGGACACGCCGAGGCCGACGCAGACGCGGTCGGCGCCGGCGGCGTGAGCGGCGGCCACAACGTCCCTGGCCGCGGTGCTGACCGAGGCGCGGGCGCCGGTGACGCCCATGATCGAGACAGCGTAGACAAAGCCGCGGCTCGCCTCGACGGTGCGCTTCATGCGCTCCGGCGAGGACGACGGCGCCACCAGAAACACCCGGTCCAGGCCGTACTTGTCCGAGGCCGCCATCCATTCGGAGGCTTCGTCGGGGATCAGGTCCGGGGTGATGAGCCCTGCTCCCCCGGCGTCGGCCAGCTGGCGGGAAAATTCGTCCACGCCCATCCGGACCACGGGGTTCCAGTAGGTCATGACCAGCACGGCGGCGTCGGTCTTGCTCGTGATGCCGCGGACTACGTCGAAGACCTGCTTGACGTGGAAGCCCTTGGCGAGGGCCTCGGTGGTGGCCGCCTGGATGACATGGCCGTCCATGACCGGATCCGAGTACGGGATGCCGATCTCAATCAGGTCGGCACCGTTCTCCGCGAGGGCGATGCCGGCCGCGATGGAGTCCTCCACGGTGGGGTAGCCGGCGGGCAGGTAGCCGATCAGGGCCGCGCGGCCCTGCGCCTTGGCCCGGTCAATGGCCGCTGCCGATTTGCTGCCGGCGGCCAGGTTGCCTCCGGCGTTCGGTTCGACGTGGTTCACAGCTGCTCCCCCTCTTTGGCGATTTCGTGCTCGGGTGAATCCTTGTCCAGCAGGTCGAACCATTCAGCGGCGGTGGCCACGTCCTTGTCGCCGCGGCCGGAGAGGTTAACCACCACGATCTTTTCTGACGCATCGCCTGTTGAGTTGCCTGCGGCCGCGTCCGCGGCGAGCCGCTGGCCGACCTTGATGGCGCCGGCCAGGGCGTGGGCGGATTCGATGGCGGGGATGATGCCCTCGGTGCGGCAGAGGAGCCGGAACGCGTCCATGGCCTCGCTGTCCGTGATGGGCTCGTAGCTGACGCGTCCGATGTCGGCGAGGTAGGAGTGTTCCGGGCCGACGCCGGGGTAGTCCAGGCCCGCCGAGATGGAGTGCGATTCGATGGTCTGGCCGTCGTCGTCCTGCATCAGGTAGGAGCGGGCGCCGTGCAGCACGCCGGGCTTGCCGAGCGTGATGGTGGCGGCGTGGCGGCCGGTCTCGACGCCCTCGCCGCCGGCCTCGAAGCCGTAGATCTTGACCGAGGGATCGTCCAGGAAGCCGTGGAAGATGCCGATGGCGTTGGAGCCGCCGCCGATGCAGGCGCAGACGGCGTCGGGCAGGCGGCCGGTCTGCTCAAGGATCTGGGCGCGGGCCTCCTCGCCGATGACTTCGTGGAAGTAGCGGACCATGGCCGGGAAGGGGTGCGCCCCGGCGGCGGTGCCCAGCAGGTAGTGCGTGTTGTCCACGTTGGCGACCCAGTCGCGGAGCGCCTCGTTGATGGCGTCCTTGAGGGTCTGGGATCCGTTGGTCACGGGGATGACGGTGGCTCCGAGGAGCTCCATCCGGGCCACGTTGAGTGCCTGCCGGCGGCAATCTTCGGCTCCCATGTAGACAACGCATTCCAGGCCCATCAGGGCGGCGGCGGTGGCGCTGGCGACGCCGTGCTGCCCGGCGCCGGTTTCGGCGATGACGCGGGTTTTGCCCATGCGCTTGGCAAGGAGTGCCTGGCCCAGCACGTTGTTGATCTTGTGCGATCCGGTGTGGTTGAGGTCTTCGCGCTTGAGGAAGATCCGCACGCCCCCGGCGTGCTCGGCGAAGCGCTTGGCCTCGGTCAGCAGCGAGGGCCGGCCGGAGTAGTTCTTGTTCAGCTCCGCGATCTGCGCCGTGAACTCAGGGTCTGCCTTGGCCTTCTCGAAGGTGTCCTCGAGCTCATCCAGGGCTGCGATGAGTGACTCGGGCATCCATCGGCCGCCGTACGAGCCGAAGTAGGGGCCGGGGGCGTGCCGCAGGGATTCTCCACCCTGCAGGAACGCGTCCACGGCGCTTTCATCTGAGCCGGCTGCTGGCGCATCGACCATCAGTCTCACCATCCTGTTCCACTGCTAACTAGATCTTTGGTGCCACACGGAGGTGCTGCGGCGTCCGGCCCGGGCGGTGCCCGGCCGGAGCGCGGTCAGGATCGTGCGGCGATTTCTTCGGCTCCGGCTGCCATGAATTCCGCGATCCGCTCCCGCGGGGTCGCGTCGCTGACCAGCGCTTCACCGACGAGGACCGCGTTGGCGCCGTTCGCGGCGTAGTGCCGGACGTCGTCGACGCCGCGCACGCCCGATTCCGCGATGACGAGCGCACCGGCGGGGATGCCTCCGGCGAGTTCGGCGAAGAGGGACCGGTCGACGTCGAGCGTCTTGAGGTTGCGCACGTTGACGCCGATGATCCGCGCTTCGGCGGCAATGGCGCGTTCGATTTCCTCGGCCGTGTGCGTCTCGACAAGCACGTTCATGCCCAGTTCGCGGCTCAGAGCGCTGTATTCGCGCAGTTGCGCGTCGGACAGGGACGCCACGATCAGCAGGATCAGGTCCGCCCCGTGTGCCCGGGCTTCCCAGATCTGGTAATCGTCGATCATGAAGTCCTTGCGCAGCAGCGGGATGTCCACGGCTGCCCGGACGGCGTCGAGGTCGGCGAGCGACCCGTTGAAGCGGCGCTGTTCCGTCAGGACGCTGATCGCCGCCGCGCCGCCGTCTGCATACTGCACGGCGAGGGAGGCGGGGTCCGAGATGCTCGCGAGATCGCCCTTGGAGGGGCTGCGGCGCTTGATTTCGGCGATGACCTTCAGCTGCCCACGGGTGGCCGACGGGCCGCCCAGGGCGGTCCAGGCGTCGCGGGCCGGCGCGGCTGCGGCGGCGCGTTCCTTCAGTTCCGCGAGCGTGACGAGGCGCTGACGGGCCTCCATATCCTCCCTGACACCGGCATTGATGTCATCGAGAACAGTCACGCCTAGTGGCCGGAGTTCTTCAGCTTGCTGCCGCCCACACCGTAGCCGGCCTTGCGCATGACGAAGCCGATGACCAGGCCAACCAGCATCACAACTCCGCCGGCGATGAAGATCGGGGTGTTGGCGATGACGAAGGCGATGGACATGATGAGGGCACCGACGAGCATTACGAAAACGGTGGTCCAGGCGGCCGGGCTGTTGCCGTGGCCGGTCGGTTCGCGGTGATCGATGTCGTCGTAAGAGTAGCCGCTTCCGGCAGCGGGCTTGGGGGCGGAAACAGGTGCGTTGCTCATTGAAATCTCCTCAGGGTGAATACTGCTTACATTCTGCCATTTATTGGCGGTGTTTTTGGCCGCGTTACCGGCCGCGGCATGGGCTCAGGTGGGATCGTCACCGCGTGACAACCGGTCCCAGCTGTCGATCTCGTCCGCCGGCCCGGCCGGCGCCGCGGACCCGGCGGCCTGGCTACCTGCTGCGCTGCCTGCCGCCGCGGTGTCATATTTCGTGCGCGACTTCCAGTAGCGGCCCGCCGGGATGATCAGCAGCGCGCTGAGCCCCAGCAGGGTGCCGGCCACGACGGCGAGGGCCGGGAAAACGGTGACGTCCACTTTGACGTCGCTGCCCGTGATTCCGGTGGCGGCGGCGATCGAGCCCTGGGCCGCGGCCAGCGGATCCGCAATTACAACAGCGGCGGCGCTGACGATGCCGGCGGCGGCCAGCAGGATGAGCATCGTGATGATCCAGCGGGCCACCCGGCCGGCAATCGACGCGGCGAGCCCGCCTGCCAGGGCCACCAGCGCCAGGGCCGTCACCGTGGTGGCGGCCTTGCTGCCCTGCACCTGGAGGCCATCCTGGCTGTTGACGGCCTGGCCGAGCTGGGCCGGGTCCAGGTGGACAACGAGCCAGGTCTGCGTGGTGGTGCCGAAGACGGCCAGCGCCAGGGCGGCGATGGCCAGGACCAGGGTGGATTTGCGTGCCCAGCGGGGAACGGCGGGGCTGGTGCTCTTCACCGTGGCGCCGCTCATGACTGGGTCCCGGCGTCGGAAATGGACTCGGCCGTAATGTTGCGCAACGACCGGGCCGTGTGGACAGCCCGCATCGGGGCGGCGGCCTTGTTGACGGTTTCCAGTGCCTCGGTGGCGTTGACGGAGTCCGCCACGATGCCCCCGCCGGCCTGGACGTAGGCCCGTCCTTCCCGCAGCAGGGCCGAGCGGATGGCGATGGCCATGTCCATGTCACCGGCGAAGTCGAGGTAGCCCACCACTCCGCCGTAAATTCCGCGGCGGTGCGGTTCCAGCTCGTCGAGCAGGCGCAGTGCCCGGGGCTTGGGCGCACCGGACAGCGTGCCGGCCGGGAACGTCGCCTTGAGCACGTCGTAAGCCTTCGCGGTGGGCGCCAGTTGGCCGACCACGGTGGAGACGAGGTGCATGATGTGGCTGAAGCGCTCGACTTCCATGAACTGGGTGACATCGACGGAACCGGCCACGCAGACCTTGGACAGGTCGTTGCGGGAGAGGTCCACCAGCATCAGGTGTTCGGCGCGTTCCTTCTCGTCCGCGAGGAGTTCCTCGGCCAGGGCCTTGTCCGCCTCGACGGTTTTGCCGCGCGGCCGGGATCCCGCAATCGGGTGGGTGATGACTTCCTCGCCCGTCACCGTCACGAGCGCCTCCGGGGAGGAACCGACGATCGAGTACTGCCGGCCGTTGGCGTCCTCGAGGCTGAAGATGTACATGTAGGGGCTGGGGTTGGTGTTCCGGAGCACCCGGTAGACGTCCAGCGGGTCCGCGCCGCATTCCATTTCGAAGCGGCGCGAGATGACCACCTGGAAGACTTCGCCGTCGACGATCGCTTCCTTGCTGCGGTCCAGGGCGGCGAGATAGTCATTCTCGTCCCAGCGTTCCTGCACGCTGGAGGCGAAGTCCAGGGCTGCCGGGTCGAGCACGGAGACCGGCTGCTTCACGGGCGTGCTGATCTGGGCCAGCAGGGATTTGACCCGCGCGACGGCGTCGTGCCAGGCCTCATCGACCCGGTCGGAGCTGTTGTCGAAGTTGATCGCGTTGGCGATCAGCAGCACGGTGCCGTCCATGTTGTCGTGCACCGCCATGTCGGTGACGAGGTTCAGTGCCATCTCGGGCAGGTCCAGGTCGTCCTCGGGCGGGCTGGTGAGCTTCTCCCAGTGCCGGACGGTTTCCCAGCCTAGGAATCCGACCAGGCCGGAGGTGAAGGGCGGCAGGTCTTCGAAGCGGTCGGTCCGGAGGGCCTCGACGGTGTCGCGGATCGCGTCCACCGGGCTGCCGCCCAATGGCACGCCCACCGGAGGTTCGCCGAGCCAGTGCGCCTGGCCGTCCTTGGTGGTGAGCGTGGCCCGGGAGCGTGCGCCGATGAAGGAGTAGCGGGACCAGGAACCGCCGACGGCAGCGGATTCCATCAGAAACGTGCCGGGCTGGCCCTGGGCGAGTTTGCGGTACAGCCCGATCGGGGTTTCGGCGTCAGCGAGCACCTTCAGCCGGACGGGGATGACACGGCTGTGTCCGGCGAGTTCACGGAACTCCTCCAGACCAGGGCTGATGATTCCAAGGTCCTGCATGGCTGTGGTTTCCGCCTGTTCTTCAGTGGTTCCGGAGGCTTCGGTCCCGAAGCTCCAAATGCTGTGCGTGCTGGTCCAGCCGGGAGTTCAGCTGACGACGACGTCGAGGTCCCGGCCGTCGAAGCAGGTCCGGGTTCCGGTGTGGCAGGCCGCGCCGACCTGGTCCACGCGGACCAGCAGCGCGTCGCCGTCGCAGTCCATCGCGAGGGATTTGACCCACTGCACGTGGCCGGAGGTGTCGCCCTTGCGCCAGTACTCCTGGCGGGAGCGGGAATAGAACGTCACCCGCCCGCTGGTCATGGTGCGGTGCAGGGCCTCGTCGTCCATCCAGCCCAGCATGAGCACCTCGTTGGTGTCGTACTGCTGAACGATCGCCGCGACCAGCCCCGCGCTGTCCCGCTTCAGGACTTCAGCGAGGCCCGCGGGGAGCGGGCTTGCCGGCGCCGCGGGCACGTGCGCTGTTGGACCGGAGACGGTTCCATCAACAGCGTTTCCACTGGCGGCGTTTCGGTCAGTACGGGCGGGGGCGGGCTGCTCAGACATCGTCTCAAGTCTAGTGCCTCGCGGCGGGACGCCGCCCAGTTGCCCGGCGCCCTACTTAACATCGGCGTCACTACGGTGTGAATCGTCTCCCACGAGCCAAAACGACGGCGGTTCAGGTGCACACACGCCGTCGTCTCGTGCTAGTTTCACAAGTGATGCATTTCGTCGATCCGTCCCGAGAAGTTCTGGCCGAAACCTTACTGGCGGCCGGTCCTGACTCCCCCACGCTCTGTAAGGGCTGGCTCACCAGGGACCTTGCTGCCCACCTGTACCTGCGCGAGCGGAAAGCCGCCGTCGGACTTGGCCTGCTGATCAAGCGCCTGTCCAAGGCGTCCGACCAGGCCACGGCCGAACTGGCCGCCAAGCTGAAGACGCCGGAGGAGTACAACAAGCTGGTCAATTCCTTCCGCGCCGGCCCGTCCGCGTTCTCCCCCATGAAGATCAAGGCCTTGGACGAGAGCGCCAACCTGATCGAATACTTCGTCCACACCGAGGACGTCCGCCGGGCCGTAGACCGCTGGGCTCCCCGCGCGCTGGACGAGGAATACTCCGACGCCCTCTGGGATGAACTGGTCAAACGGGCAGCCATCCTCTACCGCGGCGTGGACCTCGGGATAGTGCTGGTGCGCCCCTCCGGACCCCGGCACGTCGCCAAGCGCGCTCCCGTGTCCGTGGCGATCGTCGGCGAACCGGGCGAACTCCTGATGCACGCCCACGGCCGCACCCGCCACGCTCTGGTGACCTTCGAAGGCCAGCCGGACGCCGTCGCGCTCCTGCAGTCCGCCGAAGTCGGACTCTAAACACTCACTCCCCCACAAGACACAGCAACGCGGGGTCACTTACCGCCCATAATCCCCTCTGGGATGGGCGCTAAGTGACCCCGCGTTGCTTATTTGAGGGGGCGGGTGGGCCCACGCCCGCAGGGTTCCCTGTCCGAGCTTGCGAGGATAGGGGGCGGGTGGGTGGGCCCACGCCCGCAGGGTTCCCTGTCCGAGCTTGCGAGGATAGGGGGCGGGTGGGTGGGCCCACGCCCGCAGGGTTCCCTGTCCGAGCTTGCGAGGATAGGGGGCGGGTGGGTGGGCCCACGCCCGCAGGGTTCCCTGTCCGAGCTTGCGAGGATAGGGGGCGGGTGGGTGGGCCCACGCCCGCAGGGTTCCCTGTCCGAGCTTGCGAGGATAGGGGGCGGGTGGGGACTAGCGGACCTCGAAGCCTGCGTCGCGGATGGCGGCCTTGACCTGGGCGATCATGTCCAGCGGGCCGAAGTGGAACACCGACGCCGCCAGCACCGCGTCGGCGCCTGCCGCCACGGCCGGCGGGAAGTGCTCCGGCCTGCCGGCACCGCCGGAAGCGATGAGCGGAACCTTGACGCCGGCCCGCGCGAGGCGGATCAGTTCCAGGTCGAAGCCGTCCTTGGTGCCGTCGGCGTCGATCGAGTTAAGCAGGATTTCACCCACGCCGCGGTCGGCAGCCTCCCGGGCCCACGCGATGGCGTCGATCCCGGTCCCCTTGCGGCCGCCGTGGGTGGTGACCTCGAAGCCGGAGGGCGTGGGCTCTGAACCCGGACGGGTGCGGCGTGCATCGAGGGACAGCACCAGGACCTGGGAACCGAAGTGCCGGGTGATCTCGTCGATCACGTCGGGCCGGGCGACGGCGGCGGTGTTGATTGCCGCCTTGTCCGCGCCGCAGCGCAGGAGCCGGTCCACTTCGGCCACGCCGCGGACGCCGCCGCCGACGGTCAGCGGGATGAAGACTTCCTCGGCGGTGCGCCGGACGACGTCGAACGTGGTTTCCCGGTTGCCCGAGGAGGCCGTGACGTCGAGGAACGTCAGCTCGTCGGCGCCGCCGTGGTCATAGCGGTGCGCCAGCTCGACGGGATCTCCGGCGTCGCGGAGACCTTCGAAATTGATGCCCTTGACCACGCGGCCGGCATCAACGTCCAGGCACGGGATAACGCGGACGGCTACAGCCATGACTTCTCCTGGTATTCGCTTGCTGAAGGTTTACGCGCGCCCGGTCAGATGCGGCAGGCGTGGATGGTGCTGACCAGGATGGCGCGGGCGCCCAGGTCGTACAGCTCGTCCATGATCCGGTTGGTCTGCCGCTTGGGCACCATCGAGCGGACGGCAACCCAGTCCGAGTCGCGCAGCGGGGAGACCGTGGGCGATTCCAGGCCGGGCGTGAGGGCCGCGGCTTCTTCCACGAGTTCCTTGCGGATGTCGTAGTCCATCATGACGTACTGCCGCGCCACGAGGACGCCCTGCAGCCGGCGGATCAGGACCTCGGCGGCCGGGTTCTGCTCGCCCTTGCGGCCGATCAGGACGGCCTCGGAGTTCAGGATGGGCTGGCCGAAGATCTCCATGCCGGCGGCCTTGAGCGTGTTGCCGGTCTCGACGACGTCGGCGATCGCGTCCGCGACGCCGAGGCGCACGGAGGATTCCACGGCGCCGTCGAGGCGGACCACCTTGGCCTTGATGCCACGATCGGCGAGGTAGCCGCGCAGCAGTCCGTCGTAGCTGGTGGCGAGGCGCTTGCCCTCGAGCTCCTCGACCGTGGTGAAGTCGCCCACCGGCCCGGCGAAGCGGAAGGTGGAGGCCGCGAAGCCCAGCGGGAGCAGCTCTTCGGCTTCAACCTCGGCGTCGAGGAGCAGGTCGCGGCCGGTGATGCCGACGTCGAGCGTTCCCTGGCCGACGTAGACGGCGATGTCGCGGGGGCGGAGGAAGAAGAATTCAATGTCGTTGTCCGGGTCCACCATGACCAGCTCGCGGGTATCGCGGCGCTGGCGGTAGCCGGCCTCGGCGAGCATGGCGGAAGCGGCTTCGGACAGGGATCCCTTGTTCGGGACGGCAACTCTCAGCATTGGGGAAGTCTTTCTGGTTAGGAAGAAGTCGGTTCAGGCACAGCGGGCCACGCTATACACCGGATCCGCAGGTCAAGGCCTGCGCGGGTTCCGGCGCGGACGTGGCTAGAGATGCTTGTAGACGTCCTCCAGGCTGAGTCCTTTGGCGAGCATCAGAACCTGCAGGTGATAGAGCAGCTGCGAGATCTCTTCAGCGGCGGCTTCATCGGATTCGTACTCGGCAGCCATCCAGACCTCGGCTGCTTCCTCCACGACTTTCTTGCCGATGCCGTGGACTCCGGAATCCAGTTCGGCGACGGTGCGGGAGCCCTCCGGGCGGACGGCTGCCTTCTCACTCAGTTCTGCGAACAGCGATTCGAAATTCTTCACACCCTCCAGCCTACTTGCTCGCGGGCGGAGGGCGCCTGCCGGGGGCTTGCATGACGGCGGGGATGTGAGTGATTACACAGTGCGCGGGACGGCCGGGCCCGCTTCGGTGCCCGGCCGTACCCATGGCTAGCTGTACTGCTTGAGGGTCACCGCGGTGGCGAGGGCGGCCGTGACGGCCTCGTGGCCCTTGTCTTCGGTGGAACCCGGAAGCCCGGCACGGTCGATGCCCTGCTGTTCCGTGTCACAGGTCAGCACGCCAAAGCCGACGGGGATGCCGGTGCGCACCGAGACCTCGGTCAGGCCCAGTGTGGCCGCCTCGCAGACATACTCGAAGTGCGGGGTTCCGCCGCGGATCACGACGCCGAGTGCCACGACGGCGTCGAAGTGCGGCGCCAGCCGGGCGGCAGCTACGGGGAGCTCGAACGTCCCGGGGACGCGGAGCACTGTCGGCTCGCTGATGCCGGCGTCCTTCGCCGCGCGCAGGGCACCGTCCAGGAGCCCGTCCATGATCTGGGTGTGCCAGCTGGCGGCTACGATGGCCAGTTTCAGCTGGGAGGTTTCCTCGGGCTTGAAGGTGCTGAGGTCAATCTGTGGTGCGCCGTGTCCGCTCATCTGGGAATCCTTGTTCTGCTCAGTCGTGTGCTGTTAAGTCGTGCTAAATCGTGTTCTGCTTCTTGCGCCATGGCGCAGGGTCAGCGCGGCCCGTCCGGGCCGGCTGAACGCGTTTCAGTCCTGTTCGTGGGCGAATCCGAGCGGACCGGAAGCGGGAGCTGCCGGCTCCATGTCCAGGACGAGCCGGTGGTCCATCCGGTCCTTCTTGGTCTGGAGGTACCGGAGGTTCTGCTCGCGGGAGGGCACCTCGGTGGGCACCATCTCCACGACACGGACGCCTGCCTGGGCGAGCCGGTCCTGCTTGTCCGGGTTGTTGCTCAGCAGACGGATCTCGGAAAGTCCCATGTCCGCGAGGATCTGCGCTGCGGCCTTGTAGCAGCGGGCATCTACGGGAAGGCCCAGCTGTTCGTTGGCCTCCACGGTGTCGAAGCCGGCCTCCTGCAGGGCGTAGGCCTTCATCTTGTTCGCCAGGCCGATCCCCCGGCCCTCCTGGCCACGCAGGTAAAGCAGGGTCCCGCCGAACTCGTTGATCAGTTCGAGGGCGTAGGCCAGCTGCTCGCCGCAGTCGCAGCGGTAGGAGCCGAACACATCCCCGGTGAGGCATTCCGAGTGGAGGCGGACCAGCGGCGGCGTGCCGTCTACCGGCGGCAGCGGTGAGCTGACCGCCAGGTGCTCGGCGCCGGTGGCCAGGTCGGTCCAGGCCTGCGCCACGAAGTCACCGAAGGCGGTGGGCAACTGCACGATCGGGCCGCCGCTGACCGGATGCGGTTGGCGTCCGGCCGCCAGCTGGTCTTGTGCTTCAGACGTCGTCATCTTTTCTCCTCCATCACGCGGGGTCCGCTGCGTGGCCGGCGGGCTGCCCGGCCTCAAGGTAAGCCACCAGGTCGGCAATCGAGATCAGCGGGCAGCCATGCTCCACCGCGAAGCCACGAAGTCCGTCCAGCCGCATCATCTCTCCGTTGTCGTACACCACTTCTGCGATCACGCCCACGGGTTCGACCCCGGCCAGCTGGCACAGTTCCACGGCCGCTTCGGTGTGGCCGGGGCGTTCCCGCACTCCACCCTTAACGGCGCGAAGCGGAAAAACATGCCCGGGCCGGGTCAGCGCTGCCGGCTGGCTCGCGGGATCGGCCAGGATCCGGGCCGTCAGGGCGCGGTCCGTGGCGGAGATTCCGGTGCTGACGCCCACTGCGGCGTCGCAGGACACCGTGTAGGCGGTGCCCTTGGCGTCCTCGTTGATTTCGACCATCGGCGGCAGGGCGAGGGCGTCGGCACGGCCGCCGTCGAGCGGTACGCAGATGACTCCGGAGCTGTACCGGATGGTCCAGCCCATCAGGGCCGGGGTGGCGTGCTGCGCGGCGAAGATGATGTCGCCCTCGTTTTCGCGGTCCTCGTTGTCGACCACCAGGACGGGACGGCCGGCGGCGATGGCGCGGATGGCATCTTCAATCAGGTCGAGACCGGCCGGCGGGGCGGGCGCAAGCTCCGCGGGCAGGGCGGCATCGGCGGCGTCAGTGAGGAGGGGCCGGGCAGTGATGTCCTTGACGTTGTTCACGCTGTTGCCCCCTCTGCGTGTACTGCTGCTTCCCCGGCTGCCGCGCCGGATGCCGTACCGGAAAACGCGAGCAGGCGCTCAGTGTACTTCGCCAGGACGTCGACTTCGAGGTTCACATGGCCGCCGACAGCTTTGGCGCCCAGGCCGGTGTCGGCCAGCGTGGTGGGGATCAGCCCCACTTCAAACCACGGCGCGGGGTCATGGGCCGGGCTCACGGCGGTCACCGTCAGCGAAACGCCGTCGACCGCGATGGAGCCTTTCTCCGCGATGTAGCGGGCCAGCCCGGCGGGAACACCGAAGCGGAGCCGGTCCCAGTTGCCCAGCGCCTCGCGCTCAAGCAGCTGCCCGACGCCGTCGACGTGGCCCTGGACAACGTGGCCGTCGAGCCGGCCGCCGGCCGGAACGCAACGCTCCAGGTTGACCGGGTCCCCGGCAGCGAGTTCGCCGATGGTGCTGCGGGTGAGGGTCTCGCCCATAACGTCGACGCTGAAGTCCTTGCCGTCGATCTCCGTGGCCGTGAGGCAGACGCCGTTGACGGCGATGGAGCCGCCGAGGGCCAGTCCGCCCGTGCTGGCGGGGGCATGGAGCCGGACGGTGGCGCTGATGTCGCCGTTGCGCTCAACGGACAACACCTTCCCCTGCTCGGCGATTATTCCGGTGAACATCAGATGCCTCCTGCGGCGGTGTCCGCGCTGGCGCGGAGCGGGGTTGAAGCGGATGAAGTGCTTGTCAGGGCGGGGTGCAAATGCAGCCGCAGGTCGCGGCCGAGCTGCTGGACCGCCCCGCCCGACGCCGGGTCCCACTCCCAGCGCTGGGAGTCGGCCAGGGTGGTGATGCCGAGGTCCTCCAGCGCCGGGGTTCCGGAGCCGAGAAGGGTCGGGGCGAGGTAGACGATGAGCTCGTCGACGAGACCGGCGGCGAGGAAGGCGCTGAGGATCCGGGAGCCGCCCTCGACCATGAGGTGCCGGACGCCGGCGGAGAACAACTCCTGCAGCGCCTCCTGCGGGTCGCGGGTGGGCAGGTGGAGGACCTTGCCGTCGTCGCCGTTGATCGCTGCACCCTCGGGGATCCCCCGGTAGCCCATCACGACGCGCAACGGCTGGCTGCCGGCCGGTTCGCCGTCGGCACCGCGGGCGGTAAGGCGCGGATTGTCGACCAGGACCGTCTGGGTGCCGACGAGGATCGCGTCGATCCGGCCGCGCAGGGCGTGGTTGTCGGCGAGCGATTCCGGGCTGGAGATCCACTGGCTGGTGCCGTCGCTGGCGGCGATGCGGCTGTCCAGAGTCTGGGCGATGTGCAGGGTGACGAAGGGCCGCGAGGCCGCGACGGCCTCGAACCAGCGCCGGTTCAGCTCGAGCGAGGCGTCGGCGCCGAGCCCCGAACGGACGCGGACGCCGGCTTGGCGCAGTGTGGAGGCGCCGCCGGCGGCGGGGTCGTGCGGATCGTCGATCGCATAAACGACGTCCGCGATGCCGGCCTCGATGATTGCCTGGGCGCAGGGTCCGGTGCGTCCGCAGTGGTTGCAGGGCTCCAGCGTGACCACCATGGTGGTGCCCCTGAGGTCCAGTCCGGCGGCGGTGGCCTGGTCAATTGCGTCGGCCTCCGCGTGGGAGGTGCCGGCCCCGCGGTGGTAGCCTGTGACCAGCTGGGTGCCGTCGGGAGCGATCACGACCGCGCCAACCAGCGGGTTCGCTCCCCGCGGCCCCTGGAGGGCCGCTGCGAGGGCGGCCTCCATGGCGGTGGCCTCGGCTGCGCTGAAACCGGCTTCGGGGGGACCTGTGACCACTAAGGCCGCGGCGTCGTCCGTCGCTTCGTTTGTCATGTGCTTGACGCTCATCAACCTGCCACCGGGCCTTCGAGGACCGGAGTGGTGGTGAAGAGCCATCGCAGAGAGTGCATGTGTTTGTCGTTCCTTCCCTCAAAAGCCGCGATGGCTCCGGGGGTATACGACAGCGAACTTCCGCGGCGCCACAGGGCTCCGCAGTAACAGCTGTACGTGCTTCTCTCATCCAGACTTTAACTGTCGGTACCGGAGTTCCACCGGTTCAACCGTCTGCCGGCATTCTTCCCGAGGGAAGCGCCGGCTCGCGGGTCGCGGACTATAACCGCCGGTTCGGACTTACACCGACCCCGGAGCACGTATGTGTCTTGCTATTCTGGCACAACTGCCCGGCAGCTTTAGCTATTCCCGCAGGCTTGATGTTACGGCGTGCGTCATTTTCGCGGTGGTGCGCCGGCCGGCCGACGGCGGCTGCCCCGGGTAACGACCCGCCGGCGCTCAGTCAGCGCTGGCCGGCGGCGCGGAGCCGCTCGATGGCCTCGGCCGGATCGTCGGCACCGTAGACGGCGGAACCGGCCACGAAGACGTTGGCGCCGGCGTCCGCGGCGCGCCAGATGTTGTCCGCGGTGATGCCGCCGTCGACCTGCAGCGACACATCCAGGCCGGACGCATCGATGGCTGCGCGGGCCCGGCGGATCTTGGGCAGCGTAAGGTCCAGGAATTCCTGGCCGCCAAAGCCCGGCTCCACCGTCATGATCAGGAGCATGTCGATCTCACCGAGCATGTCCAGGAAGGGCTCCACACCGCTGCCCGGACGGAGCGCCAGCCCCGCCTTGGCGCCGCGCGCCCGCAGCTCCCGGGCGAGTTTGATCGGCGCAATCGAGGCCTCGGCGTGGAACGTCACGGAGGCGACCCCGGCGTCGGCATAGGCCGGAGCCCAGCGGTCGGCGTGCTCGATCATGAGGTGTGCATCCAGCGGCACCGGGCTGATCTCCTGCAGGCGGGCAACGACCGGCAACCCCAGCGACAGGTTCGGCACGAAGTGGTTGTCCATGACGTCCACGTGGACCGCATCGGCGTTGCTGATTCTTTGCAGTTCGGCTTCGAGGTTGGCGAAGTCGGCGGAGAGAATGCTCGGGTTGATACAGCACTTGGCCATGTGAAGATCCTTGTCGTTCTGCTGAGGTGTCCTGTTGAAGGCGCGGGCTTCCAGTGCCCCAGTATTCCCTGTTGGTCAGGCCTTTTTGTGGATGAGCGCCAGGAACATGGCGTCCGTGCGGTGCACATGCGGCCAGAGCTGGGCGGTGAGCTCGTGTCCGGCGTCGAGGTGGCCGGTGAGGCTGACGCTGTCCAGCGCCGCGCCGGCGTCGAGCAGTTCGAGGTCGTCGCGTTTGCGCATCACGTCGCTTACGACGGCGGTTGTCTCCGCCGGGTGCGGGGAGCACGTCACGTAGGCCACGACGCCGCCGGGCTTTACGGCTGCCAGCGCGGACTTGAGCAGCTCGCGCTGCAGCGGGCCCAGGTCCGTCAGGTCCTTGGGGGTCCGGCGCCAGCGCGATTCCGGGCGGCGGCGCAGGGCGCCGAGTCCCGTGCAGGGAGCGTCGACCAGGACGCGGTCGAAGCTCTCCGGCATCTCCGTGCCGACCTCGCGGCCGTCGCCGGTCCGAACATGCCAGACCTCGTGCGGCACGGCGGCGAGAGCCTGCCGGACCAGTTTGGCACGGTGCGGCGCCGGTTCGTTGGCCAGCAGAGTGGCACCTTGCTCCCGGGCGAGGGCGCCAAGCAGGGCAGCTTTGCCGCCTGGGCCGGCGCACATGTCCAGCCAGCGTTCGGGCTTTTTGGTAGCGGGGCCGCCGTCGGCTCCGGTCCCGCTGGCGCTGCCCCCGAGATCGACGGCGGCCATGGCGCGGGCCACGAGCTGCGAACCGACGTCCTGGACGCGGGTGGTGCCTTCGCGGACGGATGCGAGCCGGCCCAGGTCACCGCCGCTGGAGAGCGCCGATCCTTCGACGAGTTCGCCAGGCGTGGCGCCGCCTTCGAGGGCCTCGTCCAGGCTGCCGAGCCCGGGGAGTGCCACGAGGTTGACCACGGGTGCGGCATTGTCCGCTTCCAGGAGGTCACTGATCTCGCTGACGGGACGCCCGTGGGCCACGAGGGACTGCCGGAGCGCACGCACAATCCACTCCGGGTGGGCATAGCGGATGGCGGCCTTTTTCGTTTCGTCCGTCTCTTCGCTGAGCAGCAGGTCCAGCCACTCCTCGATGGTGCGGGCTGAGACTTTCCGCAGCACGGCGTTGATGAGGGCGGACGGGCCGGCGCCAATCACGGCGCGGGCAAGACCAACCGTCTGGTCCAGCGCGGCGTGGGCGGGGACGCGCATCGCCAGCAGCTGGTGGGCGCCGATCCGGAGGGCGTCGAGGATGGCCGGGTCCAGCTGGTCCAGCGGCCGGTCCACGCACCGGGCCAGGATCGCGTCGTAGGTGCCCTGGCCGCGGAGTGCGCCGTAGCTCAGTTCCGTGGCGAAGCCGGCGTCGCGCTTGTCCAGGTTGTGGTGCCGGATCCGGGCGGGCAGCACGAGGTTGGCGTAGGCGTCCTCGGAGGCGACGGCGCGCAGCACTTCGAAGGCAACGAGCCGGGGAGGATCGGCCCGGCGGGTGCGCTGGGACGGCGCGTTCTCGGTGAAGCCGCGCTGCGGGCCGCGGTTGCGTTCGCGGCCCTGCGCGTTCCGCTGGCTGCCGTCCCGGCCGCGGCCGCCTTGTCCGGCTTGTCCGCTTTGCCCGCCTTGTCCGGCTTGTCCGGCTTGTCCGGCGCCGCGCTGGCCGCCTGATCCGCCGCGCTGGGGGCCGTTGCCGCGGCCGCTGCCGCTCCCGGACTCGCTCATTCCAATACCACGCTTTCAAGTGTTGCTTGTCCGCGCGCCCAGTCAGCGGCGGTCATCATTTTCTTGCCCGAAGGCTGGATCCGGGTGAGTTCCACCGGGTGGGACCCGGTTCCCACGAGTACGCTCTTGCCGTCGAGCGCGAGCTGTCCCGGCTGCAGGGCCGGTCCCCCGGGCCGCAATGTCACCGGTTCGAGCTTGATCCGCTGGCCGTCGAGAGTGGTCCAGGCGCCTGGCTCGGGAGTGACTCCGCGCGCCCGCCGGCCGATCGCCAGGGCGGGCTGCTTCCAGTCGAGCCGGCCGTCCTCGAGGGTGAGTTTGGGGGCCAGGCTGACCTCGCCCTGCTGCGGCACTGCGGCGGCCTGGCCGGCGTCGACGGCTGACAGCGTTTGGGTCAGCAGCACGGCGCCGCTGTGGGACAGCCGGTCGAGGAGCGCCCCGGCGGTGTCGTCCGGGCGGACGGCTTCGGTCAGGGTGCCGAACACGGGGCCGGTGTCCAGCCCTTCCTCAAGGAGGAAGGTGACGGCACCAGTGACGTCGTCGCCGGCCATGAGGGACCGCTGCACGGGCGCCGCGCCGCGCCAGGCAGGCAAAAGGGAGAAGTGCAGGTTGATCCAGCCGTGCCGGGGAAGGTCCAGGGCCGGCCGCGGAATGAGCCCGCCGTAGGCCACGATGGCGGCAACGTCCGGCGCGGCGGCCGCGATCTGCTCCGTCACCGCGGCGTCGACCTTGGCGGCGTGGATGATCTTGATGCCCAGTTCGGCGGCCCGGGCGGCAACGGGCGACGGCGTCAGCACGCGTTTGCGACCCAGCGGCGCGTCCGGGCGGGTGAGGACGGCGACGACGTCGAATCCTGCCGCGACCAGGGCGTCCAGTGACGGCACTGCCACGGCGGGTGTGCCTGCGAAGAGAACCCTCACTGGGAGTTACCGAAGGAGCCGAAGCTGCCCGAACCTGCGGTGCCGGAGCCAAAGCTGCTGCCCACCGTCTTGGCGCGCTTCGCCGTCGTCTGCTCGGTGATGGAGTCGTAGTTGGCGTTCCGGATGGCGCGCAGCGCCGCCTTGCGGTCCTCGCCTTCCAGCCGGTCGGTGAAGAGGATGCCGTCCAGGTGGTCGGTTTCGTGCTGGAAGGCCCGGGCCAGCATGCCTTCGCCCTCCACGGTCACGGGGTTGCCGTGCAGGTCCACGCCGGTGACGCGGGTGTGCCGGTGCCGGCGGACCGGGAAGCCGAGGCCGGGGATGGAGAGGCAGCCTTCGACCTCGTCGGGCTGGAAGTCCTCGCTGTTTTCCAGCACGGGGTTGATGATGTGTCCCTCGACGCCGCGGATGCGGTAGGTGAAAACCCGCTGGCTGACGCCGACCTGGGGTGCGGCCAAGCCTGCCCCGTCGACGTCCTCCATGGTTTCGGTCATGTCGGCAACAAGCTTCGCCAGCTCAGGCCCGAATTCCGTCACGGGATCTGCAACTGTGCGCAGCACAGGATCGCCGATGATGCGGATATTCAAAATGGCCATGTGCAATCTGTCCTTACGGTGGGCGGCGGCGGGATCCAGTCCAGTTTAGTTGCACTCCGGGCCTGGGCCGGGACGGGTCGGGGAATTGGGGGCGGGCGCGGGTGCGGGCGGCGGCGTTGGAGCGTGCGGGGCGCGGGTGGGTGCGGGGTGGGGTGGGTGTGAGGGTGCAGGGTACGGCTCGGCCAGCCGGCGGGTACCGGTCAGTGTGCGGCGGGGGGTGAGGGTGCGGGCGCGGCACTAATGCAAGGGTTGCTTTTCGAACCCAAAAGCCGACGCCGTTGTGCCCTGCAAAAATGTCGTAGCCCGTCACTAGTCTGGATTTATGGAAGCCGTCAGGGATTTCATTAGCGTCGAGGACTCGGGCCGGGGGCAACGCACCGGCAGGGCACGCCGGTGCGGGCCGCGTTGAGGAATTGCACTCCGCGGACGCTCCGGTCAGCACGGACAGTTTGAGCGGCGCCCTGGCGTTGCTGCGGGATGCGGGTTCGACGGCGGCCGGGGATTCGGCGTTGATGGGGTTCCGGGAGGCGGCGGATTTCGCCGGCACGGTCGAGGAGTTCTCACGGATCGCGGAGTACCTGCAGCTGGTGGCGGCCGGTGCCGTGGACCGGACCAGGACCCAGGCCGCTGCCACGGCCACGAAGGCCGGCACGGGCTGGACCACGGGCTGGCGCGATGACACCAGCTACGGGCTCCCCGCCACGCCGGATGATGTTTTCGGGGCTGTGGGCACGGCCTCCGCCTCGGCAGCCGTGGCGGGGTCCGCGGCGGATTCAGGTGCCGCGGCGGTGGATGACGGGTACCGGAACACCACGGAGTTCCTGCGGGCGCGGCTGCGGATCAGCGCCGCCGAGGCCCGCCGCCGGCTCTCCCTCGCCGGGAGCCTCCTGCCGCGGCAGGGATTCGCCGGGGAACCCCTGCCTGCCGTGCATGGGGACCTCGGGGCCGCCGTCGCCGCCGGCGAGGTCCCGTCCCGGTCCGCGACCATCATCACCCTGGCCCTGGACCGCGTCCGGCACGTCTGCGACGCGGACGCCGCCGACCGGCTGGAGCACGCCCTGACCCGCACCGCGGCCGAGAACGACCCGGACGTCCTCTCCCGCGTGGCCCGGAACTGGATTGACGCGCTGGACCAGGACGGCGCCGAGCCCTCCGAGGAACTCCTGCGCCAGCTCCAGGGCGCCTTCATCCGCAAACCCCGCCACGGACTCCAGCACCTGGAAATCTTCGCCACCGCCGAACAGTTCGAACACCTCCTCACCGTCATGAACACCGCCACCAACCCCCGCACCAGCACGTCAGTACAGGCAGGGAACCCCTCCGGCGGCCCGGAAGCCGAAATAGACAGTGCAGCAACGGCCCGCGCCGCAGCGGCCACCGGAGAAGCCGCAGAGGAGTCCGCCAGCGGGAACCCCGTGTGGGCCGATGCCAACGCCGGTGTGGACGTCCCGCTGGACCTGCGTTCGCGCCCGCAGAAACTCCTCGACGGCCTCGTCGGCGCCAGCAAAGTAGCCCTCGCCGCCGGCACCCTGCCCGCAGCCGGAGGGCTCCGCCCCCAAGTCATGGTCACCATCGACTACCGCGACCTCCTCGCCCGGCTCTCCAGCACCGACGACCAAGCCGCCCGCGGCGCAACGACGGCGCACACCGGCAACTTGCTCTTCACCGGCCCCGTCACCGCCTCCACCGCCCGGAAGATCGCCTGCGACGCGGACATCATCCCCATCCTCCTGGGCGGCGACGGCCGGATCCTGGACATCGGCCGAGCTTCCCGGGTCTTCCCGCCGCACATCCGCAAAGCCCTCACCGCCCGCGACCAGGGCTGCACCTTCCCCGGCTGCACCATCCCCGCCCCGTGGTGCGAAGCCCACCACATCACCTACTGGTCCCGCGGCGGAACCACAGGCACAGAGAACGGAACCCTGCTCTGTTCACACCACCACCACCTGATCCACAAAGAACAATGGATCATCCAGCTCCGCAGCGGCATCCCCTGGTTCATCCCGCCACCACACATCGACCCACACCAAAAACCCCGACGAAATTACTACTTCCACCCCACAGACCTTGGCACCGCAGCCTGACCCCTGCATTTGGTCCACGCCGAGCCGGAGCCGCTCGCCTCTATCCACCCGCGCACTCACCGAACGACGCCGGAGAGCTCCTCAACGCCAACTGACTCCGGCCACACCTCCCTCGGGCGCGGACGCAAATGCAGCAGGCAGCCTCAGGCGAGGTGCCCGTCACGGGAATGGGCGTTCACCCGTCGCTGGAACGGGCAGGAACCCGTCGCTGGTCCTGGCGGGAACTCGTCACTGGTCCGGGCAGGCACGGTGCACGGGAACGGCAGGCCGTGGATTGTCGGTTCCCGACGACGCCGAGAGGACGCGGAAGTCATCTAGGCGGGTCATCGGGATCCCGCTCCGGAACGTGACACGACGAGACGAGACGCGACGCGCCACTACCCGACTACGGTGGCCACAGTGACGCTGAGACGGTGCTAACGCGGCAGAACCAGCGCTACTATCGGCCGACGTCGGGTCTATCGGGCGATGGGCGGCGGTGCGAGCGGCAGCAGCGCCGTTCCGGCGGCTGTGGTGTCGGCCGACATTTCCCAGACGCGTCGCAGGGCGCAGAACTTCCACCAGTGATGCTTAAGTACATCCGGGTTGGCGCGCAGGGGGCGGACTTCCGTCTGGCCAACCGCAACCGCCAGCAGAATCGGGGATTCGCCGTGCTGCCAGGCCTCCCACTCCCCCGCAACCGGGTCCACGAGGCTTTCCTCGGCCTTCATTCCGGCCACGAGTTGCATGACCACTTTGTCATCCAGCGGCTTCACGGTGCCGTCGCGGCTGGTGCCCTTGGTCTTGTAGTCGATCAGGCAAGTCCGGCCGTTGATCTTGGCGACCAGATCCAAGGTGCCGGCGTAACCGACGGTCTTGTTCCACACAGTGATTTCAGGGGCGATCGGCTCAACCTGGAAGAGCTCCCACCACTCGTCGAAGCGGGCCGCGAAGGCTTCTTCACCGTTTGCGGCGAGTGCTTCGCGGGTCTCCTTCATCTCGTGCGGACGGCCCAGGGCACGCAAGGCAACCTGCTCGCAGTAGTTGTGCACCCTGTCCCCGCGCTTCGCCGCGTCGTCGCGGTAGGTCTCCGCCGCCTTCGCCGCCCGGCTTACCGCCTGCCGCACCTTGGCCGGGCTGCCCAGGATGCCGGGCAGTGTCGGATCCTGCGCGAGGCTGTTGGCGCCCATGTAGCCAAACCAGCCGTCCAGGCCGTGGGGCTGCTGGCCGATCACGGTGGTGATGGACGGGACGGAGAACTGTTCCGAAGTGGAGCGGGCGTACATCCGGCCGTAGTCCGTGGCGTGGGCAAGAAGAGGGGCGGTCATGGCAAAACTCTTTCACGGGGCTCTGACAGTGGGAAAACAGCAAGCCCACTGCACTAACAACAATGGTCCGCCCCGCTCGGTGAGCGGAACGGACCATTCTTTGGGTGGGCGATACTGGGTTCGAACCAGTGACCTCTTCGGTGTGAACGAAGCGCGCTACCACTGCGCCAATCGCCCCAATGCCATTGAATGCTAGCCCACCTCGGCGGAATTTAGAAATCGGAGCACCGCGACACTCCAGGGATCCCGAATGCGTCCTTCGCGGAGACACCAAGGAACCCCGGCGGACCACCCCGGCCGCAGCAACGGCGCCCGGAAAAAGCCAGCTAATTACAAGGCTGTAATTAGCAAGAACCCCTAGAACTCAAGGATGCGGCGGCCCCGGCGCCCGCCGTCGTCGTCTCGATTTGTAAGTTCCCTGAACCTCCTATAGAGTTCTTACTCGTTGGAACGCGAGGAAATGCCGATTGCGGCGGGGAATTGCAGACAATAATGCGGACGTAGCTCAGCTGGTAGAGCACCACCTTGCCAAGGTGGATGTCGCGAGTTCGAATCTCGTCGTCCGCTCGCAGGACACTGTCACGGTATTGTTCTTCGGAATGCTATCTACACGGTGGGTTGGCCGAGAGGCGAGGCAGCGGCCTGCAAAGCCGTATACACGGGTTCGAATCCCGTACCCACCTCGGTGAAAACCCTGGTTTCCGGTCTAGGTCGGATGCAAGGGGCGATTGGCGCAGCGGTAGCGCGCTTCCCTGACACGGAAGAGGTCACTGGTTCGATCCCAGTATCGCCCACCAGAGCAAGGCAACTTGCTTGATGCAGTACCACCGGCCCAGCCGGCATGGACTAAATGCGGACGTAGCTCAGCTGGTAGAGCACCACCTTGCCAAGGTGGATGTCGCGAGTTCGAATCTCGTCGTCCGCTCTCTTCATTACAACTCCACTCCGGATCCTTCCGGTTGCGGGCGATTGGCGCAGCGGTAGCGCGCTTCCCTGACACGGAAGAGGTCACTGGTTCGATCCCAGTATCGCCCACCACAAGAGCAGCTCCCCGGAGCTGCTCTTTTTTGTGTGCGGCTCGCCTGGGCAGCCCGGGTCCTTCTCCCCTGTTCCACCGCAGCGAATTCTTTTATCCTGTGGGCGGACACCCTTGGCACCCCCGCCACCTCCGGCTAGGGTAGAAATCGCAAGGAGCGATCTGGCTCCGCGATCGAAGGGAGGTGCCCGTGGGATTACTTGACGATCTAAAGGGCAAGGCTCAGCAAGTAATTGGTGGCAACGAACAAGCCATCAAGGACGGCATCGAAAAGGCCGGCGATTTCGTCGACACCAAGACCGGCGGAAAGCACGCCGACAAGATCGATGCTGTGCAGCGCGGCGCTTCCGACTTCGTGGACAAGGCGAACGACCGGCCCAACGAGGCCCCCGTCGCCGAACAGCCTCCCGTAGCCGGCCAGCCCCCCGTTGCCGGGGAACCCCGCCAGCCGGGCCTCTGACCCAGATACGTCAGCGAGGTGTCGGTCCCGCCGAGAGGCGGCGCCGGCACCTCCGGCGTTTAACGCCGGAAACGGCTTAACGCCACAACGCGGGGCCACTTCGAGCCCATCCGTTACGTCAGGATGGGCTGGAAGTGACCCCGCGTTGCTGTTGGAGGCGGAGTGGTACGTCCCTAGGAGGGTTCGTGGTTCTGGCCCTCGCGGGCCAGGGCGGTGAGCCTCGAGACGGCGCGGAAGTACTTTTTCATGTACCCGCCGGTCATCATTTCCTCGGTGAAGAGCTGGTCGAACGGCACGCCGCTGGCCAGGATCGGCACGTCCTTGTCGTAAAGCCGGTCCGCGAGCACCACGAAGCGCAGTGCGACGGCCTGTTCGGTAATGGTGTGGACGTTCTTCCAGACGACGCCCTCGATGCCGTCGAGCAGCTGGCGGTAACGGCTGGGGTGAACGCCGGCCAGGTGATCGATCAGCGTGCTGAACTCATCGCGCGCCACCGTCTTGCCATGGAACTCATTCTGCATGTGGTGCGTCAGCTGCTCGTTAGGCAGCGGCTGAGGAGCCGCGGGCAGGCCGCGGTGGCGGAAGTCCTCGCCGTCGATCCGGACGACGTCGAACTGGTCCGCCAGCACCTGGATTTCCCGGGCGAAGTCGACGGCGGCAAAGCGGCCGTCGCCCAGGGAGCCCGGCAGGGTGTTGGACGTGGCCGCAAGCTTGACGCCGGCGTCGGCCAGCTCGCGCATGAGCCGGGACATCAGCACAGTGTCGCCCGGATCGTCGAGCTCGAATTCGTCGATGCAGACCAGCTTGTAGTGGCTCAGCGCTTCGACGGTCTTGCGGAAGGACAGCGCCCCGACGAGGTTGGTGTATTCGACGAAGGTGCCGAAGGCCTTGGGCCCGGGCGCCGCGTGCCAAAGCGAGGCGAGCAGGTGGGTCTTGCCGACGCCGAAGCCGCCGTCGAGGTAGATCCCGGCCCGGGATGTGTCCTTCTTGCCGAAGAGGCGCTTGAAGAGCCCATCGCCGTCGCGCGCTCCGACGTTGGCCGCGAATCCCTCCAATGCCCGGACCGCGGAGGCCTGGCTGGGCTGGGACGGATCCGGCCGGTAGCTGGAAAACGAAACCTCACCGAAGCGCGGCGACGGATAAAACCCGTTGAGGAGTTCATCCACTGAAACTGCCGGGGTGCGGGCGGCGAGCTGTTCGATCTGTACCAAGGTGGTCCGTTCTGCTGGTCTCTTGTCCCCAGAAAGAATACCGGCAATGCACGGTCTCCCCGACGGGACGTATGGTCGGGCGGCGTGCACGGGGGACTTCACGTGACGAAGGCCATATTTCCGAGTGTGAACGCGGTGGAGTAATCCCGGCGGGGCGTGGCTAGTGTTGGAGAAGGCCCGGCGCCGCGTTCGATCCTTCCATGGCCCGGCCTCCTGACCGTTTCAGTGAAAGGCCATTCCAATGCCCTACCCCGTTGAGCAGAACGAGAAGTTCGCCGCCTACGCCCACCCCGAGCGGCTCGTATCCACCGAGTGGCTGGCCGCCGCGATCGAATCCGGAGCGCTCCAGGACGGCAAGCTCGTGGTGGTGGAGTCCGACGAGGACGTGCTGCTCTACGAGACCGGCCACATCCCCGGAGCCGTGAAGATCGACTGGCACACCGACCTGAACGACGAGGTCACCCGCGACTACGTGGACGGCGAAGCGTTCGCCGCCCTCGCCGCTGCCAAAGGGATCTCCCGTGACAGCACGGTAGTCATCTACGGCGACAAATCCAACTGGTGGGCCGCCTACGCCCTTTGGGTCTTCGAGCTCTTCGGCCACGAGGACGTCCGGCTGCTCGACGGCGGCCGGGACAAGTGGATCGCCGAAGGCCGCGCTACCACCACGGACCGCACGGTCGCCACGCCCGGTGACTACCCCGTCGTCGAACGCAACGACGCCCCGATCCGCGCCTTCAAGGACGATGTCCTTGCCCACTTCGGCAAGCCGCTGATCGACGTCCGCTCCGCAGAGGAGTACACGGGCCAGCGAACGCACATGCCCGCCTACCCCGAGGAAGGAGCCCTCCGCGGCGGCCACATCCCCACCGCAGCCTCCATCCCGTGGGCCCGGGCGGCCGCCGGGGACGGCACCTACCGGACCCGCCCCGAACTTGAGGCGCTCTACCTGGGCGAGGCCGGGCTGAAGGAAGGCGACGACGTCGTGGCGTACTGCCGCATCGGCGAGCGGTCCAGCCACACATGGTTCGCGCTCAAGTACCTGCTGGGCTTCGAGACGGTCCGCAACTACGACGGTTCCTGGACCGAATGGGGCAACGCCGTCCGCGTTCCGATCGTCAAGGGCGCCGAACGCGGCACGGTGCCGGCCGCCAAGTAGCCGTGTGCGCGTGCCCCGACAAGGACACAATCGCCGCGCGTGCGTAAGCTGGAAGTGATGAATACTTCTGCCCTCCCCACCGCATTGGCGGAAATTGTTGACGATTTCCAGGCCGTCACCGAGCCCGAACGGCTTCAGTTGCTGCTCGAGTTCTCCCGCGAACTCCCGGAACTCCCGGACCGGCTCAAGGACCACCCGGAGCTGATGGAGCAGGTGGTCGAGTGCCAGTCGCCGCTGTTCCTGACGATTGAAACGGAAAAGTCCGACGGCGGCGCGGCCGAAAGCGTCCGGCTCTTCTTCAAGGCGCCCCCGGAGGCCCCCACGACCCGGGGTTTCGCGGGCGTGCTGCACGAGGGCCTCGACGGGTTGAGCCGGGCGGAGATACTGGCGGTGCCGGACGATATGCCGGAGCTGCTCGGCCTCACCCGGGCCATCACTCCGCTGCGGATGCGCGGGATGACCGCGATGCTGGGCCGGATCAAGCGCAAGGTTGCCGCGCTCCCCCAGCAGTCCTGACCGGTACTGGTCACTCAGGCACCGGTCACTCAGGCACCCGTTACTCAGGCACCCGGATACCGAACATAATGGCACGCAAGCAGGCGTCACAGGGAACCCCGGCCACCGCAGCACTGGCGGCCGCCGGGGTTCCCTTCGTCGCCCACCCCTACAGCCATGACCCGTCGGCCGCCAGCTACGGGCTCGAAGCGGCCAAGGTGCTCGGCGTCGACCCGGAACGGGTGTTTAAAACGCTGATGGTCGACGTCGACGGCCGGCTCGCCGTCGGCGTCGTACCCGTGAGCGGGAACCTGGACCTCAAAGCAATGGCTGCCGCGCTGGGCGGCAAGAAGGCGGCGATGGCGGATCCGGCAGCGGCCGAGCGCCGCACAGGCTATGTGCTGGGCGGCATCTCGCCGCTGGGCCAGCGGCAGCCCTCCCCCACCGTGGTGGATGACAGCGCCCTGGCCCTTGACACGATCCTGGTGTCGGGCGGGCGCCGCGGCCTCGACATCGAGCTGAGCCCGGCCGAACTGATCCGCCTCACCGGGGCGCACACGGCACGGATCGGCACCCGCCGGAGCTAGCCGCGCTCCGCCCCCGGGAGTACCCGGCGGACGCATCGAGTGTGCAGCACACGGCAATGTTCTCGCGGAACACTGGCGTGAAGTGTCAACTCGACGGGGCTGGCGCCTCGGGATTGGACGCCTCGGGATTGTTCTGGCCCGGGTTCGGGCGGGGCGCGAGCTGCTGCCCCAGCCAGGCCTCGACCAGGCGCTCCCAGCGCTCCGGATCCACGTTCCACTCCTTGGTGTGCCGGGCCCGGTCGAAGGTCTCAAAAGTGACCATCTCCGGGTTCTTCTCGGCCAGGACCGCGGACGGGCCGTAGGGGACGTATTCGTCGTCGACGCTGTGGATGATCAGCGTGGGCGTCCGCAACTCCACGGCGCGGGAAACCCAGTCCATCGCCTTCAGGTCCACCGGCGCCGCGAGTCCGGTGAGCCGCCGGCCCAGCTTGTGGCTCATCATCAGCTGCCCGTACCTGCCCACCGCGGACGGGATCCGGTTGAGCTCGGCGTGGTGTGCCAGCACGTTGACCCAGTTGATGACCGGGGCGTCCAGCACCATGGCCCGGATCAGGGGGTGGTAGCGGGACAGGTCGGCGGTCTGAAGGCAGATGGCACCGCCCATGGACCAGCCGAAAAGGACCACTTCACGGGCACCATGCTCCAGGGCAAACTCGATGGCCGACTCCACGTCGCGCCACTCGGTGGAGCCAAGGCCGTAGCGGCCGTCCTGCGCCGACGGCGCCAGGCCGTCATTGCGGTACGTGATCAGCAGGCTGGACATGCCCAGTTCCCGGGCGGTCCGGACCGCCCGCAGGCACTCCTGCCGGCTCGCGCCGCGCCCGTGCACCATGATGGCCCAGACGCCCGACTCCTGCGGGGCCCGGACGAGCCACGCCGGAGCGGTTCCGCCCTCGACGTCGATGTCCACGTCTTCCGACGGCAGGCCGATGTGGGCCGGGTCCGGGTGTGTGGCTCCGCTCCAGTACCCGCGGCGCGCCGCGCTGAGGTCGCCGCTGTAGACGGCTTCCACCTCGCGCTGCACCGTACGCTCGGCGGGCGAGTAGGAGACGATCCGGCCGATCCGGGCGTGGCCCCGGCCGCCGTCGAAGAAGAAACCGTAGGTACCCTCGACCGTGGCATCGGGCGTCGCCGCGAGGATCACCTGCAACCCGTGATCGCCCCGGATCACCGCAAGCACTTCCTGGTCCTCCTCCCGGACCCGGGCGGGGGTGATCACGCGGCGGGCGAAATAGAGCGCAAGGGCGGAGGAACCGGCGGCCAGCAGGCCCGCCGCGGCGCTGCCGCCGATGATGCCGCCCAAAGCCCATTTGGCGCTGCCCGGGACGGAAACGTCGGCGGCAGAGTCGGCGACGGCGCGGGCGACTTTCCCGCGTGCGGCGGAGATCGGCTGCGGGTCCGGCAGGAGGCGTAGGGAGGAAGCCATGGCACCATTCTTACCGAACTCCGCGCCGGGAGTGGCATTTAGGGGCGCCCGGGACCGCCGCCGGCGGGTCCCTTGGCCGGGGACCTTGCTCCGGAACCGCCGTTCAGTGCGTGCAAACTGCCCCGCGGGGACAGCCCGTGCCCCAATCGGCCGGGACCCAATCCGTCATGCCCCAATCCGTGCGGGCGCACCGGCGCCCGACTAGGCTGGGGGCATGAGTGATCCAATCGTCATTTTGACAGAAGAGCCCCTCGGCGCGGACGACCGCGTCAACATCGAAACCCTCATTGCCGGCGGTGATACACCGCTGGTGGTCCTGGTTCCGGCCAGCACAGAGCGGCATCTCCTGGTGGATTTCCTGGAGAACCTGTCCCTGCTGGAAATCTCCAAGGCCTTCCGTGAACTGACGGCACACTCCGATCCTGCCGGCGAACGCGCCGAGGCCGCCGAAACACTCGCAGCGTCGCTGGCTGCACTCGCCGGCCTCGGCAGTGGCGTGACCGGCGAAATCGTCGAGGGCAAGGCCGTCGACGGAATGGTAGCCAGGGTCAGGGAACTCGGCGCGGGGCAGGCCGTCGTGATCACCCGCCCGCACGCCGTCGCGGACACCTTCCACACGGACTGGGCCACCAAGGCCCAGGACAAGCTGGGCCTTCCGGTCCTGCATCTCTACGCCGGATCGGGATTTATCGGGGACTCCTGAGCGTTATTCAGGCTATGAGCATCTTCAGTAACAAGCCCAAAGTCCCGCCCGTCGCCGACCCCGCCGGGACCACGCCCGACAGTGCCGGCGGGCAGGCCGAAAACCAGCCCGTTGAAAAGTCCGACGCGCAGTGGCGAGAGGAACTGACGCCGGAGGAGTACCGGGTGCTCCGCCAGGCCGGGACCGAGCGGCCCTATACCGGGGAGTACTGGGACACGCACACCACTGGCGTCTATCAGTGCCGCGCCTGCGGCACGGAGCTGTTCACAAGCCAGGAGAAGTTTGACTCGCACTGCGGCTGGCCCTCCTTCTGGGCCCCGCTCGCGGAAGGCACGGTCCGGTACATCCACGACCGCACGCTGGGCATGGAACGGGTCGAGGTCCGCTGTGCCACGTGTGATTCCCACCTTGGCCATGTGTTCGAGGGCGAAGGCTACGGAACGCCGACCGACCAGCGCTTCTGCATCAATTCCGTGTCCCTGAAGCTGGTCCCTGCGGGCGACGCCGGACAGTAGCCCCGTGGCTGCCCATTGCCGGCCCACCAGGCAGGGCAGCCACGCCGCCACTGGAGCTGGCATGGCCTGCGAGGGCCACTTGCCACAGACTTTCTTATGCTCGGGTCGTTTTTGCATTAGCGATTCTTTTTGCTTGCTACGCTCGATTCAGACACTGAAGAGCGACGCTCCCAGTCAAAAGAAAGGCGCCTGCTGACGATGACCACCACCGCTATCACCTCCACTGCCCCGATCTCGGCCACCGCCCCGGAGTGGCTCCAGCTCAAGGCGGCCGCCACCGCCCTGCAGGCGCTCCAGGTCCAGGACGGCTCCGTCCCCGAGGCTTCCAACCATGAGGCGGCCAGCGCGTATGTCCGCACCATGGCGGCGGCCATCCAGGCCCTGGCGCCGGCCTTCCCGCACGACGCCGACTACCTCACCCTCCTCGTCGCCGACTTCGGCCGCTGGGCCGACGGCGGCTTCGGCGTGCCGGACTTCCTCGACTCCCTGCAGGCTTTCCAGCCGCAGCAGCACCGCGTGAACGGCCTGCAGCACCTGGTCGTCTTCCCGATGTACACGCAGAACGGCAGCAGCAACCGCCTTGTTGAGGCTGTGCTGATCGAAGTCATCTGGCCCGAGTTCGTTGGCGGCCTGGAAGAGGGCGAATACTCCAACAAGCTCTTCGTCCCGATCCGCTTCCTGGACTTCACCCCGGGCTACAACACCAACTCCGCGGTCCTCTTCCCCGAGACCGTCGCAGTCCGCGAGACTCCGACGTTCACCTGGGGCGCCATCTTCGCCGACCGCGAGGCCGCCCGCTTCCGCCGCGTGCTCCGGGCCGCCGCGGACATCACCTCCCTGCAGCTTCCCGACGACGCCGCTCAGCTCCTGGAGGACCAGGAGCTGACGCAGGAAACGTTCGTGATGTGGGACCTCATCCACGACCGCACCCACATGCGCGGCGACCTGCCCTTCGACCCGTTCATGATCAAGCAGCGCATGCCGTACTTCCTCTACTCCCTCGAGGAACTGCGCTGCGACCTCACCGCCTTCCGCGAATCCGTGAAGATCGAAAAGGACGAGGAGGCCGATCCGGAGGCCCGCCGGCACGCCAAGCTGGTCCAGTACGCCGTGATTTTCGACCGGATCTTCCGCTTCGCCATCACCGGCAGCCGGGTCCGCAACTACGACGGCCTCGGCGGCCAGCTGCTCTTCGCCTGGATGCACCAGCACCACGTCCTGCACTGGACCGACAGCAAGCTCAGCATCGACTGGGACGAAGCCGCCAACGTTGTGGTTGAACTCGGCGCCAAGATCGAGGAGCTGTACTGGCGCTCGATCGACCGCCCGAAGATGGCCCACTGGCTCGCCGCCTACGAGCTGATCTCAGGGACCGTCACGCCCAACCCGGCCTCCGTCTGGGCCAAGGGTCCCGACGCGCTGCCGCTGGCCGGGCCGCCGCGGGGCCTCACCGACCAGGTGCTCGACGACGAGTTCCCGCTGTCCATGTTCTATGAGGCACTCGAGAAGAAGATGCGCCCCGTCATCGAGTCCACGGCCGGCATCACGGGCACGTCCGGTACGGGCATGGCGGGCACCGCCATGAACGCGGCAATGAACGCCGGATGAGTGCCGGACGCACCCTGAACGTGCTGGTCACGGGCGGCAGCGGCCCTTCGGGGATCGCCGCCGCCCGCGCCCTGCGCAGCGCCGGGCACACCGTCTTCACCGTGGGCTCGGACCGGCCCCGGATCGAGGCGGCCGCCGCAGAGGCCGGCAGCGGCGTCACGCCGCTCGTCTGCGACCTCGCCGACCTCGCAGACGTCCGGTCGCTGCACACCACGGTCCACGCGATGCTGGCCGGATCGGGCGGGGCCGTCGACGGCGTCATCCACCTCGTCGGCGGCTGGCGCGGCGCCAAGGGCATCACGGACCAGAGCGACGAGGACTGGGACTTCCTGCAACGGGGAGCCATCACCACGCTGCGGAACGTGACGCGCGTCTTCTATGACGACCTCGCAAGCTCCGACGCCGGCCGCTTCGCGATGGTCTCCTCCACCGCCGTGAGCACACCGACCGCGGGCGGCGCCAGCTACGTCGCCGCCAAGGCCGCCGCCGAAGCCTGGACCCTGGCCGTCGCCGACGGATTCCGGAAAGCGCAGTCGGGCCGCAAGGAAGACCCCACCGAACAGCGCAGCGCTGCGGTGATCTTCGTCGTGAAGGCCCTCGTGGACGCCGCCATGCGGGCGAAGTCCCCGGAGCGCACCTTCCCCGGCTTCACCGACGTCGAGGACCTGGCCGCTTCCGCCGTCGGGCTGTTCACCTCCCCCGCGGCGGAACTGAACGGCCGGCGGCTGCTGCTGGTCCCCGATCCGAAACGCTGATCCGAAAACCCCCGGGCACCAGAACGGGACTTAGCCGTTGGGCCCCGGACCTCTTTAGACTGAAAGCGTGAGCAAATCAATGACAAGCACAGTTGAAACCGCCCCTGCCAGCACGGCAGCGCGGCTCCACGATCCCTCCGTCCGCGGCTTTGCATCGGACAACTACTCCGGCGTCCACCCCGAGGTGCTGGCGGCCTTGGCCGCGGCCAACGAGGGCCACCAGGTCTCGTACGGTGAGGACGACTACACCGCCCGGCTGCAGCAGCTGATGGAGGAGCACTTCGGGACGGGCATCGAGTGCTTCCCGGTCTTCAACGGCACCGGCGCCAACGTGCTCTCGCTGCAGTCCCTGCTGCCGCGCTGGGGAGCCGTCATTTGCGCCTCCACCGCCCACATCAACATGGACGAAAACGGCGCCCCGGAGCGGATCGGCGGCATCAAGCTGCTGCAGGTCCCGACCCCGGACGGCAAGCTCACCCCCGCCCTGATCGACCAGGAGGCGTGGGGCTGGGGCGACGAGCACCGTGCCCAGCCGCTGGCCGTGTCCATCACCCAGACCACCGAACTCGGCACCTGCTACACGCCGGAGGAAGTCCGGGCCATCGCGGAACATGTCCACTCCAAGGGCATGAAGCTGCACATGGACGGCGCCCGGCTGGCCAACGCCGCCGCCCACCTGGGTGTGCCCTTGCGGGCCTTCACCCGCGACGCCGGCGTGGACATCCTCTCCTTCGGCGGCACCAAGAACGGCCTGCTCTTCGGAGAGGTCGTGGTCGCCCTGAACCCGGCGGCAGCCCAGGGGCTGATCTACCTGCGCAAGATGAACATGCAGCTGGCCTCGAAGATGCGTTTTATGTCCGCCCAGTTCATCGCCCTGCTCGAGGGTGACCTCTGGCTGCGCTCCGCGTCGCACGCCAACGCGATGGCGTCCCGGCTGCGTGCCGGCGTCGAATCCATCCCCGGCGTCGAACTGAGCCAGAAGACTGAGTCCAACGGCGTGTTCGCCATCCTGCCGGCCGGCGTGGCCGACCGGCTGCGCACGTCCTTCCGCTTCTACGACTGGAACGAGGCGGCCCGCGAGGTCCGCTGGATGTGTTCCTTCGACACCACCGAGGATGACGTTGATTCCTTCATCGCTGCCATCAAGCACGAGCTCGCAGCCGGCTGATCCAGGCGGCGTGCGCGCCGCCGCTGCCCGGCCGGGCGAAAGCCGGACGGGGCGGCGGCGGCGAGCCTGCCGGGCTGGAGGGCGCCCCTTGCATAATCTTCCATTGTGAACGCACTCGACCAGGTTCCGGCAGATTTTCTCTTTGCCTTGGGAACCCTTCGGCAGGCACGGACCCGCAGTGAACTGCGCCTCGAGGAGATTCCGGCACCCGCCCGGCTGGCACCGTTCGCCGTCGCGCTCGGGGCGGAAGTTGTCGCCCCCGGTGAACCCTCCGGCGCCGTCCATGGCCCGGCGGCCGCGGCCCTGGCACGTGCTTCCGGAAGCGACGACGTCGAACTGGCCACCGGCCGCTTCATCCTGCTGCATGACCCCGACGGCTCCGCGGTCTGGGAAGGCGAGTTCCGGGTGGTCACCTACATCCGCGCCCAGCTGGAACCGGAAATGGGCAACGACGAAATGCTCGGCTCCGTCGCCTGGACCTGGCTCGTCGAGGCCCTGCAGAACCACGCCGCGCAGTACCGCTCGGCCGGCGGGACCGCCACGCGCGTGCTGTCCGAAAGCTTCGGGACCCTCTCGGACCGGCCGGACTCGATCGACATTGAGCTCCGGGCCTCCTGGACGCCGGCCACGCCGGACATCACCTCGCACCTCGAGGCATGGTCGGACATGGTCTGTACCTTCGCAGGGCTTCCGCCGCTGCCCGAAGGCGTCACACCGCTGCCCCGCTGGCGCGGCGGACAGGCCTGAAATGCGATCCGCGAACGCGGGCAATCCGCCCGGTTTTGGCGAATGCGCGGCCCGCAACACCGTGTTGTCGCTAAACTGAAGTCATCATGACCTCTCATATTCCGGAAATCACCACCGCGGGCGCGGCCGCCAACACACCAGAGGCCGCGGACGCCACAGCCCACATCGCGGTGGACGGCTTCGACAGCCTGGTCCCCGAGGTCATTGACCTTGATGCCCCCCGCGACGGCGTGCCCCTCGTCATTGAAACCCAGTCCGGCCTCGAGCGCTGCGCCGCGGCCCTCGCCGCAGGGCACGGCCCCGCGGGAGTGGACGCCGAACGCGCGTCCGGTTTCCGCTACGGCCAGCGTGCCTTCCTGGTCCAGATCCGGCGTGAGGGCTCCGGCACCTGGCTGATCGATCCGGAACCTTTCGGGAACCTGGACATCATCAACGACGCCCTGCGCGGGGTGGAGTGGATCCTGCACGCGGCCAGCCAGGACCTGCCCTGCCTGTCCGAACTCGGCATGTGGCCGGACAAGCTCTTTGACACCGAACTCGCCGCCCGCCTCGCCGGGCTGCCCCGCGTCGGACTCGCCGCGGTGATCGAACAACTCCTGGGCTTCGGCCTCGCGAAGGAGCACTCCGCCGCCGACTGGTCCACGCGGCCGCTGCCGGAGCCGTGGCTTCGCTACGCCGCGCTCGACGTCGAGGTCCTCACCGAACTTCGCGAGGAACTCATCGAGCTGCTCGTCGCCGACGGCAAACTTGACTACGCCGAACAGGAGTTCGCCGCCATCCTTGAGGCCGGCCAGGCGCCGCCGCGCGTCGACCCGTGGCGCAAGACGTCCGGACTGCACCAGATCCGCGACCGGCGCCAGCTGGCAGCGGTCCGCGAACTGTGGATCGAACGCGACTCCCTGGCGCAAAAGCGCGACGTCGCCCCCGGCCGGCTCATCCCCGATTCCGCCCTCGTGGCCGCCGCCAAGGCCATGCCCACCACTGTGCCGCAGCTGCTGGGCACCAAGGGCTTCCACGGCCGCGCGGCCCAGCGCGAGGCGCCGCGGTGGCTGCGCTGCATCAGCACGGCACGGACCCTCGAGGACCTCCCGCCCCTGCACCTGCCCACCAACGCTCCCCCGCCCCCGCGTGTATGGGCGGACCGGGACCCGGAGGCCGCCGCGCGGCTCGCCACGGCCCGGCCCCTGCTGCAGGCCAAGGCCGAAGAGCTGAACATGCCCGTGGAGAACCTGCTGACGCCGGATTACCTCCGCCGTGTCTCCTGGCGTCCGCCGGCCGAGTCCAGTGAGGAAGGCATCGCCGAGGAACTGGCGAACCTGGGGGCGCGACAGTGGCAGATTGAACTCGTCGCGCCGCTCATCGCGGAGGCCTTCCAGGATCCGCAGCCGCTCCCGGCCAGGGAAGCCAAATCCGCGCCGGCCGCCGCTGCCGTAGATTCCGCGCCCGCGCCGGACTCGGCAAACTAGGCCACCGGCCCAGCCCCCGGAAAACACTCCCGCCGGCAGAATGCCCTGAAGATAGCCACGCACTCCTTGCCAGCTATGTTACTGGCGAGTAACATGTTGTCTGATGTCGCCCGGATCACTGCTGCCCTTGGCCCTTTGCGCCCTGGACATGGATCCGGCACCCAGGTCTCGATGAGGAGTAGCACGTGAGCCAGCACCCGAGCAGCGGAACACCCAGCGGTGGAAACAACAGCAGCGCGAAGCCGTCCGTCGGAGGGGGGCGAGCCGTCCGCGACGTGGTCTTCGTCGACGGCGTCCGCACCCCGTTCGGCCGCGCCGGCGAGAAGGGCATCTACGCCGGAACACGCGCCGATGACCTCGTGGTCAAATGCATCCGCGAACTGATGCGCCGCAACCCGTCCCTGCCGGCCGAACGGATCGACGAGGTGGCCATCGCGGCGACGACGCAGACCGGTGACCAGGGACTGACGATCGGCCGCACCGCCGCCCTGCTGGCCGGACTGCCCCGGACGGTGCCCGGCTTCGCGATCGACCGGATGTGCGCCGGCGCCATGACAGCTGTGACCACGACGGCCAGCGGCATCGGCTTCGGCGCGTACGACGTCGTCATCGCCGGCGGCGTGGAACACATGGGGAACCACCCCATGGGCGCGGGCGCCGACCCCAACCCGCGCTTTATGTCCGAGAGGATCGTGGACCCGGCCGCCCTGAACATGGGCAACACGGCCGAGAACCTGCACGACCGCTTCCCGGCCATCACCAAGGACCGCACCGATGCCTACGCCGTCGCCTCCCAGGGCAAGCTGGCCGCAGCCTACGCAAGGGACCAGATCCAGCCGGACCTGGTGCCAGTCGCGACGATGAAGCCTGGCCAGGGCTGGACTGTGAACACGGTGGACGAGCCGCCGCGCCCGGGCACCTCCGTGGAAGACCTCGCCTCGCTCAAGACTCCGTTCCGCGCGCATGGCCGGGTCACGGCCGGCAACGCCGCCGGCCTCAATGACGGCGCCACGGCAGCCCTGCTGGCCTCGGCCGACGCCGCCGAGGAACTGGGCCTGCCGGTCAAGATGCGCCTTGTCAGCTACGCCTTCGCCGGCGTCGAACCCGAGGTTATGGGCATCGGCCCGGTCCCGGCCACCGAAAAGGCCCTCAAGAACGCAGGGCTCGGCATCGAAGATATCGGCCTGTTCGAGATCAACGAGGCCTTCGCCGTCCAGGTGCTCAGCTTCCTGGACCACTTCGGCATCGCCGACGAGGACCCCCGGGTCAACCGCTACGGCGGGGCGATCGCCGTCGGACATCCGCTCGCGTCCTCCGGCGTCCGGCTGATGAACCAGCTGGCCCGCCAGTTCGAGGAGGACCCCGCGGTCCGCTTCGGCATGACCACCATGTGCATCGGCCTCGGCATGGGAGCCACCGTGATCTGGGAGAACCCGCACCACGCCGAGTACGGCACCCCCCTTGACAAGGCCACCGCACGCAACACCAACAAGACTGGAGCCGCAGCATGAGCGCCGCCGATTTCCGCAAGCTTGCCGACCTGTTCCCGAACGAGACGGTCACCCACTCCTACGTCCAGGACATCCAGCTTCCCGCCGCAGGCGACGGCACGAGCCCCGGCACCTTCGCCCTGATCACCCTGGACAACGGGCTGGACCACTCCAAGCCCACCACGCTGGGTCCGAACACGCTGATCGAACTCGGCACTGTCCTGGAAGGGCTGAGGGAGCGGGCCGCCCGCGGCGAGATCGTGGGTGTGGGCGTCACCGGCAAACCGTACTTCCTGGTCGCCGGCGCGGACCTGTCCACGGTCAAGTCCATCAGCGGCCGGGAGCACGGACTCTGGATGGCGCAGCTCGGCCACGACGTCTACGGCACGCTCGCGAACCTCGGCGTCCCGAGCTTCGCCTTCATCAACGGCCTCGCCCTCGGCGGCGGGCTGGAGATCGCACTGCAGTCCACCTACCGCACCGTGTCCACCGGAGCGGGGGCGCTGGCCCTGCCGGAGGCCTTCATCGGCCTCATCCCGGGCTGGGGCGGCGTCTACATCCTGCCGCGCCTCATCGGCCCCGAGAACGCCGTCAAGGTGATGATCGAAAATCCGCTGAGCAACAACCGCACGCTCACCGGGCCGCAGGCGTTCAAGCTCGGCGTCGCCGACGCCATGTTCGAGCCGGCCGACTTCGTCGAGCAGTCCGTTGCCTGGGCGGCGCAGGTCATTGCCGGCACCGTGACCCCGGAACGTGCCAACGCCGTCGACGCCTCCGCGCCGGAGGTCGCCGGCCGCTGGGCCGGCGCCGTCGCTGCGGGCCGCGCCTTCGTCGAGGCCAAGACCTCCAACGCCTCCCCCGCACCGGCCAAGGTCCTGGAGGTCATGGAGGCAAACCGCACGCTGACGCAGGCCCAGTCCGCGGAACTGGAATGCGAGACCCTGGCGGACCTCATGCAGACCGACGAGTTCCGCTCCACGGTCTACGCTTTCCTGGACCTCGTGCAGCGCCGGTCCAAGCGCCCCGCCGGCGCCCCGGACCGCAAGCTCGCACGCCCGGTGACGAAGGTCGGTGTCGTCGGCGCCGGCCTGATGGCCAGCCAGCTGGCCCTGCTCTTCGCCCGCCAGCTCAAGGTGCCCGTCGTGATGACGGATATCGACCAGGCCCGCGTGGACAAGGGTGTGGGCTACGTGCACGCCGAGGTGGACAAGCTGCTGCAGAAGGGCCGGATCAGCCCCGATGCCGCCAACCGGACGCGGGCGCTGGTGACCGGGTCGGTGTCCAAGGACGCTTTCGCCGACGCTGACTTCGTGATCGAGGCCGTCTTCGAGGAGCTCAACGTCAAGAAGCAGGTCTTCAAGGAAGTGGAGGCGATCGTTTCCCCGGAGTGTATTCTCGCCACCAACACGTCCTCCCTGTCCGTCACGGCGATGGCCGAAGACCTGGAGCACCCGGAACGACTGGTCGGCTTCCACTTCTTCAACCCCGTGGCCGTGATGCCGCTGCTGGAAATCGTCCGCGCCCCGAAGACCGACGACACCGTGCTGGCCACCGCGTTCGAGCTCGCCAAGGGGCTCAAAAAGTCCGCCGTGCTGGTCAAGGACGCCCCGGCGTTCGTGGTGAACCGCCTCCTGCTGCGCCTGATGGGCGAAGTGACGGCGGCCTTCGACGAGGGCACCCCGGCAGACGTGGCGGACAACGCGCTGCGCCCGATGGGACTGCCGATGACGCCGTTCGTCCTCGGCGCCATGGTGGGGCTGCCGGTCGCACAGCACGTCCAGGAATCCCTCCACGCCGCATTCGGGGACCGTTTCCCGGTCTCGCAGAACCTGCAGACACTGATCGACAACGGGGTGAAATCCATCTGGGATCCGGCCTCGGTGCAGGCGGGCAAGCCGGTGATCCCGTCCGAGACCCTGGCACTGATGTCCTTCGGCAGCACACCCTCCACCGGCGAGGAGGTGCTGCGCCGCACGCAGGACGCCCTGGCTGAGGAGATCGGGCTCATGCTGGACGAAGGCGTGGTGGCCGGCCCGGAGGATATCGACCTCTGCATGATCCTCGGCGCGGGCTGGCCGATGTTCCTCGGGGGCATCACCCCGTACCTTGACCGGGTGGGCGCGTCCGAACGGGTCACGGGCAGGAAGTTCCTGGCCCCCGGCGTGGCGTCCGAACCTGCCTAGGCAACGCAATGCAGCACCGGCGGCGGGCTTCAGGACTCCTGGAGCCGGCCGCCGCTGAGCTTTAGGACCCGGTGCGCCGTGGCCCGGGCGTAAGCGGCATCGTGCGTGACCAGCACGGCCGCCGCGCCCCGGGCCGCGGAGTTCACGATGGCCCGGTGCAGGTACTCCAGCCCATGCCGGTCCAGCCCCACTGTCGGCTCATCGAGGGCGAGCACGGCGGGCTGCCGGGCCAGCACGGTGGCAAGGGCGAGCAGCCGCTGCTTCGAGGCCGGCAGCTCCGCCGGGTGCGTTCCCGCATCCCCGGACAGCCCGACAGCCTCCAGCGCCTCGTACGCGGCGGCAGCGGCCCCCCTGCCCAAGAGCCTCCGAAGCCCGAAGCTGACCTCCCGCAGCACCGTCCGTTCGAACAACTGGTCCCGGGGCTGCTGGAAGAGCAGCCCCACCGAACCGGCCACGCGCCCCGCCGGGAGACCGGCGATGCTGGTGCCGGCGACGCGCACTACTCCTGCTGCCGGGCGGAGCAGTCCGTTGAAGTGGCGCAACAGCGTCGACTTCCCGGCCCCGTTCCGCCCGGTGACGGCTACGATTTCGCCCGGCCGCACAGCCAGGTCCAGACCCCGCAGCAGCGGCTCCCCCGCCGGTCCGCCGGCCCGCGGGAAGCTGAAACCGACGCCCTCCAACTCCAGCACCGGCGCGGTCTCCGGGTCCGGCGCCGCGGAGGTGACTGCGGGCGGGGACTGGATTACCGCGGTATGGGTGACCGTCTGAACCACAGTCCCGGTCCGGGCGAGTTCCGCAGACCGGATCAGTTCCCGGGGCGGTCCGCTGGCGGTGACGGTGCCGCCGTCGAGGACAACCCAGTGCGTTGCGGAACGGGCCAGGCCGTCGGCTGCCTGGCTCAGCACCACGACGGCGGTGCCGGCCCCCGTGAGCCTGCCGATGAGCTCCCGGACCAGGATGACGCCGGCAGCATCCAGGGAGGCCAGCGGCTCGTCGAGCACCAGCACCCCGGGGTCCTGGATGACAGCGCAGGCGACAGCCAGCCGGCGCAGTTCCCCGCCGGAAAGCGTGGCGGGGTCCCGGTCCAGGAGGGCGGCCAGGCCGGTGAGCTGCGCCACGTGGGCCACCTCCCGGAGCATGTCCGGCCGCGCAACGCCCCGGTTTTCGAGGCCAAAGGCGAGTTCCTCGGCCACCGTGGAGCGGACCGTGGTGAGCATGGCGGCCGCTTCCTGCGGGACGTAGCCCACCCTGTCCGACCAGGCGGAGGGATTGATTCGGGGGTCGTCGTGGCCGCCGCTGAACTCCAGCACTTCGCCGGCCTGTGCGAGCGAACCGGTGAGCGTTCCGGAGTGTCCGGCCCGGAGCCAGCCGGCCAGCAGTTTCCCCAGGGTGGTCTTTCCGCTGCCGGACCCGCCGAGGACGGCCGTCAGTGTGCCGGGACGGACGCCGAATGTGATGTCGCGCAACGCAGGATCAGCCTCGCCGTGACAGCTGAAGGTGCCGATCCGGGCGGCCAGCACGGCGCCGGTCCGGATGGCGGCGGTGGGATCAGTAATGGTCATGGGAGCCCCGCACCAGGCCAGGAGACCCCGAGCCGGAGTGCCACGGCGGCCGCGGCGAGCAGCAGCAGGGCGGCCCGTAGCCGGCGCTGGACGGGCGGGTCCGCGAGCTCCCGGTACGCCGTGCGGGGACCCGGGCTGCCGAATCCGCGGGCGTCGAGCGCCTGGGCCCGGTTTCCGGAGTCCTCGATGAGGCCCAGCACCAGCGGAACCATCTGCACGCGTACCGCAGCGAACCTGGACACCACGCCGCCGACCACCAGCCCGCGGGCCTCCTGCGCCGCCCGGATGGCCTCCAGCCTGCCTGCCATGGCCGGCAGGAGCGTCAGCGCCGAGGCCAGGACAAAGCCGACCTGCGGCGCCAGCCCCTTCGCGGCCAGCGCCGCGACGAGATCGGGGGCGCTGACGGTGAAAGTGAAGAGCAGCAGGACCAGCACGCAGGCGCCGGTACGGGTGCCCGCGTCCAGGGCGAAGCCCAGTCCCTCCGCCGTGACCCTGGCGGGCCCCCAGGCTGCCAGGACGGTCCTTCCCTCCGGGAAGAACAGCCCGTGCAGCATCAGCAGCGACAACCCCAGGGGCAGCAGGACCGCTGCCGCCACGGCGAGCACGCGGCGGCCGACACCTGCCCGCCGGGCCAGCACGGCCGCCGCGAGGGCGACCGCGAGGGACAGCGGCCAGAGGCCTGCCGCCGTCGTGATCACCGCCGTGCAGCCGGCCGCCGTCAGCGACGTCAGCGGGTGGAGGGTGGAGGGCATGCTTCGGTGCGTCCGCTTCAGGCTAGCTACTCAGGCTTCCGGAGTTCCCGGCCCCTTGCCGGCGAGCACCCGGAAGCGGCGGACGAACTCGAACTGGAAGGTGGTGCGGCGCGGCAGGGCGTAGACCAGCAGGGCGGCGACGGCGAAGACGATGGCCTTGTCCATCGGGTCCGAGATCAGGGCCTGCTTGGTGATGGCGGCGAGCAGCGTGTCGCCCATGGCGCGGAAGGCGCTGACCACGGCTCCGGTGCCGAGGCCGGCGGTGCCGCCGAAGACGAAGGCGGCAATCGGGGCGGACAAGACACCGGCGAGGATGCCGGTGACGAAGCCGGCGACCGGTGCGAGGTAGAAGCGGCGGAACAGGCCGCCGCGGGCGGCCAGGCCGGCCAGGAAGCCGACCAGGGCCGCGCCGGCGGCGAAGGGAAGCACGGTCGGGTTGAAGAAGGACCACACGATGGTGCTGAGGGCGCCCGTCGCCGCACCCGCGGCCGGGCCGGCGAGGACAGCGATCAGGACGGTGCCGATCGCGTCGAGGTAGAACGGCAGTCCGGTGGTGCCCATGAGCTGGCCCAGGACGACGTTCAGGACCAGGGCCACCGGCATCAGCACCAAGGTGGATGTGGGCAGGACCGGAAGCGCCGCGGCGATGAGGAGGACGGCGCCGAGCAGGAATCCGCCGAGGGCCACAAGCGCCGCGAAGCTGGCCGGGCCGCTTGCGATGTCCGCGGGCTGGGTGAGGACCAGGAAGAGGTAGGTGGCCGCGATCGCGGCGGCGCCGCCAAGTTCCAGCAGGCGGCGGTTGCGCCGTGCTGTATTTCCGCCGGCGCCGGTGGCGGAGCCGGTGGCAGGGAGGGTCAGGGACTGCTGTGACATGGGGATGGTCCTTTAGTGGGGGCTGCAACATCCGCCTCATGTCACCTCGGCGCAGCTACCATCCTAACCAGTGACGGAAGGCGCGCCGGACATGCGCCGCCGTGCCAGCGAGCCGACGGAGGAAATCAGCTCCTCGAAGCACTGCTCCGGATCGTTGGACGAGACGATCCGGGCGTTGGGCGGCAGCCCCCAGAGTCCGCGGAAGTCCGCCACGGTAGTGCCGATCAGCAGCGGCGAGACGGTTTCGACGTCGACCGTGGCCGGACGGGCGGTGAACGGGGTGCGTCCGACGGCGGCGCAGGCCGCGAAGGCGTCATGCATGTGCGCCACAAAGCCCTGGTCGTAGAGCCGGTGGAACTCCATGTAGAACCGGATCGCGTCGGACAGGCAGGCCACCAGCGGGCTGGCTGAGGCGCTGCGGAGGCCCTCCGGCTGCTCCGGCAGGACCAGCTCCGGCCCGGCCCCGGCAGCCTCCCCGAGGCGCCGGAGGTGTTCGGGAAGCATCTCGATCCGCTCTGTAGTTTCCAGCGCGCACACCAGCGGCAGCTTGTCCTCCGGCAGCCCGCGGTACGCGGCGAAGACCTCCTTGGCCGCGTGCGGGTCCACCGAGGTGTTCCACTCCGCCGTCGGCGTCGTGTTGCCCTGGTAGTAGAAGCTGCCGCCCATGATGACGAGGCCCTTGAGCAGCCGCGGCAGTTCCGGTTCGCGGCGCAGGGCGAGGGCGAAGTTGGTCAGCGGCCCGGTGATGAGCCCGGTGATCTCCCCCGGGTGCGCCCGGACCTCCTCCACCCAGACGTCGACGGCGTGGCGCTGCGAGACCTGCCGGGCGGGCGCGGGCAGTTCGGCGTAGCCGATCCCCTGCGGCCCGTGGGTCTCCTCGGTGGTGACCAGCGGAATTTCCAGCGGCACCTCTGCGCCGATGGCCACCTCGACGCCGGACCGGCCGCACAGCTCGAGCAGCGCCAGGTTGTTGCGCGCGACCTGGCGGGCACCGACGTTCCCTGCCGTGCACGTGATGGCCTGCAGGTGCACTTCCGGCCGGGACAGCAGGTAGACCAGGGCCAGGGCGTCGTCGATCCCGGTGTCGACGTCCATCAGGATTCTCTGGTGTGCAGCGGGCACGTCAGGCAGGGCCCCCGGGATGGCGGCCGTTGAGGGCAGCTCCATCTAGAACAGTGCGACCTTCGGCGTGCGCGGGAAGAGGTCGCCCAGTTCGGCCCGTTCCGCGGCGCTGGGGATCCAGGCCACGGCGGCGGCGTTCTGCCGGACCTGTTCCGGCCGGGTGGCGCCCGCGATGACGCTGCTGACCGAGGGCTGGGCGGCGAGCCAGGAGAACGCCACCTGGACCTCGGTCAGGTTCCGCTCGGCCGCGAAGGCGCTGAAGGCGCCCAACTGGTCCCAGTCGGCGTCGTGGACCAGGTTGGTGCGGGTGTGGCTGAGGCGCGAGCCCGCCGGTGCGGTGTCCTTGGCGTATTTGCCGGTCAGCAGGCCGTTGGCCAGCGGGAAGTACGGCAGCACGCCCAGGCCGTAGGCTTCGGCGGCCGGCGTGACCTCGAGTTCGGCGCGGCGGTCCAGCAGGTTGTAGTGGTTCTGGCTGGAGACGAAGCGTGCCCCGCCGCGGTTGCGGGCCACGAATTCGGCCTCGGCGATCTGCCAGCCGGCCCGGTTGGAGTGGCCGATGTAGCGGACCTTGCCGCTGGTGACGAGCTCGTCGAGGGCGTCGAGCGTCTCCTCGATCGGGGTCAGCGGGTCCGGGGTGTGGAACTGGTAGAGGTCGATCCAGTCCGTGCCGAGCCGGCGCAGCGAGGCCTCGGCGGCCTTGATGATGTACCGGCGGGAGCCGCGGGCACCGAAGTCGTTGCCGTTGGCACCGTGCATGTCCATGCCGAACTTGGTGCCGATCACGGCGTCATCGCGGCGGCCCCGGAGGGCCTTGCCGAGCATCGTCTCGCTCAGGCCAGGTTCCTTGCCGTACGTGTCCGCGACATCGAAGAAGGTAATTCCGGCGTCCAGGGCGGCATGCACGACGGCGTCGGTCCCCTCCTGCGACTCGGTGGCTGTATTGGCCCGGCCCAGGTTGTTGCAGCCAAGGCCGACGACGGAGACGGTCAGTCCGGAATTTCCTACGCGGCGGTATTCAGTCATGGGGTTCAGCCTATAACGGCCCGGCGCGGCTCCCGGGCACGGCAGGCAGGGCCGTACGCGGGGCCGGCGTCCGGCCGGCCGCCGGCCCACGCGGGGTCATCCTGCGGGCAGTTCCAGCCCACGTTCGTCGAGGGCATCCTCGAGCTGGGCAAGGGTCCGCGGGCACATGCCGTGCATCCCGGCAAGCCGGCGCCGGCCAAGCTGCACGAGGTGTTCGAGCGTCTCCACCCCCGCATGCGCGAGCGATTTGCGGGCCGGAGCCGCCAGCCCCGCCGGGAGCGGGGTGCTGCCTGGTTGAGAGGATTTGCGCGTCATAGCGTTGCCTTTCAGTCGGTTGCCCCCAAACTGATGCGAGCCGTGTCCGGCTCCTTGCAGGTGTTACCTAGAGCGTGAAGCTGTTGGCCTGTTTCGGGGAGTGCTTGAGCTTGAAGGTCTCCTCGCCGAAGGCTGCGGCGCCGATGCTCAGCTTGGTGAAGTCAAGGTCCTCGCCGCGGATGCAGACCTTGATGGCGTTGACAGTTTTGTTGACGTCCGGGGTGAGGCAGAAAATGTTCAGCTTGGCGTCGGAAAACTCGCTGCGGTCCACGGTCCCCAGACCCCGCCAGGCCAGGTGGCTGATCAGGGCGTCTTTGGCTTTTTCCTCGAGGTACCGGTCGCGGGCGGTCCCGTCCTTGGTCTTCAGGGCGTACTGGGCCACCACCCAGAACTGCTCCTCCTCCGGAATTTCGGCGTACCCGTCCTCGGCGCACTGCACGGCGAAGGCATCCATCAGCCGCTCCGCGGTCTCTGCGTCGGCGGCCTCGGTCTCCTCCGTTGTGCTCTGGTGCCCGACGACGCCGTGGTTCATGACGAATTCGTTGAACTCCTCGTCAATCCAGGCTTCCCTGAACTGCAGGGTGCCTTCTTCGTCACGCTTGTAGACCCGGATAATTCCGCTCATGCCCGTCCTCTCCTGAACCATTCGCGGTCTGTGCCGTCGAACGGTGGCTGTTGTGCCTTGACGGCCTGGTAAAGCTGATCCGACGCAGCGGTGATCCGGTCCACCACGTCTGCGGGGTAGTCCATCTCGATCCGGTGCTCGGCAAACTCGTCCTCATCGTCCACGTACACTCCGCGGTCCACGGTCCGGATCACATCCAGGTCCATGTCGATCAGGTGGAACTCGGTGACTCCGGGCCGGATCGTCGTCCAGCCGTGGTCGGTCGCAAGGTCCACGTAGACCCGGACACCGGAGGGGTGGGCTTCGTCGTAGAAAGTGGCCACGTACTCGCCCGAGCGCGGGACCAGCAGGACGGCGTCGGATTCGGCGTAGAACGCCGCACCCGGGCGGGAGCAGAACTCATTGGTGCCTTGGAAGATCCACCAGCCGTGGGCGTCCTCGCCGAGATACGTCCCGGGCACCACCCAGTGGGCCTTGCCGTTCCATTTCCGGTTCCGGGAGACCACCAGGTCGCCCGGCACCAGACTGTCGGGGGTCCTCACAGGGGTCCTCACAGAATCGGCAGGCTGCCGGTGCTGGGGTGTTCCTGGCCCGGGAGGGGCCGCGCGAACGGCACTTTGGTGCCCAAGACCTGGGCCACGACGTCGTGCGTGATCTGCTGCCCGGTCAAGCCGACCCGCTCGAGCACCTGGCTGCGGGAACCGTGGTCCAGAAACTCCACCGGGAGCCCGACCTCGTTGAGGGCTGTGTCCACTCCGGCGGCCCGCATCTCCTGCCGGATCCGGGATCCGACGCCGCCGGCACGGACTCCGTCCTCGATGCAGATGACGAGGCGGTGGTGCGAGGCGAGGGCGATGACGGATTTGGGGACCGGGAGGACCCAGCGCGGATCCACGACGGTGGAGCTGATGCCCTGCGCGCCGAGCCGGTTCGAGACATCCAGGGCGAGCTCGGACATCGCTCCGACGCTGACGATCAGCACGTCGTTGTCGCTGGAGCCTGCAGGGCGGCGTGCCAGAACATCCACTCCGTCGCCGAGCCGCTCGATGGCCTCCACCTCGGCCCCTACGGTTCCTTTGGAGTAACGGATCACGCTGGGGGCATCCTCGATGGCGACCGCTTCGCGGAGTTCCTCGCGCAGCCGGGTGGCGTCGCGGGGGGCGGCGAGGTGCAGTCCCGGCACGATCTGGACCATGGCCATGTCCCACATTCCGTGGTGGCTGGCGCCGTCGGGCCCGGTCACGCCGGCCCGGTCCAGGACGATGGTGACGCCGGCCTTGTGCAGGGCGACGTCCATCAGCAGCTGGTCGAAGGCTCGGTTCAGGAACGTCGCGTAGACCGCGACGACGGGGTGCAGCCCGCCGAAAGCCATGCCCGCAGCGGAGGTTAGGGCGTGCTGTTCGGCAATGCCGACGTCGAACACCCGCTCCGGGTGCCGGGCGGCGAACTTGTGCAGCCCGACGGGGATAAGCATGGCACCGGTGATGCCAACGATGTCCTGGCGCTCGTCGGCGATGTCGGCGATCTCGTCGGCGAAGACTGACGTCCAGGACTTGGCGCCGCCGGCCTCGGTGGGTTCGCCGGTCTCCGGGTCGATGATCCCGACTGCGTGGAACTGGTCGGCTTCATGGGCGCGGGCGGGCGCGTAGCCGTGGCCCTTCTCGGTCATGGCATGCACAATCACGGGACCGGCGTAGTTCTTGGCGGTGGACAGGGCGTTCTCCATGGCCTGGAGGTTGTGGCCGTCCACCGGCCCGATGTACTTCATGCCGAGGTCCTCGAACATGCCCTGCGGGGCCCACCAGTCCTTGACGCCCTTCTTCATAGCGTGCAGGCTGCGGTAAGTGAACTGGCCCGCGGGTCCGCCGTTCTGCAGCCTCCGCCGCCACCAGTCCAAGGTGCCCTCATAGCCGGGAGCAGCACGGAAGGAATCGATCGTGGGGCGCAGCGAGGCGAGGTAGTCCGCGAACCCGCCCACCGTGGGGGCGTAAGAGCGGCCATTGTCGTTCACAACGATCACAACGCGGCGCTTCTTGTCCGCGGCGATGTTGTTGATGGCCTCCCAGGCCATGCCGCCGGTGAGGGCGCCGTCGCCCACGACGGCAATGACGTACCGGTCGCCGTCGCCGGTCAGCTGCCGGGCGCGGGAGATGCCGTCCGCCCAGGAGAGCGAGGAGGAGGCGTGCGAGCTTTCGACGATGTCGTGCTCGGATTCGGCGCGGTCGGGGTAGCCGGACAGGCCGCCCTGCTGGCGCAGGGTGCTGAAGTCCTGGCGTCCGGTGAGGAGCTTGTGCACGTATGACTGGTGGCCGGTGTCGAAGACGATGCTGTCGCGGGGGGAATCGAAGATCCGGTGGACCGCAATGGTGAGTTCGACGACGCCGAGGTTCGGGCCCAGGTGCCCGCCCGTCTGGGAGACGTTGCCGATCAGGAAGTCCCTGACCTCGGCTGCCAGCTGATCCAGCTGCGCCTCTGACAACTTGCTCAGGTCCTGCGGATTCCGGATGGTCTCCAAGATTCCCAACGGCCCCTCCTTCGGGTGGTAGACATGCCTTTTAACTCTAACGCCTCCAGAGTAGGCCTGGTGCCGGAACGGGAAAGCCCCGGTCCGTCGGTGACGGGCCGGGGCTTTCTCGTTGGACTGCTGGGACTTCCGCTAGTTGGCGGAAATCTGGCGCAGCACGTACTGCAGGATGCCGCCGTTGCGGTAGTAGTCAGCCTCGCCCGGGGTATCGATGCGCAGGACCGCATCGAAGGACGTGACGGTTCCGTCAACCGCAGTGGCAGTGACCTTGAGCGTCTTCGGCGTGGTGCCCTCGTTCAGGGCGGTGACGCCCTCAACCGCGAAGGTCTCCGTGCCGGTCAGCCCGAGGCTGGCCGCGTTCTGCCCGGCCGGGTACTGCAGGGGCAGGACGCCCATGCCGATCAGGTTGGAGCGGTGGATGCGCTCGTAGCTTTCGGCCACGACAGCCTTGACGCCCAGGAGGGCGGTGCCCTTGGCTGCCCAGTCACGGGACGAGCCGGAGCCGTACTCCTTACCGGCCAGGACAACCAGCGGGATGCCGGCGGCCTGGTAGTTCTGCGCGGCATCGTAGACGTAGGCCTGGGGGCCGTCAGCCTGGGTGAAGTCGCGGGTGAAGCCACCCTCCACGCCGTCGAGGATCTGGTTCTTGATCCGGATGTTCGCGAACGTACCGCGGATCATGACCTCGTGGTTGCCACGGCGGGAGCCGTAGGAGTTGAAGTCCTTGCGCTCCACACCGTTGGCCAGCAGGTACTGCCCGGCCGGAGTGTCGGACTTGAACGAACCTGCCGGTGAGATGTGGTCCGTGGTGACGGAATCGCCAAGCTTCAGCAGCACACGCGCACCGGTGATGTCCTTGACGGGTTCCGGCTGTGCCTTCATGCCATCGAAGTACGGGGGCTTCCGGACGTACGTGGACTTCGGATCCCAGGCGAACGTGTCGCCGGCGGGGGTGTCGAGTGCCTTCCAGCGGTCGTCGCCATCGAAGACGCCCTCGTAGCCGCGGGCGAACATGTCCTTGTCGATCGAGGAATCGATAACCTGCTGGACCTCGACCGGGTTCGGCCAGATGTCCTTCAGGAAGACGTCGTTGCCGGCCTCGTCCTGGCCCAGCGCGTCGGCGTCGAAGTCGAAGTCCATGGTTCCGGCCAGGGCGTAGGCGATGACCAGCGGCGGGGAGGCCAGGTAGTTCATCTTCACGTCCGGGTTGATCCGGCCTTCGAAGTTGCGGTTACCGGACAGCACGGCGGTGACGGAAAGGTCGTTGGCCTGGATGGCCTCGGAGATTTCGGCGTCGAGCGGGCCGGAGTTGCCGATGCAGGTCGCGCAGCCGTAGCCGACGATGTAGAAGCCGAGCTTCTCCAGGTACGGGGTCAGGCCCGACTTGTTGTAGTAATCGGTGACAACCTTGGAACCGGGAGCCACGGAGGTCTTGACCCACGGCTTGGAGGTCAGGCCCTTGTCGACGGCGTTGCGGGCCAGCAGTGCGGCGGCCAGCATCACGGACGGGTTGGACGTGTTGGTGCAGGACGTGATCGAGGCGATCGACACCGCACCATGGTCCAGCTCGAACTCGCGGCCGTCCGCGGTCTTGACGCTGACCGGGTTGGACTGGCGGCCGTCGGACGACGGGCCGTGCGCGTGCGGGGCCTCGTCCGTGAGGTGGCTTGCGGAGCCCGTGAAGGACGGCACGTCCGACGCCGGGAAGCTCTCGTCGATTGCCTCGTCGACGCTGCCGCCGGCCAGCTCTTCCTTCACGTAGTTGCGCAGGTCCTGGCGGAACTGGTCCTTGGACTCCGTGAGGATGATGCGGTCTTGCGGGCGCTTCGGGCCGGAGATCGACGGAACAACCGTCGACAGGTCCAGCTCGAGGTACTCGGAGAACTTGATTTCGCGGGAGGGGTCGTGCCAGAGGCCCTGTTCCTTCGCGTAGGACTCCACCAGGGCGACGTTCTCATCCGACCGGCCGGTGAGGCGCAGGTAGTCGAGGGTGACGTCGTCGATCGGGAACATGGCCGCCGTGGAGCCGAACTCCGGGCTCATGTTGCCGATCGTGGCGCGGTTGGCCAGCGGCACGGCCGCGACGCCTTCGCCGTAGAACTCCACGAACTTGCCGACCACACCGTGCTTGCGCAGCTGTTCGGTGATGGTCAGGACGACGTCGGTGGCGGTCGCGCCGGCCGGGATGGACCCGGTCAGCTTGAAGCCCACAACGCGCGGGATCAGCATGGAGACGGGCTGGCCGAGCATGGCTGCCTCGGCTTCGATGCCGCCCACGCCCCAGCCCAGCACGCCCAGGCCATTGACCATGGTGGTGTGGGAGTCGGTGCCGACGCAGGTGTCCGGGTAGGCCCGGAGCTCTCCGTCAACCTCGCGGGTCATGACGGTGCGGGCCAGGTACTCGATGTTGACCTGGTGCACGATGCCTGTTCCCGGCGGGACGACCTTGAAGTCGTCGAACGCGGTCTGGCCCCAACGCAGGAACTGGTACCGCTCGCCGTTGCGCTGGTATTCGATCTCCATGTTGCGCTCCAGTGCGCCGGAGTTGCCGAAGGCGTCGATCTGCACGGAGTGGTCGATCACCATCTCGGCAGGTGCCAGGGGGTTGACCCGCTTGGGGTCTCCGCCGAGTTCCTTGACTGCTTCACGCATGGTGGCAAGGTCCACAACGCAGGGCACGCCAGTGAAGTCCTGCATGATCACGCGCGCCGGCGTGAACTGGATTTCAGTGTCGGGCTCGGCGCTGGGGTCCCAGCCGGCCAGTGCTCGGACGTGATCGGCCGTAATGTTGGCGCCGTCCTCGGTCCTCAACAGGTTTTCAAGCAATACCTTGAGGCTGAACGGAAGGTTTTCTGCACCTTCAACGGAGTTCAACCGGAAAATTTCGTATTCGGTACCGGCTACATTAAGTTTGCCTTTTGAACCGAAGCTGTCCACAATGCTCATCGCAGGACTCCTCTCGCAACAGTTTCATCTTTGTCGCGCCGCAGACCCCTTGCTAGTTAGGTGGTCCTAACTAGTGCTTGGCCTTGTTGGGACAAGGATCAGTTCAGGGTTCAGGAGGTCAGCCGTGGATACGGAGCGCGACGTCGGACTACTCCGCCCATCCTAGTGGCCTCAGGCCCCGGGAGTCAGCAGCGCCACAGTCTCCATGTGGTGGGTGTGCGGGTACAGGTCGAAGGCCCGCAGCCCTTTCAATTCCCAGCCGGACTGCTGGAAGTAGCCCACATCGCGGGCAAAGGACGCCGGGTCGCAGGATACGTAGGCGACGGCCCGGGGGCCGGCTTCGACCAGCTGGTTCACGACGGCCTTGCCCGCGCCGGCCCGGGGCGGGTCCAGCAGGATGGCGTCGAACGTGCGGGCTTTGTCGCGCAGGACCCGTTCCACCCTGCCCTGGACGATCTCGACCTGGGAGGCGTCATGGAGGTTCTTTCGGGCGTCCCGGCTGGTGCCGGGGGATCCTTCCACGGACAGCACGGACCCCGTCACGCCCACGGCGTCCGCGAGCGGCGCGGTGAACAGCCCCGCCCCCGCGTAGAGGTCCGCCACAGCGGCGCCGGCGTCCAGGAAGCCGCCGTCGTGCAGGAAGCCGGTGACCGCGCCGACGAGGGTGTCCGGTGCGTCCCGGTGGATCTGCCAGAACCCGTCGCCGGTGACGCGGTAGTCGTGCCCGGCGGCGCTCTCCTGCACGTAGGTGCGTCCGCGCAGCCGCAGGACCTCGCCCTTGACCGGATCGAAGCTGGCCACCGAGACGTCGTCGGGCAGCTGGGCGAGGACCGCGCTGAGCCGCTTCGCGCGGGTCCCCGGGGCGGGGACCAGGAGCACCAGCGGGCGGGAGCCGTTGGCCGGGGCGGCCACCTCGATGCGTTCGATGCCCTGCAGGTCGATGTCCCAGAGCCGGAGCGCGTTGATGGCGTCCGCTGCCAGGGGCATCTCCCCGACCGGGAGTACCGTGTCGGACCGGTGCGCGTGCATGCCGAGCTTTCCGGCCGGCGTCACCGCGAATCCCGCGCGGGTCCGCCAGGCGAGGCCCGCCGACGCGGGCGTGCCGGGCTCCCCCACGGCTTCCACGGAAATGGGGCGGTCGACGCCGGCCAGGCGGCGCAGCTGTTCGGCCAGCACCTCGGCTTTGAGGCTGCGCTGGCGGTCCAGGGCGATGTGGCCGAGCTCGGCGCCGCCCACGGGCGGGTGGCGGTGGGACCAGGAGCGGACGGAGTCCGCCAGGTCCCAGAAGTGCCGGACCCGGTCCGGGGAGGGTTCCAGCACTTCCACGACGTCGCCGCGCCAGAACTTGGCGTCCGGGCCGGACTCCGTGAGGCGGACCCGGACTTTTTCGCCGGGGATGCCGTGGCGGACGAACACCACGCGTCCCTCATGCCGGGCCACGCAGTGCCCGCCGTGGGCGACCGGACCGACGTCGACGGTCAGTTCGGTGGAGGATTGCGTCTGGGTCTCGGAGCTCATTGGATGTCCTGCAGTCTCTTGGCTTCTTCGGATGATTTCAGCTGCCACGGCACGCTGGCCACCATGACCCCCGGCTCGAAGTGCAGCCGGGTCTTGATGCGCAGCGCGGTCTGGTTGTGGACCAGTTGCTCCCACCACTTACCCACGACGTACTCGGGGATGTAGACGACAATCAGGTCGCGGGGCGAATCGCGGCGCATGTTCTTGATGTATTCCATGATGGGCGTCACCGTTTCGCGGAACGGACTGGCCAGCACCGTCAGCGGTACCGGGATTTCCAGCTTCTCCCAGTCCGCGACCGTTTGTTCGGTCTCCTCGGGGCTGATGTCCACGGTGACGGCGTCCAGCCGGGAGGGCCGTGACGCGCGGGCGTAGGCCAGGGCCCGGAGCACCGGTTTGCGCACATGCGAAACGAGCAGCACGGCGTGCACGCGGGTGGGCAGGGCCCGCGGCGAGGTGTCCTCGTCCACGGCGAGTTCCTTGGCCACGTTGTCATAGTGCGCCCGGATGCTCCACATGATCAGGAACAGGACGAACATGGCCAGCAGCGCGATCCAGGCGCCCTGCTGGAACTTCGTGATGAGGACGATCACCAAAACGAGTGCGGTCATGCCGAAGCCGATGGTGTTGATGGTGCGGGACTTGAGCATCCGCCGCTTCACCGCCGGGTCCTTGGCGAGTTTCAGCTCCCGGCCCCAGTGCCGGATCATGCCGAGCTGGCTGACCGTGAAGGAGATGAAGACGCCCACGATGTAGAGCTGGATGAGCTTGGTGACGTCCGCGTTGAAGGCGATGATCAGCACGAGTGCCCCGGCGGCCAAGGCCAGGACGCCGTTACTGAAGGCCAGCCGGTCCCCCCGGGTGCGCAGCTGGCGGGGCAGGTAGCCGTCCTGGGCCAGGATCGAGCCCAGCACCGGGAAGCCGTTGAACGCCGTGTTGGAGGCGAACACAAGGATCACGCCGGTTGCGGCGACCACGATGAAGAAGGGAATGGACGCCGCGCCGAAAATCGTCTGCGCGATCTGGCTGATGGCCGGGCTCTGGATGTAGCCCTCCGGCAGCGGTTGGCCGTTCAGGAGGAACTCCGTGGCCGGGTCCAGCACGATGTGCACCTTCGTGGCGTTGGCGAGGTAGATGATCCCGGCCAGCATGGAAGCGGCGATCACACCGAGCAGCAGCAGCGTCGTCGCGGCGTTCTTGCTTTTGGGCTTCTTGAAGTTTGGCACGCCGTTGCTGATGGCCTCAATGCCGGTCAACGCGGCGGCGCCGGAGGAGAACGCACGGAGCAGCAGGAACGCGCCGGCGAGGCCGACAAGGCCTTCGTCGAAGCCGTCCGCGGGCACGATCGTGAACGCCGCCGAGGGAGCTTCGCCCAGCTGGCCGGTGGCGGCCTGGAAGACGCCGACGGCCGTCATCCCCAGGATGGACGCCATGAAGATGTACGTGGGTACGGCGAAGACGCTGCCGGCCTCCTTGATGCCGCGGAGGTTCACGAGGGCAAGGATCACCACCCCGATGGTCGCGATCGCGGCCTGCTGGCCGTGCAGCGCGGGCACCGCGGTGGTCAGGTAGGTGGCGGCGGAGGACATCGAGACGGCGACGGTCAGCACATAGTCCACCAGCAGCGCGGAGGCCACGGTGAGCCCGGCGTACTTGCCCAGGTTCTCGTTCGCGATCTCATAGTCGCCGCCGCCGGAGGGGTAGGCGTGGACGTTCTGGCGGTAGGAGGCGACCACGGTCAGCAACACCACCATGACGGCCAGGCCAACCCAGGGCGAGAACGCCACGGCACTGACGCCGGCCAGCGCCAGCGTCAGGAGGATTTCATCCGGCGCATACGCCACGGAGGACAGCGCGTCGGAGGCGAAAATGGGCAGGGCGATCCGCTTGGGAAGCAGGGTGTGGGCCAGGCTGTCGTTCCGGAAGGGCCTGCCTACGAGCACCCGCTTCACGGCATTGAAAATTGTCGGCACCACACAAAGCTAGTCCCATTCGCACGCGATGTCATGACGGCGGCCGGACCAGCTGCCGGGCTCTCCACCCAACCGGTCGGCGCGGTGGCCGCGGGCTGGCTCCGCGTGCGGCTGTGGCCGGTATTGTTTTATCCAGCAGCAGTCATAAGGAACAACAGGAGGCACGGTTGGCGCACTTCGTGATCATGGGTTGTGGCCGGGTGGGGGCAACCCTCGCGCACACGCTCGAGGACGCGGGCCATTCCGTGGCCATTATCGACCAGGACGACCGCGCATTCCGGCGGCTCCGGGCGGGCTTCACGGGCCGGAAGGTCACCGGCGTCGGCTTTGACCGGGAGACCCTGAAGCAGGCCGGCGTCGCGGACGCTTACGCCTTCGCGGCCGTCTCCAGCGGCGACAATTCCAATATCCTTGCCACCCGGGTGGCGCGCGAAACCTTCCATGTCCCCCACGTTGTCGCCCGGATCTACGATCCGGGCCGCGCAGAGATTTACCAGCGCCTTGGTATCCCCACAGTGGCCGCCGTGCGCTGGAGCGCCGACCAGGTGCTCCGGCGGATCTTGCCCGAACAGCACCTTGCCGGCGACTTCCGGGATCCCTCGGGGCGGCTCGTGCTGGCCGAAGTGGACCTGGACCCGGAGTGGATCGGGCACCCGGTGACCTCAATCGAAAAAGCTGCCGGCATCCGCGTCGCGTATTTGACCCGCTTCGGCGAGGGCATGCTGCCCGTGGCCGGCACCCTGTACCAGGACGGCGACACCGTCCATGCCATGCTCGGCGTGGACCGCAGCACCGAAGTCGCCCACATTCTTGCCAAGTCCCCCGCCAAGGAGTCCTAAGTGAAAGTCGTCATTGTCGGGGCGGGAAGTGTCGGTTCCTCGATCGCGCGCGAACTGCTGGCCCACAAACACGAGATCCTGCTGATCGACCTGAAACCCGAGGTGATCGGGCGCAGCGGCCTGCGCGGCGCGCACTGGCTGGTCGGCGATGCCTGCGAGCTCAGCACCCTCCAGGACGCGAAACTGGAGGACGCCGACGTCGTGGTCTCTGCGACCGGCGACGACAAGGTGAACCTGGTGGTCTCGCTGCTCGCGAAGACCGAATTCGGCGTCGGACGGACCGTAGGCCGGGTCAACAATCCCAAGAACGACTGGATGTTCGACGATTCCTGGGGCGTCGACGTCGCGGTCAACACCCCGCAGCTCATGACCGCCCTCGTCGAGGAGGCGGTGGAGATCGGCGACCTGATCCGCCTGCTGACACTGCAGACCGGAGTGTCCTCCCTGGTCGAATTCACGGTCCCCCACGATTCGCACGTGATCGGCCTGACGGTCGGCAGCATCGACTGGCCGGAGGACTCCACCCTGGTGGCAATCCTGCGGGACCAGGCGCCGATCACCCCCAGCCGTGATGACGTGATCGACGGCGGGGACGAGCTGTTCTTCGTGACGACGATCGCGGCCGAGGATGAGCTGCGCGCCCTGCTCTCACCGGACTCGACCGGCGACGACGAGCACGTTGACGAACAGGTCCCGGCCACCGCGGACGACGGCTTCGACGGCTAGGCGATTTGCGCTGCCAGTTGGATTTGCGCTGTCAGTTGGAGTGGTTATTCCGCCCGGATAACAGCTCCAACTGACAGCTCAACTGGTTTTGTCGGCCGGAGCGGGCCGGGTCAGCAGCCATGCGACCCAGACGCCCAGGATGTACAGCGGTGCACCCATCAGGAGCCTGGTCGTGGCGAGGGCGGCGAATCCGGCGTCACCCATAAAGTACAGCGGGACCTGGACCAGCAACCGGAGGGCCAGCACCGCGATGATCACCCAGGTGCCGATCTGGTAGGCCTTGACCCTGGCAGGGTTCTTCCGCCAGTCCAGGCCCTCGTTCCGGATGAACCCGAAGATCAAACCGGCAAAAGGCCAGCGGACGGCAATCGAGATGGCCATGGCCACGATGTAGCCGACGTTCGTGAAGAACCCCAGGACGTAGAAGTCCTCGGCTTTGCCCGTGCTGTTGGCAAGCCACGCGGAGAGCGCGACGCCGGCGATCCCCGCCAGTGCCTGCGTCAGCGGTTTGCGCTGGACCAGCCGCGTGACCGTGAAGGCCGCGGCCGCTGCCAGCGCAAGGATCAGGGCCAGGGGCAGCTCGCGTGTGATCGTGAACGCGACCAGGAACACCAAGCCCGGAAGGATGCTCTCCGCAATGCCCTGGATCCCGCCGGCGCTCTTAAGTACATCGATGTTGCCGTTGCTGGAACGGTGCAGACCGGCCTTGGCCGCGTAGCCCTCGGCGAGCTGCGCGACGGTCGGCTGGTCTGCTGTTGTCTGGTCTGCTGTTGGCCGGATGGCGGAGGGCTGCCCGGCCGTATCCTTCCCGGCCGATCCCTGCCCGGTTGCTGTCTCGGGTTTCTCGGGCAAGGTCATTGCTCCTCCTGGCGGGAGAGTATTTCATAGCGGGGATTGAACATGGTGGGCAGGCCGTCGCGCACGGTGACCATGCCCTGCAGGCGCAGTTCCGTGCCGGCCTCGACCCCGGGGATGCGGCGGCGTCCCAGCCAGACGACTCGGAGCCGGTCCTTGGGACCGTAAGGCCGGTGGCGCAAGGCGCCCGCAGCGGTTGCCTTGACAGCGCCGGCCACTGCAGACCCCTGGGCAACTGCCGCGGCACCGGGCGTTTTGATGTCTGGTGTCTTGATGCCGGGTGCCTTGATGCTGGGCGCGTCATGGTCGACGACGACCGCGGTGAAGGCGGCCACCTGGCTCGCCGGGGCGTAGGTGACCGACTCGATGAAGCCGTGGCACATCACGCGGCCGCGGTCCGGCAGCGCCTTCACGGAGATCGAAGAGGACGGATCCTGGCGGGGGGCATCAGCCAATCTGGGTGATCTCCGGTCCTCGTTCTGGCCGCTCGAGGTCCGGGGCGGACTGCGGTGCGGGCACGGCATTGTCCTTCGGCAGGCGCAGCTGCAGCAGGTCCCGCGGCGGCATCGGGTTCTCACCGCGGACCACCACGATCTGCCGGAACAGGCTTTCGAGCCCGGCGGCCGCGTCGCGGTCCACGGCGGCCTCGCCGCCGAACACGCCACGGAGGAACCAGCGCGGGCCATCGACGCCAATGAAGCGGGCAACGCGGTAGCCGTGGCTTCCGTCTGCGCCGCCGGCCGGGAGCTTGGCGAGCAGCTCGGTGCCGAAGCCGCCCTGGATTTCCTCGATCTGGCCGCCCTGGCTGCCAACGGACTGGCCGATCTGCTCACGGATTTCGTCCCACAGGCCCTCGGACCGGGGCGCGGCGAACGCCTGGAGCTGGAGGCTTGAGCCGTTCAGGTCCATGGTGACGGCGACAACGCGCTGCGTGGCCTCTTCGACCTCGAGCCGGAGCTGGAGGCCTTCCGCGGGGGCGATCAGGAGTGCACCGAGGTCCACGTAGCCGTCCTGGTCCTTGATTTCCGAGACGTCGAAGGGACCGCTGGCACCGCGGCCGGGAACAGCGGAAGTGGCCCCGGCGGAGCCGGATGCTGCGGAGTCATCGGCGGAAGCGTCAGCAACTGCCTCCCGCGTTTCCCCGGGGTCGGTCAGCTGTTCCTGCTTGGCTTTCCTGCCACGCCCAAAAACCATGGGGTTGTCTCCTTAGTTGTGATCCTGTGCCGCCGCGCCGCCCCGCGTCCGCGTGGCGCCCGCCGTCTCCTGCTGTTTCATTCTGTTGCAGAAACAACGGCCGGCTGATAAATCCTGCAAATAGGTCCCGCTTATAAGTCCCTGCGTAAATACTGCGGGTCCTGCCGGCCGCAGGTCAGACCGGCGCGCCGAAACCGCCGGTGGATCCGAAGCCTCCGCCGCCGCGAACCGAGCCGTCGAGCTCCTGGACGGGCAGGAACCGGGCGTACTCCACGCGTTGAATAACCATTTGTGCAATTCTATCGCCGCGCTTGAGTTCGATCGCCTGCCGGCGGTCAGTATTGAGCAGCGTCACGGCAATTTCTCCGCGGTAGCCGGCGTCGACGGTTCCGGGGGCGTTCACCACGGTCAGGCCGTGCTTGGTGGCGAGCCCGGAGCGCGGGTGGATCAGGGCCACAAAACCATCCGGGAGGGCTATGGAAACACCGGTGGGAACCAGCCTCCGCTCCCCCGGTTCCAGCACCACGTCCTCGCGGGCACGAAGGTCCGCTCCCGCGTCGCCCGGGTGTGCATACGACGGCGGCTCCAGGCCGTCGTCGAGCATTTTCAGTTGAACCGTCAGCGTGGGGGTCCCGTATTCTGCCGCTGCCTCTGCCGCAGTCGTTTCTTCAGTCACAGTCCCTCACTCTAACGCCAGCGGGGAAGATCAGCCTAGCCGCGGCGTGCGGACGCGGACGGCCACCGCCGCTTTCCGGGCCAAGGTGAAATAGCCCGGGAAAAGTGGAAAGCTGGGCCTATGCCCGAATCCAGTGCAGCCGTGCCTGCCCCCAACAGCACCCCCAGCGACGCCGTTCTGTACAACGAGAAGCTCTGGCCGAACGTCTGGATCTGGCTGGTGTCGGCGGGACTCTCGGGTGCCGGGATCCTGGTGTTCGCCCCCATCAGCCTGGCCGCCGGGCTCACCGCGGCGGTGGTCCTGTTTGTGATCATTGCCGTGCTGCTGGTCCTCTCGACCCCCACGATCACCGTCACCGAATCCACCCTGCGCGTCGGCCGCGCCACCATTGAACGCCGCTTCGTCGGTACCGCGGCCGCTTTCCGGGGCACGGATGCGACGGCCGAACGCGGCACCCGCCTCAACGGCCTCGCCTTCCTGTGCATCCGCGGGTGGATCGATCCGGTGGTCCGCATCGAGATCACCGATCCCTCCGACCGCACGCCCTACTGGCTGACGTCCACCCGACACCCGGACCAGCTGGTCACTGCCCTGAACTCCTAGCCTTCGCAGAGGCTTTAGCCCTCGCAGTCCCTGCAGAACTTCAGGCCGTCCTTCTCGCGGGCAATTTGCGAACGGTGGCGTACCAGGAAGCAGGAGGCACAGGTGAATTCGTCGGCCTGGGCCGGCAGGACGCGGACCAGCAGTTCCTCCCCGGACAGGTCCGCGCCGGGGAGTTCGTAGCCTTCGGCAAGGTCCGTCTCGTCTTCATCGACCACAGCGGACGGCTTTTCCGTGCGCCGTGCTTTGAGCGCCTCGATGGAGTCCTCGCTGAGGTCCTCCTCGGTCTTGCGTGGCGCATCGTAGTCTGTCGCCATTATTTGTCGCTCACACTCCGCAGTCGTTCGGTTGGGTCGCCGTGCCCGGTGGTCCTGCGGGCTGTAGCCCTGGACCCCCGGAAGCGGTTCTCCGGTGTCAACGCCGGTCACGCGGTTTTTGTGCCCGATGTCGGGTCATTTTTGCTTAAGCCTCCAGTGAAAGCCAGAGTCCTCTGGTCTGTGACGGCGGGCTCCGGTGGCCGCATCCACGACCGGGAGACCCGGCGGCCTCCGAATGGGTCCAAAACTGGCGTAAATTCGCGGAAAATCACGGCGCGCCCTCCCTCCTCACCGGAATTGGCCCGCATCGGTGGCAGAGTTTCGATTGTTAGCAATGCCAGGGTGGAGGATTTGTATGCAGGATCTACGGCTTGTAGGCGTCCACGACGACGGGGAGCATCTCCTGTTGAGCGGCACCGGCGGCGAGATGTTCCAGCTGCCAATCGATGAAGCACTTCGGGTGGCAGCCAGCCGGACGGCGGCCAAAGCCGCCTCCGTCGCGGGCGCAACCCCTATTGCCATGTCTCCGCGCGATATCCAGGCGCGGATCCGCAGCGGCTCGACGGCGGCAGAGGTGGCGGAGCTCTCCGGCATTCCGCTGGCGAAGGTCCAGCGCTACGAGGGCCCGGTACTCGCCGAGCGCGAGTACGTTGCCCAGCAGGCCCGCAAGGTGGAAGTCGCCGCCCCCGCCCCAGGACACGACGTGTACCGTTCGGTATTCGGTGACCACCCGGCGTCGCTCGGCGACATGGTGGCACACCGGCTCAGCGCACACGGCATTGAGGCCTCCACCGTGGAGTGGGACTCCTGGCGGCGCCCCGACGGCAGCTGGAACGTGGTGGCCCGCTTCGAAGCCAAACCCGGCGGCCCCGCCGGTATCGGTGAGGAACCGCCGGCCATGTGGACGTTCAGCCCGGCCCGGAAATCCCTGCAGAACGCGAACCGCTGGGCGCAGCAACTCAGCGAACTGGAACCCCTCGACGGTCCCGTACCTGCCCGCCGGCTCACCGCAGTGTCGGACCGGCCCTTTGACTTTGAAACCGACGCTGAAGCTGCCGCCCGCACCGCGACCGCCCAGCTCCAGGTTGTCCAGCAGCTCCAGTTGCAGCAGGAGCAGGAATCCGACGGGCTGCTGGACATGCTCCGTTCCCGCCGAGGGCAGCGCCTCGGAGTGGACGAAGACGCCGACGACGCCCTTGCCAAGCTGCTGACCAACGGCGTCCCCGCCGCCCACCCGCGGCCCTCCGAGGTCCTGGCGGAGGTACCTGCCGGCCCGGACAACGATGAGCCGGAGACCGACGGGCAGGACGCCGATTCCCCCAGCGAGGAAGCCAAGACCGGCACACCCGGGACGGAGCACGCGGACGCAGGCGGAACGGGGCCCCGCCCCGTCTCCGACCCGTGGGAACGCCGCCGCGACGGCAGGCCTTCGATCATGTCCCGGCTCACCCTGGCTCCGCGGCATGAAGACGGACCGGACGATGCCCTGAAACTCCATGACGGCGTCAGCACCGAAACCCGGGAAATCACCATCGCGGCGTCGCAACTGCGGCCCGTGGGCCAGCAGGGACCGACGTCCAGCCCCGGGCTGGACGAGCTCCTGGGCGGCGGAACGTCGCGGCGCCAGCAGCGTGAATCCCCGGCCCCTGCCCGGGAGGACCGCGATGCGGAGCAACCCGAGCGGCAACCGGCGAAGCCGAAGCGCTCCAGCATTCCGAGCTGGGACGAAATAGTCTTCGGGGCCCGCGGCGACTAGCTGAGGCCGCAGGTGACAGGGCCCTCGGGTTTGGCAGTCAAAATGCGCGGTCAGGCGCGGGGGGCCCTTTTTCCATCCGCCTGGAAGCAGAGCAGCGGGACTTCGCGTTCGGCCTTCGTCAGCGAACCGTGCTGGCCCACCACTTCAAGGGCTGTGGGCCGGACGCGCCGGGTGTCATAGAACGCCAGCGGCTCCCGGGCAGCGATCATCACGTCGCCGATCCGCGGGGCCACCTCGGCACGAACTTCACCGAAGAGACCCGCCGCGATGGCCTCCTCCCGGGTGAAGGCCCAGATCCGCTCGCCGAAGCGCGCACGCCACGCATCAATCAGCCGTGCCCGGCCGGCGTCGCCTTCCGGCTCTTCAAGGTAGAGGTGGACCATCCGCGGCTCGCCGGCCGTGTGGCGGACCCCCGCAACGAGGGCAGGGTCGGCCGAATAGTCGATCCGCTGGGATTCCGGCACATCGAGCATGCCGTGGTCCGCCGTGAGCAGGATGGTGGTGCCTGCCGGCAGTGTGGCGCTGAGCCGTTTGACGGTGGCGTCGAGTTCCTCGAGCTGGTGTTCCCACTGCGGTGACTGGCAGCCGTGGCGGTGCCCGGCCTTGTCCAGTTCGTTGACGTAGAAATACATCAGCGACCTCCCGGCGCCGGCCATCGCCTCCGCGGCGGCCGCGGTCCTGGCGTGTGAGGTGGTGGCAGTGACATGGCGGCCGCCGCGCAGCGCGGCCCGGGTCATGGCGGAGTCGCTGAACTGCGGGAGGCAGACGGTGGTGACGTCGGCGTGTTCCGCGGCCCGTTCGAACACGGTGGGGAAAGGCTGCCACACGTGCGGATCGACGCCGGCATCCCAGCCGCCGAGCATGTTGACCACCCGGTCCTGGTCCGGGTCCAGCACGTCATAGCCCACCATGCCGTGCTGCCCGGCCGGGAGCCCGGTGCCGAAGCTGGCCAGCGACGCTGCGGTGGTGGAGGGAAAGGCCGAGTCCAGGGAGACCGGCACCCGCCCCTGGCCGGACTGCAGGACGGCGCGAAGGAACGGCGTGTGCGCCGACTTCTGCTTCAACAGGTTACGGCCCAGCCCGTCGGCGAGGACCACGCAGACGCGCTGGGAGGCGGGCAGGTTCAGGCGGTTCTCGAAGCCGGGAACGCCCAGGCTGGCAGCGGCGCTCGTGAGCACCTCGGCGACGGACCGTTCACCGAAGGCAGGCGCTGGGGGCAGGTTCCCTGCCGTGGTCCGGGCTGTGGTCCGGACCGGGGGCGGTGCGGAGGACATCGGTTCAGGCATGCGGACCGTCGCCATCTCAGCGCTGGTGGCCGCGGCTGACGCGGCTCCCGAAGACACCCATCCGCGGGCGGGGCGGGAGCCCGGGGCCGGTGTGGGGCACCGGCGCGGAGGATCCCGTGTTCACGGCGCGCAGGGCTCGGGCGAACAGCTTGGCGTCCTGGACGGCCTGCAGGCCGTCGGCTTCGGCACTGATCCGGAGCACGATGTCCTCTTGGGCGATCGTGCCGCTGTAGCCATGATCGGCCTCGCACTGCGGGTCACCGCAGCTGGCCGGACCCATGTCCAGCCGCTGGCCGCCGGACCAGGCGATGGACAGGGTCAGCTCGCGGACCGGATCCGACGATTTGTAGTCCTGCGGCTGGGCGTACACGTAGCTGAGCACCACGGAGCGGATCTGCGCCACGGGCACGGATTCAGTGGAGACCTGCGCCACCGTCTGCTCCCCCGCCTCGTCCAGCTGCTGGTCGTCCACATGGGTGATGACCAGCATGTCCTCCGTCAGGACCAGCACGGTGATGTGGCGGCGGACCTCGGCGCGGTCGAAGTGCGTCTCGAGGTGCACCAGGTGGGCCACGCAGTCACGCCCGTCAAGGGCGTCGGCAACGACGTCGGCCACCAGGCGGGGGTAGAAACCGGCCTGCTGGAGGGCCCCTTCCAGGCTTTGACCCTGCGCACTGTGGTCATGCAGGCCCTGGTGGTGCGTGCCCGGGCGTCCGGGGACGGTCGCCTGGGGCTTGGATGTCGGAGACTGAAAGCTCATGGTCCCCATTTTCACAGATCGGCTGGGGACATGCTAACCGTGGCCGGCCGGGCGGCGCCCGGCGCTCCCCCGCCGCTCCCCCGGCGCTTCCCTGCCGTTCCCGGGGTGTCAGCTGCGCATGGCGCGGCGGGCACTGTCGGTGCGCTGGGCGGCATTGGCGATCCGGACGTCGGCGGACAGGATGGACGCCCCCTCCGGACCGGCGAGCACGGGGTTGAAGTCGACGAGGGCAATCTCCGGATGGTTGTCCTTGAGTCTCGTCAGCCGGGCGGCGAGGTCCTCCAGCGCCCTGGCATCCACCGCCGGCAGTCCCTGGTAGCCGAAGAGCTTCCGTGAAGCCCGGGGCGCCCGGATGAAGTCGTGCAGGTCTGAGCCGGAGAGCGGCGGCACCCGGTGGGCCCAGTCGTCGAGCAGGTTGACAGCGTCGCCCGCCAGGCCGAACGACACCACCGGGCCCAGGAGCGGATCCTCAATGGCGCGGAAAGTGCAGGCCTGCCCCACGGGCGCCATGGTCTGCACTTCCAGCGAGGGCGAGCCGTAACGTTCCAGCGACTTCCGCATTTCCAGCACGTTCCGCCGCAGCGAGTCCGCATCCTGGATGTCCAGGCGCACTCCGCCGAGGTCCAGCCGGTGCCGCAGCGCCGGGTCGGTGGTCTTCAACGCCACCGGCCAGCCGAGCCGGTCCGCGGCGGCGACGGCCTCATCGGCGGTTTCAAAGCCGGCGGACGGGACCACCCTGATGCCGTAGCGGGCCAGCAGGCCCGCGGCCGTCTCCGCGTCCAGCCGGACCAGGTGCTCGCCGCCCACCTTGTCCAGCAGCCGTTCCAGCTCGTCGTGCGTGCCGTCCGGGTCGCAGCCCTCGGGTTCCACGAACAGGCCCTGGTCCCGGCCCAGCCATTGGGCGTAGCGGACCACGGATCCCAGCGCGGCCACGGCCGCCCCGGGGTTGGAGTAGCAGGGAACCACTGTTGACCCCGCCTCGTCGCCCACCATTCCCTCCACGTAGATGGACGGGTCCAGCAGTCCGCTGAACGCCGCCACCACGGGTTTGCCAGCCGCCACCGAACATTCGGCCAGCACTCCGGCGATCTTCTCAACGGTGAGGCCGTGGGCCGGCAGCAGCGCCACAACAACAGCGTGGACGGTGTCGGCGGTGAGGACTTCCTGCAAGCTGTGCCGGAGCGCCGGCAGCGCAACGGACATCCCGGCGTCGAGGTCGACGTCGGTGACGATCCGCTCCACGCCGAGTCCCTGCGCCGCCGCGTTGTCCGCGACGACCTTGCCCAGCGCGCTGGAGTTGCTGAACACGGCAACCCCGGGGCCTTTCGGCAGGGGCTGGCTGGAGACGATCTGGGCGACGTCCATGAGCTGTTCGATGGTCTCGACACGGATCACGCCGGCCTGGCGCATCATCGCGTCGAGGGCCTCCGGCGGTGCCTGCGTGGTGCGGACGGCGTGGCCGGGAGGCAGGCCCAGGCCCATCGCGGCGGACTTGGCCACGATGACGGGCTTGGTCCGGGCCAGGCGCCGGGCGAGCCGGGAAAACTTGCGCGGGTTGCCGATCGATTCGAGGTAGAGCCCGACGGCGGTCGTGTCGGCGTCGTCCTCCCAGAACTGCATCATGTCGTTGCCCGAGACGTCGGCCCGGTTCCCTGCGGAGAGGAACGTGGAGATCCCGACGCGGCGCCGGCTGGAGGCCGCGTAGAGGGAGACGCCGATCGCTGCCGACTGGCTGAACAGGCCCAGGCCTCCCCGGCGGCCCAGCGCGGGCGCCATCGAGGCGTTGAGGGACACGGCAGGGTTGGTGTTCATGATGCCCAGCGAGGCGGGGCCGATCACCCGCATGCCGTTGGCGCGGGCCTGCCGGACGAGTTCGCGCTGCCGGGCCAGGCCGCGTTCGCCGTCGTCCGCGTAGCCTGCCGTGGCCACCACGATCCCCTTGACCCCCGCGGCACCGCACTCCTCCACGACCTTCGGGACTTCGGCGTACGGGACAGCGATAATGGCGAGATTGACGGGCCCGGGCACCTCGGAAAGCCGGGCGAAGGAGAGCATGCCGGCGAGCTCGAACGCCTCCGGGTTGATCGCGTAGACCGGGCCGGTGAAGCGTCCCTCAATGATGTGCTCCAGCAGCTGGTAGCCCACCGTGCCCCATTTGCGGCTGGCGCCGATCACCGCCACGGAGGACGGGGCGAGCAGTTCCTGGATGCTGCGGGCTTCCGCACGGTGTTCCCGGGATTCCATCACGGCGCGGGACTTGTCCGTGGGGTCGATGTTGAATTCGAGGCTGACCACACCGTCGTCGAAGTGTCGTTTGACGTCGTACCCGGCGTCCGAGAACACCATAAGCATCTTCCGGTTTTCGGGGAGCACCTCGGCGCTGAACTTGCGGATCCCGTTTTCGCGGGCGGCGGCCGCGAGGTGTTCGAGCAGGATGGAGCCGATGCCGCGGCCCTGGTGGGCGTCGGCGATGTTGAACGCGACTTCGGCTTCCCCGGGGTCATCGAGCCGGTCGTAGCGGCCGATGCCCATGATCTCCCCGCCGATGGTGATCACCAGGGCCACCCGGTCTTTGTAGTCCACCTCGGTGAACCGCTTGAGTTCCTTCGCGGAGAGTTTGGACTTGAACGCGAAGAACCGCATGTAGATGGACTTCTGCGACTGACCCACGTGGAAGGCCTGGACCGCGTCCGCGTCAGCCGGGAGGATCGGGCGCAGGTGGGCCGTCCCGCCGTCGCGCAGCACAACATCGGCTTCCCAATATTCCGGATATACGCCGTCCACGGGCTGATCCACCATAGGCTTAGCCTAGTCATTAACTTTTGCAGCACACGTTCAGCACCCTCAGAAGGACCCACCAGCCTCATGGCCCGCCGCCAAACCCCGTCCCCGGCAGGGGAAGCCAGCACCGATTCCGCAGGAATATTCACAGAGAATATCGTCGACATCGACGTCACGTCGGAGATGGAAGGATCGTTCCTCGAGTACGCCTATTCGGTGATCTACTCGCGGGCACTTCCGGACGCCCGCGACGGGCTGAAACCCGTCCAGCGGCGCATACTGTACATGATGAGCGAGATGGGCCTCCGCCCGGACCGCGGCCATGTCAAGAGCGCCCGTGTGGTGGGCGAGGTCATGGGCAAGCTGCACCCGCACGGCGACACCGCGATCTACGACGCGATGGTGCGCATGGCGCAGGACTTCTCGCTACGGCTGCCGCTCATCGACGGCCACGGCAACTTCGGCTCGCTCGACGACGGCCCGGCAGCCCCGCGGTACACCGAGGCCCGCCTCGCGGCCGCCGCGCTGACGCTGACGGACCACCTCGACGAGGACGTCGTCGACTTCGTCCCCAACTACGACAACCAGCTGACCCAGCCGGACGTGCTGCCGGCCGCGTTCCCGAACCTGCTGGTCAACGGCGCCACCGGCATCGCCGTCGGCATGGCCACCAACATGGCCCCGCACAACCTGGTGGAAGTGATCGCCGCCGCCCGGCACCTGATCGAGCACCCGGACGCCACGCTCGAGGACATCATGAAGTTCGTCCCCGGCCCGGACCTGCCCACCGGCGGCCGGATCGTGGGCCTGGACGGGATCCGCGACGCCTATGCCACGGGCCGCGGATCTTTCAAGACCCGGGCCAAGGTGGAGGTCGAGCAGCTCTCGGCCCGCCGCACCGGCCTGGTGGTCACGGAACTGCCGTACATGGTGGGGCCGGAGAAGGTGATCGAGAAGATCAAGGACGCTGTCAACGGCAAGAAACTCACCGGGATCAGCGACATCGTGGACCTCACGGACCGCAAGCACGGCCTCCGCCTGGTCATTGAGCTGAAGAACGGATTCAACCCCAACGCCGTGCTCCAGCAGCTGTACCGCTACTCGCCGATGGAGGATTCCTTCGGCATCAACAACGTCACTCTCGTGGACGGGCAGCCGCAGACCCTCGGGCTGCTGCAGCTGCTCTCCGTTTACGTCGAGCACCGCATCAACGTTGTCCGCCGCCGCACCGCCTTCCGCCTCGGCAAGAAGAAGGACCGCCTCCACCTGGTGGAGGGCCTCCTGGTCGCGATCGTGGACATCGACGAGGTCATCCAGATCATCCGGTCCTCGGACGAGGCGGCCGCTGCCAGGACCCGGCTGATGTCCATCTACGACCTCTCCGAGATCCAGGCCAACTACATCCTGGAGCTCAGGCTCCGGCAGCTGACCAAGTACTCGCGGATCGAACTCGAGAAGGAGCAGGACGAGCTGCGCCGCGAGATCGCCGAGCTGGAAGCCATCCTCGGCTCCAGCGAGCGGCTCCGCGGCCTGGTGTCCTCTGAGCTGGCTGAGATCGCCGAGAAATACGGCACCCCGCGCCGCACCGTGCTGCTCGAGTCCGAGGCGGTCTCCCCCACCGTCGCCGCCCTGGCCGCCGCGCCGGGAGCCAAGGGCAAGGCCGCACCCCTGGCACTCGAGATCGCGGACGACCCCTGCTGGGCGATCCTGACGGCTTCCGGCCAGATCGCGCGGACGGCCAACCAGGACAGCCTCGCCGAGTCCGGCCCGCGGACCCGGCACGATGTGTTCACCTCGGTGGTCAAGACGTCCGCCCGCGGCGAGATCGCGGCCATCACTTCGCAGGGGCGCATGCTCCGGCTCCAGGTGATGGACATGCCCGTTCTGCCTCCGACCTCGGGCACCCCGAACCTGGCCGGCGGGGTGCCGGCCAAGGACTTCATCACGCTGCTCAAGGGCGAATCGCTCGTGGCGTTCACCCCGCTGGATGAGGTGCTCGCGGTCGGTACCGCCCAGGGCGTGGTCAAGCGGGTCCAGCCCGACTACCCGTTGAACCGGGAGGACTGGGAAGTCATTGCCCTCAAGGACAAGGACACCGTGGTGGGCGTGGCCCCCGCTGTTTCCGACGACGTCGACCTCGTCTTTGTGACGCGGCAGTCGCAGCTCCTGCGCTTCCCCGCCTCCGCGGTCCGTCCGCAGGGCCGGACTGCCGGCGGCATGGCCGGCATCAAGCTGGCTGCCGGGGACCGGGTGATGTACTTCGGCACCGCCAGCCCGGCGGACGCCGACGCCGTCGTCGTCACCATTGCCGGTACCGATGGCGCACTGCCCGGGACCGCCCCGGGCGCCGCCAAGGTGACCGCACTGTCCGAATACCCGGCCAAGGGCCGTGCCACCGCCGGGGTCCGGGCGCACCGTTTCCTCAAGGGCGAAGACACCCTGCTGCTCGCGTGGGCCGGTCACGGCCCCGCCAAGGCATCCTCCCTCGCCGGGGTGGCCCGCTCCCTTCCCGGGGAGCACGGCCGCCGCGACGGGTCCGGCATCCCGCTCTCGCAGGCCATCGACGCGATTGGCCCGAGCATGGCCTGGCGGCCGAAGCCCGGGGCAGAAGCCTAGGGTCCCTGGCCTGTGGGGGCGGCGGGTGCGCGGGGCCGTGGTCACCCGTCACGGGCCCTTGGTCACGCATCTCGGGCCACTGGTCACCCATTCACCACGAATGGCCGCTATGAGGCCCGTCATTGCGGCCATTCGTGGTGGACGGCCGCAATAGGGCTAGCCACGTGCCCAGGACTATGCGAAACAACGGTGTCGGGCCCCCTGGCGTGGCCAGGTCACCCCGGAACGCGGAGGGCTGGTTCGGCCCGGAACCGTGCCGTACGATGACCACAGTTCGCAGGCGCACTGATATTGGGGGTTTCTTGTCGAAACGACTGTTGGTCGGTGCCGTGCTGGTATCTGTGGCTGCGGCTCTGGCCGGATGCTCCGGCAGCCTGCAGCCCGGTCCTGTCATGTCTCCCGTCACGTCTACGCCGCCATTTACGCAACCGTCATCCACGCCGTCGTCAGCCCCGGCAGCCGCAATCCCGGCCGGACAAACGGGACAGCCGGGCCCGTCGGGCATCCCAACAAGCACCGCGACCGGAGTAGCCATGGCAAACGTGAGCGTCCAGCCCGATCTGTTCGACCAACAGGGAGAGCGGCACGAGGCGGCCCTCGGAGGTGGGTGGGAAACTTCACCGGCGTTCCTCGTGGTGTCTGAGGACCGCGACAAGGCCGTCGCGGCACTTCAGGCGGCAGCAGTGCGCCTCTATTCTGTAGACCAGAACGGCAAGGAATTGACCCGCGAGGAGATGACCGGCGCCTACCCCCAGTACACGCCCAACTACATCTCTGATGTCTACCTGACTGATTTGGGTCCGATGATTTACACCGATACCAAAGGCGAACTCTCGACGGGTATGGCACAGGGAATGCTGCGAATTGTTGTGGCCGAACTCCGAGCCCAGGAAATCACCGCAGTAGTGGCAGCGCCGCCGAAAGACCTTTCGTGGGAAAACGCCCCTAGCGTCAAGATATTTCCCTAGAGAGTCATCGGCGGCGCGGGCTTCGGCCGGGGCCGCCGATGCCCGACGCTGCGACCCGCCGCGGCCGTTCCGGGAAAATTACCCCTAGACTGCTCGCATGCCTATCAACCCGGATATCAAGGATTGGACCTGGGTCCTGCAGCGGCCCTGCCCGGAGTGCGGTTTCGATGCGTCGGCGGCGACGCCGGCGACGGCGCCGGGAATCGTGGAGAATATGCTTCCCCGCTGGCGGGCAGCCCTGCGGCGCCCCGACGTGGCGGAGCGGCCGGACGAGAGCACGTGGTCGGTCCTCGAGTACGCATGCCACGTCAGGGACGTGTTCACCCTCTTCGACCACCGGCTCGACCTCATGCTCACCAAGGATGACGCCCGGTTCGCGGATTGGGACCAGGACCTGACGGCGGTCGAGAAGGACTATGCCAACGCCGACCCGGCCGTGGTCAGCGCCGAACTGACTGCCGAGGGCGAGCAGATCGCCGCTTCCTTCGGGCGCGTTCCGGAGGAGCAGTGGGGGCGCAAAGGCACCCGCAGCAACGGATCGGAATTCACCGTGCTGACGTTTGCCCAGTACTTCCTGCACGACGTCGTCCATCACCTCCACGATGTGGATGGATAGCGCGCAGACGGCCAGCTACAGTTCCTTGTCCCAGGCCATGCTGGTATTGACGGCGACGTAGCCCATCTTGGCGTAGAGGGCCAGGGCGCCGGTGGGGTTTTCCGAGTCGACGTCGAGCGAGGCCTTGTCCATGCCGGCCGCGGCGAAGCGGCGCATGGCATCGGCAAGCAGTGCCTGCGCCACCCCGCGGCCGCGGAACTCGCGCCGCACGCCCAGCAGGTCTGTGTAGCCCTCTTTGTAGCCCCGCGACACGGCGCTGACCTCGTCATGGCTGGCGAGCTGGTAGCCGGCCACCCTTCCGGTGGACTGCTCGACGGCGACGGCGCTCAAGTCCGGCCGGGCCAGGGGATCGTTCACCACCAGGCCCCAGCCTTCCTCATCCCGGGGCTCGCTGCCCCAGTGGTCCCGGAAGGCCTCGTTGTGCGCCAGCCGGACGGGCTCGTGCAGTTCGGGGCCGAAACCTACAATTTCCAGCCCTTCGTCCAGGACCGTCTCCGGAAACCCGTCCCCGAGGGGCCGGTGCATCTCGTTGTAGTAGCGCACAATCCTGTAGCCGGCGTCCTCGAACAGGGAGGCCTGGTGCGTATGCTGCTGTTCCATATGGAGCCGCAGCTTGGGTGTGGATCCGGGCACGGCGTCCAAGGCGAACCGCTGGCGGGTCCTGTCCTCCATCCAGCCCAGCAGCCCGGTGCCGATCCCGGTCCCCTGCCACTGCGGATCGACGCAACCGTAGCCGATGGCCTTGTCACCGTCCGGGTTCTTGGTGATCCGGCCGTAGGCCCGGGCCACACCAGCCGGGTCGAAGCCGAGGATGGTGTTGGCTTCGGCCGGATTCTTCTTCGAGTCGAGGACCTGTGCCAGGTCGGCGCGGCGTTCGAACCAGACGGGCTGTTCGACGGCGGCAGTCCGGGCAATCAGCGCCGCCCAGCCGTCCAGGTCCGCGGTCCGGGCGGCCCGCCATTGCAGGCGGGGGTCCAGGCTGTCCTGCGGCTCTGCGGCGTCGGGGTGTCCGTTCATGGCAACAGGCTAACGTCCGGTCTATCCCCGCGCCAGCAGCGGCGTTGCCTCCGGTGTTGGCGCGGCTGCCGGGGCGGCCGCGCGGTCCAGGTCGAGGCGACGGTCGTCCGGGGAGATGTCCTCCGGGTTATGCGTCACCAGGACCACTGTGCGGTCCCGCAGCCCGTGCCGCAACTCGGCCAGCATCGCCCGGCCGGACTCCGCGTCCAGGTGGGCGGTGGGTTCGTCCAGCAGGATCACGTCCGCCCCGGTCAGGAGGGTGCGGGCGACGGCGAGGCGCTGCCGTTCGCCTCCGCTGAGGAAGGCACCGCCGGGTCCGATCCGGGTGTCCAGGCCGTGCTCCAGCCGCCCGACCAGCGGCGCGAGGCCCACGGCGGCCAGGGCATCCTGCAGTTGCGGCTCCGCGTTTCCCCCGCGCGACCCTTCCGGAAGGCCCAGCAGCAGGTTCCCGCGGATGGTCGAGTCAAAGAGGTGCGCCTCCTGCGGGCACCAGGCCGCCCGCCCGCTGAGCAGGATTTGGCCGCGTGCGGCCGGGAGGAAGCCCAGAGCAACGGCGAGCAGCGTTGATTTCCCGGAGCCGGAGGCGCCGGTGACGGCGAGCCAGCGCCCGGGTTCCGCGGTGGCGGATAGTCCTGCGAAAACCGGCGCCCCGCCCGGCCACGCCGCCGCAAGATCCCGGAGCTCGATCCCGGCGCGGCCGCCGGGCCTGCCCGCAACCGGGATCAGCCCACCGGACGGGTCGGGGTGGGTGCGTGCGCCGTCGCCGTCGAGGACGCCGGCGTCGCCGATGCGCCGCAGAACGGCCCGCAACGCCGGGTACTGGCGGACCGCCGTCGTGATGGCCGCGTAGGGTTCCACGAGCGCGAGCTGGAACAGGACCACGACGGCGACCGTAGACGCTTCGACCGCGCCGCTGAGGGCCAGGGGCGCCGCCAGCACCCCACTGGCCAGCGCCGCTGTTCCGCAGGCCAGCACGGTCAGGCCCTGGCCGAGCCCCTCGGCCCACGCCGAGCGCTGGGAGGCGGCGGTTGCCGAGCGGTCGGCGCGCGTGATGCCGGCGAGCACCGGGGCGGCGACGCTGTTGGCGTGCAGTTCGGCGCGGGCGTCGAGGGCCGCCTCGACCTGGCGGAGGACGCCGGAGCGCAGCCGCTGTTCTGTCCCGGTGGACATCCGGTCTGCTGCGAGTGCCAGGGCCGGGGCCGCCACGAGGCTCACCAGGGCGGCCGCGATGACGGCGGGAAGCGCGGCCGGCAGCAGCAAGGCGATGCCGGTGACGGCGGCGGCCGCCACGGCGACGGCGGTCAGGGGCGGCAGGACCACACGCGGCAGCAGCTCCCGGACCGTGTCGACGTCGTCCACCACGGTGCCGAGGACGTTGCCGCCCTGCAGGAGCCGGCGCAGCGAGAGGGCGCGGCGGCTCAGCGATTCCCAGAGCCTGCCGCGGAGCCGGGTCAGTGCGGCGAAAACGGCGTCGTGCAGCAGGAGGCGTTCGAGGTAGCGCAGGCAGGCCCGGCCGATGCCGAAGAAGCGCACGCCCACGATCGCGGTGAGCAGGTACAGGATGGGGGGCTGCTCGCTGGCACGGATGATGAGCCAGCCGGAGAGCCCGGCGAGGGCGACTGCGAAGAGGGCCGCCAGGGTGCCGACGGCGCCGGCCGCGGCGAATTTGACTCCGACCGGTGCGAGCAGCCTGCGGAGCCGGCGGGCTGTTGAACCGCGGACGGTGCTTCCGGCGGCCCGGGCCTGCCTCACGCCCGGATCAGTGTTCCCGTCCGGGCGAAGCCCTGGCTCACCGGGTCCAGGCTGATCGAATCCGGCCGGCTCGGCGTCGGCCCGGTGGATCTCAAGCTTCGCGGCTTCGGTGCCGGGCACGCCGGCAGTCCAAGTTCCGACGGCGGACGCCTCGGCACCGGCAGTGCCGGACGTGGCTGGGCCGGTGGCGCCGGGCGCCACTGCCACGACCTGGTCGGCGAGTTCCCGCGTCTGCCGGTCGTGGGCCACCAGCAGCACTGTGACCCTTCCGCGGAGCGCGGCGATGGCGCCGCTGACCGCAGTGGCGGATTCGCGGTCCAGGTGGGCGGTGGGTTCATCGAGGAGCAGCACACGGGCTCCGGCCTCGATCCGGGCGAGGCCGCGGGCCAGTGCGACGCGGCGCAGCTCCCCCGGGCTGAGTTCGGCGGGATGCTTCGCGGCGAGGTGCTCCGCGGCGCAGGCTGCCAGGCAGCGCAGGGCCGTGGCGTCGCCGTCGCCGGGGCCGGCCGGGGCGCCGTCTGCCGGCTGGGCGGCCCCCAGATACAGCCGGACCTCGTCCAGCACGGTGCGGGCGACCATCACGGGATGCTGGGGCACCCAGGCGAGGTCCGCCGTCGTGAATCCTTCAGGCCGTCCGGTGACCGTTGTTTGCCGGCCGGGCCCGCCAGCGCCGCCCCCGGTGCCTATGGTGCCGGCCAGCACACCCAAGACTGTGCTCTTGCCGGCGCCGCTGGGGCCGTCGAGGGCGGTGATCATGCCCGGGGCGGCGGTGAAGCTCAACGGCCCGACGGCGGCGTCCGACCGGCCGCCGTAGCGGACCGTCAGTCCGGCCACGGCCAGGGCGGGCGGATGGCCCGTCCCGGCGCCGGACCCGGCCCCCGAGACGGCCGCAGCGGCCGCAGCGGGCCGCAGCGGCGTGGGCTCGGGCTCCTCCAGGACGGCCGTGGTTTCGGCGAGCGCGGCACGGCCCTCGTCGCTGGCGTGGTGTGCGGTGCCAAGCTCCCGGAGCGGGAGGTAGCAGTCGGGGGCGAGGATCAGTGCCAGAAGCCCCGCCTCGAGGGCCATGTCGCCGTGGACGAGGCGGACACCGATGAAGACCGCGACGACTGCCACGGAGATGGTGGCGATAAGCTCCAGCGCGAGGGCGGAGAGGAAGGCGGTCCGCAAGGTGCCCATGGTCCGGTGGCGGTATTCCTCGGAAAGGTCCTCGAGGGCCTTGCGCTGGGCGGTGGCCCGGCCCAGTCCGACGAGGACGGGCAGGCCCTTGGCGAGCTCCAGCATGTGGCCGGACAGCCGGGACAGGGCAGACTGGGCTTCCCGGACGCGGTCTTCGGTGTAGCGGCCGATCAGGACCATAAAGAGCGGCACCAGCGGCACGGTCAGCACGATCACTACGGCGCTGATCCAGTCCGCGAACAGGATCCGGGCCCCCAACAGCAGCGGAATCGCGGCGCAGTTCACCAGGGCGGGCAGGAACTGGGTGTAGTAGTTGTCCAGGGCGTCCAGTCCCCGGGTCGCGAGAATGGCCAGTCCGCCGTCGGAGGGGCCGGCGCCCCGGGTGCCGTTGCGCAGCGCCCGCTCGAGCAGCTGCGAGCGCAGTTCCTCCTTCACTCCCAACGCGGCCCGGCGCGAGGCCACGGCCTGCGCCCAGACGGTCAGAGACCGCAGCACCACCCCCGCGATGCCCCAGTACAGCTGAGCAGCCCACGCAGGGTCGCCTGCCATCAGCCCCGCCAGCATGGACGCGACGGCCTGCCCCATCAGCACGAGGGCCAGGGCCTTCAGGGCAGCGAGCAGGCCCAGCAGGTAGAGGGCGGCGCGGTTGGCGGGGCCGGCGGGGAACTGCGGTCTCATCGGGTGCTAGTCCTTCGGTGCCAGCGCCTTGGCGGCGATGGCGGGGAGGAAACTGTGGGCCTCGGGAATGTGTGCGCCGCTCACCCGGCGCCGGAACACCCAGTACGTCCAGGCCTGGTACGCGAGGACCAGTGGCAGCCCGATGCAGGCAACGATGCTCATCAGCCCCAGGGTGTAGTCCGAGGAGGAGGCGTTGGAGATGGTCAGGTTGAAGTCCGGGTTCAGCGTGGACGGCAGTACAACGGGGAACGCTGCGCCGAAGATCGAGGCGCTCCCCAGCAGCAGGAACGTCCCCAGGGACAGGAACGCACGCCCTTCGGCACCTGCGCGGGCGAACTTCCAGGCCAGGACGGCGGCCACGACGGCGGCGACGACGGCCGCCACGGTCCACACCTCGCCGCTGAGCAGCTGCAGGCTGACCGCCCAGCCGGCCATCGGCAGCAGCAGGACGGGGAGGAGCCGGACGAACCACTGCCGTGCGCGGTGCCGGACGTCGCCGTCGGTCTTCAACGCAAGGAAAGCAAGGCCGTGCAGCAGCGAGAATCCGACGACGGCGAGACCGCCGAGCACGGCGTAGGCGCTGAACCAGGCGAATGGCCCGCCTTCGCGGTCGCCGTTGGCGTTGACCGGAAGTCCGGTGGTGGTGAGCCCCAGGGCGGCCCCGATACCGAAGGCCGCCACGAGGGAGCCCAGGGAGATGGCCCAGTCCCAGCGGGCACGCCACCGCGGGTTGTCCACCTTGCCGCGGTACTCGAAAGCCACGGCCCGGAAGATGAGGGCCACCAGGACCAGCAGCAGCGGCAGGTACAGCGCGGAGAACAAGGACGCATACCAAAGCGGGAAGGCCGCGAAGGTGGCGCCGCCGGCGGTCAGGAGCCAGACCTCATTGCCGTCCCAGACCGGGCCGACCGTGTTGAGAAGCACCCGGCGTTCGGTGTTGTCCCGCGCGAAGCCCTTCATCAGCATTCCGACGCCGAGGTCAAAGCCCTCCAGAAAGAGGTAGCCCGTCCACAGCACCGCGATGGCGATGAACCAGATGGTGGGAAGCAGTTCCATGCTGAGTATCCTCTGCGTTTCTTGTGGGAGCGAAGGCTTAGTAGGCGAAGGCCAGGACGTCGTCCCCGGGCTTGCCGGGGCCACCGTCCTTGGGCGTGGCGTCCTCGTTCTCGTCGACGGGGACGTGCGTGAGTTCCGGCATGGCGGCGACCACCCCGCCGCGGATGTACTTGACCAGCAGCTTCACCTCGACCACCAGCAGCAATGCGTACACGGCGGTGAGCACCACAAGGGAGGTCATGAGCTCTCCGGCCGAGACGCCGGGTGAGACGGCCGCGGCGGTGAACATGAACACCTGGTCGATTCCGCTGGGATCCGGGTTGGGCGCGACGACGAACGGCTGCCGGCCCATTTCGGTGAAGATCCAGCCGGCGGCGTTCGCGCCGAAGGGTGCCAGGATCCCGAAGACGGCGAGCCTCATCAGGCCACGGGAGGCCGGGACGGTGCCCTTGCGGGCGAGCCAGAGGGCCACTAGGGCGGCCAGCGCGGCCACGCCGCCGAAGCCGATCATCATCCGGAAGCCCCAGTAGGTGACCTCCATGACCGGGATGTACTGGATCTCCTGTCCGGCCCGTTCCCCGTAGATGGGGTTGTCCGGCAGGTGGGTGCCGTAGTCGGCCTTGTACTGGTCCAGCAGGCTGTTGACGCCCTGGACCTCGGTGGTGAAGTCCCCCTTGGCGAGGAAGGAGAGAATCCCGGGGACCTCGATCACGGCCACGATTTCATCGCAGTTCTTGGAGCCAAGGTTGCCGATGCTCAGGATGGAGAAGCCGGTGCCGTCGTGGCAGGCCGCTTCGGCGGCCGCCATCTTCATGGGCTGCTGTTCGAACATCAGCTTGCCTTGCAGGTCCCCGGTGATAGCGGTCCCGGCGAAGGAGATCATGGCGACGACGGCGCCGATCCGCAGGGAGCGGATCCAGACGGCATGGTCGGTGCGGTCCCGGCCTGGGATTGCTGACTCGCCCGGAATGACCTTGCCGTCCTCACCGATCGTGTCGATTCCGTCGTGGCGGCGGCGCCACAGGTGGTACCAGGCGATGCCGAGGAGGAAGGCGCCGGCGACGGCGAGGGCGCCGAAGATGGTGTGCGGGACAGCGACGAGGGCGGTGTTGTTGGTGAAGACCGCCCAGGCGTCGGTCATCACGGGACGGCCGTCGATCATCTCGACGCCGACCGGGTGCTGCATCCAACTGTTCGCCACGATGATGAAGTAGGCGGAGAAGACCGAGCCGATCACGGCGATCCAGAGGCAGGCCAGGTGGACGGCGGGCTTGAGCTGCTTCCAACCGAAGATCCAGAGGCCCAGGAAGGTCGATTCCACAAAGAACGCCAGCAGGGCTTCCATCGCCAGCGGCGCACCGAACACGTCGCCCACGAAGCGGCTGTACTCGCTCCACGCCATGCCGAACTGGAATTCCTGCACAATGCCGGTCGCGACGCCCATGATGAAGTTGATCAGGAAGAGCTTGCCCCAGAACTTGGTCATCCGGAGGTATTCCGGCTTGCCGGTCCGGTGCCACATCGTCTGGATCACGGCGACGACCAGGCCCAGGCCAATCGTGAGCGGCACCATCATGAAGTGGTAGACGGTGGTGATTCCGAATTGCCAGCGTGCGATTTCCAAGGCGTCCAAGGCAGTCCCTACTTAGCTAGGCGAGCAACTTCTACATCACGTAGAAAGATTCTTCTACAGAGTGTAGAACACTTTTGGATGGTTCCCTGCACCCCAGAGTCCCACGGTGCGCTGTGGCCCGCAATGGAGCCGCCGCCGGCGCGGGCCCCGGCCCCGACCTCGACTTCCGGGCCGGCCGGAATGGCCAGGGCAAGGCGGACGACACGCCAGGGCCGGGCAGTTCTACCTTATGTAGAAACTATCCGCAAAACACGGTAAATTTATGAGTGAAGTATTCACTTACCGCCCGGCAGAGTCGATCGGCCGGAGCGGCACTCACGAAGGACGTACGGAATGGCAAGTCTCGGTGAACTGGAACGGGCTGTGATGGACCTGCTCTGGGCGGGCCATGAGGCTGCAACGGCGAACACCCTGCGGGATCTGCTCGCCCTGAGCACCCGCGCGGAAAACGGTAGCGCAGGGCACGAGGGCAAGGACCTGGCCGTCACGACGGTCCTGACCGTACTTTCCCGCCTTGAGCGCAAGGGCCTGGTGGAGCGCGAACGCGGCACCCGCCCGCACCGCTACCAGGCAGTCTCCAGCCGTGAGGACCACACCGCTGAATTGATGCACGAGGTCCTGGGTTCCGCACCGGACCGCGAGGCCGTGCTGGCACGCTTTATTGGTTCCGTCACCGATACCGAGGCAGAAACGCTGCGCAAGCTACTGGGACTCAGCTAGCACCCGATGTTCTGGACCTCATGGTTTCTGGCGGTCCTGGCGGTAGTGCTGGCCTGGCCGGTGCCTATCCTGCTTTCCCGCGCCCAGTGGCCGGCACGTTCGCCGTTCACGGCCATGCTGCTCTGGCAGGCGATCGCCCTCGCAGGCGGCCTGTCCATGATCGGCGCCATGCTGGTCTACGGCTTGGAACCCGTCGGCGACAACCTGCTGGCCGGCCTGAAGGCCCTGGCCGGGATGGTGTTCAACAATGCGCCCACCACGGACCTGGGCTTCTGGCATATCTTCGCCCTGTCGGCCGCGGCACTGCTGACGGCCCATCTGGTGTTCACGCTGCTGCTGACCTACTACAAGATCCAGCGCCAGCGGCGGCGGCACCGCGAACTGCTGGCGTTGCTTGCCTCCCCCTCCGCGGACGGGCCCCGGACCATGGTGATCAACGTCGACTCCCCCGTCGCGTACTGCCTTCCCGGCGGCGCGCGTTCGGTCACCGTGCTTTCCGACGGGCTTATGGCGGCCCTGGAACCCGCAGAACTCCGCGCCGTCCTGAACCATGAAAACGCCCACCTGGACCAGCGCCACCATCTGCTGCTCTGGGCTTTTGCCGCCTGGCGGCAGGCCCTTCCCTGGCTGCCCACCACACGGCTGGCCCAGGAGGCGGTCAGCTCGCTGATCGAGATGCTCGCCGACGACGTCGCGTTGAAGTCAGAGAGCCGGGCCACCCTGATCAAGGCGATCGCGATCGTGGCCAGCGGATCGCCTGGGACTCCGGATACCCGGATGGCGTTCGGCGGACCGGAGCTGTCCGACGTCGAGCCCGGCCAGCCCGGTGCCACCGGCGGCTCCGGTTCGGCCCGGACGACGGCGTCCCGCGTCAGCCGCCTGCTCTCCCCGCAGCCTCCCCTCCCGGAACCCGTGCGCGCCGCGGTGGTGGCAGGCTGCCTGCTGCTGCTGGCGGTCCCGACCGCCCTGCTGATCGTCCCCGGCCTGCTCGGCTGAGTCCTTTCGGCGGCGTCCGACGCCGAAAGGTAGCCGCCGGATGCTGACGCAGACTGCCAGCACAGAGGCCGGGCCGCCCCCGCCCGGAGGCGGCGCGGCCCGGCACCCGTTGCGCTGCTGTGGCCCGGCTGCTACTTGAGCAGCTTGTTGGCCTTGTATTCGAGGTCCACGTTGCCGGCCCCGTTGCCCTTAGTCGTGCCATTGACCGCCGAGGTGGTCATGGCGAAGGTCAGCGTGGAATGGGCGATCGCGTCCGCCATTTCCTCAAGGACGGTTTGGTTTACGTTGCCGATCATGTCGCAGGCGGAGTGGTAGCACGGGTCCAGCGGTTCCCCCGCTGTGCCGCCGAAGATGGCCGCCTCTTCTGGTGTCTTGGGGTCCTCCGCACCGGTGAACAGGCCCCCAGCCGGGATTCCGTTGTTGATGAAACCGAAGTAGTCGGACCGTCCGTCGAACGCCGTCGGGGCAACGGGCAGGTTCTGGGACTTGAAGTAGTCCAGGAAGACCTTCTCCACCAGCGCGGAGCCGTTGGGTCCCTTCTCGCCGAACTCCGAGCCGTCGCCGTCGTAGACGTAGCGGACGAAGTTGGGCGAGCCCACCATGTCGAAGTTGAGGTTGACGGCATGTTCCTTGATTTGGCGTGCCGTCAGCTGGGAGACGTAGTACTCGGACCCGATCAGCCCGGCCTCTTCCCCGCCCCAGAAGGCGAAGCGCACCCGGTTGGTCGGCGCAATTTTCAACGCCGCCATCTGGAGCGCTGTCTCGAGGATCGCGGCCGTTCCGGAGCCGTTGTCATTGATGCCGGGGCCCTCAGCCACGGAGTCCAGGTGCGCCCCCACCACCACGGTACGGTCGGCACGTCCCGCTGGAGTGTCCGCCAGGATGTTGAAGGACGAGGTTTCGGTGATGGTGGCGTCGACGGCGATGCGCATGACCACGTCCTGCAGCCCGGCGAGTTCGGCGCCCGTGTCGAAGCTCGTGCTGACCACCGGAATCTTCGGCTGTGGCGCGCCGAGGGTTCCGCCAAACAGAATGGTGCGGTCTTCGCCGGGCACCACGTTGCCCTGGTTGAAGATGATGACCCCCGACGCCCTGGCATTGAGGGCGTTGTCCGCCTTGACCCGGAACGTGCAGGTGCCGCGCTGGATCAGCGCGATGTTTCCCGGTGTAAAGCCGGCGAAGTCGGCCGCTTCGCAGCCACTGGTCGATGCGCGGTCGCCGGTCAGGTTGATGTCCACGGCCGACACAGGTGCAGTGACGTCCCCCTCGCCGGAGTAGTCCATGTCCCAAAATCCGTCCATGTCGCCGCCGTAGGCGTATTCCTTGGTGGACGGGGACAGCCGCTGCAGGGAGGCGCTGACGGTCTGGTACTGCTCGTAGGTGAAGTGCTGGCGCGCTGTCGTGTAGCCGGCTGCCGTGAGTTTCTGCTCGATGTACCGGGCGGATGCCTCGTAGCCTGAAGTCCCTGCCGCACGGTTGCCGCCGTTGGCATCCGCAATGGCCTGGAGGGCCTGGAGATGGGTCGTGATGTTCTGGGCCGTCACCGCGGACCGCAGGGCGTTCGAGCCTGTTCCGGTTGCTGCAAGGGCCGGCGGCGCGAAGCTGACCGCCAGTCCGATCGTGGCGGCGATGGCCGCGCGCTGGATATTCCGAGTTTGCCTCATAGGGGTCTCCTGGATTGCTGCGGAATCCAGCCCCGGGCGTCATTGCCCGGGGCCGTGAGACGACACTATCGGAAGGAGGGATAGCGGGTTAGAGGGTATTTCGGCACTGGCGCCAATCCGAACAGACCCTGACAATTCGCCCGCTGTTCCGGGCCACGCAGGGTGCTACGCGTCGATGCGCTCCCGGTCCAGGCTCGCCGCCCCGGCGATGATGAAGTCCTTGCGGGGAGCGACGTCGGAGCCCATCAACAGGTCAAAGGTCTCCTCGGCCTGCTTGGCGTTGTCGATGCCGACCTTGCGCAGCGTCCGGTGCCGCGGGTCCATGGTGGTCTCTGCCAACTGCTCCGCGTCCATTTCGCCCAGGCCCTTGTAGCGCTGGATCGGTTCCTTGTATCGCTTGCCCTCCTTGGCGAGCCTGGCCAGCAGGATGTGCAGTTCGGCCTCGGCGTAGGTGTAGATCATCTCGTTGGCCTTCTGGCCGGCGTTGATGACCTCCACCCGGTGCAGCGGCGGGACCGCGGCGAAGACGCGGCCTTCCTCGATCATGGGCCGCATGTAGCGGAAGAACAGCGTCAGGAGGAGCGTGCGGATGTGGGCGCCGTCGACGTCGGCGTCGGTCATCAGGATGACCTTTCCGTACCGGGCGGCGCTGATGTCGAAGCTCCGGCCGGAGCCTGCCCCCACCACCTGGATGAGGGCTGCGCATTCGGCGTTGGAGAGCATGTCGCCCACCGAGGCCTTCTGGACGTTGAGGATCTTGCCGCGGATGGGCAGCAGCGCCTGGAAGTCGGAGGAGCGTGCGAGCTTGGCGGTGCCGAGCGCGGAGTCACCTTCGACGATGAACAGCTCGGAGCGGGCGACGTCGTCCGTGCGGCAGTCCGCCAGCTTGGTGGGCATGGAGGACGTCTCGAGGGCGTTCTTGCGGCGCTGGGTCTCCTTGTGGACGCGGGCGGAGATGCGCGACTTCATCTCGCTGACGACCTTTTCCAGCAGCAGCGCCGACTGGGCCTTCTCGTTGCGGTTGGACGAGGTCAGCTTGGCGTTGATCTCCTGCTCCACCACTTTGGCCACGATGGCGCGCACGGCGGACGTGCCCAGGATTTCCTTGGTCTGGCCCTCAAACTGGGGCTCGGCAAGCCTGACGGTGAGGACTGCGGTGAGCCCCGCGAAGATGTCGTCCTTTTCGATCTTGTCGTTGCCGGCCTTGAGTTTCCGGGCATTCGTTTCAATCGCTTTGCGGAAAGTCTTCAGGAGCGCCTGCTCAAAGCCGGACTGGTGGGTTCCGCCCTTGGGCGTGGAGATGATGTTAACGAAGGTCCGCACCGTGCTGTCGTAGCCGATGCCCCAGCGGAGGGCGACGTCGACCTCGCAGTCGCGTTCCACCTCCTTCAGGTGGCTGTGGCCCTTCTCATCCAGGACCGGCACGGTTTCCTTGAACTTGCCGGCGCCGTGGAGCCGCCAAATGTCCGTGACCGCGGGGTCGGCGGCGAGGAAGTCAACGAACTCGGAGATGCCGCCGTCGTGGTGGAACACTTCCTCGTGCGGGCCGGCCTCGCCCGGGGTGCCGGCGAGCCTGCGCTCGTCCCGGACGGTGAGTTTCAGGCCGGGGACCAGGAAGGAGGTCTGCCGGGCGCGGGCGGCGAGCTCGTCGTAGGAGAACTTCGCGTCGGGGGTGAAGATCTGCCGGTCCGCCCAGTAACGGATCCGGGTGCCGGTGACGCCGCGCTTGGCCTTGCCGACAATGTCCAGGACGGAACCGTCGATGAACGGCTCGAACACGGCGGCCGGGTCCGGCCTGGTGCCGGTGTCCTTGAAGCGGCCTGGCTCACCCCGGCGGAAGCACATCCGGTAGGTCTTGCCGCCGCGGTCGACGTCGACGTCGAGGCGGGCGGACAGTGCGTTCACGACCGAGGCGCCGACGCCGTGCAGGCCGCCCGAGGCGGTGTAGGAGCCGCCGCCGAATTTGCCGCCGGCGTGCAGTTTGGTGAAGACGACCTCGACGCCGCTGAGCCCGGTTTTCGGCTCGATGTCCACCGGGACGCCGCGGCCGTCGTCGTGGATCTCCACCGAGTTGTCCGCGTGGAGGATGATCTTGATGTCGTGGCCAAAGCCGGCGAGGGCCTCGTCGACGGAGTTGTCGATGATTTCCCAGAGGCAGTGCATAAGGCCGCGGGAGTCGGTGGAACCGATGTACATGCCCGGGCGCTTGCGGACGGCCTCGAGGCCTTCCAGCACGGAGAGATGCCGGGCGGTGTAATCAGAACTAGGTGCCACGGGGCGGAGACTCCTTCAGGAACGGGACCGTCCCCATAGGACGGGCAAAGCTAATTGGCGCTCTTCCTAGGGTAGTCGGAGTGCCGCCGTCCGGCGTGATGCCACTCCCCGGGGGCCCCACGCCGGGGAACCCGTTACCGAGACGTGATACGCGCACAGCGAAAGTGGGCCATCCCAGCCATGGTTTGGCTGCGAATGCTGGTTATATAGGTATACCGATCTACCAAGGAGGCCGAACATGACAACAGCAGTTGCGGACCGCACACTCACCACCGTCGACCGGTGCGATCGTTGCGGAGCACAGGCGTATGTCCGGGTTGTTCTCGGCGCCTCCGGCGGTGAGCTTCTTTTCTGCGGCCACCATGCCCGTGCCGTCGAACCGACGCTCAGGCCGCTCAGTTCCGACTGGCACGACGAGACGGCTCGTCTTCACGAGAAGCCGCCGGTTCCGGTCGACTAGAGTCCGGTCCCTTAGACCCTACGAGAAAGAGCCCTTCCGATTCCGGAGGGGCTCTTTCCGCTTTAACTGGGCCTTTAACGAACAACGCGGGGTCACTTCCGGCCCGTCCTCTTCGGAGGATGGGCCGGAAGTGACCCCGCGTTGTTTGGTGCGCGCCTAGTCCAGGTAGTCCCGGAGGACCTGAGACCGCGACGGGTGCCGCAGCTTGGACATGGTCTTGGATTCGATCTGGCGGATCCGCTCACGGGTGACGCCGTAGACCTTGCCGATTTCGTCTAAAGTCTTCGGCTGTCCGTCGGTCAGCCCGAAGCGCATCGCGACCACACCGGCCTCGCGCTCGGAGAGGGTGTCCAGCACCGAGTGGAGCTGTTCCTGCAGCAGGGTGAAGCTCACGGCGTCGGCCGGGACCACGGCCTCGGAGTCCTCGATGAGGTCACCGAATTCCGAGTCGCCGTCCTCACCCAGCGGGGTGTGCAGGGAGATTGGCTCACGGCCGTACTTCTGGACCTCGACGACCTTCTCGGGCGTCATGTCCAGCTCGAGGGCCAGCTCTTCCGGGGTGGGTTCGCGACCGAGGTCCTGCAGCATCTGGCGCTGCACCCGGGCGAGCTTGTTGATGACTTCCACCATGTGCACCGGGATACGGATGGTGCGGGCCTGGTCGGCCATGGCTCGGGTGATGGCCTGCCGGATCCACCAGGTGGCGTAGGTGGAGAACTTGAAGCCCTTGGTGTAGTCGAACTTCTCGACAGCACGGATCAGGCCCAGGTTGCCTTCCTGAATCAGGTCCAGGAAGAGCATGCCGCGGCCCGTATAGCGCTTGGCCAGCGAGACCACGAGGCGGAGGTTGGCCTCCAGCAGGTGGTTCTTGGCACGCTTCCCGTCGTGGATGACGAATTCGAGCTCACGCTTGAGCTTGGGGTCCATGGACCCGTCGTCGGCCGCAATCTTTTCCTCGGCAAAGAGACCGGCCTCAATGCGCAGGGCGAGGTCGACTTCCTGCTCGGCGTTCAGCAGGGCGACCTTGCCGATCTGCTTCAGGTAGTCCTTGACCGGATCGGCGGTGGCGCCGGCGGACATGACCTGCTGCACCGGGGCGTCGTCGTCGTCGGCATCGGAGTAGACAAAGCCGGAGCCGGTGGCGGCTGTGGCGGCCTTGCCAGGGATCTCCTCGCCGTCTTCACCAATCTCAACGGCCTCGACGACGACATCGTCGAGGTCAACCTCGACATCGTCGTCGGCGTCGTCGTCACCGTTCGCGGCTTTGCCGGCGGCCTGAGCCGCGGCTTTAGCGCCGGGCTTGGGCCCGCGCTTCTTGGGTTCAGGCTTGGCGACTGCCGATGCGGTGTCGTCACCTTCGGCCAAGGCTGCGTCTTTGACAGCCTTGTTGGCTGCGCGCGTGGCAGCGCGCTTGGCGCTCGTCGCCGCCTTCTTCTCCTCAGGGGACAATACGGCCTGGTCGGCGGGTTCCTTCTTCGCGGAAGACGGGGTCACAGAAAACCTTTCTAGCGGCGGTCTGTGGAATCACCATACGGGCAACACCACTATGACCCTGTCAAGTCCGTGTTTTCCATCAGGTGCAATCACGACCAGCAGAGCCACTAAGTAGAACTCCTGGGGCGACCGTAATGTTCCCTGTTTCCAAGGTCGACTACAAGCACTTAATACACGGACCCAACCGGGTCTCGGCAACCATTGTCTCACGATTTTCAGAATCGACTCCGCTCGCCGCCCCCGCTACGGCTTTGCGTCAGGCCACATCCGGGTTGAACCGCTGCCAGGCCGTCTCCCTCCTGCCCGCCCAGCCGCAGAGCGTCCCGCGGCTTGCGAGCTCGTCCAGCAGTGCAGCCAGGCGGTAACCCGGGTGTTCCTCGCCCGCGCGGCTGAACAAAGCGTGGGCGTAGGACCCCTTGCCCCGGCACCACTCAATCCAGCCCCGCCCGGTCAGTGCGGCGGTTCCGGCCTCGCCGCCGGCCGTACCGAGCTGCTCAAGAATCCGCTCCAGGCTGGCCATCCGGTGCCAGTCGGGCACAGGTGGCGCCAGCCCCAGCAGTACTTGCCCGTAACCTGCCACTTCCGGCGGTGCCTGCTTCACAAACGCGCTGCCGCGCCCGGCTCCCCGGCGCCGCGGCTCCGCCGGCGGGAATCCGTCCAGCGGCGGCAACGGAACAGGCGCCGGCGTCCCCGGAACGGATTCCGGCAGCGAACCGCCCCGCCCTGCACCGGGCACCCCGGCGGCCGGTGCACCGGCGTCGAACACGCCGAACTCCTCGGCGCCGCGCTCGGCAGCTTCAGGCCCGGCAGCCGCCATTACCAGCACGGCGTCGCGCCAGGGCAGTAAGCACAGGGACGCCCGCAGGTAGCCGGTGAGCGCCGCCGGCAGTTTGGGCAGAGGGGAGGCCGCATCCAGGACCCGGGTCCAGACGTCCAGAACCTGGGCGAACTGCGCCTGGTCCCTCGCGCGGGCGGAGAACAGCTCCGCCCAGTCCCGCTGGGCCTCCAGCACCGCGGGATCCACTGGCGCCGCCGCCGTCAGGTCATCGGTGCCCGGGGCCGCCCCGACAGTACTGCCGCGGAACACCATCTCGGCGTTGAGCGGGCTGTTCCTGATCTCGTCCACGGGCCTTCCGGGCGGTGCGCAGCATGACGGGTCGAGGCAATAGGCGTTGCGCCAGTAGTCCGCGCCAACGAGCCAGGCGTCCCGGACCGGCATGCCGGCGGCGGCCAGCGCCGGCTCGAGCTCTGCCAGGAGTTCCGCCCAAGCCGTGCCGTCCGGGTCGGCGTCGGCGCCAGTGCCTATGCCCGTGCCGGAGTCGGTGAAGAAGGCGAGCAGCGAACCGTCCGCCTCGTCGTCGGCTTCCAGATAGGACACCACGGAACGGGCAAAGACTGCCGGCCCGGCGGATCCCGGGCCCCGAGGGCCATCGGGGTTCGGCAGGTCCACCCGCAGCGTGGCTCCGAGCCGTTTGCCCTGCATGGTCATGGCCACGAGGCTGCTGGCCGGCCAGTAACCTAGGGAATGCGGTATGAACCCGAGGATGTCCTCCGGGCCGGTGATTCTCAGGTGATCGGGAGCTGTCATAAAGCCAGCTTGGCTGGGCCGGCGGGCCGGGGTCAGGGGCACGTTGACCTATGTGGACAACGCCGGGAGAAACCGCCGAGGCAGGTTAATCCACGATCAAGGCCGTCCGCCGATCGGGATATCCACGATCGGGCCGCCCGCGATCAGGGCGTCCGGCGCCGCTCGGAGCTGAGCCGGCGCTGTTCCGCGAGGGCGGCCAGCAGGGGCGGCACCACGACGCCCTGGGCTGCCATCTGCCGCCGTACTTTCCGCCGGATGACCAGGATGGCTGCTGCCCCGCCTCCCAGCAGCAGGAACTGCACGCTCAGGGCGATCCGGAACGGATCGAGTCCGTACAGCTCGCCCCGGGAGAACCCCGTGGCGTAGAGGACATCCAGGACCAGTCCGATCAGATAGATGGAGATGAGGGCGGCGATGAAGCCGCCCACGTTCACGATTCCGGTGGCGGTGCCGATCCGGTGCGCCGGGTTGAAGGTGCGGGCAAAGTCGAAGCCGATCATGGAGCCGGGGCCGCCGACGGCGAGCACCACCACGAGCCCGGCCAGCAGCCACAGCGGCGAACGTCCCGGAATGATCAACACAGCCGCCCACGCCGCGGCAGTGGCGGCAGAGATCAGCAGCACCATGGTGGACCGCCGCAGGGGGTGCCGGGCGACGAAGCTGCCCATAAGCGGCCCGGCGGCGATGGCAGCGGCCACGTACAGCGTCATGAGCGCCGACACCGTTGGCGTGTCCAGGCCCTGCGCGGAGATCAGGAACGGATAGCCCCAGGTCATCGCGAACACTGTGCCGCTGAACTGGACGGTGAAGTGGCTCCACAGTCCCAGCCGGGTGCCGGGCTGGCGCCAGGCATGGGACAGCGAGACGCCGGTGGCGCGCAGCCCGCTGGAGGGTTCCGGTGCGGTGTGCCCGGGCGGCAGGTCCTGGAGCAGTACCAGCACCAGCACCAGGGCAAGGGCTGACATGGCCGCCAGCGTCAGGAAGGCCGGGGTCCAGCCGGCCAGATGGAGAATCATGGCGAACGGCACCACGGAGAAGAGCTGCCCGAGCTGGCCGGACATTCCGGTGAGCTGGGTGAGCAGCGGGACGCGGGCGGGGGCGAACCAGATGGGGAGCAGCCGGATCACGGAGATGAAGGTCATCGCGTCCCCTGCACCCACCAGCACCCGGCCCAGCACGCCGCCGGGGATGTTCTCGGCGAACGCCAGCTGGAGCTGCCCCAGCCCCATCAGCAGGGCGCCGCCGGCGATCATCGCCCGGGACCCGAAACGGTCCACGAGGATGCCGACCGGAATCTGCAAGGCGGCGTAGACGAGAAGCTGCAGGACTGTGAAAAAGGAAATTTCGGCCGCACTGGCCTGGAAGCGCTCCGTGGCCTCCAGACCCACCACACCGAAGGAGGTGCGCTGGCTCACGGCTACGAGATACGCGAAGACCCCGATGATCCAGATCAGCCAGGCACGCGGAGAAGTCACTCCCCCATTATGCCCAGCCGACGGAAAAAATAGTATTTATTCGCCGGGTTCTTTACGGGCCAGGTAGGCCTCGACGGCGGCGCCGAGGGCATCCGCATTGGGCAGCTGGTCGTTCTCGTCGGCGAGCAGGGAACGCCGCACGGTTCCTTCGGCGTTCTCGTCGTAACGGGTTTCGAGCCGTGAGACCACCTGCTGCACATCCTCCGACGCGTCAATCTGCTCCGCGATCTGGCGTCCGACCTCCCGGCCGGCTTCGCGGAGCCGGTCCGTGGGCAGCATCAGAGACGTGGCCGCACCAAGGTATTCGAGGCCGGCGACGGCGGCCGTCGGGTATTCGGCTTCGGCAAGGTAGTGCGGAACATGCATGACATAGCCGGCAACGTTGCGCCCGGCCTCCGTCAGCCGCAGCTCCAGGAGGTGGCCGACGGCGGCAGGCACCTCGACGGTGGGCTTCCAGACCGAGATGCCCTCGATGAGGTCCGGCCGGTTGCCGTGCACGGTCACGCCGACGGGGCGGGTGTGCGGCACGGGCATCGGGATCGAATGGATCCAGGTGACGAGGTTGACGTCCAGTTCCTCGATGATTCCGACGACGGCACGGGCAAACCGCTCCCATTGCAGGTCCGGTTCAAATCCGGCCAGGAGCAGGAACGGGCTGCCGAGCCCGTCGACCAACCGGTACAGTGCCAGGCGCGGCGCCTGGTAGTCCTGCAGGTGGTCCTCGACGAAGCTGATCTGCGGGCGGCGGGTGCGGTAGTCGATCAGCTGGTCGGCGTCGAACTCGGCCACCCTCACGGCGTCCGGGGTGTCCAGCAATTCGGCGGTGATCTGCCTGACGACGTGTCCTGCGTCGGCGAATCCTGTGAATCCCATAACGAGGTTCAGCCCGCGCAGCTCGGGGCTGTGGAACAGCGCGTCATCACGCAGGTAAAGCGCTTCGGGGTCCAGCAAGGAGCCGGAAATCCGTTCAATCACGGCATGTTCCTTTCGTCGTAGTCGGCGGGAGCGGCCGGAAGGGCCCTGAGGGCGGCGCCGCTGTTATCGGGTACAACACGCCGGACTGCGGGAGCATTCCTGATCGCGGTGTGCTCCAGCTCTCATTCAATTGAACACCCGCGCCGGGGAGAGACTACGATCGGAGCTGGCCCCATGACGGCTTGAAGACACCATAGTTCTTGTCCCGAATGGTCCGTCTCAAACCGGCAGTGGCCTACGTTCCATGGCAGGGCGCCGAACATGCAGTTCCTGCCGAAAATACTCAGAGAATTGAGGACTTTCCTCGTGGTCAAGAATACCGAAGTGAAACTCAGTGCAATCGCAGGGGATCTCAAGAAGTCCCCCAGCGACGCCCTCGTCATCGGCGTCGGGCAGGGCACGGACGGCCCCGTCCTGCTCAGCAATCCCCTGACGGCCAAGGCCGCCGAGGCCCTGGCGGAATCACTGAATGTTCTTGGCATCACCGGCGCAGCCGACCAGGCCCACCGTCTCCCGGGCCTGGCCGAAGCCGGGGCAAGTGTCCTGGTCCTCGCCGGCGTCGGCAAGGTGTCCGCCACGCGGCCGCTCACCGAAGAGGCCCTCCGCCGCGCTGCCGGCTCGGCCGTCCGCCAGCTGGCCGGCGTCAGCACCGTGGCACTGGCCCTTCCGACCTCGTCACTGGGCGATGTCGCCGCCGTCGCCGAAGGCGCGGCGATGGGTGCCTACTCGTTTACCGAGTACCGCTCCTCCAAGGACGGGATCAAAGACCCGGTGAAGAACGTCGTGATCGTCACCGACCTCGCCGCCGACAATGGCCTCAAGACGGTCCTGGACCGGGCCGCGCTGATCGGCAAGGCCGTGAACGCCACCCGCACCCTGGTTAACCAGCCACCGAGCCACCTCTACCCCGAATCCTTCGCGGAAGCAGCCAAGGAGCTGTCCAAGGGCCTGCCCGTAAAGGTGACCGTCTGGGACGAAAAGCGCCTGGAAAAGGAAGGCTTCGGCGGCATCCTCGGCGTCGGCAAGGGCTCCACCCGGCAGCCGCGCCTGGTCAAGGTCGAATACGCGCCGGCCAAAGCCACCGCCAAGATCGCCCTCGTGGGCAAGGGCATCACCTTCGACACCGGCGGCATCTCGCTCAAGCCGCACCTGGGCATGGGCGACATGAAGTCCGACATGGCGGGCGCCGCCGTCGTCCTCAACACCGTGCTGGCCCTCGCGGGCCTGGGCCTGCCCGTCAAGGCGACCGCCTGGCTGTGCATCGCCGAGAACATGCCGTCCGGCGCAGCCCAGCGCCCCGCCGACGTCATGACTATCTTCGGCGGCAAGACCGTCGAGGTCCTGAACACCGACGCCGAGGGCCGGCTGGTCATGGCCGACGGCATCGTCGCCGCGAGCCAGGAATTCCCGGACGCCATCATCGACGTCGCCACCCTGACCGGCGCGCAGCTGATCGCCCTCGGCGACCGCACCGCCGGCGTCATGGGATCGGACTCCGTCACGGGCCCGATCAAGGCCGCCGCCGACCGCGCCGGCGAGCTGGTCTGGCCGATGCCGCTGCCCGAGGAACTGCGCCCCAGCCTCGACTCGCAGGTCGCGGACCTCGCCAACATCGGCGAACGCCACGGCGGCATGATGACGGCAGCCGTCTTCCTGCGCGAATTCGTCGGCAAGGGCAAGGACGGCGAACAGATCCCCTGGGCCCACATCGACATCGCCGGCCCGTCCTTCAACAACGGCAGCCCCTACGGCTACAACCACAAGCAGGGCACCGGCTGCACCGTGCGCACGCTCGTGGCCTATGCCGAGGACATCATCGCCGCTTCCGCCTAGAAGCCGCCCTCCAGCCGTCCGCGCGGGTTTGGGGACGGGGTGATCCCCCGGCCACAAACCCGCGTGACACTGGACACAAGCGCTCCACAAACGCCACGGCAAGGTGGAGCATGTATTAGTGGTTCGCTAAGGTGAACTCCGGTAGTCACAAATGAAAGGGAACTGCCCTGCTGGCATAATCACGGCAAGGAAGTTCCAAGACCAGATGATGCGTACTCTCGTGTCATCGTTCACGCGAGGGAGCGTTTTAGTGGCCGATCAGGCAACTGCGCAAGAATTCGACATCCTGGTACTCGGCGGCGGCAGCGGCGGCTACGCCACTGCGCTGCGTGCCGTTCAGCTCGGCCTCACCGTCGGCCTGATCGAAAAGGGCAAACTCGGCGGTACGTGCCTGCACAACGGCTGTATCCCCACGAAGGCCCTGCTGCACTCTGCAGAACTGGCCGACCACGCCCGTGACTCGGCGAAGTACGGTGTCAACGTCACCCTCGACAGCATCGACATCACCGCTGTCAACGCCTACAAAGACGGCATTATCGCCGGCAAGTTCAAGGGCCTGCAGGGCCTCATCAAGGGCAAAAAGGGCATCACCGTCATCGAGGGCGAAGGCAAGCTCCAGGGCGCCGACACCATCGTTGTCAACGGCACCGCATACAAGGGCAAAAACATTGTCCTCGCGACCGGCTCCTACTCCCGCACCCTGCCGGGCCTGGAAATCGGGGGCAAGGTCATCACCTCCGACGAAGCCCTCACGATGGACTTCATCCCCAAGAGCGCGATCATCCTCGGCGGCGGCGTCATCGGCGTCGAATTCGCCTCCGTCTGGAAGTCCTTCGGCGTCGACGTGACCGTCATCGAGGGCCTGCCGTCGCTGGTCCCGAACGAGGACGCCACGATCGTCAAGGCCTTTGAGCGTGCCTTCAAGAAGCGCGGCATCAAGTTCTCCACCGGCACCTTCTTCCAGGGCGTCGAGCAGAACGCCGACGGCGTCAAGGTCACCCTCGTGGACGGCAAGACGTTCGAGGCCGATCTCCTCCTGGTCGCCGTCGGCCGCGGCCCGGTCACGGCCAACCTCGGCTATGAAGAGGCCGGCCTGACCATTGACCGCGGCTTCGTCATCACGAATGAGCGCCTGCACACCGGCGTGGGCAACGTCTACGCCGTGGGCGACATCGTCCCCGGCGTCCAGCTCGCGCACCGCGGCTACCAGCAGGGCATCTTCGTCGCCGAAGAAATCGCCGGCCTCAAGCCCGTCATCGTCGAGGACGTCAACATCCCCAAGGTCACCTACTCCGAGCCCGAAATCGCCACGGTGGGCTACACGGAGAAGGCCGCCAAGGCCAAGTTCGGTGACGACCAGATCCAGACCCAGGAATACAACCTCGCCGGCAACGGCAAGAGTTCCATCCTGGGCACGTCCGGCCTGGTCAAGCTGGTCCGCCAGAAGGACGGCCCCGTCGTCGGCGTCCACATGATCGGCGCCCGCATGGGCGAGCAGATCGGCGAAGCCCAGCTGATCGTGAACTGGGAAGCATACCCGGAGGACGTGGCCCAGCTGGTCCACGCACACCCGACCCAGAACGAGTCCCTGGGCGAGGCGCACCTGGCCCTGGCCGGCAAGCCCCTTCACGGCTAGCAGTTCCGCCCGCACCACCGCAAGACCATTGTGCTTAGTGCACCCGGCAGGAAATACCGGGTGCACTAAGCTCAACCAAGGCAGCAATCATCCGCACTAAAGATCAATAAGGAGAACGGGGACGACATGTCTGAATCCGTTAACTTGCCCGCCCTCGGTGAGAGTGTCACCGAAGGAACCGTCACCCGCTGGCTCAAGCAGGTAGGTGACCGGGTAGAAGTGGACGAGCCGCTGCTCGAGGTTTCCACCGACAAAGTAGACACCGAGATCCCCTCTCCGATCGCTGGCGTGATCGAGGAAATCCTCGTCGCCGAAGACGAGACCGCTGAAGTTGGCGCACCGCTCGTGCGCATCGGCGACGGTTCCGGCTCCGGAGCGGCTGCCGCCCCGGCCGCCGAAGAGGCGCCCGCCGAAGAGACGGCCGCCGAAGAGGCTCCCGCCGAGGAAGTGCCGGCCGCTGAGGCACCTGCCGAGGAAGCCGAAGCCCCGGCTGCCGAGGAAGCGCCCGCCGCCGAGGCTGCCGCTCCCGCCGGCGAAGGCCACGAAGTCACGCTCCCCGCCCTGGGCGAGAGCGTCACTGAAGGCACCGTCACCCGCTGGCTCAAGAGCATCGGCGACACCGTCGAGGTCGACGAACCGTTGCTTGAGGTCTCCACCGACAAGGTCGACACCGAAATCCCGTCCCCTGTCGCCGGCACCCTGCAGGAAATCCGCGTCGCCGAGGACGAAACGGCCGAGGTCGGCTCAGTCCTCGCTGTCATCGGTTCCGGCGCTGCCGCCCCCGCCGCGGCACCGTCCCCAGAAGCTCCGAAGGAAGCAGCAGCGCCGAAGGCAGAAGCCGCTCCGAAGGAAGAAGCCCCCAAGCAGGAGGCTGCTCCCGCTGAAGCCCCCAAGCAGGAGGCACCGAAGCAGGAAGCCCCCGCCGCACCGGCGAAGGAGGCGGCCCCGGCCGCTGCTGCCGCCGAGTCCGGCTACGTCACGCCGCTGGTCCGCAAGCTCGCGAACCAGCAGGGCGTGGACATTTCCTCCCTGGCCGGCACCGGCGTCGGCGGCCGCATCCGCAAGCAGGACGTACTGGCAGCAGCAGAAGCCAAGGCAGCCCCGGCTCCCGCGGCCGCCGCACCGGCAGCTTCCGCTGCTCCCGCCGCGCGTCCGTCCGCTGATCTCTCCTCGCTGCGCGGCACCGTGCAGAAGGCCCCGCGGATCCGCCAGGTCATTGCCCGCCGCATGCGCGAATCGCTGGACATCTCCACGCAACTGACCCAGGTGCACGAGGTGGACATGACCAAGGTCGCCAAGCTGCGCGCCAAGGCCAAGAACTCCTTCCAGGCCCAGAACGGCTCCAAGCTGACTTTCCTGCCCTTCATCGCCAAGGCTGTAGCCGAGGCCCTGAAGCAGCACCCGAAGGTGAACGCCTCCTACGACGAGGACAAGCAGGAGATCACCTACCACAACGCCGAGCACCTGGCGATTGCGGTGGACACGGACAAGGGCCTGCTGGTCCCGGTCATCGCCGACGCCGGCAACCTGAACCTTGCCGGCCTGGCCGGCAAGATCGCCGACGTCGCCGGCCGCACCCGCGACGGCAAGATCGGGCCGGACGAGCTCTCCGGCGGAACCTTCAGCATCACCAACATCGGTTCCGTGGGCGCCCTCTTCGACACCCCGATCATCAACCAGCCGCAGGTGGCCATCCTGGGCACCGGCGCGATCGTCAAGCGCGCCGTGGTGGTCGCCGATGAGAACGGCGACGACTCGATCGCGATCCGTTCGATGATGTACCTCTCCCTGACGTACGACCACCGCCTGGTGGACGGCGCCGACGCGGGACGCTTCCTGCAGACGCTGAAGGCACGCCTTGAGGAAGGCGCCTTCGAAGCCGACCTCGGGCTCTAGGTCCAAGAAGCACAGCAGCGGCGACGGCGGTGCGGGCGCGGGTGGGAAACCACCGGAGTGCCCGCGCCGCCGTCGCTGTTTTTGCTGTGCCATTGTGAACCGCACCGCGGGTCCTACTACGGTGCGTAGAAGACTCTGGCTACACTGATGCCATGAACATCGTTTATAACGTCATGGTCTTCCTGCACATCATCGGCGCCGCCATGATCGTCGGCATCTGGATCGGCCAGATGAAGAAGCCCACCGTCCACCCCCGCCAGTTCGACGGCGCTGCCCTGCAGCTCATCACCGGCATCGTCATGATGGGCCTGATCCCGGCCCTTGACATGAACGCCAACTACGCCAAGCTCGGCATCAAGTTCGCGATCGCCCTGGTGGTCTTCGTGCTGGCGTTCATCGGCCGCCGCAAGTACAAGAAGGACGAGCCGATCAGCAAGGGCCTCGCCCACAGCGTCGGCGGCCTGGCATTGCTGAACGTGGCCATCGCCACCCTCTGGCAGTAGTCCCCCGGAAGAGACGACGACGGCGACGCACCCCGCGCGGGTGCGTCGCCGTCGTCGTTAAGCCGGTTCACAGCCCGGCCTCAAAGGCTCAGTCGCCGGCGATGCAGAATTCGTTGCCTTCGGGATCCTGCATTACGTCCCAGTGGAAATCGCCGATGTCGTTGCCTTCCACGAAGTCTGCCCCGAGGGACTCGGCGAGGGCCCGCAGCGCCGCAGGATCGGGCCCGTGGATGTCCAGGTGCAGGCGGCGTCTTCCCTCTGTGGGCTGCTCGACCTGCTGGAAGGCCAGCTGCGGCGCTCCGGGGCCGGCGGACTGGAGCCAGACGAACTGATCGAACCGCGAGGACACCACGGTGCCCAGCAGCGCCGCCCAGAATTCTGCCAGCCGCTCGGCGTCCACGGCGTTGACCATGATCGTGGCGATGCGCGCCGCGGGCGGCGCACCGGGTCCAGTGATTTCCATGTCGACACTGTACCGATGGCCCTTTGCCGGCGGGGCCGTAGACGGGTCACAATCCACTGACAGCGGAACCCCCGTGCGCCGGCCCGGCTGAATCCCTAGGATGGGACACGGCACGACCGGCGCACGCGCCGGATCACGCATTGAACTATGACGAGGAGTGGACATGGCAACAACACGCACCGCACACACCGTATGGAACGGCGACCTGATGTCAGGCGCCGGCAACACCACCCTGGACAGCTCCGGACTGGGCAACTTCGACGTCACCTGGAAGGCACGCGCTGAAGCGGCCGAAGGCAAGACCAGCCCCGAGGAACTCATCGCCGCCGCGCACTCGGCTTGTTTTTCGATGGCTTTCAGCCACGCCCTGGCCGGCGCGGGCCACACGCCCGAGGAAGTCCAGACCAAGGCGGACGTCACGTTCGTTCCCGGGACCGGCATCTCGGACAGCCACCTGACCGTCAGCGCCCGTATTCCGGGCATCTCCGAGGACGAATTCCAGCGCCTCGCCGAGGAAGCCAAAGTGGGCTGCCCGGTCTCGGCCGCCCTCACGGGCATCAAGATCACCCTGGACGCCACGCTGGTTTCCTAGCACCTGCCGTTAAACGGCGAAGGCCCCCGCTCCCTGCTGTTCAGGGAACGGGGGCCTTCGCCGTTGGCGGTTGCGCCCGCCGGGCGCCGCAGGCTAGCTGCCCTGGCCGCGGGCCGGCAGCGGGGCAGGCCGGACGAGGCGGTATCCCTCGCGCAGCGGCGGCCGGTCGGTGGGCAGCTCCTGGATCATTTCCTTGAGCGCGCCGATGCCGTATTCCAGCTGCGGGTCCGTGCCGGCGGCGTAGGCGTGCGGCGGGAAGGTCACTTCGATATCGGGCGCGACGCCGAAGTTCTCGACCCCCCAGCCCACACCGCCGGAGAACCACGTGGCGTAACGCGGCTGGGTGACCCCGGTCCCGTCGGCCAGGGCGAAGCGGTTGTCGATGCCGACGACGCCGCCCCAGGTCCGGGTGCCGATGACCGGGCCGATCCCCCGCAGCTTGGAGACCTGGGTGATGATGTCGCCGTCGGAACCGGCGAATTCGTCGGTCAGGATGATGACGGGCCCGCGCGGAGCGTGGTGCGGGTAAGTCCGTGGCTTCTCCCCGCGCGGCATGCTCCAGCCGGTGACCTTGCGCCCGATGAGTTCGGCGACAAGCTGGGAGGTGTGTCCTCCCCGGTTGCGGCGGACGTCGACGATCAGCCCGTCGAGGGCCGTTTCGGTGTCGAGGTCGCGGTGCAGCTGGGCCCAGCCGTTCGCCATCATGTCCGGAACGTGCAGGTAGCCGAAAGTCCCCTGGGACGCCTGCCGGACAGTCCTGCGGTTGGCGGACACCCATTCCTGGTACCGCAGCCGCTCCTCGTCCTTGACCGGGACCACGGCCACGCGGCGCTGCCGCCCTGCCTGGCTTCCGTGGCCGGCACCGTTGCGCAGGGTGAGCTCCACAGCGCGTCCCGCGGCGCCAACCAGCTGCATGGCCGGGGTGCGCTCTTCGGTGAGCTCGACGCCGTCGATCGCCAGCAGCACGTCGCCGGGCTTCGCGTCAGCGCCAGGCCGAGTCAGCGGCGAGGTGGCGAGCGGGTCGGAGGACTCCCCCGCGAGGATCCGGGTGATCTCCCAGCCCTCACCGGTGAACACTAGGTCAGCACCCAGGCGGCCCTGGCCGTTGCTGCCGTTCTCGGTGACGGCGGCAGGACGGACATAGGCGTGGGATGTGCCCAATTCACCGTGGAGCTCCCACAGCAGGTCCACGAGGTCGTCGTGCGAGCCGAGCCGGTCCACGATGGGACGGTAGCGGGCGTGCACCGAGTCCCAGTCCTGCCCGGCCATGTCTTCCGTCCAGAAGAAGTCGCGCTGGAGCCGCCAGGCCTCATCGAAGGCCTGGCCCCAGACGCTGAGCGGATCCAGCTGCACGCGGATGCGGCTGAGGTCCACCTTGACCAGCTGGCCGGACTCCTCGTCCGCCTTGGCGTTGGCGGGCGAGACGCGGATCTGCTTGTCCTGAAGGACCACGACCTTCCCGCCGTCACCGGAGAGCCGGTAGCTGTCCAGTGCGTCCACGATGGTGGTGGTTTTGCGCCGGGCGAGGTCGAAGCGGACGAGGCAGGGTGCCGCGTTCTTGTCCTCGAGGCTGGCGCGGCCTTCGCCGGTGACACCGGACAGTTCGCTGTCGAGCCAGAGCAGCGCCCCGGCAGCGGCGGTGAGGTGGGAGTAGTTCCCCTGCGGCACCGGCACGCTGATGACGCGGTGGGCCAGGCCCTCGGCGTCGACCCGAACCACCGGAACCTGCTCGGCGTCGGACTTCTCCGCCGGCGTCCCGGCTCCGTCTTCCAGCACGGCTTCGAGCAGGTCAACGCTCGGGCCGAAGGGCGACGGCGTGTCCGCGGCGAGGGCAACGAGGTAGGGCTTGATCGGGCTGGGGAAGGACAGGTCGAAGGAGTGTCCGTCGTAGACCGGGTCGAAGCTGCGGTTGGAGAGGAACGCAAGGAACTTGCCGTCGGGGGTGAACGACGGCGATTCGTCGCGGAAGCGTCCGTCGGTGACCTCGACTATGGTGCGCGTCCCCTCCGGTGCGATGCCGGCGTCGTCCACACGGGTGATGCGCAGCCGGCTGCGGGAGCCGAAGGACGTGACCGGCTCGGACCAGCCCAGCCACGCCGAGTCCGGGGACCAGCTGAAGCCTTCGATGCTGCCCTCGCCAATGCTGCTCACGAGGGACAGGGTGCCGGTGCGCGTGTCGGCGAGGTAGATGTCGCCGAAGGCCGTGCCGACGGCGAGCCAGTTCCCGTCCGGGCTGGCCTCGATGGCGCTGGCCCGGGTGGGCTTGGGGAAATCGATCCTGGTGGCCTGGCCTGATTGGCGTGACTGTCCCTGCGTACCGGAGTTGCCTTCCGCCGGGCCGGCAGTGCCAGCTGTGTTGTCGGTGTTGGCGGCGCCGGCGGTGACGGCAGTGTCGGTGGGGTGGCTGTCCGGTCCGTCCGCCACTGCCGCCGGGACCGCGGCCACGGCATCCGGCCGGGTCAGGGCTGCGGCCGAAACGGGCCTCGGCAGGGGCGTGCCGGCGTCGGAATCCTGCGGCGGCGTGGCGGCCCGCTGTTCGGGACCGGCCTGCTGCCCGCCGGACTTCTTGCCGGCGCCTGCGTTCCCGAAATCGGGGTTTCCGGCGATCGCCCTCAGGTACAGGGCCTCGACGCCGTCGTGATCGGCCACATAGGCGATCCGTCCCTCGCCAAAGGGGCGGGGCAGTCGGGCACGGACGCCCGGTGTGGCTTCCAGGACGCGGGAAGGCCCGTCCTTATGCCGCAGCCAGTGCAGCGTGCCGTGGGACTCCACGGCACTGGAGCCGCCGGTGCGGTCCGGAACTACGTCGCCCAGGTGCCGTGAGGCCTTCAGCGGCGCCCCGCGGCGGGCCTGGGAGGCTGACCCCAGGGAAATCTCGAGCTTGACGGCGTCCGAGCCGAGGTCCGGCAGCAGCCACAGCTCGCCGGCCGACTCGAAGATGACGCGCTGGCCGTCGGTGGCGGCGTGGCGGACGTAGAAGTCCTCGTGGTCTGTGTGGCGGCGCAGATCAGAGCCGTTGGGCAGCACGGAGTAGAGGTTGCCGTAGCCCTCGTGGTCGGAGAGGAAGGCGATCCGTCCGTCGACCCACATCGGGTCGGTCAGGTTGCCGTCCAAGTCGGCGGCGAGGCGTTCGAATTCGCCGTTTCCGTCGCCATCGATCCACAGCTTGCCGGCCGTGCCGCCCCGGTAGCGCTTCCACCATGCGGGTTCGCGGGAGAGCACGCTGGCCAGGACCACGGGGCGTTCGTCGCCGACAACCGGCCCGAAAGCCACGGATTCCACCGGGCCGAATGGGAGTTCAGCGGCCCAGCCGCCCGTGACGGGCAGGCTGTAGGCGTGGGTGAGGCGGCTGTCGGCCTGGCGGAAGGCGCTCGTGACCAGGACGTCGCCGTCGGGCGTGAAGCCCTTGACCTTCGTGGATGCGTGGCCGAAGTAGCTCAGCTGACGGTAGCCGCCGCCGTCGACGTCCGCGGTGACCACCTCCGGAGCCGTTCCTTGAACGACCGTCCACACCAGCTTCTTGCCGTCCGGGGTGAAACGTGGGTTCCGGGCGGGCAGTTGTAGCGAAGACACGCGCCAGGCGCGGCCCCCGCCCAGGGGCGCGATCCAGACGTCGTCTTCGGCCACGAAAGTGACCAGATCGCCGTGCAGATGCGGGAAACGGAAGTAGCGCGAAGAAGTCATCGTCCGATCATAGTCAAGACCGGCGCTCCCGCCCGGGAGGTGTCCCCGCCGTGCCGGGCATGGTGAGATGGATCATGCGAATCATTGTTGCCGGGGCCTCGGGGCTGCTCGGAGCCGCCATTTCCAGCACCCTGCGCAGTGCAGGACACGACGTCGGCGCACTGGTCAGGCGGCCTCCCGCCGCACCCGGCGAGTTCCAGTGGAATCCCGCGGAGGGCCACATCGACGACGCGGCGCTGAAGGGAGCGGACGCCGTCATCAACCTCTCCGGCGCCGGCATCGGCGACCGGCCGTGGACCCGGGCCCGGATCAACGAACTGCGCAGCTCCCGGCTGGCGGCGACTGGAACCCTGACGGCGGCGATGGGCCGGCTGGACACTCCGCCGGCGGTTTTCCTGAGCCAGTCCGCGTCCGGCTACTACGGCAGCGCCGGTCCCGCGGTGCTCCGCGAAAATGCCCCTCCCGGCAGCGGTGTGCTCGCCCGGATCTGCGTCGACTGGGAGGAGGCTGCGCACGAGGCCCCTGCCGGCGTCCGGGTGGTCACTCCCCGCACCGGTGTCGTGCTGAGCCGTTCAGGGGGCGCATTGGGACGGCTGATGCCGCTGTTGCGCCTCGGTGTGGGCGGACCGCTGGGCAACGGCCGGCAATACTGGCCGTGGATCACGCTGCCCGACGTAGCCGGCGCCTTCGCGTTCCTGCTCGGCAGCCAGCTGAAGGGCCCCGTGAATGTCTGCGCCCCGGAAAGCGCGGACGTGAACTCGCTGATCGCGCAGCTGGCCGGCGCCGTGCACCGCCCGGCCGTGTTCCGCGTCCCCGCGCCCGTGCTGCGCCTGGTGATGGGCCAGCTCGCCGATGAACTGCTGCTCGCCAGCCAGCGGATGGAGCCGGCTGCGCTGAGCGGGGCCGGCTTCGAATGGCAGCACCCGTCCCTCGCGCAGGCCACCGCGTGGGTGGCGGAACCAGGTCCCAAGGCCTGAGGATTCCCGCCTGCCGTCAGCCGGCCGCATCGGGGGTTCCGGCATCGGCGGCTGGCGTTCTGGCGTCGGCGTCGGCGTCGGCGGGAAGGACATCCTGGATCCGCCAGCGGCCCTCGACCGATGCGAGCACCAGCCGCAGCCGCTGTTCCGGCGCGGCAGCGGTCTCGGCCACAACCACCCCGGCGTCGTTCCGCTCCTGGTAAGCGGACGTGCCGACGGCGACGGCCACCACGGCCCGGGGACCGCTGCGGTCCCCCGTGGCCGCCACCTGGGTCAGCAGCGTGGTGAATCCGGCCAGCACCCGTCCGGACCCCGTCAAGCTGGCGCTGATCCGGGCGTCCGCCTCAGCCGCGGTCGATGCCGGAACGTTGACCTGATCCAGCAGCCCGAAGTCCCCCGTGCTGAAAGCCAGGGAGCGGAGCCACGCCAGCCCGCGGACCGCGTCCTCGGGGTTTGGCGAGTCAAGCTGGGCCCGCACCTCGGGCGGAACGGCTGCCGAATCCATGGCAGGCGCCACCGGGTCCGGGACGGTCGGCGCGGGCTCCCTGGCAGCCTCAACATCCTTGACGGTGAAGCCCTGGAACGCCGGGAATGCCGGGGATCCGGCGATTCCCCACCCGGCAACGAGGACACCGAAGAGGAGACCAAGGACGGCCAGGCCCACGGCTGCGGTCCGGAATCCGCGGATCGATGGATTCCGGCGGGCGGAGCGAGGACGGGCGGCACCGGAGCGGGCGGCATCCGGGCGGGCGGCATCCGGGCGGGCAAGGTCGGAGGCTGGGCCCAAGCGGGCAGAGTGGCGAGCGCTGGCGCTCCGGGAGCGTCTGCCTGCACCGGGCTGCCCTCCCGGCGGAAGCGGCCGGGCCGAGCGGTGTTTGTGGAATTGCCGCGGAATGTCCCTGAGCTGTTGGACCCGCCGCTCCCGCGCCGTGGCCGGAAGGGAGCGCCGCGTCAGCAGCTGCGGGATGACCGTCGGGTGGACCGACACCGAGAGGTCCACGGGAGCTGCCACTGCGCTGCGATGAACGGCGGCCGCCATCTCGGCTGCAGAGGGCCGCAGCCTGCGGTCCTCATGAAGCCCGGACTCCAGCGCTGCGGCCAGCTCCGCCGGAACTCCTGGAACCAGCAGCGGCAGCGGCGGCCGCTGCGCGCCTGCCTCGGGAGCCCTTCCGGTCAGGCAGTACCAGCCGAGCGCCGCGAGTGAATACACGTCACGCTCCGGTTGCAGGCCTGCCCGGACCGCGTCCACCGGCGCGGGATCGCGGAAGCCCTCGGTCCCGGCGTCGGCCACGGCTGCGGAGTCGGCCACCATGCGGGCCACGCCCAGATCGGCCAGCAGCGGCTTGCCGTGCGCGGTGAACAGCACATTGCCGGGTGAGACGTCACCGTGAGTGAAGCCCTGGCCATGCAGGTATGCGAGGGCCTGGGCGATCGGTGTCAGCACCGTCACCGTCTCCCCCGGCCCCAGGCTCCCCCGACCGGCAACGAGTTGCCCCACTGAGCCGCCCGCCGCGTAGTCCATGACGAGCCCGACTGCCTCGCCCCAGTCGGCGTCGCCGTCGCCCGAACGACGCATCCGGCCTCCCCGCAGGCGAACCACCGCGTGCGCACGCACCAGGTGCTCATGATCCAGGACGGACAGGATCCTCACCTCGCGCCGGATGGCTTCCTCCGCGCCGCCCCGGTCCGGGCCATCGCCGGCGGGGAAACACTTCAGCGCGAACTCGTTGCCGCCCGCCTGTTCGGTCACCAGCCACACAGTGGCGCTGCCGCCGCTCCCCAGGCAGCGGCCGACGTCGTACCCGGGCACCTCGGGCGCCCCGTCGCTGGTCCACGCATAATCTTCCATAACCAAGGAATAGCGGATCCGCGGAAATCCCGCAGAAGTTATCCACAGGTTCCGTCAGGCGGCGTAGCCCTTGAGGAACAGCGCCAAGGACAAGGCCATGGCCTGGATCTCGTTAGGATCGACGCTCTCGTTTGGTGCGTGGATGAGTGCCAGCGGTTCCTCGACCCCCATCAGGATGATCTCCGCGTCCGGATAGGTTTCGGCGAACACATTGCAGAGCGGGATCGATCCGCCCTGGCCCAACGTAGTCATCGGCCGTCCGTAGGCCTCCAGCATCGCGGCAGCCAGGGCTTCGAATGCCGGCCCGCCGACTGCCGCCCGGAAGGGGGAACCGATGGCTTCCAGATCCACCGTCACGTGGACGCCCCAGGGTGCGGCGGCACGGAGCTGTTCGGCCAGCGCTGTGTGGGCGTCGGCGGCGGCCATGCCGGGCGGGACCCGCAGGTTGAGGCGCGCGGAGGTCCGCGGCACGATCGACGCCGAGGAGCCCGTCACCGGCGGGCAGTCAATGCCGAGCACGGTGACGGCGGGCCGCGCCCAGAGCATGTCGGACACAGTGCCGTCCCCCAGCAATGAGACGCCCTCGAGCACACCGGCGTCGGCGCGGAACTGCTCGGGCGGATAGGGCGCGCCGGCCCACGTCTGGGTGGTGTCCAGGCCCGTGATCGTGGTGTTGCCTTGTCTGTCGCGCAGTGTTGCCAGCATCGAGATCAGCGCTGCCAGCGCGTCGGGGGCTGCACCGCCAAACATGCCGGAATGGAGTTCGGATGCCATCGCTTCCACGGTCACCACGACGTTGACCATGCCGCGCAAGGTCACGGTCGCCGCGGGGTGTCCCACTGCGGCGTTGCCGGTGTCGCAGACCAGGATGGTGTCCGCCCGGAGCAGGTCACGGTGGCTCGCGACGAACGCCTCAAGCCCCCCCGTGCCCTGTTCCTCCGACCCCTCGACCACCAGCTTCAGGTTCACCGGCACGTCGTTGCCGAGCGCTCTGAGTGCGAGCAGATGCGCAAGGATGTTGCCCTTGCAGTCGGCCGCGCCCCGGCCGTACCAGCGGCCGTCCACTTCAGTGAGTTCGAAGGGCGGGGTCCGCCATGCCGAATCATCGAGGGGTGGCTGCACGTCGTAGTGCGCATAGAGGAGCACGGTGGGCGCGTCCGGCTCGGGTCCCGGCCTCGAACCGACTACCGCGTCGGAGCCGTCGGGGGTCCGCGCGAGGTGGGCGTCGGAAAATCCAAGCGCAGCGAATTTGTCTAGCACCCACTGCGCAGCTTTGGCGCACTCCTCCGGGGGAAACTGCCGCGGGTCCGCCACCGACCGGATGGCCACAAATTCGGCGAGCTCTCCCTGCGCCGGACGCATCAGATCGGCAATGCGGGAGCGCAAGTCCACGGCTCACCCACCGCCCGACTTGTAGGTATTAAGGCCGTCGATGAACTGCTGGAAGTCAGCCAGCTTGTCCGGGCAGTAGATCTTGATAATCGCCAGCTCGCCCTTGGCGACCCGCTCGGGCGCGATCACCGGCCTGTTTCCGGGCCCGGTTGCGCCGTTTGTCAGCTGGCTGTGGAAGGTGGCCCGGCTCAGCGCGTCGTTCGGGTTCGCGCAGACCGCGCCACCGTCGTCGCCAAGCACCCGGGCTATCTGTTCGCGCGATGGGGCCGTTCCCCCGGCGGCATTGATCTCCGCGATCAGCTGGTCGGCCTTCGCCAGGGACTGCTGGGTCTCCCTAGCCGACCTGAAGTTCAGCAGGGCGACAACGGCGAATATCACGAGCAAGATCATGGAGACGATGTAAATGACCGAGCGGCCCCGCTTGGTTGAGGACTCCATATGGGTGCTCATGACTCCGGCACCTCCGTCTGCGCCCCTTGTTCAGGCAGCTTCCAAGACGGCTTACGGAACTTGTAGAAGAGGAACGGCACGAGCAGGCCGAGCCCCAGTGCGCCGCCGCCGACGATCAGGAAATAGACAATCGGATCGCCGTTGCCGAATTGCGACGGCGGGACGAACCCGACGAGCAGCGCGGCCAGGGATGCGGCGAACCCGACGCCGCACAGCCCGATCAGCATAGGCGCCCGGTAGCCACGGGGATGGTCCGGGTCATTGCGGCGCAGCCGGACCGCGGCGACGAACATCAGCAGGTACATGATCAGGTAGACCTGCGTGGTGATTACCGAGAATATCCAGTACGCGCTGGAGACATCCGGGATCAGCGCGTAGCCGAGCGCGATCACGGTGGTGACGAGCCCTTGGACCACCAGGAGGTTCTGCTGAATGCCGTTCTTGTTCAGCTTTTGCAGGAACGGCGGGAGGTAACCTTCCTCACGCGAGATCAGCAGCAGGCCCTTGGACGGACCCGCCAGCCAGGTCAGCATGCCGCCGAGGGAGGCGGCGACCAGCATGATTCCAAGTATCGGCGTGAGGCCTTGCAGGCTGAAGGACGCCAGCACGGCGTCGAAGGCCTGCATGACGCCGGCGGTGAGGGAGAGCTCCTCGGCCGGGACGATCCAGCTGATCGCCAGCGCCGGAAGGATGAAGATCAGGAGTACGAGTCCCATGGCCAGGAACATCGACTTCGGGTACTCCTTGGCCGGGTCCTTCAGCGAGGACACGTGCACGGCATTCATCTCCATGCCGCTGTAGGACAGGAAATTGTTCACGATCAGCACCAGGCTCGCCAGCCCGGCCCACTCGGGAAGGAAGTTGGCCGCGGTCATCGGGGCGGCCGACTCGTTGCCCTGGCCGAGGAACATGACGCCCAGGAAAACGAGTAGCGCGCCCGGGATCAGGGTCCCAATGATCAAGCCACCGCTGGCCAGGCCCGCTACACCCTTCGTGCCCCGGGATGAGACGTACACGCCCGCCCAATAGAACACCACAATCACCAACGCGGTCCAGACGCCGTTGCTGGCCAGCTCCGGGTTGAACACGTAGGCGAGCGTGCTCGCGACGAACCCCAGCAGGGTCGGATAGTAGAAAATGGTCATCGCGAACTGGCACCAAACCGCCAGGAAACCCATGGGCTTGGAAATGCCCGTCGCGACCCACTTGTAAATACCGCCCTTCCATCCGGACGCCAGCTCGGCGGACACGAGGGAGGTGGGCAGCAGGAAGACGATCGCGGGAACCACATAGAGGAAGACTGAAGCGAGGCCGTAGACGGCCATGGTCGGGGCGGCCCGCAGGCTGGCCACGGAACTCGTGGTCATCAGGGCCAAGGCAATCCAGGAGATCCAAACGGCCGTGGGCACCTTCGGGCGGGCCATGGTCTGATCGGCGCTGCTCACGGCAGCCAGATCCCAAAGTGCGACGGCGGGGTCTGCGTTGTGGGCCAAGCGGTGCGACACCGTCTGGGGCGAGGAGCTGACAATCTGTGCATTCCACTGCCCTCTATCACATACTGTGGTGGATGGGTACAGCATGGACCTTGGAATTCCCCTGAAATAGTCCCAATTTCCTCTATACTCCATGCCGTCGCGGTGCTAGTCCCCCGGCGATGTGGACGCCAGGCGCCAGCCTCGCACGTGGTCGCCGCCGCGCCCCGGACGGCGAAAGCGTCCAACGCCGGGGATTTGCGCGGCGTCCGGGGTGAGAGCTTAACCACACAATCGGGACGGATGCGGGACGGGGTCTAAGCTGGATGCCATGACTCTTGAGTTCTCCCAGCTGGGTCTCGCCCCGGAATTCGTCGAATATACCCGCGGCTGGGACATCCAGCGCGAACTGCACGAGAGCGTTCTCGCCGGTACTGCCCCCAGCACGGTCCTTTTGCTCGAACACGCTGCCGTCTACACAGCAGGCAAACGCACCGAAGACCACGAACGCCCCTTTGACGGCACTCCCGTGGTCCCGGTGGATCGCGGCGGCAAGCTCACCTGGCACGGTCCCGGACAGCTCATTGGCTACCCCATCATCAAACTCAAGAACAAAGCCGGCATCCGCGACTACGTGGACCGGCTCGAAGCCGTGATCATCGCCGTGCTGGCCGACTACGGCATCGAGGCTGTCCGGATCAAGGGCCGCGCCGGCGTCTGGATCGACCAGGATGAGAAGGGCCCCGCCCGCAAGATCGCCGCGATCGGCATCCGCGTCCACGAGGGCGTCACGATGCACGGCTTCGCCATCAACTGCAACAACGAACTGGCCCCGTACGCCCAGATCATCGCCTGCGGCATTACCGACGCCGGCGTGACCACCATCTCCCAGGAAACGGGCCGGGACGTCGCTCCCGCCGACCTCGTTTCACGGATCATCGAAGAACTGCGCAACAATGAAGAAGCGCTAGTTGCAACCCATGAAGGAGCTCTACTGTGACCCTGGCACCAGAAGGCCGGAAAATGCTGCGCATCGAGCAGCGCAATGCGGCCACCCCGGTGGAACGCAAGCCGGAATGGATCAAGGCCAAGGTCCAGATGGGGCCCGAGTTCGTGCAGCTCAAGAACCTCGTCAAGAAGGAAGGTCTCCACACCGTGTGTGAGGAGGCCGGCTGCCCCAACATCTTCGAATGCTGGGAAGACAAGGAAGCCACCTTCCTGATCGGCGGCTCCGAATGCACACGCCGCTGCGATTTCTGCCAGATCGATACCGGCAAGCCCTCCCCCGTGGACGTTTTTGAACCCACCAAGGTGGCCCGGTCGGTCCAGGCGATGCAGCTCCGCTACGCCACCGTCACCGGCGTGGCCCGCGATGACCTCGCCGACGAGGGCGTCTGGCTCTACGCCGAAACCGTCCGCAAGATCCACGAGCTCAACCCGGGCACCGGCGTCGAGCTCCTGATCCCGGACTTCTCCGGCAAGCCGGAGCACATCGAGGCGATCTGCGATTCCAAGCCCGAGGTGTTCGCCCACAACGTCGAGACCGTCCCACGGATCTTCAAGCGCATCCGCCCCGCCTTCCGCTACGAGCGGTCGCTGGATGTAATCACCCAGGGCCGCAAGCTCGGCATGGTCACGAAGTCCAACCTGATCCTGGGCATGGGCGAGACCCGCGAGGAAATCTCCGAGGCCCTGCGCGACCTGCACGAGGCCGGCTGCGACCTGATCACCATCACCCAGTACCTGCGCCCGTCCGAGCGGCACCTGCCGGTGGATCGCTGGGTCAAGCCGCAGGAGTTCGTTGACCTGCAGCAGGAAGCGGACGAGATCGGTTTCCTCGGCGTCATGTCCGGACCGCTGGTGCGGTCCTCGTACCGCGCCGGACGGTTGTGGGCAACCGCGATGCGGAAGAAGGGCTGGGAAATCCCGGCCCAGCTGGCCCACATCGAAAGCTCCGGCAGCACCCGTCAGGAAGCCAGCTCCCTGCTCGCGGCGCACTCCTGAATCCAGTTTTATCGATTGCGGCGAAGGGCCGGCACCGGATTAATTCGGCGTCCGGTCCTTCGCTGTCCATCACGTAGAATTAAGGCACTATGGCGACTTCCCCTGATTCCAGCAACTCCACACCGGCTTCTGACGCTCAGAAGCGTGGCCTCTTTTCCCGCAAGCCGAAGGCTGCCAAGGTCAAGAAGCCGAGCCGCCTGAAGCAGATTGGCGAGGTCTTCCAGATGACCCGCCAGCACGATCCGATGGTCCCGTGGCTGATGCTGCTGGCTTTCCTCGGCGTCGTCGCCGTCAGCTTCGTCATCGGATTCCTGTTGGACAACTGGATCACCGGCCTCATCATCGGCATCCCGCTGGGCGTCTTGGCGGCAACTCTGATCCTGTCCCGCCGCGCCGAGCGCGCCGCTTTCGCACGGATCGAAAACCAGCCCGGTGCGTCCGGCGCCGCGCTGGGCACGCTCAAGCGCGGCTGGATCGTCGAAGAGCAGCCTGTCGCCGTGAACCCGCGCACGCAGGACGCCGTCTTCCGCGCCATCGGCCGTCCCGGCGTCGTTCTGGTCAGCGAGGGTCCCAGCACGCGCGTCAAGCCGCTGCTCGACGCCGAACGTAAGCGGCTCGCCCGCATCCTTCCTAACGTCACCATCCACGTGATCGAAACAGGCCGCGGTGAGGGCCAGGTTCCGATCAGCCAGGTGGCCAAGAAGATGACCAAGCTGAAGAACGAACTGACCAAGCTCGAGGTCAGCACGGTCTCGAAGCGCATCTCCTCGCTCGGAAGCCGACTGCCCATCCCCAAGGGCATCGACCCCTACAAGGCCCGCCCGGACCGAAAAGCCGCCCGCGGACGCTAGGCCGCACGCCAGACTCAAGAGACGCCCCGGTAACCGCCTTCCAGGCCGGCAGCCGGGGCGTTTCCTTTGCCCACGACCTCTCAACGTTGCCTCGTAACAGAACCGGAGACTCCGCTATGAAACTGCCTTCCACCACTGCCATGATCCGTATCTTCCGGGTCCTCGCGATCGCCGAGGCCTTCAGCTGGGCCGCGCTGCTGGTGGGTATGTTCCTCAAGTGGGTCACCCGGACGACGGAACTCGGGGTGGAAATCGCTGGCCCGATCCACGGGGCGCTGTTCATCGGCTTCGGGATTGTGGCGCTGAGCCTGTGGCGCATGCAGCGCTGGCCGTTCCGGGTCGCCCTGTTCGCCGGGCTCTCCGCGGTGTTCCCTTTCGCCACCGTCTTGTTTGAGCGCTGGGCGGGCCGTCACGGCTACCTGACGGTGAAAGCGGGACAGGATGCTTCCGTTGCTGCGCAGGAGCGGGCGGGCGAGAAGGCCGGAGTCTAGCCCCGCCCGGAACTTCGGCGCAGGCGGGCGACACAGCCGGGTTCCGGCACAACGTTCGCGCCCATCTGACGCAAATGGCCGCCAACCGGGGAGGTTTAGCGGCCATTCGTGGCAAATTGCTGGACTGCGAGGGGGCTAGGAGCTACATCCGGACCAAGATGGTGTTCATGGCCTTGTCGTGGATTCCGCGGTGGTCCGGGTCAAAGATGACGGCGGGGATCACGAGGCATAGCAGCAGGCTGCGGACCAGGGCCGGAACCGGGCCGGCGGGGCCGCCGTCGAGCCGGACGACGTGGATCCCCATGATGCGGTGGCCGATGCTGTAGCCCAAGGTGCCGACCAGCAGCGCCTGCTCGACGGCGAACACGGCCAGGGTTGCCCACGGGTTCCCGGCGAACGCGTAGTTGCTGATCAGCAGCGCGATTGCCCAGTCAATGCAGATGGCAACGATGCGCCGGCCGGCGCGGGCAATGGATCCCGGCCCGGACTCGGGCAGACCCAGGCGCTCCCCCGGGTACTTCGAGATGCCGGACGTGTCCGGGCCGCTGAGCCATGAGCCTATGTCTTTACGATCAACCACCCTCCAAGACTATCGGCAATACAGGCCCCACCGCGCTGTTCAGAATGTGGACATATGGGGCCACACTCTGGTCAGGCCACGTTGTGGACAGCGACTACCGTTTACATGTCAGGGCATTCTGTAACCTGCCGGAAACAAAGCGGACACCATGGGGAAATCCCGTGTCCTTAGGGTGGTAACAGTTGCTAGCGGCATAGGAGCGGGGAACACCTTTGTGTTTTCCCCGCTGTCGGACTGCGCTGGACCACCCGGCCTGACGGCCAGATCTTTCACATGCATAAGGAGCATAGATGTTCAAGACTGCGGACGAAGTCCTCAAGTTCATCAAAGACGAAGACGTTAAGTTCGTCGATATTCGCTTCACCGATCTCCCTGGCGTTCAGCAGCACTTCAACGTGCCCGCCAAGAGCGTTGACGCGGACTTCTTCGTCAACGGCCAGCTCTTCGACGGATCTTCGATCCGCGGTTTCCAGGGCATCGCCGAGTCGGACATGCAGCTCATTCCGGACGTTACCACCGCGTTCCTCGACACGTTCCGCATGGAGAAGACCCTAGCGTTGAACTTCTCGATCGTGAACCCGCGTACGGGTGACCCGTACCACCGCGATCCCCGCGGCGTGGCCGAGAAGGCTGAGGCCTACCTCGCGTCGACCGGCATCGCCGACACCGCATTCTTTGCACCCGAGGCCGAGTTCTTCGTCTTCGACAACGTCCAGTACCAGTCCTCCCCGCAGGGCAGCTTCTACAAGATCGATTCCGAAGAAGCCCACTGGAACACCGGCCGCGAAGAAGAGGGCGGAAACCTCGGTTACAAGACCCCCGTCAAGGGCGGCTACTTCCCGGTCTCCCCCACCGACAAGCAGGCCGACCTGCGCGACGCCATGTGCATCGCCCTGGACGAGGCCGGCCTTGAGGTCGAGCGCAGCCACCACGAGGTCGGTTCCGCCGGCCAGGCCGAGATCAACTACAAGTTCACCACGCTGACCCACGCGGCTGATGACCTGCAGAAGTTCAAGTACGTCATCAAGAACACCGCCGATGCCTGGGGCAAGTCGGTCACCTTTATGCCGAAGCCGGTCTTCGGTGACAACGGCTCGGGCATGCACTGCCACCAGTCGCTGTGGAACGGCGGCGAGCCGCTGTTCTACGACGAAAAGGGTTACGCCGGCCTGTCCGACATGGCCCGCTGGTACATCGGCGGCCTGCTGAAGCACTCCTCGGCCGTGCTGGCCTTCACCAACCCGACGGTGAACTCCTACCGCCGCCTGGTCAAGGGCTTCGAGGCTCCGGTCAACATGGTCTACTCGCAGGGCAACCGCTCCGCCGGTATCCGAATCCCGATCACGGGCTCCAACCCGAAGGCCAAGCGCATCGAGTTCCGCGCTCCGGACCCCTCCTCCAACCCGTACCTGGCCTTCGCTGCCCAGCTGATGGCCGGCATTGACGGCATCCGCAACCGCATCGAACCGCCGGCTCCGATCGACAAGGACCTCTACGAGCTCCCCGCCGAGGAAGCCAAGGACATCCCCAAGGCTCCCGGCACGCTCGAAGAGGCCCTGGATGCCCTGGCCGAGGACAACGAGTTCCTCCAGGCCGGCGGCGTCTTCACCCAGGACCTGATCGACACCTGGATCGAATACAAGTACGAGAACGAGATCCGTCCGCTCTCGCTGCGCCCGAACCCGTACGAGTTCGAGCTCTACTACGGCGTCTAGCCGGATTAAGCGGCCGCGCCGGGCGTAGTTCGCGCGAGACCGCACGATTCCACAAAAGGCCGGCCCGAGGTTCCATTACCTCGGGCCGGCCTTTTGTTGTACCTGCCCGACGACGGTGCCGGGCAATGAGGATGATTTCAGGCGGTCAGTCGTCGCAGTTCTGCAGGACCCAGTGCTGGGCGCGCCAGGTGACGTTGTAGAGGTTGTAGGGTGCGACATCATAGGTGTCCCACTTCTGGCCGATGTGAGCGGTCCAGCCGGGAATGGAGCCACAACAGACACGGTGTCCGAAGATACGGAACAGTGCATGTGGCAGAGCGCGATTCAGCATGGAATGCCTTTCCATTGTCGCCGGCCCCCGAATAGGGCTAGCGTAGGTTCGCGCTCATGGTCCCATGCTAGCGCCCCTCCTTTCAGCCTGGGCAATAGCTTTCCCGAGTCCCCGTCAGAACGCCCGGTACATGGTCCGCTGCGGGCGGGCGTCGCCTCCGAGGTACGGGCCACGGTCCTCGAACCCGGCTTTGCGGTAGGCGGCCTGCCCGGCCGGGTTTTCTTCGTTGACGGACAGGACGACGCCGGTCTGCTCTCCGCCGAGGGCGGCGGTGAGTTTCGCAGCGGCCCGTACCGCGGCGTCGGCCGCGAGGGTGCCGAGGCCCTTGCCCTGTTGCCGGCGGTCGATCAGGAAGCCGCGCAGCAGCCAGACGGAGTCGTCGTCCGGCCACCCGGCCAGCGTCGCGGCTCCGTCCTGCAGCGTCAGCACTCCCACGGCGGCGCCGTTGGTGTCTACCGCCATGGGGTGGCGGGACTCTTCCTCCAGCCCGATGAGCATCATCCGCAGCGGCTCGCCGACGAACCGCCGCTGGACTTCGTTGACCTCGAGTCCGGCGATCTCCCCCAGTTTGATGGCACGGGCGTCGTCGTCGAGGTTCTTCAGCGGCAGCAGCCACACATGTTCAGGCATAACAGAAGCGTACCCAAGCCGGCGGGGCGCGGCCGCCGCGGGGCTGGGCCGCCGGCCAGGGTCAGAGTGCCGCGTCCTTCGGCGGTCCGGCCGGGTCCATCCAGAAAACTTCCCAGAGGTGGCCGTCCGGGTCCTGGAAGCTGTGGGTGTACATAAAGCCGTAGTCCTGGGCTTCCTGGGACGGTGCGCCGCCGGCGGTGAGCGCCTTCCGGATGAGTTCGTCGACGGCCTCGCGGCTGTCCAGGGAGAAGGACATGATGACTTCGGCTGCTGCGGAAACATCCGCGACGGACTTCGACGTGAAGGTCTTGAAGTACGCCTCGACCAGCAGCATCACGAACGCGTCATCACTGACGATCATGCACGTGGCGTTCTCGTCGGTGAAGTCAGGATTGAAGGAGAAACCCAACGCGGTGAAGAACTCCACCGTCTTGTCGAGGTCCTTGACGGGGAGGTTCACAAACAGTTGTCTGGCCATCCGGCTAAGGTAGCACCGGGTCCGCGGAGTGTCAGCCCCCGGACGCCCCCGCCGGTTCCGGGCGGGAGGTCGGCAGTGCGCTCACTGGCCGTAGAAGATCCGCTCGAACACGCTCCGTGCCCGCCGGCTCAGCCTCAGATAGTCCTCCTCGAGCGCTGCGGCGTTGCCCTGCCCGTAGCCGCACCAGCGGGCGATCGCTTCGAGGTCCCGGCGGGACGACGGCAGGACATCCGACGCCCTGCCGGTCCAGATCACGTTGGCCGACCGGATCCGGCTCGCGAGCCGCCAGGCCCGGAGCAGAATCACGACGTCGCCCGCCTCGAGCAGTCCGACGGCGGCAGCCCCCTCAAGCGCCTCCACGGTGGACGTGGTCCGCAGCCCGGCGTGCCGTCCGGCGTGCTGCAGCTGGAGCAGCTGGGCGAGCCATTCGACGTCGCTGAGTCCGCCGCGGCCCAGCTTCAGGTGTCGGGCGGGGTCGGCGCCGCGGGGCAGTCGTTCCGATTCCACCCGCGCCTTCACCCGGCGGACTTCCCGGACGTCCTGCTCGGACAGCGTCTCGGGGTAGCGGATCGGGTCGATCAGCGCCACAAAGTCGGCGGCCAGCTCGTCGTCGCCCGCCATGGGCCGCGCCCGCAGCAGCGCCTGCGCCTCCCACACGAGCGACCAGCGGCGGTAATACTCGGCGTAGGACTCCAGCGATCGCACCATCGGCCCGCTCTTGCCTTCCGGCCGCAGGTCGGCGTCGACCATCAGGACGCGCTCGGCGAGGATGGCCGGCTTGAGCGGCTGGGTGAGCAGGTTGGAGAGCCGGCTGACGATCTGCAGTGCCTGCTGCTGGGCCTCGTCCTCCGGGACGCCGGGCAGCCCGCGGTGCACGTAGATAACGTCGGCGTCGGAGCCGTAGCCGATCTCCCGGCCGCCCTGCCGTCCCATGGCGACCACCAGAACGTGGGTCTTGAGCGGCTCCGCGGCCGTGACGACGGTTTCCGCCACGCGCAGGGCGCCGAGGACCGCGGCCCGGTCGGTGTCGGCCAGCGCTGCGCCCACCTGGTCCTGGTCCAGCAGCCCGGCGCTGTCCGCGATGGCAATCCGCAGGATCTCGCGGCGCCGGATCAGCCGGATGAGGCGCATGGCACTTTCCGGCTCGGCATGGCGGGACATCTTGGACACGATCTCAAGCCATTGCGCCTCGAAGGTCAGCGGGACAAGGTCCTTGTCCGAGCCGAGCCACGCCACGGATTCGGGCGAAACCTCCAGGAGGTCCGCGATCAGCCGGGAATTGGACAGCACGTGGCAGAGCCGCTCGGCCGCCGCCGTCGAGTCCCGGAGCATGCCGAGATACCAGTGGGTGGTGCCCAGCGCTTCACTGACCCGCCGGAAGGCCAGCAGGCCGGCGTCGGGGTCCACACCCTCCGCGAGCCAGCCGAGCAGGATCGGCAGGAGCTGGCGCTGGAGCGCGGCGCGTCGGCTGACGCCGCCGGTGAGCGCCTCGATGTGCCGCATCGCGCCGCTCGGGTCGAGGTAGCCCAGCGCGGCGAGGCGCCCTTGCGCCGCTTCCGGGCTCAGCCTGGCCTCCTCGCTGCTGAGCGCCGCCGCCGTGTTCAGCAGCGGACGGTAGAAGATGCGTTCGTGCAGCTCGCGGACGGAGCGTTTGGTCTTGCGCCACGTCTCGGCCAGGGCGTCGGGTTTGGGCCGTTCGCTGGAGAACGGCCCGAGCATCGCTTTGGCCAGCGCCCGCAGCGAGGCGTCTTTGACCGGCATCAGATGGGTCCGGCGCAGCTGGAAGAGCTGGATCCGGTGTTCAAGGAGCCGGAGGTAGCGGTAGTCGCGGTCGAACTCGGCGGCGTCGGAGCGGCCAATGTAGCCGCCGGCGGACAACGCGGCGATGGCCGAGGTGGTGTCGCGGCAGCGCAGGGTTTCGTCGGATTTGCCGTGCACCAGCTGCAGCAGCTGAACAGTGAATTCGACGTCGCGCAGTCCCCCGCGGCCCAGCTTGATCTGCCGCTGTTCCTCGTCGGCGGGGATGTGTTCGGTAACCCGGCGGCGCATGGAGCGGACCGACTCCACGAAGCCTTCCCGGCCGGCCGAGGACCAGATCAGCGGAGCGACGGCGGCCTCGTACCGGGCGCCGAGGTCGGTGTCCCCGGCGATGGTCCGGGCCTTGAGCAGCGCCTGGAACTCCCAGCTTTCGGCCCAGCGGGCGTAGTAGCTCTGGTGCGAGGCGAGGGTCCTGACCAGCGGGCCGGACTTACCCTCGGGCCGCAGGTTGGCGTCGACCTCCCACAGCCCGGGTTCTCGGCCGACGGACATGATCGCCCGGGAAATTCCGGAGGCCAGCGCGGTGCCGATCGTATTGGCGCGCGGATCGTCGAGCTCGCCGGATTCGATCACGTAGATGACGTCGACGTCGGAAATGTAGTTGAGTTCGCGGGCACCGCATTTCCCCATGCCGATCACGGCCAGCCCGACGTCGGCCACCTCAGTGGCGCTGAAGTGCTCCGCGGCCTCGGCCCGGGAGACGGCCAGGGCCGCCTCGATCGCGGCGCCGGCAAGATCCGCCAGCTCGGCACCGGCCGCGGGCATGAAGTCCAGCGGGTCGGCGGCGCAGAGATCTTTGATGGCAAGCTCGACGAGACCGCGCCGGTACTCCGTGCGGAGCGCCTCGTAGCCTTCCTGCCCGGTCAGGCCGGCGACGGGCCGGCCCGATTTCGGATCGGCCCGCACGGACTGCAGCAGCCTGGCACGCAGCACCGCGGCGTCCGCGGCGCGCGGTTCCGGGCTGGCCGTCACCTCGAAGACGTCAAGGTGTTCGGGGTGTCGGATCAGGAACTCACCCAGCGCCTCGGAGGCACCCAGCACCCGGTACAGCGGCTCGCTGCGTTCGGGCTCCGCGGCCGCAAGTTTCCGCAGGTCCGGGTGCTTCTCGATCAGCCGGACCAGGGACTGCAGCGCCGTGTCCGGGTTCGCGGCCAGTTGCAGTCCGGCGAACACAACGTCCTGGTCCAGGCCCTCGAGTTCCGGGGCCGCGAGGAACCGTTCGCCCTTCTCCAGGTCGCTGAAACCGGCGGCTATGAGGCGTCGTGCCAGGCTCACCGGGGACGCCTAAAGGATGCCGAGGTTGCGCTGCAGCTCGTAGGGCGTGACCTGGAGACGGTAGTCCTGCCACTCGGCCCGCTTGTTGCGCAGGAAGTGCTCGAACACCTGCTCGCCGAGGATCTGCGGCATAAGTTCGGAGTCCTCCATGGTGCGGATGGCGTCGTGCAGGCTGGCCGGGAGCGGGTCGTGGCCCATCGCGCGGCGCTCGGCCGAACTCAGCGACCAGATGTCGTCCTCGGCGGCGGCGGGGAGCTGGTAGCCCTCCTCGATGCCCTTGAGCCCTGCGCCAAGCAGCACGGCGTAGGCCAGGTAGGGGTTGGCCGCGGAGTCGATGCCGCGGTATTCAATGCGCGCGGACTGTCCCTTGCCGGGCTTGTACAGCGGGACGCGGACCAGGGCGGAGCGGTTGTTGTGGCCCCAGCTGAGGTAGCTAGGGGCTTCTCCCCCGCCCCAGAGCCGCTTGTACGAGTTTACGAACTGGTTGGTGACGGCGGTGAATTCCGGTGCGTGCTTGAGGATGCCGGCGATGAACTGCCGCGCTGTCTCGGAGAGCTGGAACTCGGCACCGGCTTCGTAGAAGGCGTTCGTGTCGCCCTCGAAGAGCGAGAAGTGCGTGTGCATGCCGGAGCCCGGGTGGGCCGTGAACGGCTTCGGCATGAACGTGGCGTAGGTGCCCTGCTGCAGTGCAACCTCTTTGATCACGGTGCGGAACGTCATGATGTTGTCCGCGGTCTGCAGCGCATCCGCGTAGCGCAGGTCGATTTCGTTCTGGCCGGGGCCCGCCTCGTGGTGGCTGAACTCCACGGAGATGCCAACCGATTCGAGCATGGTGACGGCGGTGCGGCGGAAGTCCTGGGCGACGCCGCCCGGGACGTGGTCGAAGTAGCCCCCTTCGTCCACCGGCACCGGAGCGCCGTCAGGGCCCGGATGCTGGGACTTCAGCAGGTAGAACTCGATCTCGGGATGTGTGTAGCAGGTGAAGCCCATGTCCGCGGCCTTGGCCAGGTTGCGCTTGAGGACGTTCCGCGGATCCGCGGCGGACGGTTCGCCGTCGGGGGTCAGGACGTCGCAGAACATCCGGGAGGTCGCTTCCGTCTCGCCGCGCCAGGGCAGGATCTGGAAGGTTGCGGGGTCCGGCTGGGCCAGCATGTCGGACTCGAAGACGCGGGCGAGGCCTTCGATCGAGGAGCCGTCGAAGCCCAGGCCTTCCTCGAATGCCCCTTCAACCTCGGCCGGGGCGAGCGCCACGGATTTCAGGGAACCCACGACGTCGGTAAACCACAGCCGCACGAACCGCACGTCGCGCTCTTCGATTGTCCGCAGGACAAACTCTTGCTGGCGGTCCATAGTGGCCTCTTTCCGGTTCAACGTCCGTGCCCGGGGCATGTCCTGACTCCCGCCAGGCATTGGTCCCGCAGCTGCTCAGGATTCACTTTACTAATCATTGCCATCGATTGCTGGAGCAGCCGACTCACGTAACACAGCGTTAACATAACGTCCCGGGATCCGGCCGCCGGAAGCCTGCGCCCGGGACGCGGCGACGGAGGCTGTCCACCGTGCCTTGTGATGTGATTCACCAGCCCGGCGGCCGGGGCCCGGTAGCTAGGACGCGCGGTATCGCACTACGCTCGTGCCATGGCCACAAGCAAAAGCCCCGATTCCAGCATGCCCGCAGCCGAAGTAGCGGCACCCTACGGCAACGGCCCCTCGGCCGCCGGCCCCGCCCAGCCGGCCGGCGCGGCGTCAGGGACTGCCCCGGAGGCTGCCGCGCGGAAGCCTGTGGCGAAGATCCGCACCCACCACCTGCACCAGGCGAAGCTCAACGGTGAGCGCTTCGCCATGCTGACGGCCTATGACCAGTACACGGCGGAAATCTTCGACCAGGCCGGCATCGAGGTCCTCCTCGTGGGCGACTCCGCCTCGAACAATGTGTTCGGCAACGAAACCAGCCTGCCCGTCACCGTGGACGAGCTGCTCCCGCTGTGCCGCGCTGTCGCCCGTTCGGCAAGGCGCGCCCTGGTCGTTGCGGACCTGCCCTTCGGCAGCTACGAGGTCTCCGCCCAGCAGGCCGTGGCCACCGGTGTGCGGTTCCTCAAGGAAGGGCTCGCCCACGCGGTCAAGATCGAGGGCGGCAAATTCTATGCGGAGACCGTCCGGGCCATGGTCCAGGCCGGGATCCCCGTCATGGCGCACATCGGATTCACCCCGCAGAGCGAGCACGCGCTGGGCGGCTACCGGGTCCAGGGCCGCGGCGACGACGCCCAGCGGCTGATCGACGACGCCGTCGCCCTGGCCGATGCCGGCGCGTTCTGCGTGCTGATGGAAATGGTTCCGGCGAAGACGGCGGCAGCCGTGGACGCCGCCGTCGACGTCCCCACCGTCGGCATCGGCGCCGGCAACGCCACCACGGGCCAGGTGCTGGTGTGGCAGGACATGGCGGGCCTGCGCGGGGGCCGGATGGCGAAGTTCGTCCGGCAGTACGCTGACCTGCGCACTTCACTCAGCGATGCCGCGAAGGCGTACGGCGAGGACGTGCGCTCCGGCCAGTTCCCCGGCCCCGAGCATTCTTTCTAGCCGATTCGCGGGCTGACCTCCCAGCCGGCACAGCGGCTTCTCGGGGTCACCTCATCCTTCACGGGCGATGCGGAGTCCTGCCAGGACGGGCAGTCTGGCCATTAAGGGCCCGCAGTGGGCCCCGGCAGATGTTCCGCCATTACGGCCTCATTCGCGCCCGAAGCGATGGGCCGGACACCGCGGACACTAGTGGAGGAGTAGCCATGGACTCAATTTCGACTGACTTCTGGGACGTCCTGCTGTGGAGTTTCTGGTTCTTCATCTGGATTGCAGCCCTGATGGTGTGGTTCCGTTGCCTGTTCGACTTGTTCGGCGACAGCACGCTCAGCGGCTGGGGAAAGGCCGGCTGGTCGATACTGCTGATCTTCGTTCCCTGGCTCGGCGCCCTCATCTACCTGATCGCCCGGGGCCGCAGCATGACCGAGCGGCAGATGAAGGCAATTGCCGAACAACAGGCCGCCCAGCAGGAGTACATCCAGCAGGTGGCCGGAAAGTCGGCCAGCCCGGCCAGCCAGATCTCCGATGCCAAGGCGCTGCTCGATTCCGGAGCCATCAGCCAGGCGGAGTTTGATTCCCTTAAGGCGAAGGCCATGGCCTGATCTGACCTGCCAAGGGGCTGCGCCTTCCGTCGTGCTTCCATGAAAGTCACCTGGCTTGGCCACTCCTCCGTGGTGCTGGACCTGGACGGGGTCCGATTCCTGACCGACCCGCTGCTGCGGCCCCACGCCGGGCTGCTGCGGCGTCTGGCACCCCGGCCGGACCCTTCCTCGTGGAGCCGCCCCGACGTTGTGCTCCTCTCACACCTGCACCACGACCACGCCGAGCTGAGCTCCCTCCGCATGCTGCGCGACGCAACCCTGATGAGCGCCCCGGAAAACGTCGCCTGGTTACGACGACGACGACGACGGCTGCCGGACAGTGTCCCCCTCGGGGACGGCTGGACCACGATCGACAACCCGACAGGCGCTCAGGTCCAGGTGCGCCAGGTGCCGGCCGAGCACCGCCACCGCCCCATGCCCCACCGTCCAAACGCCGCCCACGGCCACCTGGTGCGGGGTCCTTCGGGAACCGTGTGGATCGCCGGCGACACGGGGCTGTTTCCGGAGATGGCCGCGATGCCGGCGATGGCGGGCGGCCCCATCGACGTTGCCCTGGTGCCGGTCTGGGGGTGGGGACCGAGGCTCTCGGCCGGCCATCTGTCCCCCGTGACCGCCGCCCGGGCTGCCGTGCTGAGCGGTGCCCGGTTCGCCATACCGGTGCACTGGGGAACCCTGCACCCTCCCTTCCTCGCACACTTTGCCCGGAGCTGGCTGGAGCAGCCCGGGCGCCGGTTTGCCGAGGCCGTGGCGGAGCAGGCGCCCGGCTGCACGGCGGTCGTCCTTGCCCCGGGCCAGTTCTGGGTCGCCCCGTCGTGAGCTCAACGCCTCGCCCGAGGTCCCGCCCCGGCGTCAATCCGCGGGCACTCCTCCGGGCGGGGCATGCCGCTCCGTGGCGCGCTGGCCGCAGGACTCGAGCATCGCGACGAGCACCCGGTGGAGCTCATCGGCGCCCTCGATCCGCTCCGGCAGCCCCGCCATAAGATCCGCCGGGCCCAGCAGCACCGCACGGTCCTGCCAGCCGCCGAGGCCCCCGTGGGATCCGACCAGGCCTTCGAACGCCGCGACGTCGTTGGTCACCGGATCGACCGTGCTGTTGACGTAGAGATCCGGTGCCTCGGGCTGCCGGAGGGCACGCAGCAGCACCCGCGCGGCGTGGGATCCGTAGGCCGCCAGCGGATCGGTGCCCTCCACGTCGCCGGTCGCGATGTTGCGGCGCCCGCTGCTGCCGATCGCCCACGCCCGGCCGTCCTCATCGATGCCGGCGACGAAGCCGACGCCGGGGTGTCCGGCCAGGCCGGGCACCAGGGCCGGCCACTCCTTCTCGAGGGCCTGGAGCGTCCACCGCCGGTCACCCCGGACGTAGACCAGGCCCAGGTTGCCGGAGCCCAGCACCACAACCGGGTCCGCGGCGGCGTCCTCTGGCGCCGGCGTCTCCTGCGCCTTGGCGAGTCCCTTGTTGGCACGGACGGCGAGCTTCCCGGTCATCCCTCCGGTCGCGATGTCACCGGCGATGGAGTCCGCGCGCCCCAGCCCTTCGACGGACGCGTCCACGTTCTGCACCGTTTCCTGCATGAGTTCCGCACACAGGCCGCCGAGCGCCTGGCCATACCGGTCGGCGAACGGCGTGCCCTGGGACTGGCCGTGGTCGGAGAGCACCACCAGCCGGTAGCGGCGGGCAGCGGACCCGGCGAGCTGGGCAAGGGACCCGAGCGTGCGGTCCAGGCCGTCCAGGGAGGCGAGCGACTCGGGCCGGAACATGCCTGCGTGGTGGGCGATCTCGTCGTAGTCGACGTAGTCGACGTAGATGCTCTTCGTGCCACGGTGCAGCTCCTCCGCCACGAGGGCGGTGTTCAGGTCGCGAAGGAGACCGTTGGTGACGGCCCGCAGCAGGGCGAAGGTCCAGTCCCGGTGCACGCGCGGGTCGAGGTCACGCTTGACCTGCCGCCGGGCCTGCCAGCGCTCCTTGAGGATCTCCCCGACGGTCCGGGTGAAGCTGCGCATGAACCCGTTCGGCGATGTGAAGAACCAGGCGAACGCACGTCGGGTCTGGGTGGAGCCGTGCCGGACCTCCACCCTGCTCATCGTCAGCAGGGACCGGGCCGCGTCACCGGTGAACAGGTTCGAAATGGAGACGCCGTCGTCGCACAGCAGGCCGCGGCCGGTGCTGTGCTTTCCCTCGATCACCCGGGCGTCTGCCGGGCGGTTCGCCACGAGGACCCTGTTGAGCTCACGGTCGTACCAGCGGAAGGCGGGGATCCCGTCAACGGTTCCGTGCAGGATGCCCATCTGGCTGGCCGGGGTGGTGCACGGCAGCTGGGGCGTCCATTCGCGGAGCGTGTAGTCCCCCGAGGCGAGCCAGCGCCGGATGTGGGGCACTCCCCCGGACTGGACCGCCCACTGCAGGACCGGGAAGGGGACACCATCGAGCTGGACGAACAGGACGCCGTCGACCTCCGGATCGGTCACCGGTTGCGGCCGGCGTGTCCTGCCGGCCAGCGAGGTGATGAGGCCGTCGTCGGTTCCGGCCGTGGTGGTCCACGATATGAGGGTGCCCACGGCGGCACTGACCCAGGTCGCGGCAAAGGCGGTCCACGGCGTCGATTCAATGCCGGGCACCAGGCGGATGGCGACATACATGATCAGGGCCTGCCCCAGCAGGGCGGCCAGCAGCACGGCCAGCCAGCCCACCCTCGCCGAGATTTCCACCAGCAGGGGCCGGAGGACCAGTCCGACGATGCCGGCCGCCGCTGCCACGGCGGCGTAGGCCCACCAGCTCGTGGCGGAAAACCCCGGCACCAGCGCGCCTGTGACGATGAGGGCCACGGTCGAGGCAGCCCAGGCGGCGGCCAGCCTGGCCAGATCGGTGATTCGGACGCCGCGGGTGCGGGTGACGCTCGTCGGCATTTCCCCAGTATGGCCGGGCGCCAACGGCCGGCCCTCATCCGCGCCGGGTGAGAAATTCAGTCCCCGTGCACCAGCAGCTCATCCAGCTCCCGGCGAACCGGCGGCACGTCGACAGGGCGTTCGGTGCTAACTTCCAGCACCGGTCCCAGCCCCAGCGGACCGGCCTCCTGGACCCACCGGGACCAGACGTCGTCGTCGTCATGCGCGGCGTGGTGCACGGGATGACGGTCACGGTTCCGGCAGCGCTGCCTCGCAGCGGCCGGATCCAGCGCGCACCAGACTTCCGCCGCCACCGTCCTGCCTGCGCCCCGGAGATCGGAGCGCAGGAATTCCAGGTCCCGGGGCGCGAACCAGAAGGATTCGACGACGGCCGGCCCTTTTGCGGCGGCGATCCCGGCCCACATCAGCTCCAGCGCACGGCGCCCCAGCGCTGTCGATTCCGCCGCGCCCGGCGGCCGGGCGCTGTCCCACAAGCACTCCTTGTAGGCGTCCTTGGAGAACAGCGGCAGTTCCAGCGCGGCGGCCAGCTCCCGGGCAAGGGTCGTCTTGCCGGACCCCGGAAGACCGTTGACCAGGATCAGCCCGCTCATCTGCCGGCGCTAGTCGTCTTCGTCGCCCTTTTCCCAGGATTCGTTGCGTGCCTTGACCTTCTCCAGGGCGTGTTCGGCTTCTTCCCGCGTCTTGTAGGGGCCAATCAGCTGGCTCCAGTCGGACATGGCGTCCTCTTCCACCTCGTGCGTGTTGACGTTGTACCAGTACTCCGGCATCGATGCTCCTTGCGCTGATGATTCTTGGCGTTTGTTTATCTGCCTCCGGCATCGCCTTATATGATCAATCTATGCCTTCTCTAGCCTCGACTGCACCCATCGGCACCCTGGTCCCGGGAACAGTCAGCCCGCAGCTCCCCGTTCCGGCGTCGATCCCGCGCCCCGAATATGTGGGCAAACCCGGGCCGGCCAAGTTCACCGGCTCCGAGGTCAAGACGGCTGAGACCATCGAGAAGATCCGCACGGCTTCGAGGATTGCCGCCCAGGCCATCGTTGAGGTCGGCAAGCACATCGAGCCCGGCGTCACCACGGACCAGCTGGACCGTGTGGGCCATGAATTCCTGCTCGACCACAAGGCATACCCTTCCACCCTCGGCTACCGGGGTTTCCCGAAGTCCCTGTGCTCGTCATTGAACGAAGTCATCTGCCACGGCATTCCGGACACCACCGTGGTCCAGGACGGCGACATCCTCAACATCGACATCACGGCTTTCATTGGCGGCGTGCACGGCGACACCAACTACACTTTCCTGGTCGGCGACGTCGATGAGGAATCCCGGCTGCTCGTCGAGCGCACCCAGGAATCCCTGAACCGCGCCATCCGGGCCGTGGCACCGGGACGCGAAATCAACGTGATCGGCCGCACCATCGAGTCCTACGCCAAGCGCTTCGGCTACGGCGTCGTCCGCGACTTCACCGGGCACGGCGTCGGCGAGGCGTTCCATACCGGCCTGATCATCCCCCACTACGACGCCGCCCCCGCCTACAACACGGTCATCGAGGCCGGCATGGTCTTCACGATCGAGCCCATGCTGACGCTCGGCACCGTGGACTGGGACATGTGGTCCGACGACTGGACCGTCGTCACCCGTGACCACAAACGCACCGCGCAGTTCGAGCACACCCTGCTTGTCACGGAGTCAGGCGCCGAAGTCCTGACCCTCCCCTGAGTACCGCTCCACCAGAAGATCCCGGTCTTCGCCCGTCGGCCCTGGGCCGCACACTCCCAGCCCCGCCCCCTGCCACGAACGGAACCACATTGGCCAAGAAGGACGAGAAGTCGAAGAAGAACGCCCCGCTGATCGGCATTGACATCGGCGGCACCGGGATCAAGGGCGGGATCGTGGACCTGAAAAAGGGCAAGCTGATCGGTGACCGCCTGCGCATTCCCACCCCGCAGCCCTCCACGCCGGAATCCGTGGCCGAGGTCGTGGCCCAGGTTGTGGCCACGCTGTCCGCCCGGCCCGACGCGCCGGCCCCCGATTCGCCCGTGGGCGTCACCTTCCCCGGCATCATCCAGCATGGCGTGGTCCACTCCGCCGCCAATGTGGACAAATCGTGGCTGGAGATGGACATCGATGCCATGCTGACCGCGCGGTTGGGCCGTCCCGTGGAGGTCATCAACGACGCCGACGCCGCCGGCCTCGCGGAGGCACGCTTCGGCGCCGGCGAGTTCGTGAAGGGGACCGTGCTGGTCATCACGCTCGGCACCGGGATCGGATCCGCTTTCATCTTCGACGGCAAGCTCGTCCCGAACGCAGAGCTCGGCCACCTGGAGATTGACGGGTTCGACGCCGAATCCAAGGCTTCGGCCGTAGCCCGCGAGCGGGACGGCCTCAGCTGGGAAGAGTACAGCGTGCTGCTGCAGCGGTACTTCTCCCACGTGGAATTCCTCTTCTCCCCCGAACTGTTCATCGTCGGCGGCGGCATCTCCAAGCGCGCCGACGAATACCTGCCGCGGCTTCAGCTGCGCACGCCGATTGTCCCGGCGGAGCTGAAGAACGACGCCGGCATCGTCGGCGCCGCGCTGGAGATCGCACTGAAGCACAAACTGGCCAAGTAGCACCATGACAGAACCGGCGCCCGGGGTTGTCATCGTCACGGGCGCCAGCCGGGGCATCGGCGCGGCGGTGGCACAACGTGCCGCCCGCGCCGGGTATGCCGTGGTGGTGAACTATTCCGCCGACGCCGCCGGCGCCGACTCCACGGTGGAAGGCATAACCGCCGCCGGCGGCGTTGCGGTGGCCGTCCGGGCCGACGTCAGCGACCCGGCGGCCGTCACGCGGCTGTTCGATGCGGCTGCGGCACTGGGGACCCTTGCCGCCGTCGTGAACAACGCCGGCATCACCGGCAACCTGATCGGCCCCCTCACGGACGTCCCTGCCGCGACCATCCGGCGCGTGCTCGACGTCAACGTCGCCGGCGTCGTCTATGTCTGCCAGGAGGCCGTAAGACGGCTCAGCACGGAGCGGGGCGGCCGTGGCGGCTCAATCATCAACATCTCCTCGACCGCCACTAAGGCAGGCTCGCCGGGAACCTGGGTGCACTATGCGGCGTCCAAGGGTGCGGTCGATGTGCTGACGGCGGGGCTCGCGGCCGAGGTCGCCGCGCAGGGCATTCGGGTGAATTGTGTGGCTCCGGGCAGCACCAACACGGGATTGCATGCGGCCGCAGGGATGCCGGACCGGGTGGAGCGGCTCAATCCCACGATTCCCATGGGCCGGGGCGCCGAACCGGATGAAGTAGCCGCTGCGGTGCTCTGGCTGCTCTCCGGCGAGGCCGGCTACATCACCGGGGCCGTGCTGCCGGTCTCCGGCGGCCGCTGACTCTACTGTCGAGGCGGCGTGGTCCTGTCACCGCGGAGCGGACAAGGAGATTGGTGCCGGTGGTGGCTGCGGCTTCCCCTCCGCTGCCACCACCGGAGTCTGTGGGCAGAACTAGAGCGGGCTCTTCTGCTGGCTGGTGCCTTCGCGCCCCTTGGTCTCGGCCTCGTGGCGGAGCAGGGAGATGGCGGATTCGAAGTCTTCGAGTGACTCGAAGGCCTGGTAGACGCTCGCGAAGCGCAGGTAGGCGACCTCGTCGAGTTTCTGCAGCGGGTTGAGGATGGCCAGGCCGACTTCGTGCGCGTCGATTTCCGCGGCGCCGGAGGCCCGGATGGCTTCCTCGACTTCCTGCGCGAGCAGGGCCAGGTCGTCTTCGGTGACCGGACGGCCCTGGCAGGCCTTGCGGACGCCGTTGATGACCTTGCTGCGGCTGAAGGGCTCGCCGACGCCGGACCGCTTGATCACTGTGAGGCTGGTGGTTTCGACAGTCGTGAAGCGGCGTCCGCATTCGGGGCACTGCCGGCGGCGCCTGATCGCTGAGCCGTCGTCGGCGATCCTGCTGTCCACCACGCGGGAATCAGGGTTACGGCAGAACGGGCAATACACGTCGTTTCCTCCCCTGTCGCAAGCTGGCAATCCCTGACGGAACGTATCTTCAGTTTACGACTAGATATAGCTGAATAACAAGCCTGTAATTACTACATGTTGTGGTTAGGCGCCCGCAGCGAACCGGGCTGTGACCGCCTCGCCGTGGGCCGGCAGGTCCTCCGCCCCCGACAGGCTGACGATGTGAGCGCTGACTTCCGCCAGGGCGGCACGGGTGTAGTTGACCACCTGGATGGCGCGCAGGAAAGTGGTCACGTTCAGCCCCGAGGAGAACGCCGCCGTGCCGCTGGTCGGCAGCACGTGGTTGGAGCCGGCGCAATAGTCGCCGAGGCTGACGGGGCTGTAGTCCCCCACGAAGATTGCTCCGGCACTGCGGATCCGGCCCGCGACGGCAGCCGCGTCCGCCGTCATGATTTCCAGGTGTTCGGCCGCGTAGGCGTTGCACGCCGCGATGCCCTGTTCGAGGTCGTCGACCATCACGACGCCGGACTGCGGACCTGAGAGCGCCTCGCGGACCCGGAGGCCGTGCTTGGTCGCTGACGCCTGGCGGGCCAGTTCCACGCGAACAGAGGCGGCGAGTGCCTCCGAGTCCGTGATCAGCACGGACGCCGCCTTGGGGTCGTGCTCGGCCTGGCTGATCAGGTCCGCGGCGACCAGTCCCGGCTGCGCGGTGTCGTCCGCCAGGATCGCAATCTCGGTGGTGCCAGCCTCGGAGTCGATGCCCACGACGCCCTTGACCAGGCGTTTTGCCGTGGCAACGAAGACGTTGCCCGGGCCGGTGACGACGTCGACCGGGTCCAGCCCGGCATTGTCCCCCTCGGCGGGGATGCCGTAGGCGAAGGCCGCGATGGCCTGGGCGCCGCCAATCGCGTAGACCTCGTCGATCCCGAGCAGGCACGCCGCGGCAAGGATCGTGGGGTGCGGAAGGCCGCCGAAGTCCTTCTGCGGAGGAGAGGCCAGGGCGATGGATTCGACGCCGGCGGCAAGGGCCGGGACGACGTTCATGATCACGGAGGACGGGTAGACCGCCAGGCCGCCGGGGACGTAGAGGCCCACCCGCGCCACGGGGACCCAGTTCTGGCTGACCACCGCGCCTTCGCCGAGTTCGACGTCGGTGTCCGCCGGGCGCTGGGCGTCGGCAAAGACCCGGGCACGCCGGATGGACTCTTCCAGTGCCGCCCGCACGGCGGGATCGAGCCCGGCAAGCGCGCCGGCCAGCGCTTCGGCGGGGACCCTCGGGTGGACCTGCTCGACGCCGTCGAAGGTCCGGGCCAGCTCGCTGAGTGCTTCGAAGCCGCGGTTTCGGACGGCGTCGATGATGTCCAGGACTTTGTGCTCAGCATCAGCCATGGTGCCGGCCTGCGCCCGGGGCACGGCGGCGCGGAGGCCGGCGAGGGTAAGCCGCTGGCCACGGAGATCGACGGTGCGGAAGTCGAGATCGCCGTTGCCCCGCCGCGCGGAAACGGAGGGCACGGTATCGGAGGGCACGGTATCGGAGGGTACGGTGCTGTCAGCTGAAGGGGTCACCCGTTCATTTTACGCACCGGCCGGGCGGGTCCCGTCCCCGTTACTCCGGGCTTTGCGTTGAGGGTTGTTCCGCCGCCCCGTGCCGGGCCCCGGGCGCCGGTGTTGCGAAGACGGTGTTCAGGAAGAGGGTCAGCGCGGCGGCTGCCGGCCAGATCGCCAGGACGGCGAACGACCGCAGGGAGAAGGCGATACTGGCATTGGCCGAGGTGTCCTCCGGCGCCGCCCACCACAGGCCGCACAGCACGCCGGTCCCCCAGGCCGCGAGGGCACCCACGGCCCCGGCACCCACCGCCAAGAGAACGTCCCGCCCCGACGGCCCGGAGTGCTTGGTGCCGGAGGCCACTGCGCCTGAAATGCAGCCGGCGAGCAGGAACAGTCCCGCCAGGACCAGGTCCCGCGGCAGCCAACCCTCGGTGTTGCCGCCGCTCCGCAACTCCGGATTGCCGGACAGCAGGTTCAGCCCCGAGGGGGCAAGGAGCCACCACAGCAGTCCCACCGGGATGCCCGCGGCGGCAATGATGGCCGCCTTCCGCCACGTGACGGCGCTGCCGGCCGCACCCGGCGCCGGAGTCCGGGCGGCGTCGAGCGGTGTTTGCTGCGGGGTTTGGTGTGGAGCGTCCTGCGGGAACCGGCCGTGCACTGCGGGCTGTGTCATGCAACAAACCTTAACAACCTTTACGCCTGCCGGGCACATAACACCGCGCGTCCCCGGACGACGGCCCACATGACGCCGTGGGTACCCCAGTTCCGCGGCCCACACCAGGCGGAATACGCTGGCAGGGTAGGAACACCACACACGTACAGCAGGGAGTTGGATAGCAGTGGCCACAGAGGACCAAGCCTTCGAGGGAACTTTCCGGGAAATGTTCCGCCGGCACGCCGCCGGCGTGGCCATCATCACCGCCAACTACAACGGCGTCCCCTTCGGCTTCACGGCCACGTCCGTGGCCTCCCTCTCGGCAAAGCCGCCCCGGTTTACCTTCAACATGGCCCGGACCTCCAGCTCCTGGCCGGCGGTGGCCAACACGACCTACATCGGGGTCCACATGCTGGGACTGGAGAACCAGGATCTTGCCGACCGCTTTGCGCGCACCAGCAACCGCTTCGAGGGCGACCACTGGGCACTGGGTCCCCACGACGTGCCGATCCTCAATGGCGTTGCCGGCTGGCTGATCGGCAAGGTCCAGATGCGGCTGTCTTTCGAAAACAACGCCGTGGTGGTGGTCGAGGTCGTGGAGGGTGAAGTGGGCGCGGACGGCGCGCCGCTGCTCTACCACTCCGGCGCTTACGGCCAGCCCGCGCCGCTCGATTACGAGATCTGAGCGGCCGTTTCGAGGCAACAGTTGATGCCCGTGTCCTTGAGCGGCAAGGGCATCAACTGCCACCTCGGCTGACGCGCTGCCTCTTGCGGATCAGTTGTCCAGGCACGTGGGGCCGAGGAGAACCTTCAGGTCCCCGAACAGGGACGGGCTGGGGTTGACCCGCAGATGCACAGGCAGGCCCATGACCTCCACCCTCGAGTCGCCCTGCAGGTGCAGCCGGACCTCGGACTTGCCGCGGTGGGTCCGCAGCACGTCCCCGAGCTCGGTCACGACGGCCTCGGTCGCCTTGTGCGTCGCCATGGTGATCACCAGGGGCCCGTTGAGTCCCTCGCTGAGGTCCGGGACGGAGAGTTCCATGCAGTTGAGGGCGACGGCGCCGTCATCGCGGCGCTGCAGCCGCCCCTTGACCACCACAATCAGGTCCTCGGCCAGCACGGACGCGATGGGGCCGTAGACCTGGCCGAAGAACATGACCTCGACGGAACCGCCGAGGTCCTCGATCTCCGCGCGGGCGTAGGCGTTGCCGCTCGCCTTCGCGATCCGCCGGCTGAGTGAGGTGATCATGCCGGCGATGGTGACGATGGCGCCGTCGTGCGGGCCGTCCTCTGCGATGAGCGAGGTGATGGACTGGTCGGCGTGCTGGCTCAGCAGCCCCTCCAGCCCCTGCAGCGGGTGGTCCGAGACATAGAGGCCGAGCATGTCCCGCTCGAAGGAGAGCTTGTCCTTCTTCTCCCATTCGGGAAGGTCGGGGATCTCTATGCTCAGGGACGCCTCGGATTCGGCCTCATCGAAACCGGCAAAGAGGTCGAACTGGCCAATCGCCTCGTTGCGCTTGAGCGTAATGACGGAGTCAATGGCTTCTTCGTGGATCATCGCCAGGGCGCGCCGGTGGTGGTTCAGGGAGTCGAAGGCACCGGCCTTGATCAGGGACTCGATGGTGCGCTTGTTGCAGACCACCGCGGGCACCTTCATGAGGTAGTCCTTGAAGGACGTGTAGGCGCCTTCCTTTTCGCGCGCGACCACCATGGCCTCGACGGCGTTCACGCCGACGTTGCGGATGGCGCCCATGCCAAAGCGGATGTCGTTGCCGACCGGGGTGAAGTTCAGCGCGGATTCATTGACGTCCGGCGGCAGCACCGTGATGCCCATGCGCCGGCATTCGTTGAGGTAGATGGCCGACTTGTCCTTGTCGTCGCCGACCGAAGTCAGCAGGGCCGCCATGTACTCCGGCGCATAGTGGGCTTTGAGGTAGGCGGTCCAGTAGGAGATTACGCCGTAGGCGGCCGAGTGCGCCTTGTTGAATGCGTAGTCGGAGAAGGGCAGCAGGATGTCCCAGAGGGTCTTGACCGCGGCCATCGAGTAGCCGTTGTCCTGCATGCCCTGGGAGAATCCGGCGAATTGCTTGTCCAGTTCGGACTTCTTCTTTTTGCCCATGGCGCGGCGCAGGATGTCGGCCTGGCCCAGGGTGTAGCCGGCGAGCTTCTGCGCCACGGCCATGACCTGCTCCTGGTAGACGATCAGGCCATAGGTGCCGCCCAGGATTTCGGCGAGCGGTTCCTCGAGTTCCGGGTGGATCGGAATGACTTCCTGGATCTTGTTCTTGCGCAGCGCGTAGTCGGTGTGGGCGTTGGCGCCCATGGGGCCGGGCCGGTACAGCGCCAGCACGGCAGAGATGTCTTCGAAGTTGTCAGGCTTCATCAGCTTGAGCAGGGAGCGCATGGGCCCGCCGTCGAGCTGGAACACGCCCAGGGTGTCGCCGCGGGCCAGCAGCTCGTAGGACGCCGCGTCGTCGAGCTCCAGGGACTCCAGGTCCAGGTCCACGCCCCGGTTCATCTTGATGTTCTCGAGGGCGTCGGAAATGATCGTGAGGTTCCGCAGGCCGAGGAAGTCCATCTTGATCAGGCCGAGGCCCTCGGACGTCGGGTAGTCGAACTGGGTGATGACCTGGCCGTCCTGGAAGCGGCGCATGATCGGGATGACGTCGATGATGGGGTCCGAGGACATGATGACACCGGCGGCGTGCACGCCCCATTGCCGCTTCAGGCCCTCGATGCCGAGCGCCGTTTCGAACACCTTGGCGGCTTCAGGGTCGGTGGCGATCAGTTGCCGGAAGTCAGCGGCCTCGCTGTAGCGCTTGGAGTCCTTGTTCTGGATATCCGCCAGCGGGATGTCCTTGGCCATCACGGCCGGCGGCAGCGCCTTGGTGAGCGTCTCGCCCATGCTGAACGGGTAGCCCAGCACGCGCGAGGAGTCTTTGAGGGCCTGCTTGGTCTTGATGGTGCCGTAGGTGACGATCATCGCGACACGCTCGTCGCCGTACTTGCGCGTGACGTAGTCGATTACCTCGGAGCGGCGCCGGTCATCGAAGTCGACGTCGAAGTCGGGCATGGAGACGCGGTCCGGGTTCAGGAACCGCTCGAAGATCAGGCCGTGGTGCAGCGGATCGAGGTCGGTGATGCGCATGGCGTAGGCCACCATGGACCCGGCGCCCGAGCCACGTCCGGGACCCACCCGGATGCCGTTGTTCTTGGCCCAGTTGATAAAGTCCGCCACCACCAGGAAGTAGCCGGGGAACCCCATGGAGTTGATGACGCCGAGTTCGTAGTCGGCCTGCGTGCGGACCTTGTCCGGGATGCCCTTCGGATAGCGGTAACGGAGGCCCTTGTCGACTTCCTTGACCAGCCAGGACGTTTCGTCCTCCCCTTCCGGGCAGGGGAAGCGGGGCATGTAGTTGGCGCCGGTGTTGAACGAGACTTCGCAGCGCTCGGCGATCAGCAGCGTGTTGTCGCAGGCGTCCGGGTGGTCGCGGAACAGCTCCCGCATTTCCTGCGGGGACTTGAGGTAGTAGCCACTGCCCGAGAAGGCGAACCGCGATCCGCCGTTGTCGTATGTCGGTTCCAGCAGGGTGGAACCGGACTGGATGGCCAGCAGGGCCTCATGCGCCTTCGCGTCGTGCTCATGCGTGTAGTGCAGGTCGTTGGTGGCCACCAGCGGCAGGTTCAGTTCCTTGGCCAGCCGCAGCAGGTCACCGGTGACGCGCCGCTCAATGTCCAGGCCGTGGTCCATGAGTTCGCAGAAGTAGTTTTCGGCGCCGAAGATGTCGCGGAACTCGGCGGCCGCCTCTACCGCCTCCCGGTACTGGCCGAGCCGGAGCCGCGTCTGCACCTCTCCCGACGGGCAGCCAGTGGTGGCAATCAAGCCTTCGGAGTAGGTGTTCAGCAGTTCCCGGTCCAGCCGGGGCCACTTGCCGAAGACCGAATCCAGCGAGGCGATCGAGGAAGCCCGGAAGAGGTTCCGCATGCCCACATTGTTGTAGCTGAGCAGCGTCATGTGGGTGTAGGAGCCGCCGCCGGAGATGTCATCCTTGCGCTGGTTTTCCTCGCCCCAGCGGACGCGGGTCTTGTCCCCGCGCGCCGTGCCGGGCGTGACGTAGGCTTCGACGCCGATGATGGGCTTGATGCCCTGGTCCGTGGCCCGCTTCCAGAAATCAAAGGCGCCGAAAAGGTAGCCGTGGTCCGTGGTGGCCAGGGCGGGCATGCCCAGCCGTTCGGTTTCGTCGAACAGCTCCCCGAGCCGGGCGGCACCGTCCAACATCGAGTATTCGGTGTGGTTGTGGAGATGAACGAACGAGTTGTTGCTGGAAGTCACCGAATCATTCTAGTGCCGCGCACGGACGTTGCGGCACGGCACGGCCGGGCCCGGCTGCGCAACGCCCCGAATGGGCAACCGGACCAGGGAGCCGCTCAGGCCCGTCCTGACTCCAGGACTTCGAGCGCGTACCGCAGGTCCTGCGGGTACTCGCTGGTGACGGTGACCTGCTCCCCCGTCCGGGGGTGGGCGAAGGACAGCTGCCGGGCGTGCAGCCACTGCCGGGTGAGCCCCAGCGTCGCGGCGAGCCGCGGGTCCGCACCATAGGTCAGGTCGCCGGCGCAGGGGTGGCGCAGGGCAGAGAAGTGGACGCGGATCTGGTGCGTGCGGCCGGTTTCGAGGTGGACTTCCACGAGCGACGCCTTCCCGAACGCCTCCAGGACCTCGTAGTGCGTGATGGAATCCCGGCCGTCCTCGATCACGGCGAAGCGCCAGTCGTGGCCCGGGTGGCGGCCGATCGGCGCGTCAATGGTGCCGGCCAGCGGGTCCGGAAGTCCCTGGACGACGGCGTGGTAGACCTTGTCTACGGTGCGTTCCTTGAAGGCGCGCTTGAGCGCCGTGTACGCCTCCTCCGTCTTGGCGACCACCATCACACCGGAGGTCCCGACGTCGAGCCGGTGGACGATGCCCGCGCGCTCCGGCGAACCGGAGGTGGAGATGCGGTAGCCGAGGCCGGCCAGTCCACCAACAACGGTGGGCCCCACCCAGCCGGGCGAGGGATGCGCGGCCACACCGACCGGTTTGTCGATGACAACGAACTCGTCATCGTCCAGCAGGATTTTCAGGCCTTCCACTACTTCCTCCACAACTTCCAGGGGGTCCCGGCGTGCCGGGACGACGACGTCGAGCACGGCACCGGGGGCGAGCTTGAGCGATTTTCCGACCGCTTTGTCCTTGCTGCTGACATTGCCCTCGGCAATCAGTACGGCGGCTTGTGAGCGGGAAATGTCCATGAGTTTGGCCAGCCCGGCATCCACCCGGGTGCCCGCAAGTTCATCCGGCACCACAAAGCGGTAGGACGACGCCGGCGACGCGGCCGTCCCGTCCCCGGCGTCGCCGTCGTCCCCGAGGTCGTCCAGGACGTCCTCCGGCAGGAGGTCCTCCGGCAGCGTCCCGGCCGGGGTCAGATCTTCCGGGGTCAGGTCTTCCGGCGCCGTGTGGCCAGGCACCCTGTCCTTAGGAGTCATGCTTCACTGTGTCCTTTGTAGGGTGGGAGCCGTCCAGGGTGATCCCGCGCAGCGTGAGCAGGCAGATGATCACCACTGAGGACACCACGGCCGAGTCGGCGATGTTGAAGATCGCAAAGTTGGGGAGCTGGATGAAGTCCACCACATGACCCATCGCGAAGGACGGTTCGCGGAACAGCCGGTCCGTGAGGTTGCCAAGGGCGCCTCCCAGCAGCAGCCCAAGCGCCAGAGCCCACCAGACCGATCCGAGCTTCCGCAGCTGCAGCAGGATGGCGATCGAGACGGCGGTCATGATGATGGTGAACACCCACGTGACGTTCTCGCCGATCGAGAAGGCGGCACCGGAGTTGCGGATGTAGTACCAGTGCAGCAGCGGCGGCAGCACCGGGATCCTCTCCCCCTCGGTCATGTTGGCGGTGACCCACAGCTTGGTCAGCTGGTCGAACACGTAGGCGAATACGGCCAGGCCAAAGAACACGGAGAGCAGCAGGGCCCGCCGCGGCCTCGGCTTGAGCGGACCTGCCAGGTCGGGCTCAGCGGGCTGCACGGCGTCAGGTGAGGGTGCGTCTGTCATAGGGCTTTCGTTCACGGGCCAGTGCGGGGACTGGGAGCTGGGTGCGGGGGCACGTCCGCCGGCGGAACCTGCGGTTAATGCCGAAAGCCGGCGGCCGAGGAATCCTCAGCCACCGGCTTTCAGAATACTTGCTTAATGCCCTAGCTGTTGGCTTCGACCTCAGGGGCTGCCACGGAGCCGCGGGCATCCAGGTCACGCAGCTGGCCCTCGATGTAGGCCTTCAGGCGTGAACGGTAGTCGCGTTCGAAGCCGCGGAGCTGCTCGACCTTGCGTTCCAGCACGGAGCGCTGCTGTTCGAGGGCGCCGAGGATCTTGCGGGACTTCTCCTGGGCGTCGTTGACAAGGCTGCTGGCTTCGATCTGCGCTTCCGCGATGATCTTGTCGCGCTGCTGCTCGCCGTCGGCGACGTGCTTGTCGTGCATCTGCTGCGCCATGGCGAGCAGTCCGGCGGCGGACTCGGCTGCCGGGGTAGCGCCGCCGCGGGCCGGGGCAGCTGCCTGCTCGGCTTCCTTCTTCTTGGCAAGCTCGGCAGCCTTGGCAACTTCAGCGGCCTTGGCCTCTGCTTCTGCCTTGGCGCGGTCTTCCTTCTCGGCCTTGACGGGCGCCGGGACCTTTTCCACGACAGGAGCCGCGGCGGTGGAGCTGGCAGGCGTGCCGGCGCCGGATTCGGCGAGCTTCTTGCGAAGCTCGTCGTTCTCCTGGTTCAGGCGTCGCAGTTCGACGACGATCTCGTCCAGGAAGTCATCAACTTCATCCTGGTCGTAGCCTTCGCGGAACTTGGTCGGCTGAAAGCGCTTGTTGACAACGTCTTCTGGCGTCAAAGCCATCTGGTCACCTCGTTGGTCTAGTTAGTCAGTAGGCCTTCCGGCCGTCAAAACTACGGTACCTAAATATGGTCTGGTTACTCTAATTCAACACCGCAGTGTCAAACCGGAGTTTTTAACTGTTTCGGCCGCGGACCGTGTCCGCCGCCCGGCTACGCCGCGATTGGCTGGGAGAACACCAGGAACTTGGCTACTGCCATGGCGATCGTGACCGCCACGAACAGGAGCAGGAAGCCCAGGTCCAGGGAGATCCCGCCCAGCCGCAGCGGCGGAATGAGCCGCCGGAGCAGTTTGACGGGCTTGTCTGTGACCGAATACACAGCATGGGCGGTGACGAGCGCCACGCCGCGCGGCCGCCAGCCCCGTGCGAACATCTGCACCCAGTCGAAGACAAGCCGGACGATGAGGGCAACAAAGAACAGCAGCAGGGCGATATAGACAAGTCCGAAAACAATTCCCATGAGCTAACTCATATCTCCATGTTCATTCCGGATACCGCAGTGTCCTCGGGATAGTTACGCCTCTATTGCAACACGGATAATTCAGCAAGGATGCCAGACAGGGCGTCCCTGCCTGGCATCCTTCGAAAAATCCCGGACTAGCTCTGGTTGAAGAAGGTCGCCTGCGTCTCGCTGACCTTCTTGTCATCGCCAATGACTTCAACATACGACGGCGACAGCAGGAAGACCTTGTTCGTCACGCGCTCAATGCTGCCGCGCAGTCCGAAGACCAGCCCGGCAGAGAAGTCGACGAGGCGCTTGGCGTCCGCCTCCCCCATGTCCGTGACGTTCATGATGACGGGGATGCCGTCACGGAAGCTTTCACCAATGAGTTTGGCATCGTTGTAGGACCGCGGGTGGATCGTGGTGATCTGGCGGAGTCCGGTGGGCTCTTCGCGGCTCGATGCCGCTCGCTTGATGGGTGTCACAGGTGCGCGATATTCCTCTTCAGCGGCGTAGGGCTCTTCCCTGGGGGCCTCGCGGACGGGCGCCGGGGCGCGGCGTTCCTCGCGGTCATGCTCCATGGAATCGTCCTCATCCTTGTGCGATGTTTGGTGCTCGGACTCGTAATGTTCGTCGCCATCGGCGAGCCCAAGATAGATCATTGTCTTGCGCAGAGCGCCGGCCATGGTCGACTCCTAATCGTGTCCGTAAGCGGGCCGATCAACGACTTAACAGCCTTGGAATCCCCGCCATTACCTTCCAATACGTTGAACCTACCGCAACGCCGGACGCGGACCGAGAATATCGGAGCCAACGCGAAGGTGTGTCGCCCCGAACCGGACGGCCTGTTCCAGGTCCTGGCTCATGCCCGCGGAAATGCCCGTGGCATGGGGAAATTGTTCGGTCAGCCGCCCGGAAATGCCTGCCAGCTTCTCGAAGGCGGCCGCCGGATCCGCTCCGAGCGGGGCCACGGCCATGACGCCGGCGAGCCTCAGGCCGGCAGCACCGGCCAGCTGTTCGGCCAGTGCAGGGACCTCGGCGGGGGCCGCGCCGCCGCGGTGGGCGCCGGCGTCGTCGTCGAGGCTGACCTGGATGAAGCAGTCCAGCGGCGCCCGCCCGGTGCGATCGCTTTCGGCTGCCATGGCTTTGGCCAGTGCGGACACCAGGGCCTCCCGGTCTACGGCGTGCACGGAAGCGGCGTACTTCACCACGGACTTGGCCTTCTTGCTTTGGAGCTGGCCAATGAAGTGCCAGCTCAGGCCGAGGTCCTGGAGCTGCGCCGCCTTCTGGGCGGCCTCCTGGTCCCGGTTCTCCCCGACGTCGGTGACGCCGAGTGCTGCGAGTCGCCGGACATCCTCGGCGGGGTGGAATTTGGTGACCACGATCAGCCGCGGCGGCCGCGCCGCAGGCCCGGCCGCGGCAACGGCGTTGTCGATCCGTTCCTGCACGGCGGCGAGCCGCCCGCGGAGCTGTTCCAGCCGGGGGTCGGGCGGCCCGGTCAACGGGTTGTTCACGTGCCCGTTCACCGCTGCGCCGTCCCGGTATCCGTCCATACGAGCCCGGCGAAGCGGCCGGTGTTCCGGTCGCGGCGGTACGAGAACAGGTTTTCGTCTTCCAGCGTGCAGTTGCCTGAGTATTCGACGCTGACGCCCGCTTCCTGCAGCTGGCTGCGGACGGCGGCCGGCAGGTCCAGCCCCGGCGTGCCGCGGGTGGTGGTGCACCAGGCGGCGGGCACTCGGGCGGCCACGTCGTCGCGCATGTCCCCCGGGACCTCGTAGCACCCTCCGCAAACGGACGGGCCGATCCAGGCGCTGAGCCCGGCCGTGCCGAGTCCGCGCATACGCGCCACGGCCGCGGGGACGACGCCGGACGCGACGCCGGGGCGCCCGGCATGGACGACGGCGAGGACCGGGGGTTCGCCCTCAGCCCTGTCCCCGACCAGGACGACGGGCACGCAGTCGGCCACCATCACGGCGAGGGGCTCTCCCAGGGAGACCATGGCGTCAGCGGTCGGGACGCCACCGGCCGGGGCGTCAACACCGCGGACGGGGGCGGCCGCGGCGCCGATGCCGGCGACCTCGTTGCCGTGGACCTGGTTCATGTACCGGAAGGGCCGGCTGCCGAGTCCCAGCGCCGCTTCGATGCCGGCCCGCCGGCGCCGGACCTCCAGCGGATCGTCGCCGACATGGAGCGCCAGGTTTCCTGCCTCGGCGTCGGTGAAGGCCACCCAGACGCCGGGCATGACTTCCGCCCGCCACGAGAACACTCAAAACCCCACATCGTTGCCAAACTTGTTTCCAGAACTTCGATCCTACGAGAAAGCACCATGGCACTGCCATCCGGCAGTGCCATGGTGCTTCAGGAGTTACTTGAGGAAGTCCGGGACATCCAGGTCGTCCGAGTGGCGGCCGGAGAGGTCCGGCTCCACAACGGAGGGCAGGTCGACGTCGAAGCCGGAGTCGGCCGGGACTGCGGACGGGCGCTGCTGGCCCCAGCCGCCGTAGCCGGAAGCTCCGACAGTGGCGTGCAGGGGCTGGACCTGGGCCGAGGACGGAGCCTGGACCGGGGCTGCCGCCGGCGTGGCAGGGCGCTGCGGTGCCGACTGCGGAAGGGACTGGTCCATAGACGGCGAGGTGGCTTTGACGTCGTCGAAACCGGCAGCGATGACCGTGACGCGTGCCTCGTCGCCGAGCGCGTCGTCAATGACCGCACCGAAGATGATGTTGGCCTCGGGGTGGGCCACCTCCTGGACCAGTCGGGCAGCCTCGTTGATTTCGAAGAGGCCGAGGTCCGAGCCGCCCTGGATGGACAGCAGGACGCCGTGGGCGCCGTCGATCGATGCTTCCAGCAACGGGGAGGCGATGGCGAGTTCCGCGGCCTTGACGGCGCGGTCTTCGCCGCGTGCCGAGCCAATGCCCATGAGCGCCGAGCCTGCGCCCTGCATCACGGACTTGACGTCGGCGAAGTCAAGGTTGATCAGGCCGGGGGTGGTGATCAGGTCGGTGATGCCCTGGACACCGGAGAGCAGGACCTGGTCGGCGGAACGGAACGCGTCCAGGACAGAGACGTTCCGGTCGCTGATGGACAACAGTCGGTCGTTCGGGATGACGATGAGCGTGTCGACTTCGTCGCGGAGGGCGTCGATGCCGGCCTCGGCGGAGCCGGCGCGGCGGCGGCCCTCGAAGGTGAAAGGTCGGGTGACGACGCCGATGGTCAGCGCGCCGAGCGAGCGGGCGATGCGGGCGACGACGGGCGCGCCGCCGGTGCCGGTGCCGCCGCCTTCGCCGGCGGTCACGAAGACCATGTCAGCGCCACGGATGACCTCTTCGATTTCCTCGGCGTGGTCCTCGGCAGCCTGCCTGCCAACCTCAGGGTTTGCTCCAGCTCCCAGGCCGCGCGTCAGCTCACGCCCGATGTCGAGCTTGACGTCTGCATCGCTCATCAACAATGCCTGCGCATCGGTGTTGACCGCGATGAATTCGACGCCGCGAAGACCGACCTCGATCATGCGGTTGACTGCGTTCACGCCACCGCCGCCGATGCCGACGACCTTGATGACGGCCAAGTAATTCTGCGGAGCTGCCACGTTACGTGTCCCTTGTTCGTGTTCTATTGCGAAAACTGATGGAGTCGGGCTTGAAGCTTTCAACCTTAACCTTCGACTTGAAGGTTATAGTTATGTCAAGTAACTCATGCAGTGACGCTATTTCCTTGCGTGATGACATTCAATAACCGGCGCCGCGTGTCGCGGTAATACCGCCGAAATAGCCTCATTTGATGCCGTCCCCGTGCCTGTGTTGCTCAGTGTGTTGCCGGCGTCCCTGCAGTTCGCGGCACAAGTGGCTGGCAGCTATCGGGTGACCGGGTGCCGCGGGACACTCACATCGTAGATCCGGACCGGGTTCTTCGGGTCAGCGGGTGCCTTCAGCAGGGCCTCGAGGACCTTTGCCTTGAGCTCCTTCTCCCCCGCGTTGCCCCAGACGATGGTCTGGCCGTCGACGAGCTTGAGTTCGACGGCATCCACGGACTTCGCCGAGGCGTTGGAGAGCCGCGCCAGCACGTCGGCGGGCAGTGCCCCCAGTACACCCGTGATGGCATGGAACAGGTCCTTGGGCAACGTGCCGCCGCCGCCGTCGATGACCGGAAGCAGCGTCGAGGCCGGGTCGGCTGAGTTGCTGAGCGTCACGCCGTCGGCGTCGACGAGCTGGTGCGCTTCACCCTGCTTGACGAGAGCCACCGGCACGCGTTCGGTCACCTTGACCTGCAGCGTCGACGGCGGGCGGGCCTGCGTGCTGACGCCCTTGACCTGGACCAGCGGCTGCAGGAGGGCCGTAACGTCGCCGTCGCTGATCTGCGGCAGCGGCTTGCCGTGCAACGGTTCAAGGGCGGCCTGGATCTGGTCCGCGGTCAGCAGTTTGGTGCCCTCCACGGTTACCGTCTGCAGCGCCAGGGCCGGCGAGTAGACGGCCGCTGCGATGATCCCCGCGACGAGGACTGCCACGGCACCGATCGTGCCCAGCAGGATGCGTTTGCGGCGCTTGGCCTTGGGTTCCGGAAAGGACAGCACATTGTCCCGGGCCACCAGGGCAGCCGGGGCGGCCCCGGCGCCGCCTGCGGTGCTGGCTGTGCTGGAGGTGCTGTCTGTGCTGTCCTTGGATGCCGAGATGACATCGGGCGACGCCGGCTCCCCGCGCGGCGACGGGGAGCGGCGCCCGCCTGCCTTATAGCTGGGACGGCGGGTGCTAGGCACCGGGAACACCGTCGTTCAGGGCCGCAACGATCAGCGGCCCGTAGGCCGTGACGTCGCCGGCTCCGACCGTGAGCACGATGTCTCCCGGCGCGGCGGCGGCCACGATGGACTGCACAGCCTCGGCGCCCGGCCCGACAAGCCGGCCGCCGGCGTCAAGGTGGACGGCGATAAGCTGGCTGCTCACGCCCGGAATCGGGTCTTCGCGGGCAGGATAGATGTCCAGGACCAGGGCCGTGTCAGCGGCGTTTAGCGCGGCGGCGAACTCTTCGGCGAATTCCCGGGTCCGGGAAAACAGGTGCGGCTGGAAGAGGACGTGCAGTTTGTGGCCGCCGGCCACCGACCGCGCAGCGGACAGGGCTGCCCGCACTTCGGTGGGGTGGTGGGCGTAGTCGTCATAGACCCGGACGCCGCGGCCCTCGCCCTTGAATTCGAAGCGCCGGGACGCCCCTGTGAAGTGCGCCAGGGCACCCGCGGCAAGTGCGGGGTCGACGCCGAGTTCCAGGGCGACGGCGAACGCCGCCGCCGCGTTGAGCGCGTTGTGCCGCCCGGGAACGTGCAGGTCGAGGGGGAAACGGCCGGCGGGGGTGGTGATCGAGACGTCCCCCGGGCCGCCGTCGTGCAGCACGAGCTGGGCGTCATCGCCGGTGCCGTAGAGCACCACGCGCGTGTTGCCGCGCTCGAGGGTCCGCAGGGCGAGGGCCCTGGCGCCGGGATCGTCGGCGCAGGCGACCAGCACACCGTCGGCCGGGAGCAGCGCGGTGAAGCGGTCGAAGGAGGCGTACACGGCCTCGGCGGTGCCGTAGTAGTCGAGGTGGTCCGGTTCGACGTTCGTAACGACGGCGATCTTCGGGCGGTAGTTCAGGAAGGAGCCGTCGGATTCGTCGGCTTCCGCGACGAAGACCGGCGAGCTGCCGCTGGCGGCGTTGACGCCCAGCGCCGGAACGTTCGCGCCGATGGCGAACGACGGGTCCAGCCCCGCGCCCTGCAGGAGGACGGCAATCATCGAGGTGGTGGTGGACTTGCCATGCGTTCCGGCCACCGTCACGGCCGTGTCCTGCGCCATCGCGGCAGCGAGTGCCTCCGAGCGGTGAAGCACGGGCAGCCCGGCTGCCCGCGCCGCAGCCAGCTCGGGATTGTCCGGGCGGATGGCGGAACCGGCGACCACACTCTGCGCGTCGCCCAGGTTGGCGGCGTCGTAGCCGACACAGATCCGGGCGCCGGCCGCGGCCAGGTCTGCCATGACCGGCAGGTCCTTGGCGTCGGAGCCGCTCACCGGCAGTCCCCTGGCCACCATGATGCGGGCAACGGCAGACATCCCCACGCCGCCGATGCCGATGAAATGCATCCGGCCGAGGGATTCCGCGGTGCGGAGAGCCGTGGTGTGCTCGTGTTCGGGCTGGGTCATTGCTCTACCGCTTCCTGCCGTGTTTTACGGGCTTTACCTGGACGGAGGCCGCCGCCTCAAGGACGAGGTCTGCCATGCTCCGGTCGGCGTCGCGGATGCCGAGCTTTTCGGCGCTGGCCGCCATCCGTGCAAGCTTGCCGGCGTCCTGCAACAGCGGAACGATGTGCTCGCTGACCCAGCCCGGGGAAAACGTGGTGTCCTCCACGAGGAGGGCTCCGCCGGCTTCGACGAGTCCGGCAGCGTTGAGCGCCTGTTCGCCGTTGCCGATCGGCAGCGGAACGAACACGGCGGGCACGCCGACGGCGGCAACCTCGCAGACAGTCGCGGCGCCGGAGCGGGCCAGCAGCAGGTCCGCCGCGGCGTACACCGTTTCCATACCGTCAACGTATTCGCGCTGCTGGTAGCCGGGGGCGGCGAGCGGCTTGCCGTCGGCGTCGTGGACTGCCTTGCCGCGGCCGGTGATGTGCAGGGTCTGGATGCCGGCCTCCGCGAGAAGTCCGACCGACGCTGCCATGGTGCGGTTGATGGTCTGGGCGCCCGAGGAGCCGCCGGTGACAATCAGGACCGGACGGTCAGCGTCCAGGCCGAGGGCCGACCGGGCCGCCGTCCTGGCGGCGGCCCGGTCGAGTCCGGAGATTTCCTTGCGCATCGGCATGCCCACGTGCCGGGAGGCGCCCAGCCTGGTTGCTGCGAAGGCCACGGCCACGTGTCCGCCCAGCAGGGCTCCCACGCGGTTCGCGAGTCCAGGCCGGGTGTTCGCCTCGTGGATGATGATGGGGATCTTCCGGCGCCGGGCGGCCAGGTACATCGGCGTGCAGACGTAGCCCCCGACTCCGACCAGGACGTCGGCCCTGGCCTCGTCGAGGATGACCCCGGCCTGCTTGACCGCGCCCACGAGGCGTCCGGGCAGCCGCAGCAGGTCCAGGGAGGGCCGTCGCGGGAAGGGAACCCGGCTGATCGTGACAAGGTCCACCCCGGCCGCCGGAACCAGGCGCGCTTCCATGCCGCCCGGTGTTCCCACGGCCAGCAGCCGTACATCAGGGCGGGCCTCCCGGACTGCGTCCGCGATGGCCAGGAGCGGGCTGATGTGCCCGGCTGTTCCGCCGCCGGCAAGGACGACGGATAAAGGGGATAAAGGGGACTCGGTGTTCATGGACGCCTATTTACGCTTTCGTGCTGGGTTGCTGGGGGCGGGAGTTCTGGTGGACGGCTTCCGGGGGGCCGGAGTCCTTGGGGAGTCCGTGGTGGCGGACGTCCTTGGCGCGGCGGACGCCCGGGGGGCGGTCCCTTTGGCCGCCAAGGGCATTTTGTCGGCGGTGTTGCCGGCTTTGGTCTTGGCGGTGTTTTTTGCTGCGTTCTTGGCTGGGTTTCCGGCTGCGCTCTTGGTTGCGCCGCGCGCGGCGTTCCGCTTCCGCAGGGACGCCGCCAGCCCGGCCGGGCCGAACCTGAACAACCCCTTGGGCTGGAGCCCCGGCGCCATCTGCGCCCGGGCCAGTGACAAGACTACGCCGATGGCGCACAGGGACATGAGCAGCGCCGAGCCGCCGTAGGAAATGAACGGGAGCGGGATTCCCACCACCGGGGCCAGGCCGGTCACCACGGCCATGTTGACCGTCGCCTGGCCCAGCAGCCAGACCATGATGGTGCCGGCCAGTACGCGGTGGAACATGTCCTTCTGGGCAACAACAACGCGGTAGATCGCGGTGCCGAGGATGGCGAAGAGCACCAGCACCACGAGCGTTCCGACCAGTCCGAGTTCCTCTCCGATGATGGCGAAGATGAAGTCGTTGTGGGCTTCGGGGATCCAACTGTACTTCTGCCGGCTTTGCCCCAGCCCCACCCCGAACCAGCCGCCGGAGGCCAGGCCGTACAGGCCGTTGGTCGACTGATAGTTCAGGTCCGAGCCGTCCGCGCAGGTCTGTCCGGACCAGGAGAGGATGCGGCACATCCGGTTGGGGCTCGTGATGGCCATGACGGCCGTGCCCACGGCGATGGCCACGCCGGCGATCCCGAACAGGTACAGCCGCACGCCGGCGAAGAACAGTGCGGCCGCCGTGATCATCATGACGATCATGGCGGTGCCGAGGTCGTTGCCCACCAGGATGAGGCCGATCACTCCGGCGGCGCCCGGCAGCACCACGGGGACCAGGGCGTGCTTTGCCTGGGACAGCAGCTTGGCTTTACGGTCGAGCACTGTGGCCATCCACAAAGCAAGCGCCAGTTTGGCCGCCTCGGAGGGCTGGAACGTAAAGGGCCCCACGTCGATCCAGTTCTTGTTGCCGAGGGCGCTGCGGCCCACCAGGAGCACCAGCACCAGCAGGACGAAGGCCGCGATAATGGCGAACCAGGCGCCGCGCTTGAGCCAGACGACGTTGACCCGGGAGAGCAGGAACATGCCGAACAGGCCGATCCCGGCGAACAGGCCCTGCTTCAGGGCGGCCGTGTAGGGCGACTCCCCCGCTGCGATGGCCTCCACGCTTGAGGCGGAGAGCACCATCAGGATGCCGATCGCCGTCAGCGCGAGCGTGGAGCCCAGGATCAGGTAGTACGTGGAGCCGTTGCGGGACTTGCCCGTTCCCTCGAGGGCGGACCAGAACCCCCGGTACCACCCCCGGACTTTGCGGCCGGCCGCCTGCAGGCCGGAGGGTGCCTGGCCTGCGGCGGGCCGGGTGGCGGACGACGATAGTGCGGACGGCTGTGATGCGGCCGGAGCGGCCGCGGCGGAACGTGTGGGCGTGCTGACCATAGTTACTCCTTGCTGGTCTGAGCCTGCCCTTCCACGAGCTCTCGGACAGCTTCGATGAAGGCGTCGCCACGGTGAGCGTAGGAAGAGAACTGGTCCATGGATGCAGCCGCCGGGGCCAGGAGCACTGTGTCCCCGGAGGCGGCGAGCTGCGCCGCCGAGGCAACAGCCCGTGCCATCACAGTCTCGCCGAAGATCGGTGAGGGTCCTGCTTCGGCGTCGGCCGTCCCGGCAGTCTGCACCTGTTCAGTTTCGCCCTTCCCCTCACCGATCACGGGGACATCCGGCGCGTGTCGCTGCAGTGCGGAGCGCAGATCGCTGGAGTCCGCCCCGATCAGGACCACGGCCTTCAGCCGGCGGGCGTGCTCCTGGACGAGCGCCTCGTAGTTCACGCCTTTGGAGAGCCCGCCCGCGATCCACACGACGTTCTCGAACGCGGAGAGCGACGCCGCGGCCGCATGCGGGTTGGTGGCTTTGGAGTCGTTGACCCAGAGGATGCCCTCGTGCCGGGCTACGAGCTGGATGCGGTGGTCCCCCGGCAGGTAGTTCAGCAGACCCTTGCGGACAGCGGCCGGCTCGACGCCGTAGGCCCGGACCAGCGCTGCCGCGGCCAGGGCATTGGCAACCATGTGGCGTGGAGCCACGGCGCCAAGGTCGGACATGGACGCAAGTTCGGCGGCGCTGTCCTTGCGCTCGGCGATGAAGGCACGGTCCACCAGCAGGCCCTCGACGACGCCGAGCATGCTGACCGCCGGCGTGAGGGTGGTGAAGGCCACCGCACGGCAGCCTTCCACGACGTCGGCATCCTCGACCATGCGCTCGGTTTCGATCTGCTCAGCGTTGTAGATGCACGCCTTTTGGGTGTTTTCGTAGACCTTGGCCTTGTCCGCCAGGTAGGACGCGTAGGAGCCGTGCCAGTCCACATGGTCCTCGGCGACGTTCAGGCAGACACTGGCCACGGGTGAGACGGAGTCGCTCCAGTGCAGCTGGAAGCTGGAGAGCTCGACGGCGAAGACGTCGTAGTCCACGGGATCGCGCAGTGCGTCAAGGATCGGTGTGCCGACGTTCCCGACGGCGATTGCCTTGAGCCCCGCGGCCTGCAGCATCGATTCGGTCAGCCCGACAGTGGTGGTCTTTCCGTTGGTGCCGGTGATGGTGAGCCAGTCCGCGGTCTTGCGTCCTTTGCGTTCCCGAACCCGCCATGCGAGTTCGACGTCGCCCCAGACGGGGATGTGGGCCCTGGCGGCTGCGGCGAGCAGGGCCTGGTCGGGCCGCCAGCCCGGGGAGGTGACGATCAGGTCCGGCTTTGCACCGTCGACCCTGGGGACGGTCTCCACGGCCTCCTCGCCCAGCAGGACCTCCGCGGCCCCGACGATCCGCAGGGTGTCGGCCTGTGCCTGCGCCGTCGTGCCCGTGGCGGCGTCCACGACGACCACGCGGGCGCCCAGTTCGATCAGCGTGTCCGCGGCTGCGAAGCCGGAGACTCCGATGCCGGTGACGACGACGCGCAGTCCGGCCCAGTTGGAGTCCCAGGTGACCAGGTCCTGGAGCCTGGGTGAGGTGGTCAGGGGGCCGGGAATCGGACCGGTCACAGCAGTACCACCCATTCGGCGTAGAAGATGCCCAGTCCGGCGGCGACAAAGAGACCACACAGGATCCAGAACCGGACGACGACCGTGACCTCCGCCCAGCCCTTGAGTTCAAAGTGGTGCTGCAGTGGGGCCATCTTGAAGAACCGTTTGCCCTTGGTGAGCTTGAAGTAGCCGACCTGGATGATCACCGACAGGGTGATGAGCACGAAGAGGCCGCCGATGAAGGCGAGCAGCAGTTCGGTCCGGGACAGGATCGCGAAGCCCGCGACGGCGCCGCCAATGGCCAGTGATCCGGTGTCGCCCATGAAGATTTTCGCCGGTGAGGTGTTCCACCACAGGAAGCCGACCAGCGCCGCGCTGAGGATGGCGGCGAGCAGGGCCAGGTCCAGCGGGTCGCGGACGATGTAGCAGCCTGAGCCGGCCTGCCGCGGCGAACCGCAGGACTGGTTGCTCTGCCAGATGCCCATCAGGGTGTAGGCGCCGAAGACCATGATGGAGGCGCCGGCGGCCAGGCCGTCCAGGCCGTCCGTCAGGTTCACGCCGTTGGTGGCGGCGGTGATGATCAGGTTGGACCACAGCACGAAGAGGATGGTGCCCAGGATGGTGCCGGCGAAGGCAAGATTCAGCCACGGGATGTCCCGGACCAGGGAGATCTGGTACGACGCGGGCGTCACTCCGTTCTCGTCCGGGAAATAGAGGGCGAGGATCGCGAAGATGATGCCCACGGCGGCCTGCAGGATCAGCTTGGCCTTGGCGTTCAGGCCCAGGCTTCGTTGCTTGGAGATCTTGATGAAGTCATCCAGGAAGCCAACCAGCCCCATGCCGACCATCAGGAACAGCAGCAGCAGGGCCGAGGCGGACGGGCCCGGCGATGCCGGGTTGATCATCCACATAACGAGGTGCGTGATGGCGTAGCTCGCAAGCACCGCCAGTACGACGACGGTGCCTCCCATCGTGGGGGTGCCGCGCTTGGTGTGGTGGGACGTGGGTCCGTCATCCCGGATAAATTGCCCGTAGCTCTTCCGGACCAGGAAACGGATGAAGAGCGGGGTGCCCAGGAAGGCAAACAGCAAGGCCAGTCCAGCGCCCATCAGCAGTGCAATCACAGCAGCGCACTCCCTTCAGTGGCGGTTCCGGCAGCAGGTGTTCCGGCTGCGGGTGTTCCGGCAGTATTGGTTCCGGCGGCGGGTGTTCCGGCAGCGTCTCCCCCAGCGGCCCGGGGGGCCTGTGGGGGTAATGCTATCCGATCGCCCAAATGGCGCAGCCCGATGCTGTTGGAAGACTTGAAGAGCACGAGGTCACCGGGCTCCAGCTCGGCCTGCAGCAGTTCGTAGGCCTCCTCCGGAGTCTCCGCGAAGACGCATTCGTTGCCCCAGGACCCCTCGTTGACGGCGGAGACATAGAGCGAGCGTGCCTCGCGCCCCACGACGACAAGCCGGGAGATATTGAGCCGCACCACCTGGGTGCCGACTGCCATGTGTTCCCGGATGGAGTCGGGGCCCAGCTCGAGCATTGCGCCCAGCACGGCCCACGTCCGCCGGCCCCTTCCGAGGTCGGCGAGCGTCCGCAGGGCGGCGCGCATGGATTCCGGGTTGGCGTTGTACGCATCGTTGATGATGGTGACGCCGTCGGCCCGCTCGGTGCGCTCCATCCGCCAGCGGCTGGCGGCCGTTTGGGCGCTGAGGGACGCTGCGATCCGGGCCGCGGGGACGCCGGCCGCGTGCGCGGCTGCCGCTGCCGCCAGCAGGTTGGCGGTGTGGTGCGCGCCGATCAGCCGGGCCGCGACGTGGTGCCCGGTGCCCTCACCGGGCAGGAAAAGCTCGAATTCGGGGCAGCCGCCGGCATTCAGCTCGACCCGCTCGGCGCGGACCAGCCCGGCACCTGCCGGGCGGGTGGCAGCCTGGGCGGTGTAGCCAAGGACGGTGGCCTGGGTGCGCCCGGCCATGGCGGCGACCCGCGCGTCGTCCAGGTTGAGGACGGCAGTACCGGCGGACGGCAGGGCCTCGACGAGTTCGCCCTTGGCCCGGGCAATGTTCTCCACTCCGCCGAATTCCCCGGCATGGGCGGTGCCGACGCCAAGGACAACTCCGATGTCGGGGCGGACCATCCCGGCGAGGTAGCTGATGTGGCCCACGCCCGTGGCACCCATCTCGATCACGAGGTAACGGGTGTCGGCGCCGGCCTTGAAAACGGTGAGCGGGACGCCGACTTCGCCGTTGTAGGAACCCTGCGGGGCAATCGTTGTGCCCTCCGCGGCGAGAATCCCCGCCAGCAGGTCCTTGGTGGTTGTTTTACCGGCGGAACCGGTAATGCCGATCACGGTCAGCGGCTCGCCGTCGGCGGCGCGGCTGGCCCGGATCCGTCGGACGGCTTCCGCGGCGAGGGCGCCCATCGCGAGGACCGAGTCCTCGACCACGACGGCGGGGTAGGTGGCCCCGGCGTCGTCGGCGACGTCGCGCTCGACGAGCGCCAGTACGGCGCCGCGGTCGAACGCCGCGCCGACGAAGTCGTGGCCGTCGGCCGTCTCCCCCGGCTTGGCCACATAGAGGGATCCCGTTGTGGCTTCCCGGGAGTCGGTGACCACGGAAGCGGGGGTGATCCCCGGTTCGGCAGCCAGCCGGCCATTGGTAATGTCGGCGATTTCCGCCGCGGTAAATGCAATCATGTCGGTTTAGGACTCTATCCGCTGGTCTTCGAGAACGGTGAATCCCCGAGCTGTCAAGGCGGAGCGGAGCTCCACCCTGTCGTCAAGGGCGAGGTTGACGCCCTTGACCTCCTGCCACACTTCGTGGCCCCGTCCCGCGACGAGGATGGTGTCTGCCGGGCCCGCGAGTTCGACGGCCTTCCGGATGGCGGCATCCCGGGGGAAAACCTCGAGGATGCTGCAGGCCAGGCCTTCGTGTTCCTTTGCCCCGACCGCGCCGGCCATCACGTCGGCACGGATCGCCGCCGCGTCCTCGTCGTGCGGGTCGTCGTCGCTGACGATCACGGTGTCGGCAAGCCGTGCGGCGATGGCACCCATGGCCGGGCGCTTGCCCTGGTCGCGTTGTCCGGTGGCGCCAAAGACGATGATCACGCGGGATCCCGGTTCCGGGGAGCGGACGGCCTCGAGTGCCCGGGCCAGGGCGTCCGGGTTGTGGGCGAAGTCGACCACCGCGGCGGGGGCGGTGGAGACGAGCTGCATGCGGCCGGGGACGGCGACGGTGAAGGGGTCGCCCGCGTCGAGGGCCGCCTGGACGGCGGCGGCATCGTGGCCTCCCGCGAGGACCATGGCCGTTGCCAGCGCGGCGTTGGCCACATTGAAGCTTCCGGGCAGCCCGGTGTGGACGCGCAACTCCGTGCCGTCGCGGTGGCGGAGGGTGAAGTCCGTGCCGAGTCCGCGCGGGACCGGGTTGATGACCGTCCAGTCCGCCGCTGCCGGCGTCCCGGAAGCCCCGCCGTGGGTGGCCAAGGTGGTGACCGGGATGCCTGCCGTGGCGGCCAGCGTCACGCCCCAGTCGTCGTCGACCGTCACGACGGCGCGGCGGGCCCGTTCCGGGGTGAAGAGCCGCGCCTTGGTCTGGAAGTACTCGTCCATGCTTCCGTGCAGGTCGAGGTGGTCCTGGGTCAGGTTGGTGAAGCCGGCGACGTCGAACACGACCCCGTCCACGCGGTGGAACGAGACGGCGTGCGAGGAGACCTCCATCGAGGCCGCGTCGAGGCCGCGTTCCCGCATCAGCGCCAGCAGGGCGTGGACGTCGGTGGATTCAGGGGTCGTGAGGAGGCTGGGAATCGGCGCGCCGCCGGCCAGGATCTCGATGGTGCCGATCAGTCCCGTCTTCTGCCCGAGGGCCTGCAGCAGGGCGTTGATGAAGTACGTGGTGGTGGTCTTGCCGTTGGTGCCCGTGACGCCGAAGAGGGCCGGGGCCCGCTCATCCCGGGGCCGGCTCTGGTAGATCAGGGCCGACAGTCCGCCCACGAGGCTGCGGGGTTCCTCGGCCAGGAGCACCGGCACGGCAATATCGTGCGAGAACGCCAGCAGCCGCGCCCCGGCGTCGTCCGTCAGCACCGCCGCCGCTCCGGCCTCCACCGCCTGGGAGACAAAGTCGGCCCCGTGCCGGCTCGCGCCGGGCAGTGCGACGTACAGGTCGCCGGGCAGCACAGCGCGGGAATTCAGGGAGATCCCGGTGACCGGGACGGAGCCGGAGGCCCCGGGGACAACGACGCCGATCGCCTCGCCGATGGTGGCCAGCGGCACGGCAGCCACCGCGGTGGGCCGGAAGCCCGAGGTGGATCCGGGACCGGACGGCGCGGCGGAAGCGCCGGGGGCATTCTGATCTGACAAGTGGATCTCCGTTGGTGTGCTGGCGGATCTGGCCCTGCGCGCGAAGGATTGCTCCGGCCCGCAGGCTCATTTTCCCGGTACTGGTTCGTGGTGGACGGGCTGGTGCTGGTGCTACTTGGCGTACTGCGGCAACCGGACGGGCTCTCCGGTGGACGGCGGGACGTTGTACGTCCGCAGCGCCTGGCTCAACACGGACCGGAAAACCGGTCCGTTCGAGATTCCGTAGATATCGCCCTTGGGCCGTTGCAGGACCACTTCAACAATAAACCGCGGATCGTCCATCGGCGCCATCCCCACCATCGACGCCGTGAAGCCGCAGAACCCGGCGGTGCCGTCGTCGCAGGGCGACTGCGATGTGCCGGTCTTGGCCCCGACCCGGTAGCCGTCCAGCCCGGCTTCCTTAATCTGGCCTTCTGTGACGGCGCTCTCGAGGATGTCCCGGACCTGCCGGGCGGTGTCCGGGGAGACGATTTGCCGCGGATCCTGCGCCGGCACTTTCTCTACTGTGCCGTCGGGGGCGATGTAGCTGTCAATCAGCCGCGGCTGGAGCATCACACCGTTGTTGCCGATGCTTTGGAAGGCCCGGACGGTCTGGAGCGTGGACTGCGAGACGCCCTGGCCGAACAGCACGGTGTACTCCTGGCGGCCATCCCATTGCTCGTGGGGCGTCAGGATGCCCTTGGCTTCGGCGGGAAGGCCAACGTCCGGCGCTTCCCCGATGCCGAACTTCTTCAGCCAGTTGTAGCGTTGCTCCTTGCTGAGCCGCTGGCCGGCCATGACGGTGCCGGTGTTCATGGACCAGCCAAGGATGCCGGCCAGGGTCCGGTCCTCAGTGCCGTGGGCGAAGGAGTCGTTGAACGTCTGCCCGTCCACCGTGTACGACGGCGGGATGGTGAACTTCTCCAGCGGGCTCGACTTGCCTTCCTCGATCAAGGCCGCGGCCGTGATCATTTTCTCGACCGAGCCGGGCTCGTAGGCGGCAGTGACGGCACGGATACCGCGGTCTTGCGCGTCGACCTTGCCCGGGTCGTTGGGGTCCGGGGAGTTGGTGTCCGCCATGGCGACGATGTCGCCGGTCTTGATGTCCTGGACGATGACGACGCCCCACTCGGCGCTGAGTTTGTCCCGCTGGCTTTGGATGGCCTGCTGGGCGAAGTACTGGAGGTCCGAATTCAGGGTGAGCTTGATGTCTTTGCCGTTAACGGCGGGGGTCAGCTGGTCCACTCCGACCGGGATGCGGAGCCCGTCGGCGCCGATTTCGAAGAGCCGCTTGCCGGGGACGCCTTTCAGGACCTCGTCCTGCGTCTGCTCGAGGCCGGCCTGGCCGGTGGTGCCGTCCCTGAGGAAGCCGACGATTCCGCCGGCCACCGAGCCGTTGGGGTACACCCGCTTGCTGGTGCCAACGGTGACGATACCCGGGATCTGCAGTTTGGAGATGCGGTCCTCGACGTCCGGCTTTATGTCCTTGGCCACGATGTAGTACGGCTGGGTTCCGGTGACGGCATCCTTGAGCGTTTTCTGGTCCATGCCCAGCAGTACGGCCAGTTCGGAGATGCCCTGGTCCCGGGACACCTTGACGTGTTTTTCAGTGACCTCGTCGAAGCGGCGGAAGGTCTCGGTCTTGGTGTTTACTCTCTGGTCCACCACCACGTTGTAACGGATCACGCTGCTGGCCAGCACCGTGCCGTTGGCATCCAGGATGCTGCCCCGCTCGGCCGGGAGCTCGACCGGTGTGAGCCTGTTCTGGAGGGCGGCCTCGGCCATGCCCCCGACGTCGATGCCCTGCACCAGGAAGAGCTTCCCTCCGACGACCAGCAGCAGCGTCAGCATAACGCCAAGGCCCAGGCGCAGCCGCCGGGTCGCGCTCGGCGCTTTCGCCTTGCGGGCCTTGCCGGTGTTTTGCGCCACGATGTTTCCTTGCTGCTTGCCTGGCTGGGGGTCCGTCCTGCTTACTGTCCGGGGACCTTCTGCGCGGGGGCGGGAACGGAGCCACCGTGGAGTTCGACTGCCGGCGCGGCGGGGGCGGGTGCGGCCGGGACCGGCACGGCGTCGGCCGCGGGTTCGGCGGCTGCCGGCGCCGCAGCCGCCGGCGCGGCGGCTGTGCCGGCGGCCGCGTCGGCATCTGCCGGTTTGCGGTTCGCGAGCGGCTCGTTGACGGTGGCGGGCGGAACAACGGTGAGCTGGCCGGCAACGGCCGGGGCGGCGATGACGGCCCCGGGGGCGTCGCCCTTCACCGCCGGTTTGGCCTTGCCCGTGACGGTCAGGGTGGAAAGGTCGATCTGGCCCTTGCCGGTGGAGGTGACCATGCCCAGCTCGGTGGCCTTGGCCGCCAGGTTCTGCGGGGCATCGAAGTTCTGCACCTGCTGCGTCAGGTCCTGGTTCTGTTTGGTCAGGGTGGACTGCTTGCCCCGCAGCTGCACCAACTCGTACTGCGCAGTCGAAACGGAGATGTTCAAGACCAGCACTGCCATGAGGGCGACCGCGAGGATGCCGAAGCAGAGCACAACAAACGGGGCACGCCGTTTCCGCGGGGCCGACTGGACCAGGGAGAGCGGCGTGCGTGCCTTCCGGGAGGGACCGGTACCGGGCGTGATCCCGGGGAGGGCGCGGGCCGTCGCGCCTGTGGCAACGGGAAATCTGCTGACAGCTGCGGTGCTCATACGGCCCTCCTGGCTTTGATGCGTTCCACGGCGCGGAGCCTGGCGGAGGCAGCGCGTGGATTCTCGGCGATTTCGGCGGCGGTGGGCACCTCGGTGCCCTTCGTCAGGGTTTTCAGCTCTGCCTTGTGCTCCTCCAGTTCCACGGGGAAGCCGAGGGGCGCGGAGGATTTGGACCCGGCCTGGAAGAAGCCCTTGACGATCTTGTCTTCCAGCGAGTGGTAGGACATAACGACGACGCGGCCGCCGACGGCGATTGCGTCGATGGCTGCGGGGATTGCGCGCTCCAGGACGTCGAGTTCCTCGTTGACCTCAATCCGGAGTGCCTGGAAGGTCCGCTTGGCGGGATGCCCGCCGGATTTTGCGGCACCGGCGGGAACCACACCACGGATCTGCTCGACGAGTTCCCCCGTCGTGGCGAAGGGCTTCGCGGCGCGTGCGGTGACAATCCGGTTGGCGATGCGGCCGGCGAACTTCTCTTCGCCCCACTTCCGGATGATCCGGACCAGGTCTTCTTCGCTGTAGTTGTTGACGACGTCGGCGGCGGTCTGGCCGCGGCTCGTGTCCATGCGCATGTCCAGCGGGGCGTCGAAGGAGTAAGCGAAGCCTCGTTCGCGTTCGTCCAACTGGAGCGAGGAGACCCCGAGATCCATCAGGACTCCGTGGACCTCCGCGAAGCCGAGATCCGCCAGGACTTCCGGGATCTCGTCGTATACGGCGTGCACCAGGTCGATCCGGTTGGCGAAGGGCTTAAGCCGCTCCCCCGCCAGCGCCAGTGCTTCCTCGTCACGGTCGATGCCGATCAGGTGCAGATCCGGGAAGCGCTGGAGCATTGCCTCGGAGTGGCCGCCCATACCCAGGGTTGCGTCGATGACCACGGGGGTCTCGCCCCGGCTGCGGGCCGCTTCGAATCCGGGCGCCAACAAATTGATGCACCGGTCCTTGAGGACCGGTACATGGCGTTCGGACGTAGGCTTCGCCTGGTCAGGGTCAGTCATGCCTGCGTCCTTTCGTTGTCCGGCCGGGTGGTTGGAGTGCTGTTGCGGGTTGTAGTGGCCGCTTCTTGGTCCAGATCCCCATCCGCGCCTATCCTGCGTCCGCCTGGCTCCGGGGAAGTGAGCCAGGAAATCAGCTGGATGGGCGGCTGGAGATCTCGATCAAGAATCGTGCGGTGCTGCTTGGTTGCTGTGGGGTTTCAGAGAATCCCCGGTATGGCGTCGTCCGTCTCCGAGAAGGCCGTTTCCTTTTCGGCGAGGTACTCGTTCCAGGCCTGGGCGTCCCAGATCTCCGCGCGGGTTCCTGCACCGATGACGGCGAGTTCCCGGCCGAGTCCTGCGTACTCCCGGAGCGCCGGCGGAATCGTCACGCGCCCCTGCTTGTCAGGCACCTCGTCGGAGGCTCCAGAGAGGAAAACCCGGATGTAGTCGCGAGCCTGCTTGTTGGAGATTGGAGCCTCCCGCATTTGCTCGTGAACCCGGCCGAATTCCGCCTCACTGAAGACGTAGATGCAGCGTTCCTGGCCCCTTGTGAGAACCAGTCCGCCGGCAAGCTCCTCGCGGAACTTCGCGGGAAGGATGATTCGACCTTTTTCGTCCAGACGCGGCGAATGTGTGCCGAGAAACACGGCCCACCGCCTGTCTGTTCGTAGGAAGCCCAACGTCCCCTGTGCTGCCACTACCCTCTTACGTCCTCCACATTACTCCACATCCCTCCACAGTCAACGACACGCCGAAGGTTTCTGCGCCATTTTGTGGGACTTCGTGCCTTCACGCGCCCTCTAATGGCAGGGATCTGGGCCTGTGGTGCGCAGTGGAGGGAATGTGGAGGGCTGTCGCAGCCCGTCGCCCGGCATGGCCCCGGAGGAAGGGCCGCGGGGGTCTTTGTGGGACTCCTGAGGCGCTGTACGGGGCAGGAACTCTCCGCTTAACGGCAAAAGACCCGCCGAAGCGGGTCTTTTAGGCCACCTGCGGTGTCCCGGTGGTGGGGAATGGAGGGACGCGCCGCTCCGGGGGTCAGGATTCCCCGCGGTGCCTCTCGTCCCAGCGTTCCTCAAGATTGCTCATGAACGAACTCCTGGGTTTTCCGGACTTCCGGGCCGTTCCCCCGGCTTTGGCCTTGCCGGCGGCCGAACCGCGCATGGTGGCGTAATAGACGCCTGCGCCCATTACCACAAAGCCCAGGACACCAACGAAGATGTTCTGGATTGTCACGCCGAAGAGCAGGAGCACGACTCCGGCCAAAGTGGCCAGGACGCCGATCACCAGATGGCGGGTTGACCATGAACGTCCCGCGTCCGACCCCATCGAACTGGCGAACTTGGGATCGTCTTCATGCAGCTGCTTCTCAAGTTGCTCCAGCAACTTCTGTTCGTGCTCCGAGAGCGGCATCACGACCTCCTTAAGTCGGCCAACGTCCAGACTGACGCGGCCAGTGTCCCTAAACCCACAACGTGCGGGATTCGCGCGTGGTTCCCATTCGCCGCCGTTGGTTGAACGGGGTTTTCCACGGCCCCTTTCGGGGTGTTCAGCTGGTCCTGCATTAGTCCGAACGCTCGATCCAGTCGTTCCAAACGTACGTATAAATAAGGATAGTTTGTTGCGCCCTGTTCTGAAAGATGCCAAACGTCCCCTTGACTTCGCCAGGTGTTCATTTGGCCGCCAAGGTCAGCCCGAATTGCTTCCGGGGTCCAGGAGCCGGGCCGGAAGCACCGACTTGGTGCCGAATTTCCGGGTCACCTGGTCCAGGACTTGCTCGGCCGCCCGCCAGTTGTCGTCCCTGCGGTCAAGGCTCAACTGCAAGGGCGCCTGCGCGGCCTCCTCGAGCTGTTCTGCCCGGATACCTACCAGCCGCACCGTCATGGGCCGGTCCCCGACCGATTCCAGCAGCTGGACGGCGACGGCGTACAGCAGCTGGGCGCTGTCGATCGGAGTGCCGACGGTGCGGCTGCGGGTGATAGTGGAGAAGTCCGCGTAGCGGAGCTTGAGGGCCACCGTCCGGGCGTGCATGCCGGCGCTGCGGAGCCGCTCGGCCGTCCGGTGCGAGAGCCGGAGCAGTTCCCGGTGCAGCAGTGCCTCATCGGCAGTGTCCACGGCGAAGGTCTCTTCGGCGCCGATGCTCTTCTCCAGCCGGACAGGGGTTACCGGGCGCGCATCGATCCCCCATGACAGGCGGTAGACGTGCTCGCCTGAAACGCCGAGGACCTTCCGCAGGGACGGCAGCGGGGACGCCGCGACGTCTGCGACGGTACGGATGCCCATCCGGGCCAGCACATCGACGGTTTTGGCTCCGACGCCCCAGAGGGCGCTGACCGGAAGGCTGTGCAGGTAGGGGACCGTCTCCTCGGGGCCAATGAGCAGCAGTCCGTTCGGCTTGCACCGCGTGGAAGCGATCTTCGCCACGAACTTGCTGGCGGCTATTCCCACGGACGCGGTGATGCCCAGCTCGCTGCGGACCTGGGTGCGGATAAGCTCACCGATCTCGCGGGGCGGGCCAAGGCGCCGGATCGCTCCCCCGACGTCGAGGAAAGCCTCGTCCACGCTGAGGGGCTCCACGAGCTCCGTGATCGAGCCGAAGATGTCCATGATCTGGCCGGAGACCTCGTAATACAGCTTGTGCCGGGGCTCAAAGACGACTGCTGAGGGACACATCCGCATGGCAACCACCATCGGCATGGCCGACCTGACGCCGAAGCTCCGGGCTTCGTACGAGGCGGACAGCACGACGGAACGGTCAGCGGGGTAGCCCACGATAACGGGTTTCCCGACGAGTTCCGGACGGCTGCGCAGCTCCACGGAGACGAAGAACGCATCCATGTCCACGTGCATGATGCTGCTCCGCCGGAACTCGCGCAGTTGCGCTTCGCTGAGCCGCCTGGCTGCGCCGTGGGGAGGCGTCTCCCGCTGCTGTTTATCCTGGTCCGGCCCCACAACTTCAATCCTATGCCCCGGGACTGACTAAACTGGAGGCTGAATCCGGCGTCAACACCAGGAGGAAAGTCCCTGTGAAGGTATTTGGACCGCGCAGCCGTGCTGCGGCAGCCGTTGTGGCGGCGGGCACGCTGATGGCTTTGGCCGCATGCACGCCCACCAACCCCGGGACGGCCTCCTCGGGTTCCTCGTCGGCCTCGCCTGCTCCCTCCTCGGCCCAGCCCTCGACCACGGCCCCGGCGAGCCCCTCGGCCGAACCCGGCACCTCGGCCACGGTCGGCGCCATGGTCCCCGGCTTCCCGGAGAAGCTCCTGCCGGTGATGCCCGGAGCGAAGGTCGTCTCCAGCAGCTTTGACAAGACCACCGTGCCCGCCACCGTGGCGCTCGTCGGCAGCATTTCCGCGCCGTCCGCCGACGTGCTCGCCTTCTACACGAAGGAACTTGAGGCACAAGGCTTCAAGGCTGTTCCGGGGGAAGCGGTCGGCGCCGTACCCTCCAAGGACTTCCTCCGCGGCGACAACGAAACGGTCAACATCTCGGTGATGGAAACCGCCGGGGTTTCCACCTTCACTATCGGCGCGAACGTCGCCGCCGAGTCCGTCAAGTGACCCTCGCGGAGCAGTTGCGCCTGGAGCAGGCCTCGTACGTTGCCGCCGTCGCCGGAAAGCTCACCGATTTCCTGACCACTCGCCAGGCGGTGATGTCCTCCATCTCCCCGGACATTGATCCGCTGATGGGGTCCATCTCGAATCTTGTCACCGGCGGAAAACGCCTGCGGGCGCTGATGTGCTACTGGGGCTGGCGCGGCGCCGGCGGTGAGGCCGGGGCCGGCGAAGTGGTGACAGCAGGCTCCGCACTCGAACTCTTCCAGGCCGCGGCCCTGATCCACGACGACATCATCGACCGCTCCGACACCCGCCGGGGCGGTCCCAGCGTGCACCGGCGCTTCAGTGAACTGCACGAGACGCAGGGGTGGGCGCTGGACAGCGAACGGTTCGGCCACGCGGCCGCCATCCTGACCGGCGACCTGTGCCTGTCCTTCAGCGAGGAGTCGTTTACCGAAATCGGGCAGAGCGCAGCGTCCGGAAGCCGGGCGCGGCTGATCTTCAACCTGATGCGGGCCGAGGTGATGGCGGGCCAGTACCTCGACATCCTCGAGGAAGTCGCGGGTCCCCGGCGCGACCGCGCGGGTGCCGTCAGCCGGGCCCAGTCCATCATCCGGTTCAAGTCGGCCAAGTACTCCACCGAACATCCGCTGGCTTTGGGGGGCGCCCTGGCCGGTGCCAACGACGAGCTGCTGCGGGGCTACTCGGCGTTTGCCCTCCCCCTCGGCGAGGCTTTCCAGCTCCGCGACGACGTCCTGGGAGTCTTCGGCGACCCTGTCGCCACGGGCAAGCCGGCCGGAGACGATCTCCGCGAAGGCAAGCGGACGGTCCTGATTGCCTTTGCACTGGACCTGGCCACCCCGGCCGACTCCGCGTTCATCGACGCGAAGCTTGGCAGCCCCGGGCTGGACGACGCCGACGTCGACGAAATCCGCCGCATCATCCTGGACTGCGGCGCACTCCAGGCCACGGAAACACTGATCGAGGAATTCGGGCACGCGGCTTTCTCTGCCTTGGACCTCCTGCCCTTGGATGATCTGCCCAAGACTGCGCTCCGGAAACTGGCCGAGGCCACGGTCAGCCGCGCGGCCTGAACCGTCCGCTTGTCGGCTGCACGCGCAAACGCAGCTTCCGGCACAACGCAGTTACAGGCAGAACGCGGCGGCACCGACAAATGGGGCCCTGCACCTCATATTCGAGGCAGGGCCCGCATTGGTTTAAACCGGGAAATTCAGTTTCGGCTACCAGGCCAGGGACTGGGCCCTGCGCCGGATTTCCGTTTTGCGTCCCTCGCGCAGGGCATCGATCGGCCGGCCGCGCAGGGAGTCATCCGGCGTAAACAGCCAGGTAATGAGTTCCTCGTCGGAATAGCCGGCGTCCGCGAGGACAACGATCGTTCCCTTAAGGCTCTCTACGGCGTGACCGTCCTGGATGAATTCGGCAGGAACGCAACGGATCCGGCGTTCACCGACCCGCAATGCAGCCAACGCACGTTCGTCAAGAAGCGCGTGGACCTTTGTAATCGAAACGTCCAGGAGCTGTGCGACATCGGGAAGGGGCAGCCATTCGCCCACGAGGCTTTCTACATTACTCACGGATCAAGATTGCCATGCCGGCGGGCTCTGCGCCTAGTCGACGCCCGGCTATTAAATGGCAGTTCTCCGGACGCGACACCGGCCGGAGTGCCGCCTGACCGGCCGACACTCCACATCCACGCATTTTCGGAATGTCAAACAGTTCTTGTGCTAATTGCCAATTCGTGAGACATTCACATGGATCACATTTGTAACAGTGATAACTTGAGTCACATCAGTAACACCAGTAACACCGGTAATTACGAGCAAGCCAGGCCAGACCCGCAGCGTTCGGCGCTGAGAAGAGGATCTTTCCCATGACGACGTCACGTTCGCCAAAGCCCAACCCGAGGCCCAGCCTGCCGATGATTGCGGCCACGACGGCGGCACTTCCCGCCGTCGTCCTTTCTTCTTTGGCGATCGCACAGCCGGCCGCGGCGGAATCCCGCCCCCGCGCCATCCCGGCGACACTGGCCGCGGCAATGCAGGCACAGGCCCAGGGCCAGTCCGTCAGGTCGCTGGCGTCGGCCCTCATTCCTGCCGGTTCCGTCCCCGCCACCGTTCCGTCCTCGTTCCGCCCTGCCCAGGTTTCCGCCCCGGCTGAGTACACGATCGCCCGCGGCGACACGATCAGCGGAATTGCCGGCCGGTTCGGCCTGGACACGTACGCGGTCCTGAAGCTGAACGGGCTGCAGGCCAACACCGTCATCCACCCGGGGCAGAAGATCAAGCTCGACGGTTCGGCTGCACCGGCCGCTCCGGCGCCGGCAGCTCCGGCACCGTCGGCCCCTGCTGGTGGCGGCGTCTACACCGTGAAGTCCGGCGACACACTCAGTGCGATCGCCGCCCGCCACGGCGTCAAGCTCTCCGAGGTCTTCGGCTGGAACGGGCTCAACATGCGCTCGATGATCCGCCCCGGCCAGCAGATCAAGATCGGCGGCGGAACGTCGGCACCTGCCCCCGCGGCCCCCGCCCCGGCGGCTCCGGCCCCGGCAGCGCCGGCGCCGAGCGCCCCTGCCCCGGCAGCTCCCGCATCGGGCTCCTACACCATCAAGTCCGGCGACACGCTCTCCGGCATTGCAGCCAGGAACGGCGTCAAGCTCGCCGATATCCTCTCCGCAAACCGCCTGACGATGAGCAGCATCATCTACCCCGGCCAGAAGCTCGCGCTGCCGGGGTCTTCCATCGCCCCGGCGTCGACCCCGTCAGCCCCGCCGGCCGCCACGGTGACGCCGCTGGTCCCGAACACCTTCCTCGGCTTCAGCTACCCGGCCGCCGTCGTCAGCTCCGCCAATGAGAACAAGGCCCTGCTGAACGCCTCGCCGGTGCCCAGCCGCGAACAGATGAAGACGATCGTGGCGGATACCGCCCGCCGCATGGGCGTTGATCCCTCGCTGGCTTTGGCCTTCGCCTTCCAGGAATCCAGCTTCGACCACCGCTCGGTCTCCCCCGCCAACGCGATCGGCACCATGCAGGTCATCCCGTCCTCGGGCCAGTGGGCATCGGACCTTGTGGGCCGCGGGCTGAACCTGCTGGACCCCTACGACAACGCCACGGCCGGCGTCGCCATCATCCGCCAGCTGACCCGCACCAGCCCGGACCTGGACACCGCCATCGCGGGCTACTACCAGGGCCAGTACTCGGTCAGCAAGTACGGCATGTACGACGACACCAAGCAGTACGTGGCCTCCATCAAGGCCCACCAGAAGAACTTCGCCTAGGAGTTCCGGCCAGCCACGCGGCGGCGCCCAGCCGCCCTGGCCAAGCCCCGACGGATAACGAAACGGGTCCGAATCGCAGGTGGATTCGGACCCGTTTCCGTGCAGCGATTAGGATCGTATAGTGCAGGATTACTCGTCGGACCCTCTTGTTGGCACCCTGGTGGATGGCCGGTACCTGATTCATTCCAGGCTCGCCAGCGGCGGAATGTCCACCGTCTACGTGGCAACCGACCGCCGGCTGGAGCGTGATGTGGCGCTGAAGGTGCTGCACCCCCACATGACCGGCGACCCCCAGTTCCTCGACCGGCTGGGCCGCGAGGCCAAGGCCGCCGCCCGGCTGTCGCACCCGCACGTCGTGGGAGTGCTGGACCAGGGCGAGGACGACCGGGTGGCCTACCTGGTGATGGAGTACATCAAAGGGCACACGCTGCGCGACGTCCTCAGGGACAAAGGCGCCCTGCCCCCGCGCCTCGCCCTTGCGCTGATCGACCCCGTCGTCGAGGGGCTGGGGGCGGCGCACGACGCCGGCCTCATCCACCGGGACATCAAGCCCGAGAACGTGCTGATTGCCGACGACGGGCGGATCAAGCTCGGCGACTTCGGGCTGGCCCGCGCCATTTCGACGTCCACCAGCACCGGTGCCCTGATCGGCACCGTGGCGTACCTTTCCCCTGAACTCGTGCTGGGCCGCCAGGCGGACGCCCGCAGTGACATCTACTCGGTCGGAATCATGCTTTACGAGATGATCACCGGCCGCCAGCCGTTCGACGGCGAAGTTCCCATCCAGGTCGCCTACCAGCACGTCAACTCGTCCGTCGGCGCCCCTTCGGAGCACGTTCCGGGCCTCGCCGACGAAATCGATGAACTCGTGCAGTGGTGCACCGCCAACGACCCGGACAAACGCCCCGTCGACGGCAACGCGCTTCTCTCCGAACTCCGTCACATCCGCCGGAACCTGAGCGACGCCGAACTGGACCTCCAGCCCCCGGCTGCGCGCCCTGCCCTCCCGCCGGTGCCGCCCCTCCCGCTTCCGCCGGCCGGACCCCCCGGCGGCGCCCGGGATCCGCTCGCCGCCAACGGCGCCACCGAGGTCATCGGCGGCAGGCAGCAGCCCACGGAATTCATCGCGCGCGGCAGCAACCCGACCACCGTCATGTCCGCGGCCCCCCGCCACCCCGGCTACGGCCCGCTGTCGGCCCCGGACGAGGCTCCGGACGCGGGCGGCTACTACGACGACGATGATGGAGCGGCTTCCCCCGGTCCGGCCAGCAAACGGGCGCAGCGCAAATTCGACCGAGACGAGGAGAAGGCCCGCCAGCGCGCCGCGGCCACGCCGGTCCGGAGCCTGCGCGAGGGCAACCCCCGGCGCCGCGGGCTGCTCTGGATCCTCGTACTGGTCATCGCTGCCCTGCTGGCCGGCGGTGCCGGGTGGTTCTTCGGGATGGGGCCGGGCTCCCCCGGCACGATCCCGGAACTCGCGAACAAGACCGTGGCCGAGGCGCAGGACCTGCTCCGCACGGCCGGGTTCCAGTCCACCACCAAAGACGTTTTCGACGACGACGTCGCCCCCGGACTAGTGGTGGTCTCTGAGCCAGCGGCCGGGGAGGTCATCCGCAAATTCCAGCCTGTGTCCCTCGCCGTCTCCAAGGGACCCGAACTGTTCCCCCTGCCGGAGCTGACCGGAAAGTCCCTGGACGAGGCCAAGACCGCCCTCAACGGCGCAGGCATGGCGCTGGGGAACATCTCCGAGACTTTTGATGAATCCGCGCCTGCCGGCACGGTCCTGGCGCAGGCGCCCCGCAGCGGCAATCCGGTCCGGCACGGCACCCCCGTGGACCTCACCGTGTCCAAGGGCCCGCAGCCGATTCCCGTGCCGGACGTGCGCGGCCAGGAACAAGGCGCGGCGGTCAAGGCCCTTGAAGCCGCAGGGCTGAAAGCCGTGGTTTCACCCGAGACGGTCAATGACCGGCGGGTGCCCAAGGGCGCCGTGGTGGCGCAGGATCCGGCCACCGGCAACCTGACCAAGGGCGGGTCGGTGACGCTCACCATTTCCAAGGGACCAAAGCTCGTTGAAGTGCCGAGCTTCATCGGGAAACAGGTCACCGAGGCCCGCAAGGCACTTGAGGACCTGGGGTTTGAAGTTCAGGTGGAGGAATTCCTGGGCGGGTTCTTCGGCACGGTCCGGGACCAGAACCCGGTGAATAAGCAGGTCCCGGAGGGCTCCGTCATCACTCTGACCGTAGTGTGACCACAGCGGCCGCTGCCTGACCCGCTTAGACAACTCCGCCCCGGCCTTGATCGGCCGGGGCGGAGTTGTAAGGATGCAGCGCAGCTACTGCGTCCGCGTGTATTAGCGCTTGGACAGGGCCCCGGCCACGAGGAAGGCCATCTCGAGGGACTGCATGTGGTTCAGGCGGGGATCGCAGACGGATTCGTAGCGGTCCAGGAAGGATTCCTGGTCCACCGGGTCGGCCCCGCCGAGGCACTCGGCCACATCGTCGCCGGTCATCTCGACGTGCAGGCCACCGGGGACTGTGCCGAGCGCATGATGGACCTCGAAGAACCCGCGCACCTCGTCAATGACGTCGTCGAAGTTCCTGGTCTTGTAGCCGTTCGGCGAGGTGACGGTGTTGCCGTGCATCGGGTCGGTGACCCAGAGGACCTGGGCGCCGGATGCCGTGACCCGTTCCACGATCGGGGGCAGCTTCTCGCGGATGTTGCCCGCGCCCATCCGGGTGATAAAGGTCAGGCGGCCGGGCTCGCGGTCCGGATCCAGTTTGTCGATAAGGCGCAGCGCGTCGTCGCCGCTGGTGCCCGGCCCCAGCTTCACACCGATCGGGTTGCGCACCCGCGAGAGGAAGTCGACGTGTGCATGGTCCAGTTCGCGGGTGCGCTCACCGATCCAGAGGAAGTGCGCGGAGGTGTCGTAGGGGAAGCCGGTGCGCGAGTCGATCCGGGTCAGCGCGCGTTCGTAGTCAAGCAGCAGCGCCTCGTGGCTGGCGTAGAACTCCACCCGCTTGAGCGCTTCGAAATCCGCACCGCAGGAGGCCATGAACTTGATGGCGCGGTCGATGTCCCGGGCCAGCGACTCGTAGCGTGCGTGGGCGGGGTTTTCGGTGAAGCCCTTGTTCCACTGGTGCACGAGCCGCAGGTCCGCGAATCCGCCCTGCGTGAAAGCGCGGATCAGGTTCAGCGTGGAGGCGGACGTGTGGTACGCCTTGAGCATCCGGCCGGCGTCATGCGCGCGGGATTCCGGCGTGAAGTCGTAGCCGTTGACAATGTCCCCGCGGTAGGCCGGCAGCGTGACGCCTTCGCGGGTCTCATCGTTGGAGGACCGCGGCTTGGCGAACTGCCCGGCCATGCGGCCCATCTTGATCACCGGCATCGCAGCGCCATAGGTGAGGACCACGGCCATCTGGAGTATGGTGCGGACGCGGGCGCTGATCTTGTCCGCCGTGGCGGCTTCGAAGGTTTCGGCGCAGTCGCCGCCCTGGAGCAGGAACGCCTTGCCCTGTGCGGCGGCGGCGAGCCGTTCGCGCAGGATGTCCACTTCGCCGGCGAAGACGAGCGGCGGGAGGACGGAAAGTTCCTTGACCGAGGCTTCGAAGACGGCCTTATCCGACCAGTCCGGCTGCTGGGAGGCAGGAAGCTCCCGCCAGTGGTCCAGGCCGGGATAGTTCGCCGCACCGCTCTGGGCGGTGCTGGTCAGTGCGGTGCTGGTCATTGCGGAGCCCGCCAGGGGCGTGCCGCTCAGGGAACTGTTCAGGGGGGAGGCCGAAGGCGCAGATAGCTCAGTCACCCTCTAAGGATAGTTGCCTCTGCTGCGATCGTCGGCCCCACGGCGTCATTGACTCCGCCGGCACCGTCACACGCTTGAGTCACACAGTTCCGGGCGCGGCCGGGCCGGAGCCGGCCGGGCCGTCCTCCGGGACCTCCGTGGCCTTCCCGGCGAGCCGGAGCTTGACGACGGCGGCGTACTCGTCGACGTATTCCTGGCCGGAAAGCCGCATCAGTTCATACATGATCTCGTCGGTCACGGACCGCTGGATCAGCCGGTCATCCTCCATGCCGTAGTACCGGCTGAAGTCCAGCGGCTCGCCGAAGATCATCCCGATGCGGCGGATGTTGGGCATCCGCTTGCCGATCGGCTGGACCTTGTCCGTGCCGATCATCGCGACCGGAATCACCGGGACGCGGGCCTGCAGTGCCAGCCGGGCCACCCCCACCTTGCCGCGGTACAGCCGGGAGTCCGGGCTGCGCGTGCCTTCGGGGTAGATGCCCAGGAGCGAGCCGTTTTTCAGCACGTCCATACCGGCATTCAGAGACAGGGCGGAAGCGGCCCCGCCGGAACGATCCATGGGCAGCTGGTTGGTGAGCCGGAAGAAGGTGGCCGTCAGCCTGCCCTTGATCCCCTTCCCGGTGAAGTATTCCGATTTCGCGAGGAACACGACCGGACGGGGCACCATGAGCGGCATAAAGATGGAGTCGGAGAAGGAGAGGTGGTTGGATGCCAGAATGGCGGCGCCCTCCGCGGGAACGTTGTCCAGGCCCTTGACCCACGGCCTGAAGAGCGTCTTCAGCACCGGCCCCAGGACGAACGTCTTCATGAACCAATAAAACACGTGGTGTACCTCTCCGGAAGGCGTCTGGCCGGCCCTGCATCGGACCCGGCCAGGACTTCAATGACACCCTACTCTAGTGAGTTTTATCGGGAACAGTGACACGATGGGCTCATGACCGGAAGCAGCACTCCCCTGGCGCCCGCAGCGTTCAGTTATCCCGGCCACGGCAGCAACGCGGGCATCGGTGTGGCAATCTGCCACGGTTTCACCGGCAGCCCCCTGAGTGTCCTTCCGTGGGCCGAGCACCTGGCCCGGCAGGGTTTCGCCGTGTCCGTGCCGCTGCTCCCCGGACACGGCACGGACTGGCGCGACCTGGCCCGCCACGGCTGGCAGGACTGGTACGGGGCCTTCGAGGACTCCTATCTGGAACTCGCCGCAAGGACCAGGCACTGCTACGTGGCGGGGCTCTCCATGGGCGGGACCATCGCCCTGCGCGCAGCGGCCCGCCACCCGGTCGCCGGCGTCGCCGTCGTCAACCTGGGACTGAGCTTCTACGACCGCCGGGTGCGCTACATCGGCCTGCTGAAGCACGTCCAGCGCACCACCGTTCCGGTCCAGGAACCGAACCCGACCGCCGCGGCCACCGAGGACGGCGACTACTCACTCACCCCGCTCGAAGCCGTGCACCAGCTGAGCCGGCTCTTCAAGGCGGCGCTGCGCGACCTGCCCGCCGTCGCCGCCCCGGCCCTCGTCTTCAAATCCGCGACCGACATCGTGGTTCCGCCGTCGTCGATGGAACTGCTGCGGAAGCGGCTCGGGTCGCGGGAGCTTGAAGTGGTCAGCTTGCCGGGCAGCGGCCATGTGGCCACGCTCGACGTCGACGCCGGCCTGATCTTCGAGCAGTCCGTCCAGTTTTTCCTGCAGCACGCAGGCTCCCCGGCCGCACCAGGCCGGCCCGCCACCACAACCACGGAGACCCCATGACCCTCCCCCCGGACCACACACCGTTCAGCAGCCCGTTCACCGGAACCGGGCCCAGCACCGGCGTCGTGGTCTCGCATGGCTTCACCGGCAGCCCGCACGGCGTCAGGGACTGGGCCACATCGCTGGCCGGCGCGGGCTACGCCGTGCGGATGCCGCTGCTGCCCGGGCACGGCACCAGCTGGCAGGATCTTGCCCGGACGCGCTGGCAGGCCTGGCACGCGGCGATTGACGCCGCCTATCTTGAGCTCGCCGCCGAATGCGACCAGGTGGTCGTGGCCGGCCTGTCCATGGGCGGGGCGCTGGCGCTGCGGGTCGCCGCCAACCGTCCGGTCGCCGGCGTTGTGCTGGTCAATCCCGGACTTGTCATCGACGATCCCCGGGCACCGCTGGCGGGCATCCTCAAATTCGTGGTCAAGAGCACCCCCGCGATCGCCAACGACATCCTGAAGGAGGGCATCGATGAGGGCGCCTACTCCCGTACGCCGGTCGCCGCCGCGCACGAGCTGAACAAGATGTTCAAGGACACCGTCCGGCTGCTCCCCAGGGTCACCGCACCGGTGCGGGTGTACCGGTCGGCGGTGGACCATGTGGTCTCCGACTCGAGCATGCGCGCCCTGCGCCGCGGCCTGACCCGCGCCCCGCTGGAGGTGATCCGGCTGGAAAACAGCTACCACGTGGCTACGATGGACAACGATGCGCCCGAAATCTTCCGTGGCTCGGCCGAATTCATCCGGTCGCTGGCTGCGGGAAGCACTCCGGACGCTGCCCACGCCAGCCAGAAGGACACGGCAGATGACTAGACCGGACTCCAACTCTCCTGACCCCGACTCTTCGGATTCCCACGCCAACCAGGACGACGCGGTCTGGCTCGACCTGGTCGCGAGGCTGGAAGGAAGGGATCCGGGCGCGGGCACCAGAACCCCTGAGGCCAGGACCGGCAAGGACGACGGAGAGCGCGGGGACGACGGGGTCGACGGCGAGCTTCCGGACGCATCCCTGGCGGACGTCCCCCGCGTCGACGGCCCGGCAACCCCCCGTCCCTTCCGCGACTTCGACCCGTTGGGCCTTTCCGTCGCGGCGCCGATTGAACTCTCCGCCGAGGAGCGGCTGGCGCAGAGCAAGGCCGCCGGGGCCGCCTCGGCCAACGCAGCCGCCGCGGATGGCCAGGAGGCTGCCAGCGGGCCGCGCGACTTTGAGGCTGAGAACGACGACCCGTTCATCCCCGGCGAGTTCGTGCCGGAGGAGCCGCCCAGCCTCGCCGGCGCCGACCCGATGACCGTGCTGGCCTGGCTGGGCGCGGTGGGCGGTCCCATCGCCCTCCTGATGTCCGCAATGTTCTGGCGCTCAGCCCCGCTGCTGGCCATCCTCGGCATGGTGGCGGCCTTTGCAGCCTCGGTGGTCTTCCTGATCATGAAGCTGCCGGGCGAAAAGGACGAGCACGACGACGGCGCGCGTATCTAGCGCTGTTAGCTGTGCATGCGGCTGCTGACCCGGGACAGGTCGGCAGCACCAATCAGGCCCGCGTTCGGGCCAAGGGCCGCCAACTCGATGTCCGCCGCTGGCCGGAAGCCGCGCCCGGTCAGGTTCCGGGCGAAGGCCTTCCGGGCCGGGCCGACCAGCAGTTCACCGGCGTCGCAGAGCCCGCCGCCGATCACGAACTTGCCCGGATCCAGCGCGGCGGCGAGGTTGGCGAGGCCCAGTCCGAGCCACTCACCGACGTCTTCGAGCAGTTCCCGGGAGGTCGGGTCCCCGGCCTTGGCCAGCTCGGTGACGATCACTCCGGTAATGCGCTCCACGTGGCCGTCCACTGCCTTGAGCAGTTCCTGGGCCACCGGGGAGTTGGCGGCGGCGAGCTCCCGGGCTTCTCTGCCAAGTGCGTTGCCGGACGCGTACTGCTCCCAGCAGCCACGGTTGCCGCACTCGCAGCGGTGGCCGCCGGGCATGATGATCTGGTGCCCGAACTCCCCTGCCACACCGAAGCGTCCGCGTTCCAGCCGGCCGTCCATCACCATGGCACCGCCGATGCCGGTTCCGAGCGTGATGCAGACCAGGCGGTTCTGGCCCTGCCCGGCGCCAAAGCGCCACTCCGCCCAGCCGGCCGCGTCGGCGTCGTTGGTCAGCAGCACTGGGCGGCGCAGCAGTCGCTGGAGGTTGTCCCGGAGGGGTTCGTTGCGCCACGCCAGGTGGGGACTGAACAGCACGGTGCCGCCGTCGAGGTCCATCCACCCGGCCGCGCCGATCCCGACCGACCAGATCCGGTGGCCTTCGCCCAGCTCCTCGACCAGCTCAACAATCACCTGTTCGACCGCGCGGGGGTCACTGCCCGGAGTGGACCGCTTGGCCTGGGCGAGGATCCTGCCCTCCGCGTCGACGACGCCGGCCGCGACCTTGGTGCCGCCGATGTCCACGCCGATGGCCAGGCCCTTCCGGCCCAGCCGCAGATGCTCCCGTAATCCCCCGCCAGCCGGTCCGGCAGCCTGGCCTGCGCCCGCTCCGGCGGCCCCTCCGCCAAGTGCCCGGCGACGCCACGCGGCAGTTCTGCGGTACGGGCCGGGCTGCTGTCCGGATGTTGGTGTTTGCATGGTTCCCCATCCTATTCGCCGGAGCGCCCCCACGGGCCGCACCACCGGGGCGTCCGGCCGGCGGGCTCCACGGGCAGGGCGGCTCCCGGCTGCGCTGGCGTCCGCCGAACTGTAATGTTACTCACCAGTAGGTGTGGTGGAACACACATGCCTTGGACCACATACTAGTGTTAGTCGTACCCCTCGCGGGTCTATGGATATCAAAGGAGCTAACGTGCGAGAAATCAGTGTCCCGCCCTTGGTCAACGTCCCCCCGGAATCGAACGTCACGGACCTGGTCCTGCGCCAGGCCGCCAAGGCCTCCAACCCGGCCCTGTTCTCCCGCCTTGACGCCGCCGGCCAGTGGCAGGACATCCGGGCCACCGAGTTCCTGGCCGATGTTTCGCTGCTCGCCAAAGGACTGATGGCCAGCGGCGTCGCTGCCGGCGACAGGGTGGGCATCATGTCCCGCACGCGGTACGAATGGGCGCTCATTGACTTCGCCGTCTGGTTCGCCGGAGCCGTCTCCGTGCCGATCTACGAGACCTCCTCCCCCTCGCAGGTCGCCTGGAACCTCGGCGACTCCGGCGCCGTCGCCGCTTTCGGCGAGTCCGCCCACCACGAGAACATCATCCGGCAGGCCGCCACCTCCGAAGGCCTCACCGACCTGGCCCACGTGTGGCAGCTCGAAGGGGCGGGCCTCGACGAGGTCCGGGCCGCCGGCGCGGCCGTCAGCGACGAGGAGCTGGAGTCACGGCGCAGCCTCGCATCACTCACGGACGTCGCAACGATCATCTACACCTCGGGCACCACCGGCCGGCCGAAGGGCTGCGAGCTGACGCACGGCAACTTCGTGGAACTCTCCGAAAACGCCCTGGCCACCTCGCTGAACAAGATCGTCCACGAGCAGGCCCGGACCATCATGTTCCTGCCGCTCGCCCACGTGTTCGCGCGCTTCATTTCGGTGCTCGCGGTCGCCGCCGGCGTCACGGTGGCACACACCCCGGATATCAAGAACCTCCTCCCGGACCTGCAGAGCTACAAGCCGACCTTCATCCTCGCGGTGCCGCGTGTCTTCGAGAAGGTCTACAACTCGGCGCTCACCAAGGCCGAGGACGGCGGCAAGGGTGTCATCTTCCACCGCGCCGCGGACACCGCGATCGAGTTCTCCCGCGCCCGCCAGGCCGGCAAGGTGGGCTTGGGCCTCAAGCTCAAGCACACCCTCTTCGACAAACTCGTCTACAGCAAGCTCCGTGCCGCCATGGGCGGCGAGGTGGCCCACGCTGTCTCCGGCGGCGGCCCGCTGGGCGAGCGGCTGGGCCACTTCTTCCAGGGCATCGGCATGCAGATCCTGGAAGGCTACGGGCTGACCGAGACCACGGCCCCTGTCACGGTGAACACGCCGGAGCTGATCAAGATCGGCACCGTCGGCGCCCCGATCCCCGGCAACGCCGTGAAAATCGCCGACGACGGCGAGATCCTCGCCAAGGGCATCTGCGTCATGCGCGGCTACTACAAGCGCGAGGACCTCTCCGGCGAGTCGTTTGTTGACGGCTGGTTCCGCACCGGCGACATCGGACAGCTCGATGACCAGGGCTTCCTGACCATCACGGGCCGCAAGAAGGAAATCATCGTCACGGCCAGCGGCAAGAACGTGGTGCCTGCCCTGCTGGAGGACCAGATCCGCGCCGACGCACTCGTCTCCCAGGTGCTCGTGGTGGGTGACAACCGCCCGTTCATCGGCGCCCTGGTCACCCTCGACGAGGAGGCCCTGCCGGGCTGGCTGCACCGCCACGGTCTGCCCGCCTCCACAACCCTTGCCGAAGCCACGGACAACGCGGTGGTCAAGGCAGCGGTGCAGGAACTCATCAACGGCGCCAACCAGTCCGTGTCCCAGGCCGAGGCGATCAAGTCCTTCCGGATCGTGCCGGCGGACTTCACGGAGGCCTCCGGGCACCTGACGCCATCGATGAAGGTCAAGCGCGCACAGGTGATGAAGGACTTCGAGAACGTCATCGAGGAAATGTACGGCGCCCCGCGTCCCACCCAGGTCTAAGCAGAGCTACAGCAACGCGGGGTCACTTACGGCCCATCCGGAGCGCTCGGATGGGCCGTATCTGACCCCGCGTTGCATTAAACGAAAGGGTCCTTCCAGCCTCGGCCGGAAGGACCCTTTCGTCGTTGGTGTTTTGTTTGTTCCGCGGTGTCGCTCCCGGGCTATTCGACGACCAGCAGCAGGTCCCCGCCCTGGACCTGTTCGATCGCGCCGACGGCGAGGCGCGAAACGGTGCCGGCGACCGGCGTCGTGATGGACGCTTCCATCTTCATGGCCTCGATCGTGGCCACGGTGTCGCCGGCCTTGACCGCTTCACCGGCCTTGACGGTCAGGGTGACAGCGCCGGCGAACGGGGCGGCCACCTGGCCCGGCTGGGAGGTGTCGGCGCGTTCGGCGGCCTTGACGTTGCTGACCACGGAACGGTCGCGGACCACCACCGGGCGGGACTGCCCGTTGAGTGTGCACATCACGGTGCGCATGCCCTTCTCGTCCGGCTCGGAGACCGCTTCGAGCGAGGCGATCAGGTTAACGCCCTTCTCCAGCTCGATCTCGTGTTCGGCGCCGCGCTGCAGCCCGAAGAGGTAGTCGCGGGTGTCCAGTACCGAGAGGTTGCCGTAGGTCTCCAGGCTCTTCTGGTAGTCCTTGGTGGGGCCGGCGAACAGCAGTCGGTTGAGGGTCCGCTGCACGGTCTTGGAATCGGATTTGAGGGCGGCGCTGTCCTCGGCGCTGAGCTCGACGTCGCGGACCTTGACCGTGCGGCCCTGCAGGGCCTTGGTGCGGAACGGTTCCGGCCAGCCCCCGGGAGGATCGCCGAGTTCACCGGACAGGAACCCGATCACCGAATCAGGGATGTCGTATTTCTGCGGATTCTCGTTGAAGTCCGCGGGATCGGCGTTGAGGCCGACCAGGTGCAGGGCGAGGTCCCCCACGACCTTGGAGGACGGGGTGACTTTCACAAGCCGGCCCAGGATTCGGTCCGCCGCGGTGTACATGTCCTCGATGGCCTCGAAGCGCTCACCGAGTCCCAGGGCGATTGCCTGCTGGCGCAGGTTGGAGAGCTGGCCGCCCGGGATCTCATGCTGGTACACGCGTCCGGTGGGGCCCGGGAGCCCGGATTCGAAAGGTGCATAGACCCGGCGCACGGCCTCCCAGTACGGCTCCAGGGCGCACACGTTGGCCAGGCTCAGGCCCGTGTCGCGGGGCGTGTGGGCCAGGGCCGCGACCAGGGCGGAGGCTGCGGGCTGGCTCGTAGTGCCGGCCAGTGACGCGGAGGCCACGTCCACGGCGTCCACGCCGGCGTCAACGGCGGCAAGCAGTGTTGCCAGCTGCCCGCCCGCCGTGTCGTGCGTGTGGAGGTGCACCGGGAGGTCGAAACGTTCACGCAGGGCCGTCACCAGCCGGGCTGCCGCGGCGGGACGCAGCAGGCCCGCCATGTCCTTGATCGCCAGGATGTGCGCGCCGGCGTCGACGATCTTCTGCGCCAGCTCCAGGTAGTAGTCAAGGGTGTAGAGCGTCTCGTCCGGGTCCAGCATGTCAGCGGTGTAGCAGAGGGCCACTTCCGCGACGGCCGTGCCGGTCTCGCGGACGGCGCGGATGGCCGGGGCCATCTGGTTGACGTCGTTGAGCGCATCGAAGATGCGGAAGATGTCGATGCCGGTGGCGGCGGCCTCGTTGACGAAGGCCACTGTCACTTCCTCCGGGTAGGGGGTGTAGCCGACCGTGTTGCGGCCGCGAAGGAGCATCTGCAGGCAGACGTTCGGCAGCGCGTTGCGGAGCGCAGCGAGGCGGTCCCAGGGATCCTCGCCGAGGAAACGGAGGGCGACGTCGTACGTGGCTCCGCCCCAGGCCTCGACGGAGAGCAGCTGCGGGAGGAGCTTGGAGACCGCCGGGCCCGCTGCCACCAGGTCGCGGGTGCGGACCCGCGTGGCGAGCAGTGACTGGTGGGCGTCGCGGAAAGTGGTGTCCGTGACGGCGACGGCACCCTGCGCGCGCAGGGCCGCAGCGAAGCCTTCAGGGCCCAGCTCCAGCAGCCGCTGGCGGGAGCCCGGACTGGCAGCCGCGTCATCCAGGGCGGGGAGCTTGGCGGCGGGATCCGTGTGGACAGTGAGCTCGCCGTTGGGCTTGTTCACGGTGACCTCGGCGAGCCAGGTCAGCAACTTGGTGCCGCGGTCCGCGGACACCCGGGCCTTGAGCAGCTGGGGGCGCTCGTCGATGAATGAGGTGGCCACGTTGCCGGCGATGAAGTCGGCGTCGTCCAGAACGGCCTGCAGGAAGGAGATGTTGGTGGAGACGCCGCGGATGCGGAACTCGGCGAGGGACCGGCGGGCCCGGGCCACGGCGGCCGGGTAGTCGCGGCCGCGGCAGGTCAGCTTGACCAGCATGGAGTCGAAGTGCGGGCTGATCTCGGCGCCGGAGTAGACGGTTCCGCCGTCGAGCCGGACGCCGGCGCCGCCGGCCGAACGGTACCCGGTGATCTTGCCGACGTCGGGCCGGAAGCCGTTGGCCGGGTCCTCCGTCGTGATGCGGCACTGCAGGGCTGCGCCCTTGAGCTGGACCGTCTCCTGGGACAGGCCCAGGTCCGCGAGGGTCTCGCCGGCGGCGATGCGCAGCTGGGCCTGGACCAGGTCGACGTCGGTGACTTCCTCGGTCACGGTGTGCTCGACCTGGATGCGCGGGTTCATTTCGATGAAGACGTGCTGGCCGGCCCGCTCCCCCACGGTGTCGACAAGGAATTCCACGGTGCCGGCGTTGACGTAGTTGAGGGCCTTGGCGAACTTCACGGCGTCGCGGTACAACGCCTGCCGGATGCCCTCGTCGAGGTTCGGGGCGGGGGCGATCTCGATGACCTTCTGGTGGCGGCGCTGGATGGAGCAGTCGCGCTCGAAGAGGTGCATCACGTTGCCCTCCGCGTCGGCCAGGATCTGGACTTCGATGTGGCGGGGGCGCAGGACGGCCTGCTCCAGGAACATGGTGGGGTCGCCGAAGGCTGCGTCGGCTTCGCGCATCGCGGCCTGCAGGGCCTCAGGCAGGGCTTCGCGGGTGTCGACGCGGCGCATGCCGCGCCCGCCGCCGCCGGCGACGGCCTTGGCGAAAATGGGGAAGCCGATCTCGTCGGCCGCCGCGATGAGCTCGTCGAGGTCCTTCGAGGGCTGGCTGGACTTCAGCACCGGGACGCCGGCCTTGCGGGCCGCCTCGAGGGCCGCGACCTTGTTGCCGGCAAGTTCGAGCACCTCGGCGGGCGGGCCCACGAAGGTGATGCCGGCAGCGGCGGCGGAACGGGCCAGGCGCGGGTTTTCGGAGAGGAAGCCGTAACCCGGGTAGATGGCATCGGCGCCGGCCTCCTTCGCGACGCGCACCACTTCGTCGACGTCGAGGTAGGCGCGGACCGGGTGGCCCTCGTCGCCGATCAAATAGGCCTCGTCGGCCTTCTGGCGGTGGATGGAGTTGCGGTCCTCATGCGGGAAGACGGCCACGGTCTTGGCGCCAAGTTCGTAGCCGGCGCGGAAGGCCCGGATCGCGATCTCGCCGCGGTTGGCCACCAGAATCTTCGAAAACATACTTCTCCTGCATCATCGCGGGTGTATCGGTAATTGGTCACAGTGTCCAAGAACGTAAAGGGCAAACACAAACTATTGTGGCGACCGTCACAGGGACAGGCGTCACGTATGCCGGATTAGCAACGGCCGGTCCGGGTCCTGCTTGAAGCTTAGCCATGATCTGCCGCCCCGGCACCCGATGAGACGGGTTTCTGCAGGGCGGCAACATATGATGAGGAGGTGGGTGGCGCATGCACGCCCCGGCTCCGGAGAACGCAGGAGCCGGCAGGACCCCGTCCCGGCAACCGGCGTTAGGTATTGGTTTTTCAAGTGCAAGTAGTCAGCATCAGCAGCCTCAAAGGCGGTGTCGGCAAGACATCGGTGACCACTGGTTTGGCGTCCGCGGCACTGGCCGCCGGCATCCCCACCCTCGTCGTCGACCTTGATCCCCACGCGGATGCGAGCACGGCCCTCGGAGTCAGGCCGGGTGACCAGCTGGATATCGGCCGGATGCTCAAGGCCCCCCGGCGGGCCCGGCTGGCCGACAACGTGGTTCCCAGCGGCTGGGTCGAACGGGCCTCCACGAACGGCGGTGCCCCCGCCGGCGCTGCGGCACCCGTCCTCGACGTGGCCGTCGGTTCCGCGTACACCGGCATTTACGACCGTCCGGACCTGGGCCGCCGCGACCTCCGCCGGCTCTCCGCGGTGCTGGCCGGCGCACAGAACTACGAGCTGATCCTCGTCGATTGCCCGCCTTCCCTTAACGGGCTCACCAGGATGGCCTGGTCCGCCAGCGACAAGGTCACCCTCGTCGCTGAGCCCGGGCTCTTCTCGGTCGCGGGCACGGAACGCACCATGCGTGCCATCCAGTTGTTCCGCCAGGAATTCGCCCCGAACCTCTCCCCGGCGGGCATTGTCGCCAACCGAGTGCGCACCGGTTCCGCGGAACACACCTTCCGGCTCTCGGAGATGGAGGCCATGTTTGGCGGGCTGCTGCTGGACCCGCACATCCCGGAACAGGCCAACTGGCAGCAGATCCAGGGTGCCGCCCACTCCATCCACCACTGGCCCGGCGATTCGGCGAAGAACGCCGCCGCGCTGTTCGATTCCCTGCTGGCGAACCTGCTGGCCGCGGGCGGCACGGAAACCGCGGCCCCGGTCCGGGAGCGTGTCCACCGCTGAGCGGAGGAGCCCACCCGGGAACGCCCACAACCAAGCAACGCGGGGTCACTTACCGCCCATCATCTATGCCGTGATGGACTGTAAGTGACCCCGCGTTGCTTTTTGGTGCAGGGGCATTAAGGTGGCTGCAGCCTAGCCGATCTTGCGGGCGGCCCGGCGCTTGCTGAGTTCGTCGTCAGGGAACGACTGGTCGGTGGCGTGTTCGCTGGGAAGGGCTGCGAGGCTGCCTTCCACTTCCCGCCAGACCCGGCCGACGGCGATGCCGAAGACACCCTGCCCGCCCTGGACAAGGTCGATGACTTCATCCGCCGAGGTGCATTCGTACACGCTGGCGCCGTCGCTCATGAGAGTGATCTGGGCGAGGTCCTCGACGCCGCGCTCCCGGAGGTGCTCGACGGCGGTGCGGATCTGCTGCAGTGAAACGCCCGTATCAAGGAGGCGCTTGACCACCTTGAGGACCAGGATGTCGCGGAATCCGTAGAGACGCTGGGAGCCTGAGCCCGCGGCGCCGCGGACGGCGGGCTCCACCAGCCCGGTGCGTGCCCAGTAGTCCAGCTGGCGGTACGTGATGCCGGCCGCCTTGCAGGCGGTGGGCCCGCGGTAGCCCGCATCCTCGTCCAGGACGGGGAGATCCTCGGTGAACAGCAGGCCCTGGGCACCGCTAGCGGGCACAGCTACACCAGCCGTCGCGGGCTGCTTGAGCTCGCCTGCTTCGCCTTTCGGACTCACGTGGATCCTCCTCATCTTGGCTCCCCTGCGGAAAATGCAGCAACAGCCGGTTATCCCTGGCTAAACCAGACCACGGGTGGATAAAATTCATCCGTGTAATTCTGCCGGGGCTCCACCTTCCAGTGTGACCTGAGCGGATGTTGCGTGCAATGGGAACTTGTACTTCTGACGTTAGGCCTGACGGGGCCCAAGGTCAAAGACGTTCGAGGTATTGCCGGGGCGTGTCGAAACTTTCATCCTCGACTTTAACGTTGGTGTGGCGTCAAACCGCTCAACCGGCGAAGTCTTCGGGCTCGACGTCGTCGAGGAACTCGCGGAAACGGCGCAGCTCCCCCTCTTCGTCGACGGCTGGACCCGGGTGGGTGTCTTCGCCCTCGTCGTGTTCGGTGATACGGACGCCGGCCTCTTCCATCACGGCGTCGGCGCACCAGATCCGGCACTTGGCGCGAAGGGCCAGCGCCAGGGCATCGGAAGCGCGGGAGCTGACGGTCGTCCCGTTGTCGAACTGGAGCTGGCCGTAGAAGATGTTGTCCTCCACAGCCACGATATTGACGCTGACGATCGTGTGGCCGAGGGACTCGACGACGTCGATCAGCAGGTCGTGCGTCATGGGGCGCGGCGGCACAACCCCCTGCTGGGCGAGGGCGATGGCGCTGGCCTCGGGCGTTCCGATCCAGATCGGCACGTGCCGCTCCCCGTGGATCTCCTTGAGCAGGACCAGCGGCTGGTTGGACGGAAGTTCGATCCGCACGCCTACGATCTCCACCTCAATCATCAGATGTCCATCCTCGAGATGCGGTCCTGGACCAGGGCACGGTGCAGCGTCAGGCACAGCTCGCTGATCTCCCGGGCGGCCTCGGCGGCCCGGGCGTGGGAGGCGGCATCCTTGCGGGAGGTCAGGGTGGACACCGCACGCTCCACCAGTCCGAATTCACGCTCGGCGGCAGCCTGGAAGGGCCGCAGGTGCCGCGGCTCCAGGCCGTGGTTCTCCAGCTGGACGCAGGCGCGCGCCACCTGGAGGGCGTTCTCGTCGAACTTGCCGTTGACGTGGCCGATCAGGCCGAAGCTCAGGAGCGATTCGACCAGGGGCACGCTCGCGCCGGACTCCGCCCGGAGCTGCTCCTCGCTGAGCCGGCGGACCCGGTTCTGCAGCTCGGAGGCCAGCTCCTCGGACACAATCCGCGGCGAGACCGTAACGCCGGGGGGCAGGTTGTCGGGACGTTCTCCGCGGTCGATCGCGTCAAGGTAGTCCTTGATGACTTTCAACGGCAGGTACTGGTCCCGCTGGAGGGACAGCACAAAGCGCAGCCGCTCGACGTCGCTCTCGGCGTACTGCCGGTACCCGGCAGGGGTCCGCTGGGGGTTGATCAGTCCCTTTTCCTCAAGGAACCGGATTTTTGACGCGGTCATGCTGGGGAAGTCATCGCTCAGCTGAGCCAAGACTTCCCCGATGTTCAGGACCTGGGGTCCGCGCCGTTCCGCGTGTGCCATGGCCACAGGCAGCTACCCCGGAATCAGACGTTGCCTGCTGCGCGGGCAGGGCTCAGGTAGAAGGTGAGGCGGAACTTTCCGATCTGCACTTCGTTGCCGGACTTCAGTTCCACGCTGTCGACGCGGTCGTGGTTGACGTAGGTGCCATTCAGGCTGCCCGTGTCCACAACTTCGAAGCTGCGCGCCGTGCGGCGGAACTCGACATGACGGCGCGAAACGGTGACGTCGTCGAGGAAGATGTCGGCATCCGGGTGCCGGCCCGCCGTCGTGACGTCCGAGTCCAGCAGGAAGCGTGCGCCCGTGTTGGGTCCGCTGTGCGCCACCAGCAGCGCGGAGCCGTACGGCAGCGCCTCGACGGCGCTCCGCTCCTCAGCGGAGAGCTTCGGGGTGATGGTGGGTTCATCGCGGACCGGGGTGAGGTTGATCGACGTGGTCTCCGAAGCCTTCACTCCACCCGTGCCAAAACCGTCACCGGTGTTGTTGCGTTCGTGCCCAAACATTGATTCCTCCATTCGCTGCAGGTGTCCCCCCTGCAAACAACGCATGCCGTCCGGAAATGCGTGGCAAATCCGGAATTCAGCCTTTTCGATGGGCGTCTTCTGCCGGGTCTTCCCACGGCGTGTTCCAACGGCCCGGCCCGAAAAGGCCTTTGCTTTAGCCTACCTGCTGTTCGTACTCCGATGCACTGAGGAGCGACTCGACCGCGTCGGCTTCCGCAAGCTTTATTTCCATCAGCCAGCCCTCGCCGTAGGGATCTGAGTTGATCAGGGCGGAATCGGTATCCAGGGCCTCGTTGCGGGACACTACTTCACCGGAAACCGGGGCGTAGATGTCGCTGACGCTCTTGGTGGACTCGACCTCACCGACGACGTCGTTTGCCTTGATCGTGGTACCGGCCTCCGGCATCTGGGCATAGACGACGTCCCCCAGTGCGTCCTGGGCGAAATCGGTGATGCCCACGCGCACCACACCGTCTGCATTGGGAGCGGAAACCCACTCGTGTTCGGCGGTGTAGGACAGCTCTTCGGGAATGATGCTCATGACGGGCCTTTCATCGGGTCAATCACCAATGTCTTCGGCGGCCAGGTGAACTGCCCGCCGGTGAAAGTATAGGCATATCCGGCCCTGCCCGGGGAGGATTCTGCCATGATGAAGCGATGACTGAACAAGCCGAAACAGGCCGGCAATGCCCGAGCTTCCGGAGGTAGCTGCGCTTACGGACTATCTGGCCGGGCGCCTGCTCGGGACAGTGGTCAGCAAGGTCCAGATCGTTTCCTTCGCGGTCCTCAAAACCGCCGATCCCCCTTTTTCCGGGCTGGAGGGCAGGACCGTGACCGGGGTGCGCCGCTTTGGGAAGTTCGTCAGCCTGGAGGCCGACGGGCTGTATTTTGTCTTCCATCTGGCCCGGGCCGGCTGGGTACGCTTCACCGACGCGCCCACCGGGACCCCTTTGAAGATGGGCAAGGGCTACCTGGCGGCTCGGCTGTCCTTCTCCAGCGACTCCGGCCCGCTGGGCCTCGACCTGACCGAGGCCGGCACCAAGAAGAGCCTCGCGGTGTACGTGGTCCGGGACCCCCCCGACGTCCCTGGAATCGCCGCGCTGGGTCCCGATCCGTTCAGCCCCGGGTTCGATGTCGATACCTTGGCGGGAATTCTCGGTGCCAGTTCCCAGCAGATCAAGGGTGTCCTGAGAAGCCAGAGCGTGATCGCCGGGATCGGAAACGCGTACAGTGACGAGATCCTGCACGCCGCACGGTTGTCGCCGTTTGCCATCGCCAAATCCCTGGACCCGGATGCGGTGCAGCTGCTCTACGACGCCATCCATGACATCCTGGGGACCGCTCTGGAGGAAGCCCGGGGGAAACCGCCCAGCGAGCTGAAGGACACGAAGCGCAGCCACATGCGGGTACACGGCCGCGCCGGCGAAGCGTGTCCGGTCTGCGGTGACACGGTGCGCGAGGTGTCCTTCGCGGACACTGCCCTGCAGTACTGTCCGGGCTGCCAGACCCACGGAAAGATCCTGGCCGACCGCCGGACGTCCCGGTTCCTGAAGTAGGCGCTGTCTGAAATAGGCGCTTTCTGAAATAGGCGCTTCCCGAAAAGGCGCGGGCTTGCAGGGTGCGGAGCCCGCCGTCGTTCCCAGCTCCCTTGCGCTGGCGCCTCCGGGTGGACACGATACAAGGACGCTTGTGTACGCCGCCATAGGGAGTTGCCTCAACGATGCGAATGCTGATTATGGGTCCCCCGGGGTGCGGCAAGGGCACCCAGGCCGAGCGACTGTCCCGGCGCCTCGGCATCACCGGGGTGTCCACCGGAGAGGTTTTCCGTGACCACGTGAAGAACCAGACGCCGCTGGGCCGGGAAGTCACGGGGCATCTGGACGCGGGCGACCTGGTGCCCGACACCCTGACGAACCGTGTGGTGCGTGAGCGCCTGAACCAGAGCGACGTCAAGGCCGGGTTCCTGCTGGACGGGTATCCCCGAAACACGGCACAGCTGGCCGAACTCGACGTCATCCTTGCCGCCAGCGGGCAGGAGCTGGACGTTGCCCTGCAATTGCGGGTTGACGACGACGAACTCGTCCGGCGGCTGCTCCACCGCGCCACCATGACCGGACGCAGCGACGATACCGAGGACGTCATCCGGCACCGTTTGGAGCTCTACCAGCAGGAGACAGCGCCGGTGGCCTCCGCCTACTTACAGCGCGGGATCCTCCTGAGCGTCGACGGCCTGGGAAGCGAGGATGACATCTTCGGCCGGCTGCTTGCGGCACTCCGTGAGTCCTTCCCCGAGGCCATGCCCGATGCCACCACGCCCGGTTAAACATCAAAGGCCGCCTCCGGATTTCTCCGGAAGCGGCCTTTGACCTGCATTTCTGTTGGTCGGGCTGACAGGATTTGAACCTGCGACCCCTTGACCCCCAGTCAAGTGCGCTACCAAGCTGCGCTACAGCCCGCTGGTTCCGCCGTTCTCCGCTCCCGATGCCGCCCACTGGTATCCAGTGGATTTCATCTGAGCAGTCCGGCCGAACCACCTTGAAAAGCTTACACGATTCCGGAGGGTGCCCGTGACACTTTCAGCATGTCACGGGCAACTGTGTCGGAATTAACGCTTCTTGCCGCGCTTTTCCCGGACACGCATGTTGACCTCGATCGGCGTGCCCTCGAAACCGAAGGTCTCACGGAGCCGGCGCGTGATGAAGCGGCGGTAGCCCGGGTCCAGGAACCCGGTGGTGAAGAGCACGAACTTCGGCGGGCGGCTGGACGCCTGGGTGCCGAAGAGGATGCGGGGCTGCTTGCCGCCGCGCACCGGGTGCGGGTGCGCCGCGACGAGCTCGCCAAGGAAGGCGTTGAGCCGGCCGGTGGCGATCCGCTTGTCCCAGCTTTCCAGGGCGGTGTCCAGGGCAGGGACAAGCCTGTCCTTGTGCCAGCCGGTCAGCGCCGAGATGTTGACGCGCGGGGCCCAGGCCACGTGGGCCAGGTCCTGCTCAATTTCACGTTCCAGGTAGGTGCGGCGTTCGTCGTCGAGCAGGTCCCACTTGTTGAACGCGAGAACCAGGGCACGGCCGGATTCGATGGCCAGCTGCAGGATGCGGACATCCTGCTCGCTGAGCACTTCGTCCACCGCCAGGAGAACGACGGCGACCTCCGCCTTTTCGAGGGCGCTCTGCGTACGCAGCGAGGCGTAGAAGTCGGCGCCCTGGGCCATGTGCTGGCGGCGGCGGATGCCGGCAGTATCCACGAATCGCCACGTGCGGCCGCCGAGTTCGATGAACTCATCGACCGGGTCACGCGTCGTGCCGGCGGTGTTGTCCACAACAACGCGCTCGGAGCCGGCCAGCTTGTTCAGCAGCGAGGACTTGCCGACGTTCGGGCGCCCGATCAGGGCGATGCGGCGCGGACCGCCGGAGCGCTCCAGGCCTTCGATCGTGGAGAACTCGGGCAGCGTGTCCATGACGTGGTCCAGGAGGTCGGCGACGCCGCGGCCGTGGAGCGCCGAAACCGGGTACGGCTCGCCGAAGCCGAGGCCCCAGAGCGTTGCCGAATCCGCTTCCTGCGCGAAGTCGTCCACCTTGTTGGCCACCATGATGACCGGCTTCTTGGACTTGCGGAGCATCTTCACGACGGCTTCGTCCGTGGCGGTGGCGCCAACGGCGGAGTCGACGACGAACAGCACGGCGTCGGCGAGTTCCACGGCCATCTCGGCCTGTTCGGCAACACGGGCGTGGATGCCGCGGGCATCGTGCTCCCAGCCGCCGGTGTCGACCACGGTGAAGTTCCGGCCGTTCCAGGTGGCCGAGTACATCACGCGGTCACGCGTGACGCCCGGGGTGTCTTCCACCACGGCTTCGCGGCGGCCGAGGATACGGTTCACCAGGGTCGACTTGCCCACGTTGGGCCGGCCGATGATGGCCAGGACCGGGTCGAGCTTGACCGGGCCGTCGAAGTCCTCGTCGTCGTACTCACCGCTCAGGAGGGCGGCGTCGTCTTCATCCAGCTCGTAGTCGTCCAGGCCGGCCCGGAGGGAGGCCGCGCGGAGCTCTGCTTCCTCGTCGTCCAGGGCGGCGAGGTGCTCAGCCACCTGGTCGGTGCCGGTGGGCGTGTATTCGTCTTCGCCGGCGCCAAGGGGGCCGGAAGTTTGAGTCGTATCGCTCATTGCACTTTCCTTATGGGGTGATCTGCCGGCGTCCCGGCTACTGCTTCATGACGTTCTTGCGGGGAATCCGCGTCGGGCAAGGGCTGCCCTGTTCTTTGGATCGAGTCCTGGACATGGCGGGCCAGCGCGGCGCGGATCTCGGTTCCGGCCCTGTCCATTGAAACACGCCCGGTCTCGCCGGGCCTGCGGCTGACGTTCAGGGCTCCACCGAAGCTGACATGCAGCCGGCGGCGCAGCCGTGGAACGGCGTCAAGGTGTTCGCTGCCGGTCCGGGTACCGAGGATGGCCACGGGAACGACGGTCGCACCGGAGTTCAGCGCGAGCCAGGCGACGCCCTTGTTGATGGCGGAGGCTTCGCCGCTCCCCCGCGTCCCTTCGGGAAGGATGCCGACGCACCGTCCGGCGTCGAGCACGCTCTTGGCCGTGAGGAGGGCCGCCCGGTCGCCCGTGCGGTCCACCGCCAGCTGGCCGGAGGCCTGGAGCACGCGGCCGAGGAAGCCGGTGAACATCTCCTTCTTGACCAGGATGTGCATGGCACGCGGGGATGCCCCGAACATCACCGGCCCGTCAAGGAAACTGATGTGGTTCCCGGCGAAAATGACCGGGCCGGCCGCCGGGACGTTCGACCGTCCGGTGACCGAGGTCCGGTAAAGGACATGGTTGAGGACCCAGCCCACGGGCCGGCTCCAGACTGTCGTCCACGGGGCCGGGACCGGAGTCCGTTCCGGAGACTGCGCCGGAGTCCGTTCCTGCTGCCTGGCGTCAGTCACGGTTGAGTCCCTCGTGGTTCACGATGCGGTTCACGATGCTGAGTGCCGCGTCGACGGTCTCATCAAAGTCGAGTTCCGAGGAGTCCAGCGTGACCACGCCGTCGGCGGCCCGGGTGAAGTTCACCACGGTCGAGTCCTTCGCGTCGCGCTGGGTGACCTGCGCCGCGAGCTGTTCGGCGTTCTGGCTGCCGCCCAGCTGGATGCCCCGGCGGCGCAGGCGCGCCTCCTCGCTCGCGGTGAGCAGCATCCGCACTTCGGCATGCGGCGCGACGACCGTGGTGATGTCCCGGCCTTCAACCACCATGCGGCGGTGGTGCAGTTCGATCAGCCCGCGCTGCCGGCGGATCAGTTCGGTGCGGGCGCCGAGGGTGGTGGCCACGGCGCTGACGGCGGCGGAGATCGACGGCTCGCGGATCGCGAGGGTGACGTCGGTGCCGCCGACGCGGACGTATTCCTCCAGCGGGCTCGTGCTGATTTCCAGCGGCAGGCTCTCGGCGGCGGTCTCGACGGCGGCGCCGTCCTCCAGGTCCGTTCCGCTGTCCAGGCAGTACCAGGTCAGGGCGCGGTACATGGCGCCGGTGTCGAGGTAGGCCAGCTTGAGCCGGCGTGCCACCTCTTTGCTGACGCTGGACTTGCCCGATCCGGACGGCCCGTCGATGGCGACGACGAGGCTTTTTCCGGGGCGGAGGATGTCCACGGTTTCAATAAGTTCCTGGGTCATTACTGGAGTACCCGCCATCCGCGGTCATTGAGCGCTTCGATTAACAGTTCGTGCTTGTTGGGCAGCACGGAGATCTCCACCATGCCCACGTTCTGTCCCGAGGAGTGGTCCAGCCGGAGATCCTCGAGGTTGACGCCGATCTCGCCGATCTCCGTGAGGAGTTTGGCGATCTGTCCCGGCGTGTCGTCCACCAGGACGGTCAGCCACGAGTAGGCCTGCGGGGGTCCGCCGTGCTTGCCCGGGATGCGGGACTGGCCGGCGTTGCCTTCGCTGATCAGCTGGGCAAGGTCGAGCCGGGCCCCTGGCGCCGTCGGGTTCTCGAGCGTCCCGATGAGCCGGTTGAGGTCCTCACGGACGCCATGCAGGATCTCCACGACCTTGTCAGCGTTGGCACCGAGGATCTGCACCCACAGGGTGGGGTCGCTCGCCGCGATCCGGGTGACGTCCCGCAGTCCGTTGCCGGCGAGGGACAGCGCGTGCAGGGGCGTGCCCTGCAACCTGCTGGCCACAAGGGAGGACACCACCTGCGGCACGTGCGAGACGAGCGCCACCGCCTCGTCATGTTCCTCGGCCCCGAATTCGGAGACGACGGCGCCGAGGTCACCGGCCAGCGCACGCGCCGCCTGCAGTGCCTGGGGCGCTGTCTCCTCCGAGGGGCACAGGACCCACGGCATGGAGGTGAAGAGTTCGCCGCGGGCGGCGACGGGACCCGACTTTTCGCGGCCCGCCATCGGGTGGGTGCCCACGTAGCGGCTGAGGTCGGCGCCGCGGGCGCGGAGCTCGGCCTGGATGCCGGCCTTGACGCTCGCGATGTCCACGACTGTCGCCCCGGGGTAGTCCGCGAGGGCCCGTTGAACGACATCCGCAGTGACGTCCGGCGGCGCGGCGACCACCACGAGTTCCGGCTGCTCGCCGTCAAGGCGCGCCAAAGGCAGGCCTGCGCCGATGTCGACGGCGACGGCCTGGTTGGTGGGCGAAGGGTCGGAGAGGAAGACTGCCACCCCGCGGCCCCGCAGCCCCAGCCCGATGCTGGTGCCAAGGAGCCCGGTCCCCACGACCACTACCGGACCGTTGAGGTGGCCGCGGCCGTGGGTGCGAAAGGCGGACATGCCTACAGCCCTACGGATGCCAGCAGGTGGCCGACTTCCTGCTTGCCGAGGTTGCGGATGCTGCCCTGGCGCTGGTCGCCGAGGCCGATGGGGCCGACCTTAACGCGGACCAGGCGAAGCACGGGGAAACCGACGGCGTCGAAGAGACGGCGGACGATCCGGTTCTTGCCCGAGTGCAGCACAACCTCGATCAGCACGTGGCCCGGCGTCGAGTCCACGAGCCGGAAGGAGTCCACCGAAGCGATGCCGTCTTCGAGTTCGACGCCGGCCTTCAGTTCGGCGCCGATGCCCTGCGGGAAGGGCCCGCGGACCTGCACGAGGTAAGTCTTGGGGACTTCGTAGGAGGGGTGCGTCAGGCGGTTGGCGAGTTCGCCGTCGTTCGTCAGCAGCAGCAGCCCCTCGGTGGCGACGTCGAGGCGTCCGACGTGGAACAGGCGTTCGCCGTGGTTGTTGCGGACGAAGTCGCTGACGCAGGGCCGGCCGTCCGGGTCTTCCATCGTGGAGACAACGCCCTTGGGCTTGTTGAACACCATGTAGACCATGTTCTCGTCGAGCTGGATGCGGAGGCCGTCAACGTGGATCACGGCGGTCTTCGGGTCGACGCGGACGCCGAGTTCGGTGACGACCTGGCCGTCGACCTCGACACGGCCCTCGGCGATCATTTCCTCGCAGACGCGCCGGGAGGCGACGCCGGCCGACGCCATGACCTTCTGGAGGCGGATGCCGTCCTGGTCGTGCAGTTCAGACTGGGGCACCTCGGCGCGGGGTCCGCGCTTGCGGGCCGGCTTGCGCACTGGCCCGAGGCTCTGGCCGAAGCGTTCGCTGCCGAAGGCGCGGGAACCGGTGGCCTTGGCCGCTCCGGCGCCGACGCGCGGTTTGGGCTTGAGGGCGCCGGGGGTGCCGGGGGCCTTGCCGAAGCCGGGCTTGCGCGCGGCAGCCTTGCGGGCCGCTTCCTTGCCGGAGGGTGCCTTGGACTTCCAGTCCCCGGAGGCGGGCCGGCCAGCCGGCGGTGCGCCGTCGGGCCCCTGCAGGTCCGGATCGATGAAGGCCTCTTCGCGCGGCTTGGCGTGCTTGAAGGGGCGGTCGCCGCCGCCCTTGTAGCCGGCTCCCCCGCTGCGGCTGCCGCCCTGAGCGCCGCGGCCCGAGCCGCCCTTGTAGTCGGCTCCGCCGGTGCGCCCGGAGCCTCCCTGTGCGCCGCGGCCTGAGCCCTGCGCTGAATTTTGTCCGGCGCTGTTGCGTCCCGAACTGTTACGTGGTGAACCCTGGCGTCCCGCCTGTGTCATGACCCGTCCTTCGATTGTTGGCCACGGCCGCTGTCTCCCGACAGCACCCGCCGGCTGGGGCAAAAGCTTCCGCCCCGGTGGATTCTCGTGTGCGGGCAGTTGTTCCTGCCTACATTCTTCCTGAGTCGTAGAACTCTTCGATGCCTTCGAGCCCCGGAAGATGGGGTGAAAGTTGCGGCAATTCCGCCACCGAGCCGATTCCCATTCGCTCCAGGAAATACGACGTCGTGCGGTACAGGATGGCCCCGGATTCAGGATCTGTTCCCGAGTCCTCGATCAGCCCGCGCTGCGTCAGCGTCCGCACGACAGAGTCAACATTAACTCCTCGAATTGCAGACACCCGCGCCCTTGATACGGGCTGGCGGTAAGCGATGACGGCGAGCGTTTCGAGCGCCGCCTGCGTCAGCCTGGCTGTCTGTCCTTCAAGCACGAACCCGCCGACGATGTCGGCGAACTCAGCGCGCGAATAGATCCGCCAGCCACCGGCGATACTCCGCAATTCAAAACCCCGGGCGTTGGCACTGAAGCCAGCAGTGTTGATAGCGAAACTGGCATCGTCCACATCCGGGGCATTAACAGTATAGCCGTTATACTCCCGCTGCAGTTCCGCGAGCAGCCCCTCGACGACGTCGACGGTCAAGTTCAGCCCGGCGGCGAGTTCGACCGCCGTCGCCGGCTGGTCGATCACCATCAGGACGGCTTCGAGTGCTCCCCGGGCGCCGCCGGGAAGGCTGTCGACGTCGGGAAGGCTGTCAACGCCGGGGTGGCCTGTTACGTCGGGACCGGTGTCGGATGCTTCGTTCACGGCTGCTCCTCATATTCTTCACTCAGGTTCTCGCTGCTCCAGGCTTCGCCGTCGGCGGTCCAGCGAACCGTCAGGTCCCCCAGCGGGAGCAGCTGTTCGAACGCCACGGCCCTGTCCCGGAACAGCTCCAAGAGCGCCAGGAAGCGCGCCACGACGACGAGCGTGGACTCTGCGTCGGCAATCAGCGCCCGGAAGGTAAGCCGGGTGCCAAGCTGCAGCCGGTGGCCCATCAGCTCCGCCTGTTCCTTGACGCTGACGGGGGTGCCGTGAAGGTGGGCGAGGCCGACCTCGGTGGGTGCGGCTTCCTTGGGCTTGAGCGCTGACTCGGCCAGGCCGGCGAACTGCTGGGGGGTGTGCCGCCAGAGGAGCTCCGGCAGCAGCGCCGCGAAGTGGCCCTCCAGAGCGACCTGTCGCGGGTACCGTCCGGCCTCCAGCTCGAGGGTGGATCCCATCAGTCCCGCTACCTGCTTGAAGGCCTTGTACTGGAGGAGCCGCGCGAACAGCAGGTCGCGGGCCTCGAGCAGCGCAATGTCCTCCTCGTCCTCCACCTCTCCGGCAGGCAAAAGCCGGGCAGCCTTGAGATCCAGCAAGGTGGCGGCGATGACGAGGAATTCGCTGGCCTCATCCAGAGCCCACTCCTCGCCCAGTTTCTGCAGACCCTTGATGTACTTGATGAATTCGTCGGTGACGGTGGCAAGCGCCACCTCTGTGATGTCCAGCTGGTGCTTGGAAATCAGGCCCAGCAGCAGATCGAACGGTCCGGTGAAGTTGGTTAGCCGGACCTCGAAGCCGGGCTTCTTCCCGGCGGGCGCGAGCTCCGGCTGCGCTGTGGGAAGGCCTGTTTGCGCCACGGTCCTGGCTAGGGCGCGCCGCCGCGCGAAATGAGCTCTTTGGCGAGGTTGCGGTAGGCGTCCGCGCCGATGTGGTTGCCGGCGTAGCTGGTGATGGGCTCGGCAGCGACCGTGGCGTCCGCAAACTTGATGGACCGCTTGATGACGGTCTCGAAGACCTTGTCGCCGAAGGCTTCCACGAGGCGGGAGATCACCTCGCGGCTGTGCAGGGTGCGGGCGTCGTACATCGTGGCCAGCACGCCGTCGACCTGCAGCCGGGGGTTCAGGCGGTCCTGGACCTTGTCGATGGTCTCCACGAGCAACGCGACGGCGCGCAGGGCGAAGAACTCGCAGATGAGCGGGATGATCACGCCGTGCGCGGCGGTCAGCGCGTTGACGGTGAGCAGGCCCAGGGAGGGCTGGCAGTCGATCAGGACGACGTCGTAATCGTCCTCGACCTTCTTGAGGGCCCGGTCCAGCACCTGTTCGCGGGCAACTTCGTTGACGAGCTGGACTTCGGCGGCGGAGAGGTCGATGTTGGCCGGGAGCAGGTCCACGTTCTCGACGCCGGTCTTGTGGATCGCGTCGCGGATGTCGACCTTGCGGTCCATCAGGACGTTGTAGACCGTGAGATCCAGTTCGTGGGGGTTGATGCCGAGGCCGGCGGAGAGGGCGCCCTGCGGGTCGAAATCGACGAGGAGCACGCGGCGGCCGTATTCGGCCAGCGCGGCAGCGAGGTTGATAGTGGAGGTGGTTTTACCCACTCCGCCCTTCTGGTTGACCATGGCGATGACCCGCGCGGGGCCGTGGGATGACAGCGGTGCGGGCTCCGGAAAGTCGCGTTGAGGGCGCCCGGTGGGGCCCATGACGGCGTCTTCCAGATCGAGTTCGGTGCCTTCCAGAGTTGCTGAACCCTGTTCGCTGCTCACGTATCTATCCACACTTTCGATGACGGTGATTGTCGTGCTTGATATTGCTGCCGGCCTGATCCCTGCGCCTGATCAAAGCCTTGGAGATCAAGCCGAGCTTATTCCTCCCAAGGTTACAGCGCCCGACACGGTATTCCATGGACCTTGACAGCGGGCAATATTTGAGCCTCAACCTTCTGGTAGAAGTCGAAGGTTGCCCGGCCGGCGCAAAAAACCGCCCGGACGCTTGGCGGCGTCCGGGCGGCTTTTTGGGTCGTGCAGCGTCAGCTTTGATTCGCTGCGCCCTCAGTGCTGCTGCGGATCAGGCGTTCGCCAGAACCGGGCGGGCGGGCTCAGCGGCAGCTTCCGGGGCAGCATCATCCGTACCGTGGCCGGCGATCATGGTCTGCTCGTCGAAGGGTGCGTTGCCGGCGAGAACCTGCTCGACCCGTCCGCCGTCGATCTCCTTGACCCAGGTGCCGATCAGCACGGTGGCTACAGCGTTGCCGGTGAAGTTGGTCAGCGCGCGGGCCTCGGACATAAAGCGGTCGATGCCGACGATCATGCCGACACCGCCGAGCAGTTCCGGCTTGTGGGCCTGGAGGCCTGCAGCCAGGGTGGCCAGGCCGGCGCCGGTGACACCGGCGGCACCCTTGGAGGCGATGATCATGAAGATCAGCAGGGACACCTGGGCGCCAAGGTCCAGCGGGGTGCCCATGGCGTTGGCGACGAACAGGGAGGCCATGGTCAGGTAGATGGCGGTGCCGTCGAGGTTGAAGGAGTAGCCGGTGGGGACCGTGACGCCGACGACCGGCTTTGACACACCCAGGTGTTCCATCTTCGCAATCAGGCGCGGCAGGGCGGCCTCGGAGGACGAGGTGGAGAAGATCAGAAGGTATTCGCGGCCAAGGTACTTCATCAGCCGGAAGATGTTGACGCCGGCGACGATCTTGAGCAGGCCGCCGAGGATCACCACGATGAACAAGGCGCAGGTGACATAGAACGCGCCCATCAGGGTTGCCATGCTGAGGATGGCCTGCATGCCGGTGGCACCGACGACGGCGGCGATCGCACCGAAGGCGCCGACCGGGGCCAGCCACATGATCATGACCAGGATGCGGAAGACGAGGGCCTGGCCGTAGCCGACGGCCTTGAGGATCGGAGCGCCCTGCTTGCCCATCTGCTGGAGGGCAAAGCCAACCAGCAGAGCGGCGAGCAGAGTCGGCAGGACCGGAATGTCGCCAGGGATGATGCCCAGCAGGAACTCGACAGTGCTGTCCGTGGCCGCCTTCTTGGTCGGATCGTACGGGGCCAGCTTGAGGCCCTCGCCCGGGTGGATCAGGTTGCCGACCACGAGGCCGATGGCCAGCGCGAAGGTGGACATCACCATGAAGTAGCCCAGCGCCAGCCCGCCGACCTTGCCGACGGTGGCCGCCTTGGCGATCGAACCGATGCCCAGCACGATGGTGCAGAAGATGACCGGGCCGATCATCATCTTGATGAGCTTGATGAACCCGTCACCGAGCGGCTTCAAGGACTTGGCGAACTCGGGGAAAAGCAGCCCGACCAGGGCGCCGAGGATGACGGCGGCGATGACCGCGATGTAGAGATAATGGGACTTGTCGAGCCCCTTGCGCTTCTTGACCGGCGCCGCGGCCAATGCCGCCGACTCTCCTCGTTGAGAGGCCATGGTGTTCTCCTTGGATAGGCTGGACGTCGGTGGGGCCCCGGCTGTGGGCCCATCGCGTCCGTTCTGCGTGTTCCACCATCATTGGGGATGGGGTGACGCGCATCACCCTTGCGTTCATATTGGTCATGGAAGGTGTTGATGATCCACCGCTGGAGCATCGCCCGACGGCTGTTTGTGGCCCATCTGCTCTTTATGCTGGCCCTGACGGCCGTCGTCGGCACGGCCACGTTCGTTGATGCCCGCGACCACGCCTACGACGAGGCCGGGCGGCGGATGGCCGCCGTCGCGACCACCATGGCGGACAACCCCCTCGTGCTGGACGCGGCGGGCGCCGCGGATCCCACAGCCCTCCTTCAGCCCTACGCCCTGAAGGTCATGGCGGACGCGGACGCGGACTTCATTACGATCATGGCGCCGGACCGCACCCGGTGGACCCATCCCCGGGAGGAAGAACTTGGCAAGCCCTATATCGGCTCCATCGATGCGGCCCTGAACGGCCAGGTCTTCACCGAGATCACGTCCGGCACCCTGGGCCCGTCGGTGCGCACCATCGCCCCGGTCAAGGACGCGGACGGCACGGTGCGGGCCCTCGTCGCGGCCGGCGTGACCGTCAGCACCGTGGATGTCGCCGTCTCCGGCCGGCTGCCGGCCCTGGCCGCCATCGGGCTGGCCCTGCTCGCGGGCGGGTCGGCCGCATCCTGGCTGCTGGGGCGGTACCTTCGGCAGGTCACCCGCGGCTGGGGTCCGGAGCAGCTCGCCCAGCTCTTTGCCTACTACGAATCGGTCCTCCACTCGGTCCGCGAAGGCGTCATCCTGATCGACCCCAAGGGCAAAGTGGTGATGTACAACGACCAGGCCGCCGAGCTGCTGGGGCTCGCACCCCGCACGTCCGACGGCGCAGGCGCCTCAGGCAGTTCTGCCCGCGCCGAGGGCGGGGCGGCCGACGGCGGGAGGCGGGAGGCGCCGTCGCTCGCGGAACTCCCCCTGGCCCCCAGCCTCAGGGAACTTTTCGAATCGGGCCGTACCGCGCTCGACGAGATCCACCTGACCGGCTCGCGGATCCTCGTCATCAACCAGGGACCCGCCGTCGGGCCCGGCTCCGGTTCCGGACGCAGCAGCGCGCCGGCCTACGGGACCGTGGCAACGATCCGGGACCGCACCGAAATCGAGTCGCTCGGCAGCGAGCTGGAAACCATGCGCACGCTGTCCGATGCCTTGCGCGCCCAGACGCATGAGCACGCCAACCGGCTGCACACGATCGTCTCCCTGATGGAGCTGGGACGCGGCGCCGAAGCCCTGGATTTCGCCACCCAGGACCTGGAGCTCAGCCAGCGGCTGACCGATGACCTTGTGAGCTCCATCGAGGAGCCCGTGCTCGGCGCCCTCATCATGGGCAAGGCCGCGGAGGCCCACGAACGGGGCGTCGAACTGACCCTGAACACCGGAGGGAACGGGCATGGGCCCGCCCCGGTGACCGGACTGGCGGTGCAGGACCTCGTGGCGATCCTGGGCAACCTCCTCGACAACGCCATCGACGCCGCGGCCGAGGCACCGGCGCCGAGGCTGGTGGAGCTCACTGTGGAGGCGTCCGGCGACGCCCTGGAGATCACCGTGGAGGACAGCGGCCCCGGGATCGACCCGCAGGCAGTGGACGACATCTTCCGGCACGGCTTCAGCACCAAGTCTCCGGGGCCGTTCGGGCGGGGCCTCGGCCTGGCGCTGGTCCGCCAGGCCGTGCAGCGGCTCGGCGGTAGCATGACCATCACGAGTCCGGCCGGGGCGCTGTTCCGCGTCACGCTGCCCACGGCTTCACCTACCGGGCAACCGACAGACCTGCCGACAGGGCTGCCGGCATCACCGGCGGCATCATTGACCACCGAGGGACAGCAATGAGCGACATCCGTGTACTCGTCGTCGAGGACGAGCCCATCGCCGCGGCAGCCCACGCCGCCTACGTCGGCCGGCTGGAGGGATTCACGCTGGCGGGTTCCGCCCCGGACGGGCAGTCCGCCCTCCGGCTGATGACGGACTTCGCGGCGGCGGGCACCCCGGTGGAGCTGGTGCTGCTGGACATGAACCTGCCGGACCTGCACGGCCTCGACATTGCGCGGCGCATGCGTGCCGCCGGGCTGTTCGCGGACATCATCGCCATCACGGCCGTCCGGGAGTTGAACATTGTGCGGAGCGCGGTGGCCACCGGCGTGGTCCAGTACCTGATCAAGCCGTTCACGTTCGCCACGTTCGCGGACAAGCTCACCAGCTACCGGCTGTTCCGGGACCAGCTGGCCTCCCCCGCCGGCCATACCGGTTCCGGGGCCTCGCAGAGCGACGTGGACCAGGCCTTCGCGAGCCTGCGGGCCCCCTCCGAGCTGCCGTTGCCCAAGGGGCTGGCAGCGTCCACGCTGGACTCGGTGCAGGACTTCATGAAGCAGCAGTCTGGAGCCGTGTCCGCCAGCGAGGTCATGGACGCACTGGGCATGTCCCGGGTGACCGCGCGGCGCTACCTGGAATACCTCGCCGACGCCGGCACCGTCTCCCGGACGGCCCGCTACGGGACGCCGGGCCGGCCGGAGAACGAATACCGCTGGAGGCAAAACTAAGCGGACGCACTTTCCTCAGTGTCGACGGATACCGCGACATTAACTGCCTGTCGTTTCAGGACTCCCCTGCACTGCGTCCCGCGTGTTTCCAAGGTTGTGCAGGCCAGTATTGAGCGTTGAACTTCAGTACTTCCCCGCACGTTCCGCACCTCTCGCTCGGTACTCCTATGAACACCTGATTCTCAGGGGCGCATTTGTTCGGCCGCCCTGCGCTGCCCGCGTTCAATTGCCCGGTACACAGTGGAGCGACCGACACCAAACAGCTCGGCCAGCTCTGCCTTGCTGTGTTCGCCCGCGGCGTGTAGTTCGAGGAGGTGGTTTTCCTGTTTGATGGTGAGTTTCGGCTGTTTCCCTCGTAGCCGGCCCTTGGCCTTGGCAACTTTCATTCCTTCACGGGTGCGCATGCGGATGAGGTCGGCTTCGAACTCGGAGATCATCGCCAACACGTTGAACAGCAGTTTCCCCATCGGGTCAACGGGGTCATGAACGGAGCCACCAACGCTGAGTTTGATTCCGCGGTTGGCGAGGTTATCTGCAATTTCGTGGGCATCCCGGACGGAACGGGCCAGGCGGTCAAGTTTCGTGACGACGAAGGTATCCCCCGCCCGGCACGCGGCCAGGGCTTCGCGGAGTCCGGCGCGGTTCTTGTTTGTGCCAGTAAAGCCGTGGTCAACATAGATTCGGTCAGGCTCAACGCCAAGGGCAGCCAAGGCATCACGCTGCGCAGTGAGGTCTTGGGCCTCGGTGGACACGCGCGCGTAGCCGACCAGTATCTGTGACATGGAAAATAGTGTGTCATACAGCGCCCCCGTGCCGGTCAATTCACCGGACGGGCCTTACGGGACGCTACTGGAAACCGGCTCGCAATGGCGCAGTTGAGCGGCGTGTGGGACCGGTTGAGGACCGGCTTACGGGACGCCAGGCGCAGATGGTGAATCTTTATGACGAAGGCTGTTGTTCGCGCCAGACCCTGGCGTGGTCGAGGATTCGCGAGATGACGCCCGTCTTTGCATCCGCGTAGTCGTTCACTGTGGCCCACCGCCGTTGGGCGAGCTTCTTCTTGGCATCGGCATATAGGGCACGGTCAGTTTCATCGACGCAGAGCCAATCGCGGAGATCTCTGTACTTGGCCACGGCAGCGTGTGCAGGGTGAAGGACGTGTAGGTTCACATCTCTTGTCGGCGTCTTCAGCATGCGGTGCCCGGCCTCGCGGATGTGAAGGACAAAGCCAACGTTCTCCAAAGCCGCAACGTATGATGCCTCGTCATCAACGTCCAGGACGGTCAGCAGGATGTCGATAATGGGCTTTGCCGCCAGACCCGGCACTGCAGTAGATCCGATGTGATCGACAGACAGAGCCTTCTCGCCGAGAGCGTCCCTGATGGTTTTGGCTAAAGTCTCGAAGCGTCGGGGCCACTCATGGTCGTACTCCAAAATGACAATGGTGACCATGGCTCGTTCTTCGCGGCCCCCGATCAAAACTTCGTCCAAGGGGGCATCCTTTTCCGACTTCATTGGCCAATCATCGCAGTGCCCCTTCCGTAAAACGGAACCTCAAAAGGGCATAGGTGCCGACTACGAGCCCGTAAGCCGATGCCTTAGGGGGTCTACGTGACGCACCGGGCCGGCTCAGTAAGGAACAATGATCGCAGTTCCAATCAGGAGGCAGAAGCTTTGAAAAGGTTCTATGTTGCGTCGAGCTTCAGGAATGTCGTCAACGTCCGGTACATCGCACAAACCTTGGAAGGCGAAGGCTACGTCAACACGTACGACTGGACCCAGAACGCGTCGGCGCGCGATGCGGGTACAGTCACCCTCGGTGATCTGCGCTCCATCGGGCAGCATGAGAGAGATGCAGTGATGGCTGCCGACGTCGTCGTAATCCTGCTTCCAGGCGGGAAGGGCACGCATGTTGAGCTTGGCATCGCAATCGCTCACGGCAGAAGGACAATCCTGCATTCGCCGGACGAAGTCTTCAACAACCTTGAGACCACCAGCACGTTCTACCACCTGCCTGAATTGGAGAAGTGCAAAGGAACTCTAGACGACCTCCTAGCGATGATCGTCGGCCGAGAAATGACCGGTGCCGCTGTCTGACTCGATTCGTGTCGCAGTGGGGGATCCCCAAACGAAACGGAGTCTACGGCGTCGGACACAGGAACCCTACTGCCGCTCTTTGGCCTCCATAGCCTGCAGGAGACCGTCTAGTTAGCCCCTGCGTAGGCGAATGACCCGGACGCTGTGAAAAATGATCAACCCCACTCCAACGCTGACGAATAGGGCGTCTGGCCAGCGAAGCGGGTCTGTGGCAAGCCTGTATACGGCTGGAACCATGATGCATATGGCGAGGCCGATACCGAGCCAGGCTGAGAGCCTGATTCGCTTTTGCTCTTCCCACGTTTTGGCAGCGGGCTCACTGCTGGTGGTGTGATCGTTGACTGGTCTGCTGTCATGCTCGGGTTCCATGCGGCTGCCCCCTCAGGCTTGGTGTCCCGAGCCTACCCGAGCCACCCATCCCCTTCAGGAGCGGCTGCTGGTCGGTGTCGGTCCCGTAGAGGGTTCGGCTCACGGACAAAGGTGATCGACTGCATAGGATCGTTGGGTGGACGAGTCTAGGCGGGTTGTGCGTGCGGACGATGGTGTTGAGATCAGCTACGTCGTCGTTCGCGGAGCCGAGCCTGCCGTCGTGATACTCCACGGTCTGGCCGGCAGTGGACGCGAGTTGCTGTCCACGGCCCACGCCCTCTCCGGCCGCAAGGTTGTGCTGGTCGACCAACGAGGTCACGGCCAGAGCACGAGGCTACCTTTCGATACCTCGCGGGAGGCGTTCGTTCGCGACGTCGTCGCTGTCATCGATCGCGAAGCCTCGGTTCCCGTCCACTTGGTCGGGCACTCGATGGGCGCCCACACCGCGATGCTCACAGCGGCGGCACGGCCGGACCTCGCCCGTACCCTGGTGCTCCTCGAAGGCGGCGAAGGAAGCGGCTCCTGCCAAGAGCACGCAGCGCTCGGCAAGTACTTCCGTTCCTGGCCCGTGCCGTTCGCTGACCGCACCGCGGCTGCCGCGTTCCTAGGGGACGGACCGCTGCAGCGTGCATGGATCGCGGACCTGGAAGAACGAGACGACGGGCTGCATCCCCGCTTTGACCCGGAAGTGATGATTGCATCGATCACCCCCGTGGCAATTCCTCGCTGGCAGGAATGGTCCCACGTCCAGGCACCGACTCTGGTCGTCTACGCCGACGGCGGGATGTTCACCGAGGAGCAGAAGGACCGGTTCGCAGCGCATGGAAGCGATGTCACACGGGTCGACCTTGCTAAGGGGTCGCATGACGCGCGCCTTGACGCTTTCGAACAATGGATCACTGCCCTCTCCGCGTTCTTGAACGCTCGGTAGAGGATCCTGAAACGACCAGTCCAACTTCGGCGTGCCCGCCCACTACCAAGGTGGGTTTCTGGGCAGACTGGGGCCATGTCGAACCCGGAATCAGAGAATTCAGCCGAATCAATTGAGCTAACGATGAGCGTCGGAGATTGGCAGATAGTTGACGCAACCGTGGATAACAGTGTTGATATTGCTGCAGAAGATGGCAACCATCGGGTGCTCGACCAGGGCCGACGAGTGCGTCATGCAGGCTGGGAGGCTGCTCGTCTTCATCCGCGAAGTGGGGAAGGGCTGGTTGGCTGGCCTCCCACAGACGATGAGCTCAGCGTAACGCTGCCAATAACCGCGTGGCGGTTCGTTCTAGACGAACTGCACCGATGGGACCGAGTTGAGGCCGAATTGGAGGGCAATGACCAGGAAAGGCCCGAGTCGAGGAGCCTGGCCATAGCCCGTTTCGTGGCGGAGCGCATTGCAGGCTCCTCCTAATCAGGAGACGTCGGATATTGATGCAGATGACTCACCCAGCAGCGGCATAGGAGAATGACCGTTGAAGGTTCGGCTACCGGACGCTCGGTCGACTAGGGTTCCCCCTACGGAACATTTAGTGGGTCGTGCGGACGAGTGTGGACATTCCGTGCAGAGACTTCGGAAACAGGCACTCCCCTACCGGGGAAAACTGCGACAGCCGGAATATAACCCGTCACGCAATGCAGACTTTCGCCGCTGACGCCCGGCCCCGGCAGCGGAATCATGCCGTCGGAGCCGACGGTGGATCCAAAAGCCTGCTCAGCGTGACACGTAACACCGCTACTCCGCAGCTACTCCCCCGTGGCGGCGGGTCGCAGGGTCCCGATCAGCTGGTCGATCACGCCGGCGTCCTCGATCGTCGAGGGCACCACGTAGTCTTCGCCGTCGGCGATCTGGCGCATGGTCTTGCGCAGGATCTTTCCGGAGCGGGTCTTGGGCAGGGCCTCCACCACGGTGACGTGCTTGAAGTCCGCGACGGCGCCGATGTCGCGCCGGACCAGGGCGACCAGGTCCTTGACCAGGATCTCCTCGGGCACATCGACCCCTGACTTCAGCACCACGTACCCGCTGGGACGCTGGCCCTTCAACGGGTCTGCGAGGCCGATCACGGCGCATTCGGCCACGGCCGGGTGCTGGCCGATCACCTGCTCCATGGCTCCGGTGGACAGCCGGTGGCCGGCGACGTTGATGATGTCGTCGGTGCGGCCCATCACGAAGAGGTAGCCGTCCTCGTCCCGGTAGCCGGAGTCGCCAGTGGCGTAGTACCCCTCGAACGCCTGGAGGTAGGAGGAGATGTAGCGCTCGTCGTTGCCCCAGAGCGTCGTCAGCGTGCCGGGCGGCAGCGGGAGCGCCAGCACGATGTTGCCCTCGGTCCCGGCCTCGACGTCCGCGCCCGCCCCGTCCACGATGTTCAGCTTGAAGCCGGGCATCGGCACGCTGGGCGAGCCCGCCTTGATCGGCAGCCCGTCCAGCCCCCGGGGGTTGGCGCAGATGGCCCAGCCGGTCTCGGTCTGCCACCAGTGGTCCACCACAGGGACGCCCAGGATCCGCGAGGCCCAGTGGAAGGTGTCGGTGTCCAGGCGTTCGCCGGCGGCAAATAGGGTGCGCAGGCTGGAAATGTCGTACTTTGCGAGCAGCTTCGCCTCGGGGTCCGTCTTCCGGATGGCGCGCAGGGCGGTAGGCGCGGTGAACAGCACGTTGACCTTGTGGTCCTGGATGACCCGCCAGAACGCCCCGGCGTCGGGCGTGCCCACGGGTTTGCCCTCGTAGAGGACGGTCGTGGCGCCGGCCAGCAAAGGCCCGTAGACGATGTAGGAATGCCCCACGACCCAGCCGACGTCGGAGGCAGTCCACATCACGTCGCCGGGTTCGATGTCGTAGATGTTCTCCAGGGTCCAGCTGAGCGCCACGGCGTGGCCGCCGTTGTCCCGCACAACGCCCTTGGGCGCCCCGGTGGTTCCCGAGGTGTAGAGGATGTACAGCGGATCGGTGGCCTCGACGTCAACCGGTGCGGCCGGCGCGGCGGCGGCCATCTCGGTGTCCCAGTCCCGCCAGCCGGAATGGTCGGCCACCGAGGAGGCGAAGCCGTCCCTGGCCTTCACGAGGACCGGGGTGTCGGGCGCTCCGGCCAGGCCGAGGGCCTCCTCGACGGCGGGGAGGTATTCGATCCGGCGCGAGGGCTCGATGCCGCCGGAGGCCGTGACCACGGCGGCGGGGGCGGCGTCCCGGATGCGGGCGGCAAGTTCCTTGGGCGCGAAGCCGCCGAAGACGACCGAATGCACAGCCCCGAGCCGGGCCGTGGCGAGCATGGCGATGGCCGCTTCCGGAATCATCGGCATGTAGATCACGACGCGGTCGCCCTTGCCGACACCCTGGCTGCGCAGGACTCCTGCGAACCGGGCGACAAGATCCGTCAGCTCCGCATAGCTGTACCGCCGCTGCGTGCCGAGCATCGCGGAGTCGTAGATCAGGGCGTCCTGCCCGCCCCGGCCCTCCGCGACGTGACGGTCCAGCGCGTTGTAGGAGGTGTTCAGGATCCCGTCGGGGAACCAGTCGTACAGCGGCGCCCTGCCGGAGTCGAGGGCGCGCTGCGGCGGCGTGGACCACGAGATCTTTCCTGCGGCTTCCAGCCAGAATGCTTCGGGCTTCTCCAGGCTGCGTGTGTAGCTGTCCCGGTAGTTCTTCGTAACCATGAAAGTGAGTCCCGTCCACGACGATGTGATGGAGCTCATGGTAGCCCCGCCCGGGCGGCCGGCACAAGGTCTGTGTATACATAGCCACGGCCCCCAGGGCACCAAAGGGCAAAATGCTGGGCAAATAGAACTTCCGTGTATACACTGGATCCGTCAGTCAACGAAGGAGTCGGGATGCGCGCCAGCGACAAGGCCTATGCGGCCCTGCGTGAGGACATCATTGAGTGGCGCTTGGCGCCCGGCACGGTCCTCGCCGAAGTGGAGCAATCTGAGCGGCTCGGCATCTCCCGCACCCCGCTGAGGGAGGCCCTCAGCCGGTTGACCGCGGAGGGCCTGACGATGACGGCGGGCGGCCGCGGCGTCGTCGTCACCGGTATTTCGCTGGAGGACATCGACGAACTCTTCGAACTGCGCGAAACCCTCGAGGGCAAGGCCGCGGCGCTGGCCGCCGAACGCGGCGATGCCGCCACCTTTGAACAGCTCCGCGACGAACTCCTCGAGGCCCCGGCGCTGATCAGCGGCGAGGATCCCGCCCGGCACGCCTACTACGGGCTGGTCGGCCGGCTGGACACAGCCATCGACGCCGCGATCCAGAACTCCTACCTTGCCCAGGCGATGCGCAGCCTGCGCGTCCACCTCGTCCGGGTCCGCCGGCTGGCGGCCGACGACGCCGAACGGCTCACTGCCGCCGCCGCCGAGCACGCCGCCATCGCCGAGGCGATCGCCGCCGGCAATCCCCGGCTGGCCGAGGCCGCCACCACGCTTCACCTGCACCGCAGTCTTTCCCACGTCAAAGCCACCCACGTACCTCACTAACTAAGGAGCATCATGGTCAAGGAACACCACGTCCGCGTCTACAAGAGCGAAGAAAACCTGCCCCGCGAGGACCAGCTCGCCTTCAAGATCGCGACCGTCGCCGCGGATCCCGTCGCCGTCTCGGACGAGGTCACCGACATGGTGATCAACCGGGTCATTGACAACGCCTCGGTGGCCATCGCCTCGCTGAACCGTGCGCCGATCGTCGCGGCCCGCGCCCAGGCGCTGACCCACGGCCCCACCACGGGCGGCAAAGGCTCGAAAGTCTTCGGCATCGAGGAGCGCGTGGCCCCCGAGTGGGCGGCCTGGGCCAACGGCGTCGCCGTCCGTGAACTCGACTACCACGACACCTTCCTCGCCGCGGACTACTCCCACCCGGGCGACAACATCCCGCCGATCCTCGCCGTCGCCCAGCACGTGGGCTCCAGCGGCCAGGACCTGATCCGCGGCATCGCCACCGGCTACGAGATCCAGGTCAACCTGGTCAAGGCCATCTGCCTGCACAAGCACAAGATCGACCATGTCGCGCACCTCGGCCCCTCCGCGGCCGCCGGCATCGGCACCCTGCTGGGGCTCGACGTCGAGACGATCTTCCAGTCCGTCGGCCAGGCCCTGCACACCACCACCGCCACGCGGCAGTCCCGCAAGGGCGAGATCTCCACCTGGAAGGCGCACGCCCCCGCGTTCGCCGGCAAGATGGCCGTCGAGTCCGCGGACCGTGCCATGCGCGGCCAGACCTCCCCCGTGCCGATCTACGAAGGCGAAGACGGCGTGATCGCCTGGATGCTGGACGGCCCCGACGCCTCCTACATGGTGCCGCTGCCGACGCCCGGCGAAGCCAAGCGCGCGATCATGGACACCTACACCAAGGAGCACTCGGCCGAATACCAGGCGCAGGCGTGGATCGACCTGGCCCGCAAGCTCCACGGCGAGCACCCCGAGGTCACCGACCCGGCCAACGTGGCGTCCGTGCTGATCAAGACCAGCCACCACACGCACTACGTGATCGGCTCCGGCGCCAACGATCCGCAGAAGTACAGCCCCACGGCCAGCCGCGAAACGCTGGACCACTCCATTCCGTACATCTTCACGGTCGCCCTGCAGGACGGCGCCTGGCACCACGTGGATTCCTACGCCCCGGAGCGCGCCGCGCGCCAGGACACCGTGGACCTCTGGCACAAGGTGACCACGGTCGAGGATCCGGAATGGACCCGCCGCTACCACTCCCTCGACATCGCGGAAAAGGCCTTCGGCGGCACGGTTGTCATCACGCTGACGGACGGCACGGTCATCACCGACGAGATCGCCGTCGCTGACGCCCACCCGCTGGGCGCCCGGCCGTTCGCACGCGAACAGTACGTCAACAAGTTCCGCACGCTCGCCGCAGGACTGGTCGCCGACGAGGAAATCGAACGCTTCCTGGCCGCCGCCGCCCGCCTGCCCGAACTGGCTGCCGGCGAGCTGGACCAGCTCAACATCAAGGCCGCCGACGGCGTGATCGACCTGGCCGCCGCACCGAAGGGGCTCTTCTAAATGCTGTACTCGAAGGTCACTCCGGAGCAGAAGCGGATCCGGTTCCGCGAGCTCCTGGCGTCCGGGACGATCCAGCAGTTCCCGGGCGCGTTCAACCCGCTCTCGGCCCGGCTGATCGAGGAGAAGGGTTTCGCCGGGGTCTACATTTCCGGCGCCGTCCTAGCCAATGACCTGGGCCTGCCGGACATCGGGCTGACCACACTCACCGAGGTAGCCACCCGCGCCGGGCAGATCGCCCGGATGACGGACCTGCCCAGCATCGTTGACGCGGACACCGGCTTTGGCGAGCCGATGAACGTGGCACGCTCGGTCCAGGAACTCGAGAACGCGGGCCTCGCCGGCCTGCACATCGAGGACCAGTTCAATCCGAAGCGCTGCGGCCACCTCGACGGCAAGAACGTTGTGGACCTGGACACTGCCACCAAGCGCATCCGGGCGGCGGCCGATGCCCGGCGCGACCCGAACTTCCTGATCATGGCGCGGACCGACATCCGTGCCACTGACGGGCTGAAGGCCACGCAGGACCGCGCCAAAGCGCTCGTCGAGGCCGGTGCGGACGCCATCTTCCCGGAGGCCATGAAGGACCTCGGCGAGTTCCAGGCCATCCGGGACGCCGTCGACGTGCCGATCCTGGCCAACATGACCGAGTTCGGCCAGAGCGCGCTGTTCACGGTGGAGCAGCTTGCCGGCGTCGGCGTCAACATGATCATTTACCCGGTGACGCTGCTCCGTAGTGCCATGGGCGCTGCGGAGCGTACGCTGGAATCGATTAGGGCTGACGGTACCCAGGAAGCCCAGGTCGGGAACATGCTGACCCGGGCGCGTTTGTATGACCTCGTGGACTACGAGGCCTACAACAGCTTCGATACCGGGGTTTTCAATTTCCAGATCCCGGGACAGTAAACCCCGCATCGGGCTTCCGGCTCCGGCCGGTCCAACACAGGCGACAGGAACAAAGGAGTTTCAGCATGGCTGAACAAGAGATCAAAAAGGGCCTCGCCGGCGTCGTGGTGGATTACACCGCGGTCTCCAAGGTGAACCCGGACACCAATTCGCTGCTTTACCGCGGATACCCCGTGCAGGAGCTGGCCGCCAACTGCAGCTTCGAGGAAGTCGCCTACCTGCTGTGGAACGGCGAGCTGCCCACCCCGGAGCAGCTGGCGGAGTTCACGGCGCGGGAACGCGCCGGGCGTCCGATCGATCCGGTGGTGAAGCAGGTGGTGGACGCCTTGCCCACCACGTCGCACCCGATGGACGTTTGCCGCACGGCGGCCTCCGTCATGGGCGCCCGGCACCCGCTCGCGGAGGACTCCTCGCGGGAGGCCAACATGGCCAAGGCTGTGGACCTGTTCGCGGCGATGCCGGCGATCGTGGCCTACGACCAGCGGCGCAGGCACGGCCAGGATGTCGTGGCGCCCCGCGATGACCTGGGTTACTCGGCGAACTTCCTTTGGATGGCCTTCGGCGAGGAGCCCGTCCAGGAAGTCGTTGAGGCCTTCAACGTCTCGATGATCCTGTACGCCGAGCACTCCTTCAACGCCTCCACCTTCACGGCCCGCGTGATCACGTCGACGCTCTCGGACCTGCATTCGGCTGTGACCGGGGCGATCGGGGCGCTCAAGGGTCCGCTGCACGGCGGCGCGAACGAGGCCGTCATGCACACCTTCGACGAGATCGGCATCCGGCCGGAGGAGTCGCTGGAGGAGGCCCACACCCGCGCGAAGGCGTGGATGGAGGACGCCCTGGCGCACAAGAAGAAGGTCATGGGCTTCGGACACCGCGTCTACAAGCACGGCGACTCCCGCGTGCCCACCATGAAGGCCGCCCTGGACAAAATGATCGCGCACTACGGCCGGCCGGAGCTGCTGGGGCTGTACAACGGCCTGGAAACGGCGATGGACGAGGCCAAGGCCATCAAGCCGAACCTCGACTACCCGGCCGGGCCCACGTACCACCTGATGGGCTTCGACACCCAGACCTTCACTCCCCTGTTCGTCGCCAGCCGCATCACCGGCTGGACCGCGCACATCATGGAGCAGTTGGACTCGAACTCCCTGATCCGCCCGCTGAGCGAATACAACGGCGTCGAGGAACGGCACCTGCCGTAGCCCCGGTTCCCGCAGCACAAACGACGGCGGGCCTGTCACCTTGGAAGGTGACCGGCCCGCCGTCGTTTGTTTGTTGTCAGCCCGCGCTGACCTTCAGCGAGCTGATCATGCGCTTGGCGTTCACGTACTCGGGGGTCTGCATGTAGGCCCGGGCTGCGTCCATCGAGGGAAATTTCTTGGCACCCTTGCGGTTTGGGACTTGCTCGAAGTCCCCGGCACGGACCTGGAAGGCATCGGCGAAGGTGTAGGTGGGTGTCCCGGCGGAGCCGTCCACCACGTTGTAGAACATGCAGGTGGTGCCGCCCTGCCCTGCCGGCATGCTCGTCAGTCCGTAGGACGCCGTAACACGGTCCGTTTCCTGGAGTGCCCGGAAGGCAAACCTCGGTGTCACAGACCCCTTTGAAGGCTGGTATGGCAGATCGACTTCGACCCAATCCAGCACCGTGTAGGGAACCGCGCCCTGGCAGGCGCCGCCGAGTCCGCCTGCCGGCCCCAGGTGCAGGGACGCCACCACCACAGCGGCCTCATCGGAAACGTCCACGTCAACATCCCCGGAACCGGCGGCCCCAGCGGGCGTGGAAACACTCCATGAACCCGGGTAGTCGAAGCTGACCTTCCCATCGGCACTGGTGTACGTCTGCCAGGCGCCGGGGACAGGTGGCGGTGTTGCCGCGTCGGACGTGGCGCGCGCCGCAGTCGCCGACGGTTGCACTGCTACAGACGTCGCAACGGTGGCCGACGGCGTCGACGTCATCGCCCCGGTCGCTGTCGGTGCCACAACGCCCGCCGTCGAGCTGGCCGGGTCCGCGGACCCCATGTTGCCGGCCACGGCAACGCCCCCGGCGACAGCCGCCACGGCGAGGGCAACGACGGCTGCCGCCCAGGGCCAGCGCCGGCGGGGTGCCGCGTCGTTCGCCGGCCCTTCGTCGTAAAAGTCCCCGTCCGGGATGCCGTGATCGCTTGAGCCCATGCCGTGTCCCCATATCGTCCGTGTGCCGTGTCCAGCTAAGCCACAGGAATGCGTGGACCGCTGCGGCGCGAAGTTCGAACCTCAGGCTACTGCCCGGGCTGACGCATTCAGCGCAACACGATTTCGAGTCGCGGAATGTTTCGCCGTGGAAGCCTGGCTCACCGTGGTGCGGAGGGGTACCGGACCGACGCGACCGTTTCGTTGTCCTCGTTGAGGACCACAACGACGTCGATCCTTTCACCTGCCAGGGCGGGAGGCAGCCAGTGCTCGGCATCCTGCCACATGCGGTGCAGCGGAAGCGCGTTGACGGCGAACCATTCGGGCGTGATTTCCGGGCTTTCCGCCGGTTCACCCTCCCAGCATCTGGCGGTGAACAGCCTGCACGACATGTTCCAGTCCGTCCGGGAGGGGAAGATGAACTCCACGACGCCGGCATGGGCCAGGTCCTCCTGGCGGACGACGACTCCGGCCTCTTCCCAGACTTCCCGGACCACGGCTTCGGCGGCGCTCTCCCCCGCCTCGACGTGGCCGCCCAGGCCCACGATCTTGCCCGTGCCGAAGCCGGTCCGCTTCAGGCCCAGCAGCACTTCGGTGCCGGTCTCCGCGTCACGGAGGAGAAAGCAAAGAGTGACCGGCGTGGATTTCATGTGCTCCACCCTATAACTGCCGCAGGGCACTCCGGCTATCCGGCTGCCGGGCCTTCGCCCACCAGCCGCGGCCTGAGTTCGACCGGGATGCCTTTGGTTGCGAATTCCTTGTCCATGGCCTGCTGCGGCGTGAGCCCCTGATTGTTCGTCGCCTGGAATTCCCAGTTGAAGACGGTGGCCCACTCCTGCCGGACATCCCAGAGGAAACGGCCGTCCTCGAGCCTGGCAAGACGGAACCAGGCGTTGCCGCCGTCGAGCCGGAGCGTCCTGGCCCCGTCATCGGAGATGGAGTAGGCGAGCCAACCGTCGGCGCAGCCCAGCACCGTGTAGTAGCCCTGTTCGGCGGGGGGAATTGGTGTGATCGTCCGCTGCTGGTCGTTGCGCAGCTGATCGATGTTGGCCGGGGTGCACGCGACGCCGCCGGTGCTTAGGGCACTCGTTTGAGTTGGTGTCGCCGTGGGAGCTGCAGCGGAGGGGCTGGGGGACGCCGGAGTCGGGCTGCCGGTCTGCGCAGGGCCCGGCGCCGGTTGCGGCATCAGGTTCCCGCCGAGAACCACCGCGCCAACAACAGCAGCAGCGGCAAGTGCGGTTGCGACAGCAGTCCGCGCTGCAGTGCGCCGCGCCGGGGTGCGCCCTGCCAGGCGGACAACGTTCGGGTCCGTGGAATAAACGATCGAGCGGGCGGCGCGGCTGCCTGGTGCTGAGCCCGGCACTCCGACCCGCGGCTTGGCATCCTTCATGAGCTGTTCGATGCGGTCCATGGCTAGTCCTTCCGTTCGGTCATGAGGTGGGCGGGGGCAGCTTTCGCGAACGCCCGGCGGGCCCGGTGCAGGCGGACCGCAGCAGCTGACGGAGAACATCCCAGCGTCTGGGCCATTTCAGCGGCGGTCAGCCCGTCCCAGTAGCTGAGCATAAGAACCTCGCGGTCGCCCTCCCTGAGCCGCACCAGCACATCCGCCACGGCCGCCCGTTGCTCATTATTTGGCCCCGGGACCTGGCTGAGGGCCTCCTCTTTGAGCCGTTCGACAAGTTCCTGGCGACGGCGCCGGCCCTTGTACTCATTGCCGAGCACGTTCCGGGCGGTAGCCAGCAGCCAGCCGATGCCGGGCGGTTCCGCCAGTTGCTTCTGCCAGGCAATTCTGAAGACGTCCGCCGCCAATTCCTCGGCGCGGTGGCGATCATTGATGCGGCAGGCAATGTAGCCGTAGACCCGCGCGGAATGCTGGGTGTGCAGGTCAATGAACGCTTGCTCTTTGGCGGCCAGCATGGTCTTTTCCCCCCGGACATCGGATGACTTCTTCCTGATGACTAAGTGTCCCGTGAAGGGTTCTTTCTTACATGGGACACCAAGAAAATCACAGAAGCGGGGATTCTGGCAGGATGTGGTCATGCCATTCACGCTGCGTGAGCCTGAACTCCCCGACGCACCACTCATCGCTGAACTGCACGTGGCCACCTGGCGGGAGGCATACTCCCAGCTGCTCCCTGAAGAATTCTTTACCGAGGAGCATGTCCAGGGCCGGCACCAGATGTGGAATCGCGTCCTCGGGAATCCACGCAAGCAATGGTGCATTCGAATCGCGGAGAGCAACGGGCGGATTATCGGCTTCGCCGTCGCCGGCCCCAGCTTCAACCCGGAAGGCCAGCCAGTCCCGCGCGAACGTCAGTTGTTCAGCCTTTATGTCGCGGCAGCGCACTATGGCACCGGGGCGGGACAGGCGTTACTGGATGCAACGGCGGGTGATGGCCCGGCCATGCTGTGGGTCGCCAAAGAAAATCCACGGGCGGTGGCGTTCTATCGCCGCAACGGGTTCGAATTCGATGGTGCGGAGCAGACCGACCCCGGGGCTGCCAGGATTGTCGACGCGCGCATGGTGAGATAGGGAACCCCCGGACTGGGGATGCTCAGCAGGCATACATTCGGGCCATTGCCTCTCGGACGGGGCCCTTCACCGTCAACGGGTGTACCGTCTCACCGGGCAGCTCTGCGATGGCAGCGGCCCACAGGGCGCCCCAGAAAGCATCCTCCCCAACGGGGATGTGCGCGGGGCGACGGATGAACCAGTCATAGCCCCGGGGCCGGGGAGGCAGTCCGGCATCCGCGAGGTAGGTGTCGATATCGTCGTCAATCGACGTCAGGTCGGCCTTGGTCAGCACGAAGAGCTCACGCCGTTCGCTGCCGTCCGCCCGCCGGTCGACGACGATGCCATGACGCTCGCGGTCAGCGATGAGGACGCGGACAAAATTGCCTGCCCCTGCCGCCCAGACGGCCAGGGCGCCCCAGCCGTTTTCTGTGGCGAGGATCCAGCCGGCCGGAGCCGCTGCGGGTTCCGGGCATGCCCACGGGTCTTTGCTCATACGGGACATTCTCTCCTGCACGGGCAAATTAAGAATCCGAACTCGAAAATCGGAAGCGGAGTCCAAAGAGGTTCTTTGGAATTGCTATGCAGTGACAGCGCAACTAACTCCATCATTTATGGACAGGTCCCGCTGTGTGCTGGGGAATATCCTGGCTGCGCGTGGGCCCGATGCCGGAGTTGATCTTGTTCCAAGTTGTCGATCAGGCACATGGCAGCAGGAGGTCTTCGAGGAAGCGGTCACGGAGGGCCGCCGGCCAAGCCTGATCGTCCGGGTCTGTGGCGATGAATTGGTGCCAGTCCGGGAAAGGGTCAGGGGGCAGGTCCGGCTCGGGGCCTTCGTCTGTGAGCGCGCCTGGGTCTGGGGGAATGCTTGGGTCCGGTCCGTCGTCTGTCGGCAGGACGTGCTCCGGCCAGTGGGGTGGTTCCCAGTCCTGGTGTTCGCTCGGGTAGTGCCGGCCTGAGGGTGAGACCCATCCCGGCGGGTCGTTCATGGTGGCGCCGGCTGGTGTCCAGGCGGACCCGTGTTTGAGGCGGTGGTGTTTGCGGCAGGGCTGGCCCAGGTTGGCGATCCCGGTGGTGCCGCCGTCGGCCCAGGCCAGGAGGTGGTCGGCTTCGTTGTCCAGGGAGTGGTTGTTGCAGCCGGGGAACGGGCATTTGCCGTCACGGAGGCGGAGCCACTGGCGCTGGACCTTCGTCGGGCGGTAGCTGGTCCGGCCGATCTCCAGCGGTGCGCCGTCGCGGGGGTCGGTCAGGACCCGGTGGAACGAGTCGGCGCCGCCGGCGATCAGGCGGCGGGCCATGGACGGCGGGATCGGCCCGTACCCGTCCAGCATGGCCGGTTCGTCACTGGCGCCCAGCAGGGACATCACCGGGACGGTCACCAGGACCTGAGCCCGCGGGACCGGCACATCCCCGACCAGGCCAACCATCCCGGTCCCACCGCCGGCCAACCCGCCAGCGATCCCGTCCGGAGTCCCCGGGCCGGCGCTTGCGGTCCCGTTGCCGGTGAGGAGCAGGGTCGCGGCGATGTCGGCGCGCAGCTGGGTCAGGGTCCGGGCCTCGTCCGGGCCCTGCAGGGCGCGGGCCACGGCGGTGGTCCGTTCCCAGATCCCGGCGGCGGTGTCGGCCGGGAGGTAGGCGTTGAGCCAGGCCATGCCGTCCCGGTCCGGGACGAACTCCACCCGCCGGTCCGCGGCACACCTGGCGTGGCGTTCTTCGATGCTGACCGGATGGTGGCGTTCCCGCCACGTGCGCGCCTTCGCGCGGAACCGGCCCGGCACCAACTCCCCCGCCGGGCACCCCCGCGCCGGGTTGGGGGCGTCGGGGTCCAGGAAGTGCGCCTCCAGCGCGGCCGCCGAGGCCGGGTCAAGGCTGGCGGTTTCATCGACCATGATCCGGGCGTGCTGCCAGGAGACCGTCCCGGCCTGCAAAGCATCCAGGGTCAGCGGCAACGCCGCCGTCAATACCTGGGAATCGGACAGGAGCGCACCGGCGGAACGTTCACTCACCGTCAGGACACACGCGACCTCGGCCACCACAGCCATCTCCTGGGCGGTGTGCTCCTGCGGGGACGCGGCGGGCGGCACCAACGCCCTGGACGCGCGCACATACTCCGCGGCAAGCCGCACCTTCAACGCCGCCGTCCGCGCCTCCAGTCCCGCGACCTCGGCCAGCCCGCCCAGGCAAGCATCCGCCAGATCCCGCAACGGATCAGCGCCATGCAAATTATCGGCGCCCCTTGGGTTGGCGGGTCGGATCGGTTCGGTGTCAGCAGTTTCAGAACGGTTACTGCCGGCGCCGGTCAAGGCCGCCAGCACAACAGCCGACGCCGCGACGGCTTCCGCCGCGTGCCGGCATTCAAAGCTCCATGCTGCGCTGCTTTCCACAGTGCAATCACATCATGAGGCAACGACAATAAGTCGGCCTCCGCCGCGAAGCCATGGGGCCCATACGGAGCCCGACGAATCGTTGGGCCACCCCACAAGTTGATACGACTGCGTTCGCCGGATCGGGTGCGCCGCTTTGCAGTGCGTTGCCCGGGACATCGGCTGGCGCGAAATGTAGCAGTCCGCACGCCTACGGGCTGTCCAGGAAAGAAAATGAGAGACTTCGACAATGGAAGCCGAGGAACTTGGCAAATACATCCGGTACCAGGCAACACACCCAAACGGCCGTGGTACCTATCCAGGCATCTTCGCCCTCGCAAACGGTCTTGCCAGCAGCGGCAGACTCAGCGCCGAAGACTGGGCAGACTGGCGACGCGCAAACGATCGAGCCGACGCTGCCTATCGGGACCCGGCAACCGTTGATCCATTTGTTTATGACCGTCGGATCAACCCGAGAGCTCAGTCTTGGTTCAAGAGCACAGCGAAGCACCTTCTCGAAGATCTGGACTTCTACACGGACCTCTTACGGCGCCACCACGTCGAATTCCAGAAGCTGTACTCCGCCGATCCGGGAACCGTCCTCTACGAAGACGACGTCCAGATCGTTGTCGCACCTCGCTAGCCTTAACCCGTATAGGCCAGTGATCAGGCAACAGGTAACGTTCACTCCGACCGTCGACGTGGCGGGGCGGTGCCTTTAGCCCAGTGCCCTCGGATGCGCGGCGGCGTAGATCTCCCGCAGGGTGTCTGCCGTGACCAGGGTGTAGACCTGCGTGGTGGTCACGGAGGCGTGGCCCAGCAGCTCCTGCACGACGCGGACGTCCGCCCCGCCCTCGAGCAGGTGCGTGGCAAAGGAGTGGCGCAGCGTATGCGGCGAGACGTCCTTGGTGATGCCGGCCTTCTCTGCCGCTGCCTTGAGGATGGTCCAGGCGCTCTGGCGGCTGATCCGTCCGCCGCGCGCGTTCAGGAACAGCGCAGGGGTCCCTTTGCCTTTGGCGGAGAGCAGCGGCCGGCCACGGACGAGGTAGGCGTCGAGGGCGCGGGCACCGAACGAACCCAGCGGGACCAGCCGTTCCTTTGAACCCTTGCCGAACAACCGGACAATCGCCGGGCCCGGTTCCTCCGCTGCCCCGGGAGTGTGCAGGGAGATGTCGTCAACGTCGAGGCCCACGGCCTCGCTGATGCGCGCGCCGGTGGAATAGAGGAACTCCAGCAGTGCCCGGTCGCGCAGCCCCGTGGCAGTGTCTGTTCCCGCCGCCTCCAGAATCCTCGTGACCTCGTCGACGCTGATGGCCTTGGGAAGCCGTTTGCCGGGCATGGGCGGGTGGACGTCGCTGGCCGGGTCCGTGGGAGTGACGCCTTCGAGTGCCCAGAACTTGTGGAGTCCGCGCACGGCCACCACCGTCCGGGCCGCCGACCGGATGCCCAGGGCCGATCCGCCGTCGGACCCGTCGGAGAGCGCCTGGACGAAACCGGTGACATCATGCCGGGTGATCTCGGCCGGGCGCTGACGGCCCGTCCGGTCGAGGTGCCGGGCGTAGCGGGCCAGGTCCCGCCGGTACGCGGAGAGTGTGTTCGCCGCGAGCCCGCGTTCCACCCCCATGTGCTGCAGGTAGTCGGTGATGGCGCGGTCAATGGCTGTCAGCGGCCGTGCCGGAAGTTGTGTCCGGGTGGTGGCCTGCGGCGTTGTGGCGGCCACGGTCGACGCCGTGACCTGGAGCCGCGCCGGAGCCGCCGGCTCCACAGTCAGCGGTTCCATCGTCCGAGGTTCCACAGTCAGCGGTTCAGCCATCAGCGCTGGCTGGGATGGGCGGGCCATGGCGCGTCGCCCGGGCGGAGGCCCTGGAAGTTGCCATCCCGGGCAGCAGCGGCGGCGAGGATCCCGACGACGGCGGACGGGTTGTGCAGGCGCCCCTCCAGCACGGCCGCCACGGCATCATCGAGCGGGATCCAGTGCAGCTCGATTTCGGCTTCCTCGTCGGTGCGGACGTGGAGTTCGTGGCCGGGCACGTCACTCAGGTCCCTGGCGAGATAGATGCGGATGGCTTCGCTGGAGGACCCCGGGGAATTGAAGAAATCGGCCAGCACGTTCCACTGGCCCGCGACGAGGTCGGCCTCCTCGGCGAGTTCGCGTGCCGCGCCGAGGACGAAATCCTCGCCTTCAACGTCGAGGAGCCCGGCCGGGATCTCCCACAGGTCCATGCCGACAGGGTGCCGGTACTGCTTGATCAGCAGCACTTCACCGTCGTTGTTCATCGGCAGGACTGCCACCGCGCCGGGGTGGTCGATGTAGTCGCGGACGAGCGGATCGCCGTCGTCGTTGAGCTGGAAACTGTCGCTGACCACATCCCAGATCCGGCCTTCATAGACCGTCCGGGAAGACAAAAGACGGCGCGGGCTCGGTTCGTCCGAAACCTGCCGTGCAGCATTGGGGGTCTCAGGGTTACCGGGCATCGCGCCGTCCTTTGATTCAGTTGGGTTACTTCGACACTGCCGCGGAAGGCTTGGTAGCGGCCGGTTTGGCAGCGGCCGGCTGGCCTGCGCCGTGCTGGTGCTCCAGTGCGGCCTTCACAAGTCCCGAGAACAGGGCGTGCGGCCTGGTCGGGCGTGAGCTGAGCTCCGGGTGTGCCTGCGTGGCCACGTAGTACGGGTGGACTTCGCGGGGAAGTTCGACGTACTCCACGAGCTTGCCGTCGGGCGACGTTCCGGAGAACACCAGTCCCTGGGCGGCAATCTGCTCGCGGTACTTGTTGTTGACCTCGTAGCGGTGGCGGTGCCGTTCGCTGACCTTGGTGGTGCCGTAGGTCTCGGCGACCACGGAACCCTCGTCCAGCTTGGCCTCATAGAGTCCCAGGCGCATGGTGCCGCCCAGGTCGCCCTTGCCGTCCACGAAGTCCAGCTGCTCTTCCATGGTGGCGATGACCGGGTACTTGGAGTCCGGTTCGAATTCGGACGAGGAGGCCCCCTCGAGGCCGACCACGTTGCGGGCGTACTCGATCACCATGCACTGCAGGCCGAGGCAGAGGCCCAGGACCGGAAGCTTGCTTTCACGGGCATACTTCAGCGCGCCGAGCTTGCCTTCGAGCCCGCGGATGCCGAAGCCGCCCGGAACACAGATCGCGTCGACCCCGTCCAGGGACTTGACGGCGCCTTCGTGGGTGTCGCATTCGTCCGAGGGGACCCAGCGGATCTTGACCTTGGTGTCATTGGCGAAGCCGCCGGCGCGCAGCGCCTCGGTCACGGACAGGTAGGCGTCCGGCAGGTCGATGTACTTGCCGACCAGGGCGATCTCAACCTCGTGCTTGGGGTTGTGGACCGCGTCCAGGAGCCTGTCCCAGCTGGTCCAGTCGACGTCCTTGAACGGAAGGTCAAGGGCGCGGACGATGTAGGAGTCCAGTCCCTGGGAGTGCAGGGTCTTCGGGATGTCGTAGATGCTCGGGGCGTCCGGGCAGCCGATGACGGCGTCGATGTCGACGTCGCACATGCGGCCGATCTTGTCGCGCATGGCCTGCGGGACTTCGCGGTCCGAACGGATCACGATCGCCTCGGGCTGGATGCCGATGGAGCGCAGCGCGGCAACGGAGTGCTGCGTCGGCTTGGTCTTCAGTTCCTGCGACGGGCCGATGTACGGCACGAGGGAGACATGGAGGAAGAACACGTTGCCGCGGCCGATGTCCTGGCGGACCTGGCGTGCGGATTCGAGGAACGGCTGGGACTCGATGTCGCCGACGGTGCCGCCGATTTCGGTGATGATCACGTCGGGGGCGTGCTTGCCCTCGGCGGGAAGCCGCATGCGCCGCTTGATTTCATCGGTGATGTGCGGGATGACCTGGACGGTGTCGCCGAGGTATTCGCCGCGACGTTCCTTTGCGATCACCGTGGAGTAGACCTGGCCGGTCGTGACGTTGGCTGAGCCTTCGAGGTTCTCATCGAGGAAACGCTCGTAGTGGCCAATGTCGAGGTCCGTTTCGGCGCCGTCGTCAGTGACGAAGACTTCGCCGTGCTGGAAGGGGTTCATCGTGCCCGGATCCACATTCAGATAGGGATCGAGCTTTTGCATTGTTACAGACAAGCCGCGTGCCCGCAGGAGGTGACCGAGGCTCGAAGCCGTCAGTCCCTTACCGAGCGAGGACGCCACACCACCGGTGACGAAGATGTGTTTGGTCGTCTTGGACGAGTCCGGAAACCGGGAATTTACACGGGAATTTGATCGCTGCACCACGGGGTTCGAGCCTATCATCAATTCGTCCTTCTAGGGGTCTGTTCGCGGCAAGCCGCTGTGATTGTCATCCCGGCAGCCTCCCGCCGGCGGTGGTGTGTTCAGCGCGGGGTGGTCAGGCCTGCTGCGGCAGGAGCCTGGCGTCGTCGAGCAGCTCCTGGGCGTGGGCCTGGGCGGATTCGGAATCCTCCTGGCCGGCGAGCATGCGGGCCAGCTCCCGGACGCGCTCCGCTGCGTCGAGGAGCTGGACGTCGCTGGAGGTGAAGCCGGTCGCCGTCGCCCCGTCAGCGCCGCGCACGGACGTCTTGGTGACCCTGATGTGCTGGTCGGCGAAGGCTGCCACCTGCGGCAGGTGGGTCACGACGAGGACCTGGACATGCCGGGCGAGCATCGCCAGCCTGCGGCCGATCTCGACGGCCGCGCGGCCGCCCACGCCGGCGTCGACCTCGTCGAAGACGAACGTGGGGACAGGGTCGACGGCGGCGAGCACCACCTCGATGGCGAGCATCACACGGGACAGTTCACCGCCGGACGCGCCCTTGCCCAGCGGGCGGGCCGGGGCCCCGGAGTGCGGCTGGAGCAGGAAGGAGATCTCGTCCGCGCCGTAAGGGCCGGGCGGGCCGCCGGACTCGACGTTGATCACCAGGGTGGCATCCGCCATCGCCAGGGCCTTGAGTTCCGCGCTGACGCGGGCGGAGAGGTCCTTGGCTGCCTTCTTCCGCAGCTTGCTGATGGCGGCGGCCTGTTTGTTCAGCTCCGCCTCGGCGCGGGTGACGTCGGCGTCCAGCGCCTCGATCCGGGTGGAGTCGTCCTGCAGCTCCAGGAAGCGTCTCCGGGCTTCCTCTGCCCATTCCAGCACTTCGTCGATGCTCGGAGCGTATTTGCGCACCAGCTTCGCCAGGGCAGCGCGCCGGTCCTCGATTTCGGCGAGCCGTTCCGGGCCCTCAGTGTCGAGGGCGGCCTGGTAGCTGGCGAGTTCGGTGGCGATGTCGTTGAGCAGGAAGCCCACCTCGGCCAGCCGGGCGGCCGCGGAGCCGAGCTCCTCGTCGTGTTCGGCAACGTGCTCCAGGGTGCGTTTGGCGGCGTCGACGAGAGCCGTGGCGTCGTTGCCGTCGCCGAAGTCCTCGGCAATGAGCGCCTGGTGTGCCGTGGTGGCCGCGATCCGGAGCTCCTCGACGTTGGCGAGCTTGACGGCCTCGGCCTTGAGCGTTTCGTCCTCCCCCGGCTGCGGATCGACAGCGTCGATTTCGGCCAGGGCCGCTTCGAGGGATTCGGCTTCGCGGAGGCGTTCCCGGGCCGCGCTGCGGAGCTCCTCCAGCTCGGCCTGGCTGGACTTCCAGTGCGCGTGCAGCTCCTGGTAGGAGCCGAGCGTGGCGGCGAAGCCCTCCCCCGCGAATTTGTCGAGGGCGCCGCGCTGAGCCACCGGGCTCTTGAGCCGGATCTGTTCGGACTGGCCGTGGACCACCACGAGGGTTTCGCCAATCTCGCCGAGCACGCCCACCGGGGCGGCACGTCCGCCGAGGTAGGCGCGGCTGCGTCCGTCCGCCCCCACACTGCGGGCCAGCAGGAGTTCGGCGCCGCCGTCGAACTCCTCGACCTCCGCCCCCGCTTCCCGGGCGCGCGCCACCGCGGGGTGCCCGGCGTCGAGCTTCACCGTGGCCTCCGCGGAGGCGCTCTTCGCGCCGCTGCGGACGGCGCCGGCATCGGACCGTGCGCCGAGCAGCAGCCCGACGGCGGTCACCACCATGGTCTTGCCGGCACCTGTTTCACCGGTCACGACGCTCAGGCCGGGGCCGAGGGGCAGCGTGGCGTCGGTAATGACGCCGAGGTCGCGGATTCTCAGTTCTTCAAGCATGGGTCACTTCGCAGTCGATGGATCGTTGGTCTCGCCTGGGCCCGCGGATGGCGGTCCGGCCTGCGGCGGAGACGGAAGCGGGGGCATCGGCCGGGGCGTGCGGATCACCGGCACGGGCCCGGTATGGATGGTGGCGGCCTGCGGCATGGGTCCGCGCCAGCCCTGGATGGGCAGTTCGAATTTGCGGACCAGCCGGCCGGAGAAGGGCGTCTGGTGCGTGCGGGCGAGCCGCACGGGCGTGGCGGAGCGGGTCACTTCCACGCGCGCTCCCGGCGGGAGGTCCACCGAGCGCCGGCCGTCGCACCACAGCACGCCCTGGGCGTTGGTCCGGTTCAGGATTTCCACTGCGAGCCGGGACCGGGGCGAGACCACCAGCGGTTTGGCGAAGAGCGCGTGGGCGCTGATCGGCACGATCAGCAGCGCCTCGACCTCGGGCCACACCACAGGGCCTCCGGCCGAAAACGCGTAGGCGGTGGAGCCGGTGGGGGTGGCCAGCACAACGCCGTCGCAGCCGAAGGAGGTGAGGGGGCGTTCGTCGACTTCGGTGACCACCTCGAGCATCCGTTCCCGGTTGCCCTTTTCGATCGCGGCCTCGTTGAGGGCCCAGGTGTGCCAGATTTTTTGCCCGCGGACCCAGACCTGGACGTCGATGGTCATCCGCTCTTCCACGGTGTATTCGCGGCTCGCGATCCATTCGACGGTCTGGGCGAGGTCGGCCCGCTCGCTCTCGGCGAGGAATCCGACGTGGCCGAGGTTGACGCCGAGCAGCGGCACGTCGACCTCGCGCACCAGTTCCGCCGCGCGGAGGATCGTTCCGTCACCGCCGAGCACCATCACGAGTTCGACGTCGGGCAGCATCACGTGGTCATGGAGAATCTCGACGGGCTGGTCGAGGCGTCCGAAGAAGCGGACCATGTCGCCGAGCTCGGCTTTGAGCATCACGGGAACGATGCCGGCGTCGTGGAGCCGGGCGCACGCTTCCCAGGCAGCCTTGAGGGACTCCTCGCGGCCTGTGTGGGCAAGGATGAGGACACGCCTGCTCATCGGGTTCCGCCTTCTGGTGCTTCTAGTACTTGGGCCAGATTGTTCCGAGTAACGCAGCAACGGCCGCGTCCCGCTCTTCGATCTTAGGCAGGTCTGTTCCAATCCCGCGTCTTATCCACAGGAAGTACTCGACGTTTCCGTCCTGGCCGGGCAGCGGGCTGCTGGCGAGGCCTTTCAGTTCCAGCCCGGCGTCCATGGCCGCCGCGGCGACTTTGCCCACGGCGAGGCGGCGCTCCCACTCGGAAGTGACGACGCCGGTGCGGCCCAGCCGGTCCTTGCCGATCTCGAACTGCGGCTTGACCATCAGGACCAGGTCGCCGCCCGGTTCCGTGCAGGCCGCAAGGGGTGCCAGCACGAGGGTCAGGGAGATGAAGGACAGGTCCGCCACGGTCAACGCCACCGGCCCCCCGATCTCTGCCGGGGCCATGTAGCGGACGTTGAGGCCTTCGTGGACGGAAACCCGCGGGTCGTTCCGGATCGCGGGGACCAGCTGGTCGTGTCCGACGTCGACGGCCACCACATGGTCCGCGCCGCGGCGCAGCAACACGTCGGTGAATCCTCCGGTGGACGCGCCGGCGTCAAGGCAGCGTTTGCCTGCGACCTCGACGGCGGGAAAAGCGTCCAGCGCACCGGCCAGCTTGTGCCCGGCACGGCTGACGTAGTTGTCCTCGACGGAGGCAGCTACGTCCAGGCTCGTGTCGTCGCCGACCTGGAGGGAAGCCTTCGCCAGCACTTCACCGTTGGTGCTGACTTTGCCTTCGGCGATGAGGCGTGCGGCATGGGTGCGGGACCTCGCCAGCCCGCGGCTGACGAGGGCCTGGTCAAGCCTGCTCATTCGCGGCGTCTCCCGGTGAAGTAGTGCTGACGGGTTCGTTCAGGGCGGCCAGCAGGTCGTCGTGCAGTCCGGCATAGACCTCCCCGTGCTGTTCTACCGGCAGGCCCTGCAGTCCATCGAGGCGGTCCAGCAGTGCGTCGACGGCGGAATCCCTTGGCGCGGCGTCCCCTGCGGCCCCGCCGGCCTCCGCCAGTGTCGCCGGAGTCGCCGGCCAGGTGACCCGGGCTTCTCCCCTGTCGGGATCCGGTTCGGTGTTGTGGTTCGGCTCGGTCATGGTCCCCAGTCTAGTGAAACAGGCAGTCTAGTGATCCAGCCATTCGAGGACCGGCGCCAGGGCGGTGGCCGTCTCGGGATTGGCTGTCCACCAGGCTGAACAAGCGGCCCGCCAGGCATCGAGGTCGCCCGGATCGCCGCTGACCCGGACCGTCTGCCCGTCGACGATGGCGGAGGCCTCGCCGCAGCGGTGCTGCCCGGCGTCGGACTCCATGACCGGGTAGGGGCGGTAGAGGTCCGTGAGGTCGTTGATGAGGTAGTCGGGCCGTTCCAGCGTGCGGGCGGCCAGGATCGACTCGCGCGTGTCGACGCCGGTCAGCACTGCGACCGTGGCGAATCCGGCGTTGTTGCCGCCGAGGATGTCGGTGTCCAGGCGGTCGCCGACGACGAGCGGCCGGTCGGCGGCGAGGCGTTTGGCGGCGGCGTGGAACAGGGGCGCTTCCGGCTTTCCGGCGACGAGCGGCCGCTGCCCGGTGGCCGCCGCCACGGCAGCCACCAGCGTCCCGTTGCCGGGGGCGATCCCCCGGGCCTGGGGAATCGACATGTCCGTGTTGGTGGCCACCCACAAGGCGCCGCCGGCAATGACGTAGGCGGCTTCCGCCAGGTCTTTCCACCCGAGATCCGGATGGAACCCCTGCACGACGGCGATGGGTTGCTCCGCTTCGCTCCGGACCGGCACCAGCCCCGCGAGTTCGATCTCCTGCGCTAGGGAGTCCCCGCCGGTGATCAGCACGCGGGCACCTGCCGGCAGCAGGGAAGCCAACAGCTCGCCCGCGGCCTGCGAGGAGCTGACCACTTGGTGGTCCTCCGCCGGGGCCCCCAGCTCGCGCAGGTGCTGGGCCACCTGCGCGGGTGTCCGGGAGGCGTTGTTCGTGACGTAGCCGAGGCCGACGCCGATCCCGGCGAGCCTGCGCAGGGATTCCACGGCGCCGGGTATGGCGTGCGGGCCCGCGTAGACGACGCCGTCGAGATCAGCGAGGAGGGCGTCGAAGGTCGAGATCAGCTCCGGTGCGGCCATTGCCGATCAGCCCTCGGTGCGTTCCGGATCGCGGGGGTCCGTGTCGGACTCGTGGGACTCGCCGGAGTCATCGCCGGTGAGGACCTCGGAGCGGTCCAGTGCGTCAGGTTCGACCGAGTCCTCATCGGACTCAGCGTCGTCGGACTCCCAGAAGTCGGATTCGGCGTCGTCGGATCCTTCGTCCCGGGCGTCCGCAGCAGCTTCAGTCGTTTCCGGGAGACCGGCAACTGCCTCGGCGCTGGCAGCACGCGGAGCTTGGTCCTGGTCAGCCGCGGTGGACCGCTGGGCAGACTGCTCTGAGAGGAGTCGGCGCTGCTGTGCCTCCTCGCGGGCTTCCTCTTCCTCGTCCCAGCCGAGGTCGATGATGTCGGGGTCCTCCGAGATGTCGAGGCCGAGGGCGTTCTCGGCTACGACGGCCTGGCGCTGCCATTTTTCGGCCTCGGCTGCGCGGCCAACTGCGGCGAGGGCGTCGGCGTAGGCGCGGAAGAGGCGCGGGCTGTAGGAGAAAGCCCGGTTGATGTCGAGCTGGACGATTTCCAGTTCGGAGACAGCAGCGTCGAGCTGGCCCAGGTCGGTGCGGGCACCGGCGGCCACGATGGCCAATTCCGCCTTGCCCGGCGCGTCGAGGTCCTTGGCTTCCTCGGAGCGGGCCATCTCAAGGGCGCGGTCGGGCCGGCCCAGTCCGCGTTCGCAGTCGGCCATAACGGGCAGGTGCATGTTGGAGCCGCTGATCCGCCGGTAGGTGCGGAACTCGCGGAGGGCTTCACCGTAGTGGCCGGCAGCGTAGGCGGTGAGGCCCACGGCTTCACGGACGGCGGCGAGGCGGCCACCGCGGCGGCTGGCCGCGAGGGCGTGCTGGAAGGCCAGCTCCGGTTCGTCGTCGATCAGGCGCCCGGCCATCACGAGGTGGCGGGCCACCCACTCGGCACTGTTGTCCTCGAGCGTCTTGATCTGGTGCTGCGTGGCGCGGTCCAGTTCCTTGCCCGTGACATCGTCGTCGATCTGCGGTGAACGCTCGCGGTCGGGACGGTTGGCGCTGCGCAGGTCCCTGGCGTTGGGGACGCGGACCGGGCGGTCTTCTGCCCGGTCGCGGCCGAACTGGCGGGGGCCGGAGTCGCCGCGGTCAAAGCCGCGGGCCGGACGGTCATCGCGGTCAAAGCTGCGGGCCGGACGGTCATCGCGGTCAAAGCTGCGGGCCGGACGGTCATCACGGCTGCCGAAAGGCTTGCGGTTGTCGCCACCGCTGAAGGGCTTGCGGTCACGGTCGCCGCCGAAGGACTTACGGTCGCCCTCACGCGGAGCGCGGTCACCATACGGCTTACGATCACGATCGCCGCCGCTGTACGGCTTACGATCACTCGTGCCGCCGGCACCAAAACTGCGACGTTCCCCGCCACCTTCACGCGGAGCGCGGTCACCATACGGCTTACGATCGCCGCCGCCGCTGTACGGCTTACGATCACTCGTGCCACCGGCACCAAAGCTACGACGCTCAGCGCCACCTTCACGCGGAGCGCGGTCACCATACGGCTTACGATCACGATCGCCGCCGCCGCTGTAGGGCTTACGATCACTCGTGCCACCGGCACCAAAGCTACGACGCTCAGCGCCACCTTCACGCGGAGCGCGGTCACCATACGGCTTACGATCGCCGCCGCCGCTGTACGGCTTACGATCACTCGTGCCACCGGCACCAAAGCTACGACGCTCCCCGCCACCCTCACGCGGACCACGGTCACCATACGGCTTACGATCACGATCGCCGCCGCTGTACGGCTTACGATCACCCTCACGAGCCGGGCGGTCGCCGTAGGGCTTACGGTCACGATCATTGGAGGAGCCCCGGGATCCCTCAGTGCCCCGGTCGTCGCGGGCACGGTACCCGCGGGGGTCGCCGCCGGAGTTGTTGGTGCCGCGGAAGCCGCCGCCGCCCGAATTGCGTCCGCCGCCAAAGTTGCCGCGGTCGTTTCCGCCGCGATTTCCGTCGTTGTGCTCAGCCATGCTGGATTCCTCCTGTTATGAGCTGACCACTGGCGCAATCGCAGCCGCTCTATTCCGTGTCTCGTTCCTACGCAACCCGAAATCAAGCGCTTCGAAGTCCGTACATCTCATCCAATTCTAGGCGAGTCCCCCGGCGCGCGACTAACGGCAGGGGCCCTTTCGGCCATGGCGGTGGCAAGTCTCACAGAGAGCAGCCGGGCGCAGGCGCGGCTCGGCTGGCGGGAGATCGCCGGTGCTTCCGGTGCCTGGGTGTAGTGGGTGGGCAGTTGGCGGCGCTGTTGGCGTGTGGCATTACCGTGAAGTGATGCCCCGGCGCGGCGCCGGCTGGCTGTGCCTTGGCGTGCCGCAAATTTGGTTTTGTGGGTTAAATGCGGGAGAGCCCCAACCTGGTGGTTGGGGCTCTCGACCGTGTAATGATGTTCCGGCGGTGACCTACTCTCCCACACCCTCCCGGGTGCAGTACCATCGGCGCTGTGGGTCTTAGCTTCCGGGTTCGGAATGGGACCGGGCGTTTCCCCCACGCTATGACCGCCGTAACCCTTGCTCCCGTACCGTTCCGCCCCTGGGGGTGGTGGTGGGAAATCTGTGGTTACAACTGTGGTGTTGTATTCAGTTGTTTTGGTTCTCAAGCAACGGGTTTGTTGGTTGGGAACCACATAGTGGACGCAAGCAGTCTTGTTTCTTTTTACCACCCTTGGCGGGTAAACCTCTTTTGAAGGATTGGTTTACCCAGGTGGTGTGTGGTGTAAGTTATCGGCCTATTAGTACCGGTCAGCTTCACGAGTCTTTAGTCCTCGCTTCCACATCCGGCCTATCAACCCAGTGGTCTGGCTGGGGGCCTCTCACACACAAGGTGTATGGAAATCTCATCTCGAAGCGAGCTTCCCGCTTAGATGCTTTCAGCGGTTATCCCATCCGAACGTAGCTAATCAGCGGTGCACTTGGCAGTACAACTGACACACCAGAGGTTCGTCCGTCCCGGTCCTCTCGTACTAAGGACAGCCCTTCTCAAATTTCCTGCGCGCGCAGCGGATAGGGACCGAACTGTCTCACGACGTTCTAAACCCAGCTCGCGTACCGCTTTAATGGGCGAACAGCCCAACCCTTGGGACCTACTCCAGCCCCAGGATGCGACGAGCCGACATCGAGGTGCCAAACCATGCCGTCGATATGGACTCTTGGGCAAGATCAGCCTGTTATCCCCGAGGTACCTTTTATCCGTTGAGCGACGGCCATTCCACAATGTACCGCCGGATCACTAGTCCCGACTTTCGTCCCTGCTCGAGATGTCTCTCTCACAGTCAAGCTCCCTTGTGCACTTACACTCGACACCTGATTGCCAACCAGGCTGAGGGAACCTTTGGGCGCCTCCGTTACTTTTTAGGAGGCAACCGCCCCAGTTAAACTACCCATCAGGCACTGTCCCTGACCCGGATTACGGGCCGAAGTTAGATGTCCAAAGTGACCAGAGTGGTATTTCAACGATGACTCCACCCGAACTGGCGTCCGGGCTTCAACGTCTCCCACCTATCCTACACAAGCCACTCCGAACACCAATACCAAACTATAGTAAAGGTCTCGGGGTCTTTCCGTCCTGCTGCGCGTAACGAGCATCTTTACTCGTACTGCAATTTCGCCGAGTTTATGGTTGAGACAGCGGGGAAGTCGTTACTCCATTCGTGCAGGTCGGAACTTACCCGACAAGGAATTTCGCTACCTTAGGATGGTTATAGTTACCACCGCCGTTTACTGGGGCTTAAATTCTCAGCTTCGCCTTGCGGCTAACCGGTCCTCTTAACCTTCCAGCACCGGGCAGGAGTCAGTCCGTATACATCGTCTTGCGACTTCGCACGGACCTGTGTTTTTAGTAAACAGTCGCTTCCCCCTGGTCTCTGCGGCCCCTGCACGCTCCGGACAGCAAGTGTCCATCACGATGGGGGCCCCCCTTCTCCCGAAGTTACGGGGGCATTTTGCCGAGTTCCTTAACCATAATTCTCTCGATCGCCTTAGTATTCTCTACCTGATCACCTGTGTCGGTTTGGGGTACGGGCGGCTAAAACCTCGCGTCGATGCTTTTCTCGGCAGCATAGGATCACCGAATCCCCCCCTACGGGGGTCCCATCGGGTCTCAGGCATCATGAACGGCGGATTTGCCTACCGTTCGCCCTACATCCTTAGACCGGGACAACCATCGCCCGGCTCGGCTACCTTCCTGCGTCACACCTGTTAATACGCTTGCCTCCCAGGATCAGGTCCCGCGCTCCACCAAAACCCGGGTCGCCACAAGGGCGATCGGGCAGGTTTCGGGCGGTTAGTATCCCCTGTTCAGCATGGGCGGTTTTTCGCCGGTACGGGAATATCAACCCGTTGTCCATCGACTACGCCTGTCGGCCTCGCCTTAGGTCCCGACTTACCCAGGGCAGATTAGCTTGACCCTGGAACCCTTGATCATTCGGCGGACGGGTTTCTCACCCGTCTTTCGCTACTCATGCCTGCATTCTCACTCGTGTAGGCTCCACCGCTGGTTTACACCGCGACTTCACTGCCCACACGACGCTCCCCTACCACTCCAGACGCCTGAACCAACCCCGCAAGGGGGCGGCTTAGCTAATATCTGAAATCCACAACTTCGGCGGTGTACTTGAGCCCCGCTACATTGTCGGCGCGGAATCACTTGACCAGTGAGCTATTACGCACTCTTTTAAGGATGGCTGCTTCTAAGCCAACCTCCTGGTTGTCTTCGCAACTCCACATCCTTTCCCACTTAGCACACGCTTAGGGGCCTTAGTTGGTGGTCTGGGCTGTTTCCCTCTCGACTATGAAGCTTATCCCCCACAGTCTCACTGCTGCGCTCTCACTTACCGGCATTCGGAGTTTGGCTGACGTCAGTAACCTTGTAGGGCCCATTAGCCATCCAGTAGCTCTACCTCCGGTAAGAAACACGCAACGCTGCACCTAAATGCATTTCGGGGAGAACCAGCTATCACGAAGTTTGATTGGCCTTTCACCCCTACCCACAGCTCATCCCCTCCATTTTCAACTGAAGTGGGTTCGGTCCTCCACGACGTCTTACCGTCGCTTCAACCTGGCCATGGGTAGATCACTTCGCTTCGGGTCTAGATCACGCCACTGCAACGCCCTATTCAGACTCGCTTTCGCTACGGCTTCCCCACACGGGTTAACCTCGCGACGTAACACTAACTCGCAGGCTCATTCTTCAAAAGGCACGCCGTCACAACTACAAGGTTGCTCCGACGGATTGTAAGCACACGGTTTCAGGTACTGTTTCACTCCCCTCCCGGGGTACTTTTCACCTTTCCCTCACGGTACTGGTCCGCTATCGGTCATTAGGGAGTATTTAGGCTTATCAGGTGGTCCTGACAGATTCGCACGGGATTTCTCGGGCCCCGTGCTACTTGGGATACTTCACCGGGCGGTACACAACATTTCGGTTACGGGGCTCACACCCTCTCTGGCCGGCCTTTCAAGACCGTTCACCTATGCCTGTACTACTCACCCCACTGCCCCGGCAGAGACAGAATGGGAAGTCCCACAACCCCGACCATGCAACGCCCGCCGGCTATCACACATGGAACGGTTTAGCCTGATCCGCGTTCGCTCGCCACTACTGACGGAATCACTATTGTTTTCTCTTCCTGCGGGTACTGAGATGTTTCACTTCCCCGCGTTCCCTCCACGCACCCTATGTGTTCAGATGCGGGTCACCAGGTAACTCGCGCCCCTGGCGGGGTTTCCCCATTCGGACACCCTGGGATCACAGTCCGGTTATCGACTCCCCCAGGCTTATCGCAGATTCCTACGTCCTTCTTCGGCTCCTAATGCCAAGGCATCCACCGTGTGCTCTTAAAAACTTGACCACAAAAGATCAAAAACGCTAATTTTCGAGAGAACCACGAAAACCAACCCACACACCCCAAAGGGCGCCCGGGCCAGATCCAGGTTCATATTCTTGGAAATTGCTTCTTATAAAAGATGCTCGCGTCCACTATGTAGTTCTCAAACAACAACCCCGTACCACACACCCCACACACTCACGTGCGCGCTCGGTGCAGCCAGGAAACCAGAAACACAAGTCCCGGGGTTACCCCCGGTCCTGTTGTCTCAGGACCCAACAGTGTGCCAAACACTACCCAGCGAATCATTCCGGCCGCGTTCCAGGACCACCGCACTCCCAAAGGAGGAAGCAGGGTCCGTACTTGCCGCCGGCATGTGCCGCCAGGCACCTATTTGTTGATATTCCACCCGTGAGCACCCGCCGCAGAACTAGCGTCTGCGCAACGGGCATATACTCCTGACAACCCCTCCACACCCAAATGCATGAGGCAAGGTGGTTGTAGGTGCTCCTTAGAAAGGAGGTGATCCAGCCGCACCTTCCGGTACGGCTACCTTGTTACGACTTAGTCCCAATCGCCAGTCCCACCTTCGACAGCTCCCTCCCACAAGGGGTTAGGCCACCGGCTTCGGGTGTTACCAACTTTCGTGACTTGACGGGCGGTGTGTACAAGGCCCGGGAACGTATTCACCGCAGCGTTGCTGATCTGCGATTACTAGCGACTCCGACTTCATGGGGTCGAGTTGCAGACCCCAATCCGAACTGAGACCGGCTTTTTGGGATTAGCTCCACCTCACAGTATCGCAACCCTTTGTACCGGCCATTGTAGCATGCGTGAAGCCCAAGACATAAGGGGCATGATGATTTGACGTCGTCCCCACCTTCCTCCGAGTTGACCCCGGCAGTCTCCTATGAGTCCCCGCCATAACGCGCTGGCAACATAGAACGAGGGTTGCGCTCGTTGCGGGACTTAACCCAACATCTCACGACACGAGCTGACGACAACCATGCACCACCTGTAAACCGACCGCAAGCGGGGCACCTGTTTCCAGGTGTTTCCGGTTCATGTCAAGCCTTGGTAAGGTTCTTCGCGTTGCATCGAATTAATCCGCATGCTCCGCCGCTTGTGCGGGCCCCCGTCAATTCCTTTGAGTTTTAGCCTTGCGGCCGTACTCCCCAGGCGGGGCACTTAATGCGTTAGCTACGGCGCGGAAAACGTGGAATGTCCCCCACACCTAGTGCCCAACGTTTACGGCATGGACTACCAGGGTATCTAATCCTGTTCGCTCCCCATGCTTTCGCTCCTCAGCGTCAGTTAATGCCCAGAGACCTGCCTTCGCCATCGGTGTTCCTCCTGATATCTGCGCATTTCACCGCTACACCAGGAATTCCAGTCTCCCCTACATCACTCTAGTCTGCCCGTACCCACCGCAGATCCGGAGTTGAGCCCCGGACTTTCACGGCAGACGCGACAAACCGCCTACGAGCTCTTTACGCCCAATAATTCCGGATAACGCTTGCGCCCTACGTATTACCGCGGCTGCTGGCACGTAGTTAGCCGGCGCTTCTTCTGCAGGTACCGTCACTTTCGCTTCTTCCCTACTGAAAGAGGTTTACAACCCGAAGGCCGTCATCCCTCACGCGGCGTCGCTGCATCAGGCTTTCGCCCATTGTGCAATATTCCCCACTGCTGCCTCCCGTAGGAGTCTGGGCCGTGTCTCAGTCCCAGTGTGGCCGGTCACCCTCTCAGGCCGGCTACCCGTCGTCGCCTTGGTGAGCCATTACCTCACCAACAAGCTGATAGGCCGCGAGTCCATCCAAAACCACAATAAAGCTTTCCACCCCCCACCATGCGATGAGGAGTCATATCCGGTATTAGACCCAGTTTCCCAGGCTTATCCCAGAGTTAAGGGCAGGTTACTCACGTGTTACTCACCCGTTCGCCACTAATCCCCCAGCAAGCTGGGATCATCGTTCGACTTGCATGTGTTAAGCACGCCGCCAGCGTTCATCCTGAGCCAGGATCAAACTCTCCGTTGAAGTAAAACAGACACACCATGCGCCCCCGGGAAAACGGGATGCACACAATGCACAAAATTTGAAACCAGCTGTAAAAACCAGACCATCCACGGGGTGGACAACCCGGTCAATTCAACCAATTCAATACAATAAATTGGTATCAACAAACTTGGCACACTATTGAGTTCTCAAACAACAGACACATTCGAATTACTACTCGAAACAATTCAATGTAATTGAATTCTTTTGTTTCGCTTTTCCTTCGCTGCGATATTTCAAGCTTATTTCATTCATATCCACTTTGCAAATCCGGATTTTCATCTGAATTTCACCCGGTGAAGCGAATCCGCCCAGCAGAATTGGAAGCAATCTTTCATTTCTGCACCGCCTGCTCCAGGGGAGCCGAAAGCACTAGAAGAATTGCTTCTCTATTTTTGTTGGGGTTGGCCACCACTCTTCGGTGGCGACTCAAAAAACAATACACGCTCCTCCCCGACCTTGCAACTGGATCGGGAAGGAGCGTGCAGATGACGAACAGGGGCTGGGCTACGCGGCCGTGACCTCCACCGTTGCCAGGTTCTTCTTGCCCCGGCGCAGCAGCAGGTAGCGTCCGTGCAGCAGCTGGCCGGGCTCAATGACTGCGTCCGGATCCGCTACCTTGGCGTTGTTGACGTAAGCTCCACCCTCCCCCACTGTGCGGCGGGCGGCGGACTTGCTTTCAGACAGGCCGGTTGCCACCAGCAGTTCGATGATGCCCAGGCCGCCGGCGTCCACGGTGGCTGACGGCAGCTCGGAGGTCGCAGCCTTGAGCGTGGCCTCGTCAAGGACGCTCAGGTCCCCGTTGCCGAACAGCGCAGCCGAGGCGGCGATGACCTTCTCGGTGGCTTCCACGCCGTGGACAAGGGAGGTCACTTCGTAAGCGAGCTTCCGCTGTCCTTCACGGGCGAAGGGCCGCTCGGCAACCGCGGCCTCCAAAGCCTCGATCTCGGCACGGCTCAGGAACGTGAACACCTTCAGACGTGCAGCAACATCGCTGTCCGCGGTGTTCAGCCAGAACTGGTAGAAGGCGTACGGGCTGCACATCTCCGGATCCAGCCAGATGGCGTTGCCCTCGCTCTTGCCGAACTTTGTGCCATCGGAGTTCGTGATGAGGGGCGTACCAAGCGCGTGGACGTGCTTGCCCTCGACCTTGCGGATGAGGTCGGTGCCACTGGTGAGGTTGCCCCACTGGTCCGAACCGCCAGTCTGCAGGACACAGCCGTAGTCGCGGAAAAGCTGCAGGTAGTCCATGCCCTGAAGGATCTGGTAGCTGAACTCCGTGTAGCTGATTCCCTCATCGGAGTTCAGGCGGTTGGCAACTATGTCTTTCTTGATCATGGTGCCGACCCGGAAGTGCTTGCCGATCCCGCGCAGGAAGTCTATGGCGCTCAGCGGCGCCGTCCAGTCCAGGTTGTTGACCATCCGGGCCGCGTTGTCGCCTTCGAAGCTGAGGAACCGCTGGACCTGCACCTGCAGTTTGCCGACCCATTCGGCCACAGTCTCGGGGGTGTTCAGCACGCGTTCGGCTGTCTGCCGGGGATCGCCGATCAGGCCGGTGGAGCCGCCAACCAGCCCGAGGGGTTTGTGGCCGGCCAGCTGGATCCGCCGCATCAGCAGCAACTGGACCAGGTTTCCCAGGTGCAGGCTCGCGGCGGTGGGATCGAAGCCGCAGTAATAGGTCACGGGATCGCCGGCGAGCAGCTTTTCTAGCTCCGCCTCATCCGTTGAGACGTGGACAAGGCCGCGCCATTTCAGCTCCTGCCAGACGTTGGCGAAGCTGGAATCATTCTGCAGGGAACGGAGATCATTTAGCTGGGACACGGAATCTAAGTTAGCAGGATCGGGCCACCATCAGCGCTTGTGACCCATCCGGCGGTCCGGCGCCGGCAGAGGCACGACGGCGGGACTGCCGCCGCCGTCGTCCGCTGTCCGGTGCCGGGACACCCCGGCACCGGCGGGCACGACTCAGTCGTCGATTCAGTCCTCGATGCCGGCCGGCACGCCGGCGGCGGCGATGAGCCGCAGCCGCTGGGTGGGCCGGGTCATGGCCACATACAGGTCGCCGACGCGTCCGTGCTCGTGGTTCAGCATCGCGGACGGCTCCAGCACCACGACGCCGTCGAACTCCAGTCCCTTGGCTTCGCGGGGGCTGATCACCACGATGTCCTGGACGTAGCTGCCGGCGTCCGTGCCGACACGGCGGCCGTAGACAGCGCGTAGCGCGGCGGTGGCCTCCGGGAGGAGCTCGCCGTCGGCAATGACGGCGAGCAGGCCGCCTTCCAACGACTCGAGCTCCTGCGGAAGCACCTCCACGAGCTTGTTGATGATCTGGCCGGGCTCGACCCGGTCGATGACCGGCGCCCAGCGGCCCTCGCGGACGGCCTTCGGCGCGGAAACGACAAGTCCTGCCGCGTTGGCCATCCGGGCGGCCGCTTCCGCAATCTGCGAGGGCGTGCGGTAGTTGACGGTGAGTTCCTCAAGCTGCCAACGGTCACCGAACATGGGAGCGAGGGCGCCGTGCCAGGAATTGGCCCCGGCCACCGAGCTCGTCTGCGCAATGTCGCCCACGATCGTGAAGGACTTGAGCGGGCAGCGGCGGACCAGCAGCCGCCACTGCATCGGCGAGAGTTCCTGGGCTTCGTCCACCACAATGTGCCCGAACGCCCAGCTGCGGTCCGTCGTGGCGCGCTCGGCGGCGGTGAGCCGGGCTTCGCGTTCCTGGTTCTGGTCCACGAGTTCCTCCGCGGAGATCAGGACGTCCACCCCGGCGGTTTCCATGTTGACCAGCGTCTGCTTGGCGTTCGCCAGATCGCGGGCGCGGTCGTGTTCCTGCTGGGCCAGCCCCCTGCCGGCGGCCGCGTCGAGTTCGCCGAGGAGTTCGGCGGCCTCGTCAAGCAGCGGCACGTCCGCTTCTGTCCACGGGGCATCGGCGGGCCGGAGCAGCAGTTGACGCTCGGCGGGGCTGAGCGCCGGAGTGCAGGCCTCCAGGATCGCCGGCTTGCTGAGGAGTTCACCGATGAGCTTCTCGGGTGTCATCGGCATCCAGCACAGGTTCAGGGCGATGCGGACGTCGCGGGCAGAGCGGACGTCCTCGGCGAGGTAGGAGCGGTCGGCGTTGTTGCCGATGCTGCCGGCTTCGACGAGTTCCGTCATCTGCTCGGTCAGCTCGCGCAGCAGGATCTTGACGAACGAGATGCGTGCCTCGTTGTGCGGTTTGTTGGTTGAGCGGGCCCGGTCCCTGGCGCGGCGGACCTGCCGGGGTGTCAGGACAAGTTTGCGCCCGTCCACTTCGAGGATGCGGTTTGCCGCCGGAATGCGCTGCCGGTTGGCGACCGCGTTCGCCACGACCTCGGCCATGTCCAGCCGGCCCTTGATCGCGGCGACCTCGGCTTCAGGCTCGGCAACCGCGTGGATGCCGGGCATCAGCCGCCCGACACTCGCCATCACGACGCCGGTTTCGCCCAGCGACGGCAGGACGCGCTCGATGTACTTCATGAACGACGACGACGGTCCCACCAGCAGGACGCCGGCGGTCTTGAGCCGGTCCCGGTGGGTGTAGAGCAGGTAGGCGGCGCGGTGCAGCGCCACTGCGGTCTTTCCGGTACCGGGACCGCCCTGGACCACGAGGGCGCCGGAGATCGAGGACCGGATGATCCGGTCCTGTTCGGACTGGATGGTCCCCACGATGTCGGACATCCGCCCGGTCCGCTTGGAATTGAGGGCCGCCAGCAAGGCTCCCTCGCCCTGGAGTGAGTCGTTGTCGGCCAGCAGGTCGGCGTCGAGGACGTCGTCTTCGATGGCCTTGACCTCGCGTCCCTGCAAGATGAGGTGGCGGCGGCGGCGCACGCCCTGCCGGTCGAAAGCGGTGGCCTGATAGAAGTGGCCGGCTTCCGGGGCGCGCCAGTCCAGCATGAGGCGCTGGAGGTCGTCGGTGGTCAGGCCGATGCGGCCGATGTACTGGGCCTCACCGGAGTCCAGGTCAAGGCGGCCGAACACCAGCCGGTCGTCGACGGCGTCGAGCTGCGCCAGGCGGTCCTCGTACAGCGCTGCGAAGGCGTCCCGCTCAGAGACGTTCTGCATGGTGCCCACTGCACCGGCACGCCGGACCTGGGCCAGCTGGGCGCGCTTTTCCGCCCGCAGCTCATCCAGCCGGGCATAAAGTCCGGCCACATAGTCGCGTTCATGGGCCAAATCAGCGTCGTGCATCGAACGTTCCCCTATCGAAAAAGACGGACCAACCATTCTACAACCATTTCGGCCTGCAAATCGGAACATGTCAGTTTTTTGCAGGCATTCTACCGGGGCGCTCGGAATCGTCCATTGTTTCGGGCGGGGACGTTTCGGCTGCCGGCCGCGGGCGGGAGGGAACTACAGGCGCAGCAGGGAGGTGACCCGGTGGCTGCCGAGGACCGAGCGGCCGCCGAGTCCGTCGAGTTCCATGACCACGCCCACACCGGCAACCTCCACACCGCAGCGTTCGAACAGGCGGACGGCGGCGCCGAGCGTGCCGCCCGTGGCGAGGACGTCGTCGAGGATCAGCACCCGGCTGCCGGGCGCCAGATCCGTGGTGTGCAGCTCCAGAGTGGCGTTGCCGTACTCGAGGGCGTAGTCCTCGGACACCACTTTCCGCGGCAGCTTGCCGGCTTTGCGGACGGTGATAACGCCGGTGTCCGTGGCATAGGCTGCGGCCGCAGCCAGCAGGAAGCCGCGGGCTTCCACCCCGGCGACGGCGTCGAACTGGCCCTTGAACGGCTCGACCAGCGCGTTCACGACGGCCTTCAGCGCGGCGCCGTCGGCGAAGACCGGGGTCAGGTCCTTGAAGACGATGCCGGGCTTGGGGTAATCGGGGATGGTGGCGCACAGGCTGCTGATCAGCTCGCCCACCGGTCCGGTGGTCTCAGTCGGGGTCATCGTGGTCTGGTGGCGCTCGCTTGGATTCACCCATCAACCTTACTGGCTGGCACCAAACCCTACAGATCGGGTTCTTCGGTTCCCGCAGCGTCGACCGGGGCGGCCGGGGAGCGCAAGAGCCCGTTGGCGAGGCCGTAGCTGACGACGTCGAGTGCCTTTCTGAGCGCGTGCTCGGAGTCGAACCTGCGGGCCGCCGCCGCACTGAGCCGCTGGTAGTCGTTCGCCCATTCGGAGCGGTGGAACCTGTCGGCGTCGCCGTGCAGGAGCCGTCCGTAGAGAACATCCTCAAACGTGTCGTCCCCGTCATCCGGGCCAGGTCCTGGAATGTCGTGCTGCCGGCCCTGCACCATCTCGGCCGTGAAGAGTGCGGCCACAGCGTCCGCCCCCTCCGCGAGCCCGGTGTCTGCCGCGTAGTTGCAGAGGCGGAGGGCCCGCACCACCAGTTTGAGCGACACGTGTTCATCCCGGACGATGAACTTGCGCAGCAGCGCCGCGCGGAAGAGCTCCACCCACTGCCTGCGTTGCCCCTCTATGGAGTCCGCCGGCACAGGCCCGCCCGCCGGCTCGAACAGCCCGACCATGCGGAAGTATTCGGCGGCCAGCTGCTCAAAGATCTCGAGCCGTTCAAGCTCGTTGCGCGGTTTCCCGCGCTTGCCCTCACCCATAAGACCCCATCTTGCCTCCGCCGTCGCTCCTTGGGTATCACCAGGGATCGCCGCGTCCGGGCGGCTAGGCCAGGCGAACTTTCGCGGCCTTGTACCGGGAGACGGTCGGGTCGCCGCTCAGCCAGAAACGCCAGGGGTAATTGTGGGTGCCACCGGCGCCGGAGACGCCGACGCGCGGCCCCGAGCTGACGTCCGCCGCCAGTGCGCCCGGAAGTTCCAGCCGGAACGGTGCCTGGAGGGCGTCGCGGCCGCTGTCCGCCGTCGTGATGCCCAGCGCCGTGGCGAGCCGGGCCGGGCCGCTCGCCAGGTCCTTGGAGGATTTCGACGTCGGCCGGCGGGCAAGTGCCAGATCCTCCCCGGCCACAATCTCGCCGGCCCGCAGCAGGACCGCGGACGCCACGCCGTCCGGCCCGCACACGATGTTGGCGCAGTGGTGCATGCCGTAGGTGAAGTAGACGTAGAGGTGGCCGGCCGGCCCGAACATCACTGCGTTGCGGGCGGTGGCGCCGCGGAACGTATGTGAGCCTGGGTCCGGGTGCAGCGAGTCGTGCGGGCCCAGGTAGGCCTCCACCTCCGTGATCCGCACAGACACCAGGCCGTCGCGCCCCGCATGGGTCAGCACGGCACCAAGCAGCCGCGGTGCCACGTCCCGGGCGTCCTGGGACAGGAGCTCCCGCAGTTCGTCGGCAGGCGGCGGCTCACTCATGCTCCGACTTTAACAAACGGCCCGCACTCCTTCACGGCCGTGTCCGATTTCCGCTAGCAGCAGGTCCGGGAAGCTGGCAGGATGAACCCATGGACTTCTGGCAGCGCTACCGGGCAATCGACGCCCGGGACACCCGGTTCGACGGGCAGTTCTACACCGCTGTCCGCACCACGGGCATCTATTGCCGGCCTTCCTGCCCGGCCCGGACCCCCAAAGCGGGGAACGTCACCTTCTACGAAACGTCCGCAGCCGCGCACGACGCCGGCTACCGGGCCTGCAAGCGCTGCCTGCCCGAGGCGGTCCCCGGCACTCCAGCCTGGAACCTGCGCTCGGACATCGCCGGACGTGCCATGCGGCTCATCAACGACGGCGTCATCAACCGCGACGGCGTGGAAGGTCTCGCTGCCCGGCTGGGCTACTCCTCACGGCAGCTCAACCGCATCCTGAGCCACGAACTCGGCGCGGGACCGCTGTCGCTGGCAAGGGCAAGCCGGGCCCAGACCGCCCGCACCCTGCTGGTGTCCACCACCATGAAGGTGGCCGACATCGCGTTCGCGGCCGGTTTCAGCAGCGTGCGCCAGTTCAACGAGACCATCGGCGAGGTCTTCGCGATGACGCCCTCGGCACTCCGGGCCACGGCCCGGCACCATCGGGCGCCGTCGCAGGCCGCCGTGACGTCAACGGCACTGACGCTCAACCTTCCCTACCGTGAGCCATTCGACCCGGGGATCTTCGACTTCCTCGCCGTCCGAGCCATCCCGGGCATCGAGGAGGGATCGTCCACGTCCTACGCCCGCACCCTGCGGCTGGCCCACGGCGATGCGCGCTTCCAGGTGGACTACGACGCCGGAGCCCCCGGCCGTCCGCTCGTGCTGACCATCGGCGCCGTCGACCTGCGGGACCTGCCCTCCCTGCTCAGCCGGGTCCGCCGGCTGCTGGACCTCGACGCCGATCCCGTCGCCATCGACGGCGCACTGGGGTCCGATCTTCGGCTGGCCGCCAGGGTCGCCGCCACCCCGGGCATCCGGATGCCGGGCGCTGTCGACCCGCAGGAGCTGCTTGTCCGCGCGATGATCGGGCAGCAGATCACCGTCGCCGCCGCCCGGACCGCCCTCATCCAGCTGTCCGCGGCCGGGAGCGAGTGCCTGGTTCCGGCCGACGGACTGCACCGGCTGTTCCCCACAGCAGCGCAGATCGCGGAGACCGGCTTCGAACTCCTCCGCGGCCCGCAGCGCCGCATCGACTCGGTCCGGGGTGCTGCCGCGGCGATGGCATCGGGCGAGCTGGATTTCGGCTACGGCGATGACCTGCCGGGGCTCGAATCAAAACTGCTGCCCCTCACCGGCGTCGGGCCGTGGACGGTGGGCTATGTGGCGATGCGCGTGATCGGCGCTCCCGATGTCTTCCTGGCCAACGACGCCGCCGTGCGCAACGGCATCCGGTCCCTCGCGGCCGCCAGCGCCGTCGCCGATCTGGCCGGTCGAACAGATGCCGCCCCGGCCCACGAACCGACGCTGAGCCCTGACTTCCGTGAGCTCAGTCCCTGGCGCTCGTATGCCACCATGCACCTCTGGCGCGCCGCGGCAGCAGCGCAGTCCGCCGCCCGGACCAAGCCACAAGCCCCGAAGAAAGCGACTCCATGAAAGCCCAACTGTTGACCATGTCCACCCCGGATGGCCCGTTCACCATCATTGCCCGGGACGGGGTTGTGCTTGCCTCCGGCTGGACCGCGCTTCCCGGCGAGCTGACCGGGCAGATCCACGCGGACCTGCTGCCGGGCGAGTTCGAGACCGTGACCGGTCTTGGCTCCATCTCTGAGGCCGTGGACGGGTTCTATGCCGGCGATCCGGGGCCGGCTATGGACGTGCCCGTGCTGCAGAAGTCCGGTCCGTTCAGGGGCCATGCCTGGGACATGCTCCGGACCGTTCCGCCGGGACACCCCGTGACCTACACCGAGTACGCCGCCTTGTCCGGAAACGTAAAAGCCGTCCGCGCGGCAGCCAGTGCCTGCGCCTTCAACGCGGCAGCACTGTTCGTGCCCTGCCACCGGGTGATCCGCACCGACGGAAGCCTGGGCGGCTTCCGCTGGGGACTCGCGATCAAGGAAAGCCTCCTGGCGCGGGAACGCGAGGAGGCGCTGCTGGAAACCGCGCCGACGTCGGGCTTGGCGCTCATACTGCACTAACAGCACCGGCGCGGAGGACACGACCCCGGGCGGACGTGTCAGCGGGTGACGGGCACTCCGGCGGGCCACGGCAGCAGCTCAGGGAGGTCAACGCCGTCGGCCGCCGCGGTTGCGCGCAGGCTGCCAAGGGTCGGAGTGCGTCCGGCGAGCCAGGCCGCGATATCGGTCAGCATCCCGTTGATGGCCGTCGACCGGCCGCCAGGGGTTCCGATGGCCACGCCCGGAAGGCCAAGCGGCTGGAGCACGAACCGCTGTCCCTCCGGCACGCGTGCGGCAAGGAAATCGAACAGATGCTCGCAGAACGGCCGGCTCCACGTTTCCGGTCCGCGGCCCGTCCCGAGGTCGGTGGCATGGATGACGAGCTCGCGCCAGAGCGCCAGGCCGCCGTCCTTGACGACTCCCCCGCGGTAGCTGATGGGCGCCCGCCAGGCGGCGTCGTCCAGCGTTTCGAAGGCGTGCAGGGCACGTGCCAGTGCGGCGTCCAGGTCGGCCCGGTGTTCGGCGAGGGTGTGCCCGGCGGCCATCTCGATGGCGCGGGTCCGGCCCTCGTAGCCTCCGTCGTAGAGCTCGATGCTTTCACCTTGGGCCGCGAATTCCAGCTGGCGGGCCATCGCGTTGGCGATGCCGCAGACGTGGGCCAGCACATGGCCGCGGGTCCAGCCCGGCAATTCCGAGGGTGCCCTGACGTCCTCTTCGCTCAGTTTGGCGGTGATTCCGGTCACGACGCCGGCAGCGCGGCGGAGTTCTTCCAGGAGGTTTTCCGGGGTGATTGCGGTCATGGCGATCATCCTAGCCGAGGGCACTGGATAAATCAGGATTAACTGAAGGACTCCTGGCCGTACCGGTGGCGGATGTGCCGGCGGTCGTGCCGGGCCTGCCAGAACTCGATTTCGCGGGGCCGGACGGCGTACAGCTGCCAACTGGGATTCCCGCTGCCGTCCGCACCGGGCCGGGCGTGCCAGTCGGCGGCCGATGCCTCCGGGGACAGCTCCACCACGTCGCCGGCGACGCGCACCTGGCGGCCCTGCTGCTGCCAGAAGAAGTTCAGCGCCGCGTGCGGATTGACCGCGAGTTCCTGGCCCTTGCGGGATTCCCGGGACGTTGCGAACTGCCAGCCGTCGGCGTCGATGTCCTTCAGGATCAGCATCCGCGACGACGGCCGGCCCTGCTCGTCGGCTGTGGCCAGGCTGCAGGCGTTGGGCTGCGGCACCCCGGCCGCCAGCGCCTCGTCGAGCCACAGCCGGAAGAGTTCGGCCGGATCAGCGGGGGCTTGGTCCGGGTCGAAGTCCGGCAGCTCGTCCGGGAAATCGGGCAGTGCACGCAGGAGTTGGCGGAAGGATTCGCTCATGCCGTAATGCTACCGAGCACTGTTCGGCGGCCAGCGCCCAACGCTCCCTCACCTTTTGCAGGAAATCCGCCGACGCTCCTGCAACGGGTGCAGGAGCGTCGGCGGAATCGGCGCCAGAACTGAGGGAGCGTCTGGGTGCTAGCCCGCGTACTCCCGGACGCCGGCGAGCTCGCCTTCTAGTGCCAGCAGCTGGCGTTCGACGGCGGCCGGCGCCGTGCCGCCCTGGGAGTTCCGGCTGTTGAGCGATCCCTCGGTGGACAGGACCGTGCGGACCTCCGGCGTCAGGTGCTCCGAGATGGCGGCGTATTCCTCGTCCGTCAGGTCCCAGAGCTCGACGCCGCGGCTTTCGGCCTGCTTGACGGCGGCGCCCGAGAGTTCATGCGCCTCGCGGAACGGCACGCCCTGGCGGACCAGCCATTCGGCGATGTCCGTGGCCAGCGCGAAGCCCTGTGGTGCCAGGGATTCCATCCGTTCGGTGTTGAACGTCAGCGTCGCAATCATGCCGGAGACTGCCGGAAGCAGGACTTCTAGGGTGTCGGCGGCGTCGAAGACCGGTTCCTTGTCCTCCTGCAGGTCGCGGTTGTACGCGAGCGGCAGGCCCTTCAGCGTGGCCAGGAGCCCGGTCAGGTTGCCGATCAGCCGGCCGGCTTTTCCGCGGGCCAATTCCGCCACGTCCGGGTTCTTCTTCTGCGGCATGATCGAGGAGCCGGTGGAGTAGGAATCGTGCAGGGTGACGAAGGAGAACTCCTTGGTGGCCCACAGGATGACTTCCTCCGACACGCGGGAGAGGTCCACTCCGATCATGGCGGTGATCCACGCGAACTCGGCGAAGACGTCGCGGGAGGCGGTGCCGTCGATCGAGTTGTGCGTGGCGGAGTAGAAGCCCAGGTCCGCGGCGACGGCCTCCGGGTCCAGGCCCAGCGAGGAGCCCGCGAGGGCGCCCGAGCCGTACGGCGAAACGCCCGCACGCTTGTCCCAGTCCGCCAGCCGCTGCACGTCGCGCAGCAGGGCCCAGGCGTGGGCCAGCAGGTGGTGGCTGAGCAGGACAGGCTGGGCGTGCTGGAGGTGGGTGCGGCCGGGCATGGCCACGCCCTGGTGCGCCTTGGCCTGGTCCACGAGGGCATCGATCGTGGCGAGCACACCGCGGGCGATGATCCGGGCATGGTCGCGCAGGAACATCCGTCCCAGCGTGGCCACCTGGTCGTTGCGGGACCGGCCGGCGCGGAGCTTGCCGCCGAGCTGGGTGCCGGCGCGCTCGATCAGGCCGCGTTCCAGCGAACCGTGCACGTCCTCGTCCGACTCCGCCGGCAGGTACGCGCCGGAGGCGACGTCCTCGTCCAGCCGGGTTAGGGCGGCAAGCATGCCCTCGAGCTCGTCGTCGTCCAGCAGCCCGGCCTTGTGCAGGACGCGGGCGTGCGCCTTTGATCCGGCGATGTCGTAGCGGGCCAGCCGCCAGTCGAAGTGCGTGGACTTGCTCAGCGCGGCGAGGGCGTCCGCGGGGCCGCCGGCGAACCGGCCGCCCCACAGCGCGCCCGTGTTTGTGGCCTCGGTCTTTTGCTCAGCCACAGGGGCTACTTTCCGGCGACGCGGATGTCACGGCCGGAGGCAACCTTGGCGGACATGCCCCACAGCTCGATGAAGCCGCGGGCCATCGACTGGTCGAAGGTGTCGCCGGTGTCGTAGGTGGCCAGGTCGAAGTCGTAGAGCGAGGTCTCGGAGCGGCGTCCGTTGACGATCGCCTGGCCGCCGTGCAGCACCATGCGGATGTCGCCGGTGACGTAGCGCTGGGTGTCCAGGATGAAGGCGTCCAGGGAGCGCTTGAGCGGGGAGAACCACTGTCCGTCGTAGACCAGCTCGGCCCAGCGCTGGCCGACGGTGGCCTTGAAGCGGGCCTGCTCGCGTTCGATCGTGATGTCCTCGAGGTGCTTGTGCGCGGTGATCAGCGCCATGGCACCGGGGGCCTCGTAGATTTCGCGGGACTTGATGCCGACGAGGCGGTCCTCGACGACGTCGATCCGGCCGACGCCCTGCGCGCCGGCGCGGCGGTTGAGTTCCTTGATGGCCTGCAGCGGGGTGACCTTGACGCCGTCGATCGCCACCGGGATGCCGGCTTCGAAGGAAATGGTGACCTCATCCGGGGCCGGCGGGAACTCCGGGGTGGCGGTGTAGTCGTAAATGTCCTTGGTGGGGGCGTTCCAGATGTCCTCGAGGTAACCGGTTTCGACTGCGCGGCCCCAGACGTTCTGGTCGATCGAGTAGGGGTTCTTTTTGGTGGTCTCGATCGGCAGTCCCTTTTCCTCGGCGAAGGCGATGGCCTTGTCGCGGGTCAGGGCGAGGTCGCGGACCGGGGCGATGCATTTCAGGTCCGGGCCGAGGGTCTGGATGCCGACCTCGAAGCGGACCTGGTCGTTGCCCTTGCCGGTGCAGCCGTGGGCGACGGTGGTGGCGCCGAACTCGCGGGCGGCCTTGACGAGGTGCTTGACGATCACCGGGCGGGAGATCGCGGAGACCAGCGGGTAGTGGCCCTGATAGAGGGCGTTGGCCTGCAGCGTGGGCATGCAGTATTCGTTGGCGAACTCGTCGGACGCGTCCGCCACGTAGGCTTCGACGGCGCCGCAGCCCAGGGCACGCTGGCGGATCGTCTCCAGGGACTCGCCGCCCTGTCCGACGTCGACCGCCACGGCGATAACTTCGGCGCCGGTTGCTTCGCCGATCCAGCCGATGGCTACGGAAGTATCCAGGCCACCGGAGTAGGCCAGCACAATACGCTCAGTCACTTCAAATGCTCCTTAGTTGTTTGGGGAAATGTCGGGGGAAAACTTGTCTGCTGAAAGCCTGTCACATCCCGGTGGCAGGCCCAATCCTCGGTCCGGGGCGGTCAGCCGGTGCCGGCTTCCTCGGCGAGCTGCAGGAACCGGGCGGCCAGGGCAGCGCCGCCGAGCGGATCGCGGGTGACCAGCAGCACCGTGTCGTCCCCCGCGATGGTGCCGAGGATGGACGGCATCACCGAATGGTCGATCGCCAGGGCCAGGAAATTGGCCGCGCCGGGAGGCGTCCGGAGCACCACGATGTTCGCGGACGCTTCGGCGGTGACCAGCAGTTCGCCGCAGAGCCGGGCCAGCCGCGCGTCGAGGATCTCCTGGGTGACGCCGCTTTTGGCCGCACGCTCCCCGCCCTCCCCCGGCACCGCGTAGACCAGGACGCCTTCCTTGCCCCGGACCCGGACTGCGCCGAGTTCCACGAGGTCCCGGGACAGCGTCGCCTGCGTGACCTGGACGCCGTCGTCCGCGAGCAGCGCCGCCAGTTCCGCCTGCGAGCGGACCGATTCGCCGGTGAGGATCGCGGTGATCCGCGCCTGCCGGGCCGTCTTCGTGGCGGGGCTTGCCCCTGGGGAGGCGGGCTGGACGGACACTAGCCCAGCCCGTCGACAACGGCGAGGCCGGAGCGGTGCATCAGCCAGGCCATCAGGGCCTTCTGGGCGTGCAGCCGGTTCTCGGCCTCGTCCCAGACGATGGACTGCGGGCCGTCGATCACTCCAGCGGAGATCTCGTAGCCGCGGTAGGCCGGCAGGCAGTGGAGTACGACGGCGTCCGGCGCCGCGAGCTTCATCGCCGCTTCGTCCACGGCGTAGTTGCGGAACAGCTGCAGCCGTGCTTCCTTCTCGTCCTCCTGGCCCATGGACACCCAGGTGTCGGTGGCAACGACGTCGGCTCCGAGCAGCGCCTCTGCGGCGTCCACCGTGACGAGCACCGAGCCGCCGGTCTCCGCCGCGCGGTCTTCGGCCGCGGCGATGATCTCCCGGGACGGCAGGTAGCCCTCGGGGCCGGCGATGCGGACGTGCATGCCTGCGGTGACGCCGGCCAGCAGGTAGGAGTTGGCCATGTTGTTGGCGGAGTCCCCAAGGTAGCTCATGGTGAGGCCCGCCAGGTCGCCCTTGTGTTCCTTGACGGTGAGCAGGTCGGCCAGGAGCTGGCAGGGGTGGTAATCGTCGCACAGGGCGTTGATCACCGGCACGCGGGAGTTCCTGGCCATGGCCACGAGCCCGGAATGGGCACCGGTTCGCCAGACGATGGTGGACACCATGCGCTCCAGGACCTTGGCGGTGTCCTCGACGGACTCCTTGTGGCCGATCTGCGCCTCGCCCGGGTTGATGATGAGCGCGTTGCCGCCCATGTCCGCCACGCCGGCGGCGAAGGAGACCCGGGTCCGGGTGGAGGTCTTGTCGAAGATCACGGCGACGGTCTGGCGTCCGCTGCCCTCGGCGGCGAACGGCTGTACGCTGTACGGCGCGGCCTTCATCCGGACGGCGAGATCCAGGACCTCAGCCTGCTCGGCCGGGGTGAGGTCCGTGTCCTTGAGGAAGTGGCGGGTCTGGCTCTTCGAAGTCATGGTCGAAATCCCTGTCGCGTTCACTTGGCGTCCTTTGCGGTCTGGAGGAGGGCGGGGAGTGCCGCAACGAAGAGGTCGGCTTGTTCTGTGGTGAGGATCAGCGGCGGCGCGAGGCGGATGGTGTGCGGGCCCGGGCTGTTGACGATGAAACCCGCCTCGAGGCCGGCTGTCACAACGGCAGGGGCGACGTCGGCATCGAGGTCGAAGCCGATGAGGAGCCCTTCGCCCCGGACCTCAGTGACGCCGTCGATCCTGGCGAGACCCGCACGCAGGTGCTCCCCCGTGTCGCGGACGTGGTCCAGGACGTGCTGGTTTTCCAGGACGTGCAAGGTGGCAAGGGCAGCGGCGGTGGCCACCGGGTTGCCGCCGAACGTGGTCCCGTGCTGGCCGGCGGAGAGCAGCGAGGACACCTCCGGGCCGAAGGTGACGAGGGCGCCGATCGGGAATCCGCCGCCGAGGCCCTTGGCGAGGGTGACCGCGTCGGGCACGATCCCGGCGTCCTCGCTCGCGAGCCACTTGCCGGTGCGGCCGATGCCGGTCTGGACCTCGTCCAGGATCAGCAGGGCACCGGCGGCGCTGGTGGCCTCCCGTGCGGCCTGCAGGTAGCCGGCAGGCAGGGGCCGGACGCCGGCTTCGCCCTGGATCGGTTCCAGGAAGACGGCGGCCGTGGTCTCGTCCACCGCGGCCCGGAGCGCGTCAATGTCGCCGAAGGGGATGTGCACGACGCCGCCGGGCAGCGGGGCGAACGGCTCCCGGTAGGCTTCCTTGGCGGTGAGCGCGAGGGCACCCATGGTCCGGCCGTGGAAGGCGCCCTCGAGCGCGATGATCTTGGTGCGGGGCTGCGCCGTGCTGTCTGCCTGGCTGACGCCGCCGTTCCGCCGCGCCAGCTTGAACGCGGCCTCGACTGCTTCGGTGCCGGAGTTGGCGAAAAACACCTTGGAGCCGGCCGGTGCCTTGCTGATGTCCAGCAGCTTCTCCGCCAGTGCGATCTGCGTGGGGCTCGTGAAGAAGTTGGAGACGTGGCCCAGGGTGGAGAGCTGGCTGGAGATCACCGACGTGACGAAGGGGTGGGCGTGGCCCAGGGCGTTGACCGCGATCCCGCCGAGCAGGTCCAGGTATTCCTTGCCGTCGGCGTCCCAGACGAGGCAGCCGGCGCCCCGGACCAGGACCCGTTGCGGCGTGCCGAAGACGCCCAGCAGCGACGACGAGTAGCGGGACAGCCACTGCGCGCCGGTGGTTTGACCAACGAGCGCGATTGCGGCGGCCTCCGCAGCGATGGGGGCCCCGCCCGTTTCGCGGTGCCCGACCACACCCGGGCCCCCATCGCTGCTGCGGCCTTCAGCGGAATGGCTCAGTTCAGTGCTGCTCACTTTGTGTTCACTTCCTCGTCCGGGACGACCTGCGTGCCGATGCCCGCCGTCGTGAAGGTTTCCAGCAGCATCGAGTGCGGCAGCCTGCCGTCCACGATGTGCGCGCGTTCGACGCCGCCCTCGACGGCTTTCAGGCACGCCTCCATCTTCGGGATCATCCCCGACTCCAGGCTCGGGAGCAGCTCGCGCAGTTCCGAGGCCGTCAGCGAGGAGATCAGCGAGGAGCGGTCCGGCCAGTTGGCGAAGAGTCCCTCGACGTCGGTGAGGATCACCAGTTTGGAGGCGCCCAGGGCTTCGGCGAGGGCGGCGGCGGCGGTGTCGGCGTTGACGTTGAGCACCTGCCCGGTGGTCTGCGCCTGCTTTGTCGCCGCGTCCAGGCTGCCGTCGTCGAAGATTTCGGGGGCAACAGTGGAGATCACCGGGATCCGGCCGGCTGCGATGATGTCCAGGATTCCCTCGGGGTTGACGCCGGTCACCTCGCCCACGAGGCCCAGGTCCACTTCCTCGCCGTCGACGACCGTGCCGGTGCGCACGGCACGGAGCAGCCCGCCGTCCTCACCGGACATGCCGACGGCGTACGGGCCATGGGAGTTGATCAGGCCAACGAGTTCGCGGCCGACCTGGCCAGTGAGGACCATGCGGACGACGTCCATGGCCTCGGGGGTGGTGACCCGCAGGCCGCCCTTGAATTCTGATTCGATGCCGAGCCTGCTGAGCATGGCGTTGATCTGCGGGCCGCCGCCGTGCACCACGACGGGGTGGATCCCTACATGGTGCAGGAAGACCACGTCCTCGGCGAACGCCCGGCGGAGCTCATCGTTGACCATGGCGTTGCCGCCGTATTTGATCACCATGGTGGTGCCGGCGAAGCGCTGGATCCAGGGCAGGGCCTCGATCAGGGTGCCGGCCTTGCTTTGGGCGTCGGACATGGAAGTGGTCTCGCGGGTCTGGGTGTTCATGCTGATCGTCCCTCCGGGAACTGCCTAGCTTGAGTAGGCGCTGTTTTCGTGGACGTAGTCGTGGGTTAGGTCGTTGGTCCAGATCGTGGCCTCCGCGGCGCCGGCCTGCAGGTCGATCTCGACCAGGACCTCGCGCGGCTCCAGGTCCACGAGATTCCGGTCCTCGCCGATGCTGCCGTTGCGGCAGATCTGCACGCCGTTCATGGACACGTTGAGCTGGTCAGGCTCGAAGGCTGCGTCGGTGGTGCCGACGGCGGAGAGTACGCGGCCCCAGTTGGGGTCCTTGCCGAAGATCGCGGCCTTGAAGAGGTTGGAGCGGGCGACGGCGCGGCTGACCACTTCGGCGTCCCGCTCATTCGCGGCGTTGAAGGTGCGGATCGCGATGTCGTGGCTGGCGCCCTCGGCGTCGCCGATCAGCTTGCGGGCCAGTTCCGCGCAGACCTGGGTCAGGCCCTTGCCGAATTCGACGGCGGACGGCGCGGCGCCGGAGGCGCCGGAGGCCAGCAGCACGACGGTGTCGTTGGTGGACATGCAGCCGTCCGAGTCCGCCCGGTCAAACGTGACCCTGGTGGCGTCGCGGAGCACGGCGTCGAGCAGGTCCGGCCGGACGTCCGCGTCCGTCGTGAGGACCACCAGCATCGTGGCGAGCCCCGGGGCGAGCATGCCGGCGCCCTTGGCCATGCCGCCGATGGTGAATTCGTTGCCGTTGGCGTCGGTGCCGGTGAACACTGCCTGCTTCGATACCGAGTCCGTGGTCATGATCGCGGTGGCGGCGTCGGGTCCGCCGTCGCTGCTGAGCGCCGACGTGGCGGCGCCGATCCCGGTGAGGATCTTCTCCATCGGAAGCTGCTCACCGATCAGCCCGGTGGAGCAGACAAAGATGTCCGTTGCCGAAACGCCCAGCGCCTCGGCGGTCTTCTCGGCGGTGGTGTGCGTGTTCTGGAAACCCTGCGGGCCGGTGCAGGCGTTGGCGCCGCCGGAGTTGAGGATGACGGCGTCGACGCGGCCGTCCTTGACCACTTCGCGGGACCAGTGCACGGGGGCCGCGGCCACCCGGTTGGACGTGAACACGGCCGCGGCGGCCTTGGACGGGCCGTCGTTGACCACGAGGGCGAGGTCCGGGTTGCCGGAGGCCTTGAGGCCGGCGGTGACTCCGGCGGCGCGGAACCCCTGGGGGGCGGTGATGCTCACGGTGCGACTCCCTGCAGGTCGAGGCCGGCGGTTTCCGCCAGGCCGAGGGCAATGTTCATGGACTGGACGGCGCCGCCGGCGGTCCCCTTGGTCAGGTTGTCGATGGCGCACGTGACGATCACCCGGCCGGTGTGGCTGTCCAGGGCCAGCTGCATGACGGCGTGGTTGGATCCCTGCACGGACTTGGTCGAGGGCCAGCGGCCCTCCGGCAGCAGATGAACGAACGGCTCGTCGTCGTAGGCCTCGGTCCAGGCGCGGCGCAGTTCCTCCGCGGTCACCCCGGGCCGCACCCTCGCCGTAGCGGTGGTGAGGATGCCCCGGCTCATCGGGGCCAGGGTGGGGGTGAAGGAGACGGTGACCGGAGCGTTCAGGGCCTTCGACAGTCCCTGTTCGATTTCCGGCGTGTGCCGGTGCCCGCCGCCCACGCCGTAGGGGCTCATGGAGCCCATGACCTCGGCGCCGATCAGGTTGACCTTGGCGGCCTTGCCGGCCCCGGAGGTGCCGGACGCGGAGACGATGACGACGTCGTCCGCCTGCAGCAGGTGGTTACTGAAGCCCGGGGTGAGGGCCAGCAGGGCAGACGTCGGGTAGCAGCCCGGGACGGCGATCCGCTTGGCGCCGCGCAGGGCCTCCCGCTGGCCGGGAAGCTCGGGCAGGCCGTAGGGCCAGGTCCCGGCGTGCGGCGAGCCGTAGAACTTCTCCCAGGCGGCCGCGTCCTGCAGCCGGTGGTCGGCGCCGGCGTCGATCACCACGGTGCCGGCCGGCAGCTGGGCTGCGATGTCGGCGGAAGCACCGTGCGGGAGGGCCAGGAACACAACGTCGTGGCCGGACAGGTTCTCCACCGTGGTGTCTTCGAGGATGCGGTTGGCCAGACCGTGGAGATGGGGCTGCAATTCCCCTAGTCTGGAACCGGCGTTGCTGTGCGCCGTGATGGCTCCGATGGTGACATCGGGATGGCCGGCGAGGAGCCGCAGCACCTCCCCGCCGGCATAACCGCTTGCGCCGGAGACGGCAACAGAAATAGTCATAGCTAGGACTATACAGCAAGAGTATGCATAGATGCCGATATTTATGCATAAACTGCCACGTGCCCCGAGTGTTCAGCCCTGGCCCGCCCGTCCGGATCGGGAGGGCCGGGTAACGGTGCGGGCGTATGCTTGGTAAAGGGTGATCCAGACCGTGCAGTCCGAGTGTCGGATGCAGCGTTGCCCGTAACAGCATCGAGGCACGCGTTACATGACCCTCACCACCGCCACTCCGGAGCGACCAAAATCGCGGATCCGGCAGCCGAACGCCGTTGTCCTGAGCTACTCGGAACTCCTCAAGACCGTCAAGGCCGCAGGCCTGCTTGAACGCCGCGTCGGCTTCTACGTCACAGTGTTTTCGGTCCTGGTGCTCCTCATGACCGCCACCTGGTTCGGCTTCGCGCTGATCGGTGACAGCTGGTTCCAGCTCCTCATCGCCGCCGCCCTAGGCATCCTCTGCACCCAGCTCAGCTTTCTGGCCCACGAGGCCGGGCACCGGCAGATCTTCGCCTCCCGCCGCGCCAATGACTGGGCCGCACGGCTGCTGGCCACCTCGGTTGCCGGGATCAGCTACTCCTGGTGGGAGCAGAAGCACGGCGCGCACCACAACCACCCCAACGTCATTTCCAAGGACCCGGACATCGCCACGGGTGCCATCGCGTTCTTCCCGGAAGCCGCGGCGACCCGGCAGGGCCGGTTCTCCTTCCTCACCCGCAAACAGGGCTGGCTCTTCTTCCCGCTGTTGTTCCTCGTTGGCCTGGGCCTGCAGATCGATTCGATCAAGTTCATCTTCCAGCGCGCCAAGGTCACGCACCGCTGGGTCGAAATCCCGATCCTCATTGCCCGCCTCAGCCTGCTGCCCGTGCTCGCTTTCACCTTCCTGCCGTGGGGCATGGCACTCGCGTTCATCGCGGTCCAGCTCGCCGTCTTCGGTTTCTACATGGGCGCGTCTTTCGCGCCGAACCACAAGGGCATGCCGGTCCTGCCGGCCGACAGCCGCGTGGACTTCTTCAGCCGCCAGGTCCTGACGTCCCGGAACATCTCCGGCGGCCGCTTCATGGACATCCTGCTCGGCGGCCTCAACCGCCAGGCTGAGCACCACCTCTTCCCGGACATGGCCCGCCCGCAGCTCGACAAGGCCGCCGTGATCGTCCGTGAGTTCTGCGCGAAGCACCAGGTCCCCTACACCGAGACCACGCTGCTGCAGTCCTACGGCATCATCGTCCGCTACCTCAACGACGTCGGGCTCTCCGCGGGACGCCACTTTGAGTGCCCGATGGCCACTGTCACCCGCCGCTACTAGGGGTCGGCGCTCCCGGACGGGAGGCTCCGCAGACGCGAAAGCGCCCTGGCCGCCCTCATGGTGCCCCTGTTTTCCTGTTTGACCCGAAGTGACGGCCGGATACCGGCCGTCACTTCGTCGTTGGCGCCAATGTCCCTAGGATGGGTCCAGGATCAGGTCCACGAACGTCAGCCCAGCCAAGGAGTTCCATGATGCATGCAATCGTCGCCCGCGAGGCCGGGGGCCCCGACGTCCTCACCCTGACCAAGGTGGAGCGCCCGGTTCCGGGGCCCGGCCAGCTCCTGGTCAAGGTCGCCGCCGTCGGCGTGAACTTCATCGACACCTACAAGCGCAGCGGAAGCTACAAAGTTCCGTACCCGTTCACCCCCGGGTCCGAGGCCTCGGGCACGGTGGAGGAACTCGGCGACGGCGTCACCGGCTTCTCCGCCGGTGACCGCGTAGCCACGGCGGAGGGCATCAACTGCTACGCCGGCTACGCCCTCATCGATGAGGACAAAGCGCTGCCCGTCCCCCACGGCGTGGACGACTTTACGGCCGCTGCCTTGCCGCTGCAGGGCATCACCGCGCATTACCTGATCAATTCCTCCTTCAAGGTCGAGCCGGGCCACACCGTCCTGCTGCACGCCGGAGCCGGCGGCGTCGGCCTGCTGCTGATCCAGCTGCTCAAGGCGCGGGGCGCGCGCGTCATCACCACCGTCTCCACCGATGACAAGGAGCAACTGGCCCGCGAAGCCGGCGCCGACCACGTGCTCCGCTATGACGGCTTCGCCGCCAGGGTCCGCGAACTGACTGACGGCACCGGCGCGGATGTCGTGTACGACGGCGTCGGCAAGGACACCTTCGACGGGTCCCTCGAGGCCCTGCGCATCCGCGGCACGCTGGTGCTGTTCGGTGCCGCTTCCGGTCCCGTTCCGCCCTTCGACCCGCAACGGCTCAACTCCGGAGGCTCCCTGTACCTCACCCGGCCGACGATCGGGCATTTCCTGCGCAACGCGCAGGAACGCCGCTGGCGCTCTGACGAGCTCTTCGCAGCTGTGGCCGACGGAAGCCTCAAAGTGCGGGTAGGCGCCCGCTACGATCTGGCGGAGGCCGCCCAGGCCCACGATGACCTCGAGCAGCGGCGCACTACCGGCAAGGTCATCCTGGTTCCCTAAAGACCCGTTCCCAGGTGCCCAGTACCCGGGTCTTGGAAACAGATGAGGGAAACAGCGTGCGATCGTCCGGACAGTGGCGGAGTATTAACACAAAGCGAACCCGGACACCTTCCGTTCACCTAGGCCGGAGACGATCCCCCTGTGACTGATCAGCAAGCGCAACACAGCGGCCCTCCGCAGGCCCTCGCCACCGTCAGCCCGGCGTTCCGGCCGCAGCTTCCGGGGTCCCTGGCCGCACCGCCGGAGCGGACCCTGGTCGACATCCTGGAAGACACCGCGGCGCGCTTTCCGGAGGCCTCTGCCCTCGACGACGGCCACGAATCGCTCAGTTACGCCCAGCTCCTGTCTGCCGTCCAGGCCACGGCGAAGGAGCTGCACCTGGCGGGCCTCGGCGCCGGGGACAAGATCGGCGTCCGGATCCCGTCGGGCACCAACCTGCTCTATGTCTCGATCCTGGCCATCCTGATGGTCGGGGCCGCCTATGTCCCGGTGGACGCGGACGACCCGGAAGAGCGGGCCAGGCTTGTGTTCGGCGAGGCCCGGGTTGCCGGGATATTACACGGCGCCGGGGAGATCGTGACGGAGGGGCAGCGGCCCCGCCCGTTCCCCGCTCCCCGGCTTCCCGGACTTGACGACGACGCCTGGGTCATCTTCACCTCAGGTTCCACCGGGACCCCCAAAGGCGTGGCGGTGCAGCACCGTTCTGCGGCGGCCTTCGTCGACGCTGAAGCCCGGCTCTTCCAGCAGGACGATCCGGTCGGGACGCAGGACCGTGTCCTGGCGGGGCTTTCGGTCGCCTTCGACGCCTCCTGCGAGGAAATGTGGCTCGCGTGGCGGCATGGCGCCTGCCTCGTCCCGGCGCCCCGCGCCCTGGTCCGGACCGGCATGGACCTTGGCCCGTGGCTGATCAGCCACGGCATCACGGTTGTTTCCACGGTGCCCACCCTCGCCGCGCTGTGGCCGGTGGAGTCCCTCGAGAGCGTCCGCCTGCTGATCTTCGGCGGCGAAGCGTGCCCGCCGGACCTCGCCGAGCGGCTCGCCGTCGAAGGCCGCGAGGTCTGGAACACGTACGGCCCCACCGAGGCCACCGTCGTCGCCTGCGCAGCACCGCTTGGCGGTCCCGGCCCGGTGCGGATCGGCCTGCCGCTGGACGGCTGGGACCTCGCCGTCGTGGATGCCCATTCCCTGCCGGTCGGGGAGGGTGAAATCGGCGAACTGATCATCGGCGGCGTGGGCCTGGCCCGGTACCTGGACCCGGCGAAGGACGCCGAGAAATATGCCCCCATGCCGTCATTGGGCTGGGAGCGGGCCTACCGCTCGGGAGATTTGGTCCGCTACGAGGCCGCGGGGCTGGTCTTCCAGGGCCGCGCCGACGAACAGGTCAAGCTCGGCGGGCGCCGGATCGAACTCGGCGAGATCGACGCCGCCCTTCAGTCGCTGCCGGATGTCGCCGGAGCGGCCGCCACGGTGCAAACGACGGCGGCCGGCAACCAGATCCTGGTCGGCTACCTGGCCCCGACCGAAGGCAGGAATCTCGATCTGGCCGCCGCACGGGAGCTGCTCGGCGAGAGCCTGCCGGCCCCGCTGATCCCGCTGCTGACCGTGGTCGATTCTCTGCCGACCAAGACCAGCGGCAAGGTGGACCGGCACGCGCTGCCGTGGCCCCTGGCAGGGGCCGGGGCCGCCGACACCGAAGCGGCCCCGCTGAACCTCCCGGACGACGCAACCTGGATCGTGGAGCAGTGGGGCGCGGTGCTGGGCGGCAATGCGGCCAGCCTCGACGCCGATTTCTTCGCCTACGGGGGCGGATCCCTGGCCGCCGCGCAACTCGTCTCCGCCCTTCGGGTCCACTACCCCACGATCACGGTGGCTGACATCTACGCCACTCCCCGGATCGGGGCGCTCATCGACGTCGCGCGCCAGTCCCTGCCCGACGGCGGGGCGGGCCCGGCCCCGGAACGCACGGTTCGGCGCACGGCCCGCAGGTCACAGGTCTTCCAGACCCTGATGGGCGTTCCCCTGCACATCCTCGTGGGCATGCGCTGGCTGACGTACCTGATGGCGGCGAACAATCTACTCGCTTCCTTCGCCGGCTTCACGGCGGCACCCACGGTGTCCTGGTGGTGGGTGGGCGCTTCCTGGCTCATCTTCGTGAGTCCTGCGGGCCGGATGCTGATCTCCATCGCCGCTGCCCGCCTCCTGCTCCGCAACGTGGTGCCGGGGACGTATCCCCGGTCCGGCCGGGTCCACCTGCGCCTCTGGCTCGCCGAACAGATCCAGGACCTGGCCAGCGCCATCAGCCTCGCCAGCGCGCCCTGGGTGCCGTACTACGCCCGGGCCCTCGGAGCGAAAATCGGCAACGACGTCCAGCTGCACTCGTTGCCGCCCGTCACCGGGCTGCTCTCGCTCGGCAACGGCTGCAACGTCGAGCCCGAGGTCGACCTGTCCGGCTGGTGGATCGACGGCGACGTCGTCCACATCGGGGCCATCCGCATCGGTCCCGGCGCCACGGTCGGGGCACGCAGCACGCTCATGCCGGGCGCCACGATCGGCGCCGGTGCGAAGGTGGAACCCGGCTCGGCTGTCCTGGGCAAGGTGAAGTCCGGCCAACTCGTCGCCGGGTCCCCGGCCGAGCGGCGCGGCAAAGCCAAATCCTCCTGGCCGGACGCTCCCCGGCACCACCCGCTGATCGGCAGGCTCTGGTTCGCCGGCTTCGCCACTGCCTCGGCCGTCCTGGCCCTGATCCCCTATGTCTCGGCGGCGGCCGCGGCGCTGGTGGTCTTCGGCTTCATCCGCGGCAGCGAGTCGCTCAGCGCGGCACTCCCGCAACTCCTGCTGTCCCTTCCGCCTGCGGCCCTGGTCTGGTTCCTGTCCAACCTGGTGCTGATACTCCTGACCACCCGGCTCCTGGGTGTGGGCCTGGCCGAAGGGTACTACCGGGTCCGGAGCAGAATCGGCTGGCAGGTCTGGGCCACGGAGCGCGTCCTGGATCTGGCCCGCGACCTGCTCTTCCCGATTTACGCCAGCCTCTTCACTCCTGCCTGGCTGCGCCTGCTCGGCGCCAGGATCGGCAAGAACGTGGAGGCCTCGACTGTCCTGCTGATCCCCAAGATGACCACGGTCGGCGAAGGCGCCTTCCTGGCCGACGACACGATGGTGGCGTCCTACGAGCTCGACGGCGGGTGGTTGCGGATCGCCCCGGCAAAAATCGGCAAACGCTCTTTCCTCGGCAATTCCGGCATGACTGCTCCCGGCCGCAACGTGCCGAAGAACTCCCTCGTCGCCGTGCTCTCGGCGACTCCGGCGAAGGCGAAATCCGGCACGTCCTGGTTGGGCAGCCCGCCGGTCCGGCTCCGGCGCACCGCCATCGCCTCCGACGACACAAGGACCTATCAGCCGCCCCTGAAGCTCAAGGTTGCCCGGGCACTGTGGGAGCTGTGCCGCTTTGTCCCCGTAGTGACAACGGTTGCCGTCGCGGCCGGGGTCTTCCTCGCCTTCGACTGGCTCGCCACAGTCTTCAACTACGGCGTGGCGGCCCTGCTGGGCGGCGTGGTGATTCTCCTCGCCGGCGCAGTGGCGGCGGGCAGCGCCGTCGTGGCTAAATGGCTGCTGGTCGGGCGCATCAAGCCCGGCGAGCATCCGCTGTGGAGCTCCTTCATCTGGCGCAACGAGGTGGTGGACACGTTCATCGAAATGGTCAGCGCCCCCTGGTTCGCCCGCTCCGCCAGCGGCACGCCGGCCCTGGTCTGGTGGCTCCGGGCCCTGGGCGCCAAGATCGGTGCCGGCACGTGGTGCGAAAGCTACTGGCTGCCCGAAGCAGACCTCGTCACGCTTGGCCGGAACTCCACCGTCAACCGCGGCTGCGTGGTCCAGACCCATCTCTTCCACGATCGGGTCATGAGCATCGACACTGTTACGCTCGATGACGGGGCAACGATGGGACCGCACGGAGTCATCCTCCCGCAGGCCCGGATTGGCACAGGCGGCACTGTGGGTCCTGCGTCCCTCGTGATGCGGGGCGAAACGGTGCCCGCCGGGACCTACTGGATGGGCAATCCGGTGAGCCCCTGGGGCGGCCCGGCCGCGCCCGTCCCCAAACTGAAGTAGCCCAGCCCCAGCAATCCCGAAAGACGGTTGATGAGTTCCACGACCCCGAGTTCCGCTGTCGCACCCGGCAGCGGAAGCGGCCTGCCCTCGGACGATGCTTCCGGCTCCCCCGATCCCTACCTGCCCGGCCACGGCACGGATGCCTACCGTGTCACCCGCTACGAACTTGAGCTGGACTACAAGCTCAGCAGCAACCGCTTGAACGGGCGGGCGGTGGTGCACGCGGTGACGCAGCGCCCGACGTCGGCCATCGTGCTGGACCTGACCGGGCTCCGGGCCACCAAGATCCAGCTCGGCGGGCGGAGGGTCCGGAGGTTCAGCCACCGCGCCGACCAGCTCGTCGTCGTCCCCGAAGCCGCCCTGTTGGCCGGTGAGGAATTCACCCTGGACATCCGCTACGAGGGGAACCCCTCCCCCCGCCGCGGCCTGTGGGGCGAAGTGGGCTGGGAGGAGCTCACCGACGGGGTCCTGGTGGCCGGCCAGCCGAACGGCGCACCGTCCTGGTTCCCCTGCAACGACCACCCCCGGGACAAGGCCAGCTACCGGATCTCGGTGACAACGGACGCGAACTACCGGGCTGTGTGCAACGGACTCCTGGTCTCGCGCACCACCCGGTCCAGCCGCGAGACTTGGGTCTACGAGCAGTCCGAGCCGATGGCCACATACCTCGCCACGGTCCAGATCGGCCGCTATGAGCTTCTGGCGCTCAACCCCGTCCGCCCGACAGCCCAGGTGCCCCAATATGCGGCTGTTCCGGCGGAGCTGGCCGAGACGGCCCGCGAGGGCCTGGCCCGGCAGCCCGAGATGATGCGCACCTTCATCGACTGTTTCGGCCCCTATCCTTTCGCCGAATACACCGTCGTGGTGGCCGGGGACGAACTGGAGATCCCGCTGGAGGCGCAAAGCCTGTCGATCTTCGGCCCCAACCATCTGGAGCACGACTGGGAGTCCCAGCGGCTCATCGCCCATGAGTTGTCCCACCAGTGGTTCGGGAACTCGCTGACGGCGGCCACGTGGAAAGACATCTGGCTCCATGAGGGATTCGCCTGCTATGCCGAGTGGATCTGGTCCGAAGAGTCGGGTGTCATGACGGTGGCCCGGCGGGCCGCCGCCGCCTGGCGGAAGCTCGACGCCGGCAAGCAGGACCTGCTCGTGGGCGACCCCGGCCCGGAGCTGATGTTCGACGACCGGGTCTACAAGCGTGGCGCCCTGGCCCTGCATGCCCTGCGCCTGCGCTGCGGAGACCTGGCCTTCTTCTCGCTCCTTCACGAGTGGGCGGGCCAGAACCGCCACGGATCCGTCTCAACACAGCAGTTCATCATCACCGCGGACCACGCGACCGGGCTCGATACCGAGTCCCTGCTGCACCCGTGGCTGTATCAGGAGGCCCTGCCGCCGTTGCCGGCCCCGCACTGAGATGCAGACGCTCGCCGCAGGCACTGCGAGGGATTCCTTCTAACTGGGCCGATCCGGGCGTCAGTTTTTCTTTAGTTCCTCGGCAAGCATCACGATGATTCCGCTGGGACCACGGACATAGGTGAGTTTGTAGACGTCTTTGTAGGTCGCCACGCCGCGCAGCGGAAAGCATCCGTGCTTCGCAGCTGCCTCGAGGGCTTGGTCTATGTTGTCGACCGAGAAGGCCACGCGATGCATGCCGATGTCGTTGGGGCGGGTTGGCTGCGACTCGATCGCTTTGGGGTGGATGTATTCGAAGAGCTCAAGCCGACCATGACCGTCCGGGGTCTGGAGCATCGCAATGTTGGCGTGGTTGCCATCAAGTCCGACCGCAGTGTCGGTCCACTCGCCGCTGACGGTGTCACGGCCCACGACGGTGAGCCCGAGGTCGGTGAAAAAGGCGATTGTGGCTTCGAGGTCCTCGACGGCGATACCGACGTTCTCAAGTTTGATGGCCATGTCTTGAAGCTACCAAGGCGGACCGGTTAGCTCCAGTGGGCTGACGGGTTGATTGCACATTGCCCGCCAACCTGTCCTTAGGTTTGCGGCCGAAGTTGGCTAAGTGTCGCGAGAACGTCCAGGGTTACGCAAAGGGGACGCCGTTACCAGCCGCCGCGCGTCGGAGTGTGTCCCTTGCGGGCGTCGTCGGGCATTGCCATTTCGGCCCGCAGGCCCAGGAGCCGGATGGGACGGCCCGCTTCGATTCCGGCCGCGAGGTCCAGGGCCCGCTCGAGGATTTCGCTCTTGTCGAATGTCTCGGGAATCTTCCTCGCGTGGGTCTTGGTGAGGAACGGCGCGTACCGAACCTTGAGGGTCAGCCCAATCACGGGCCGGCCTTCGGCCACAACATCCTCAAGGACATGCGCTGTCAGCTCCCTCACGGCGTCGTCCACCTGCGCGGGGTCGGTCAGGTCCTTCTGGAAGGTGGTCTCCCGGCTGTGCCCGCGCGCAACCCAGGGGGTGTCGTCCACAACGCTGGCGCCGTCCCCGCGTCCGAGCTCCGCGTACCAAGGTCCCATCCTGGGTCCGAACTCCGGGACCAGGTCCCGGGGGTCGGACGCAGCCAACTCGGCGACCGTGTTGATGCCGAGTTTGGCCAGCCGGCCGGACACTTTGGTTCCGACGCCCCACAGGTCCTTGGTGGGCCGGTTGCCCATGACGTCCAGCCAGTTCCCTGCAGTGAGACGGAAGACGCCGGCCGGCTTGCCGAATCCGGTGGCGACCTTGGCCCGGACCAAGGTGTCGCCGATGCCCACGCTGCAGTGCAGCTGCGTTTGCGCCAGGACGGCGGCCTGCACCTGCCGGGCGTAGGCTTCCGGATTCTCTGTCTCAATGCCAACAAAGGCTTCATCCCAACCCAGCACCTGCACGGTGGCGCCGGGCTGCTCGCGCAGGGTAGCCATCACCGTTTCAGACGCCGCGAGGTAAGCCTCGTGATCGACGGGCAGGATCACGGCGTCGGGCACTTTCCGGGCCGCAATGCGCAGCGGCATGCCCGACCCCACGCCGAACGCCCTGGCTTCGTAGGATGCCGTCGACACCACTGCCCGCTCCGTGGGGTCACCCCGGCCGCCGACAATGACCGGCTTGCCCGCAAGCTCCGGCCGCCGGAGCACCTCGACCGCCGCGATGAACTGGTCGAGATCGACGTGCAGCACCCACCGGAATCCGCTCACGCCACCAGTGTGCCTTAAACATCCCTGGCAGGCATCGGCTCTCCGCCGGGCTTGGCTGCTACGCCGTTCCCAGGATGGCCAGCGCGGCGGCAAAGCCGGCCGGCAGGCCCAAGGCAACCGTGTCCAGGTCAACGAGGACAGTGCCGTCGGCGGACTCCGCGAAGGCCTCAACCGAGGCCGGTTCGACCCGCAGCCCTGTGCCGCGGGCCTTCAGCAGTGCCTCCTTGCGCGCCCAGGCGGCTGCCCGCCAGGCCATCGCCTCCTCCGGCGCCACCGCCGCGAGCAGCCGCCGTTCCGCCGGGGTGAGGGCGACGTCGTCGAACCCCGGGAACCCGACCCCGGAGCTGTGCTCCAGGTCGACGCCGACCGCGGCACCGTCCATAACACCCGCCGCACCGGCGGGACCGCCGGCCAGCAGCGCCCAGCCGCGGCTGCGGGAAAGGCTCAGGAGAAGGCCGGCGGGCGCACCGTCCAGCAGGTAGCCGGGCCGGCCGTGGTCCAGCTCCGGCCCCGTCCCGCACTCCGGGCACGAATAGGCGGCCGTGAGCTGCCCGGGGCGCACGCCGAGGATTCCGGCGGCGAAATCCCGCAGCGCGATCCGGCCGGCCAGGAAGTCCCGCCGCTTCCCCGGATCCTTGATGCCTGCGGCGCGCGCGCGTTCGGCCGCTCCGAGGAAAGCCTCACCGTCCGGTCCGACGTCGGCAAGACGAACGGACCGGACGGTGATTCCGGCTACGGCGAGGGTGCCAGCGGTCCCCCTGTGCTCTAGCGTTGGACTGCTCCGAAGCGCTCGTGCGCCACAGCGACGGCGCCTTCGCGGGCCGCGGATGCCTCGTCCGCGGTCAGCGTGCGGTCCCCGGCGCGGAAGCGCAGGCTGAAGGCCAGCGACTTCTTGCCGTCCTCGATGCCCTTGCCCGCGTACACGTCGAAGAGGGCGACGTCCTCGAGCAGTTCGCCGGCGCCCTCGCGCAGGGCATCGAGCACCTCTTCCGCCGGGACTTCCTGCGGCACCACGAGGGCGACGTCCTGGGTGGCCACCGGGTACGTGGAGATGTGCCGGGCCACTATCACGTCTGCGGCGGCCTCAAAGAGGTCGTCCGCATTGAATTCGATCGCCACCGACCGCGCGGGCATGTCGTGGGCGGCCAGCAGCTTCGGGTGCAGCTCGCCGGCATAGCCCAGGACTTCGCCGGTGCGGAGCGCCAGCTGGGCAGCCCGTCCCGGGTGGAAGGCCTGGTGGTGTCCCTGGCTGATCACGATCTCGACGCCGAGCACGGCGCCGGCGGTCCTGGCGATGTCCAGCGCATCGGCCCAGTCCCACGCCCGGGGGGTGTGGCCTGCGGCGGCCGGCGAGTCATGGCCGGTGAGGACCGCGGCGACGTACAGCGGCTGGTCCGGGACGCCGTCGTAAAGTCCGTCCAGCACCTCATCGCCGGGTTTGATGCCAAGCGGCGGGATTGAGGAGGTGCCGAGTGTGTCGCCCGGCAGGAACACGAGGCCGGCCTCGAACAGGGCCAGGTCGCGGAAGCCGCGCGAGTGGTTTCGCTTGGCCACCTCGATCAGGCCCGGCAGGATCGACGTGCGCAGGTAGCCCTGCTCCTCGCTGATCGGGTTGGCCAGCTTGAGCGCCTTGCGCGGCGTTCCTTCCGTGGACACGCCGAACGTGTCGTTGGCGGCCTTGGAGACGAACGGGTACGCCAGGACTTCGGTGAGGCCGGAATCGGCCAGTGCCTGGACGAGGCGCCGGCGCTGCTGCTGCGTGCGGGTCAGTCCTCGGCCCGGAGGCGCCACGGGCAGGCTCGCGGGGATCTGGTCGTAGCCGACCAGCCGGGCGATCTCCTCGGAGAGGTCCTCCTTGGTTTCCAGGTCATTGCGCCAGCTCGGGGCAGTCACTGTGTAGCCGCCGTCGTTCTTGACCACGACGGCGCCGAGGTCCTCGAGCGAGGTGACGATCTGTTCCTCGGTGAAATCGATGCCGATCCGTTCCGCGGCGAAGGCTGCGGGAAGCTCGACGGTGACGGTATCCGGCGCGGTCCCGACGTCGGTGCCTGCCTCATCGGCGGTGCCGCCGGCAAGTTCGACCAGGAGGTCGACCACGCGCTGCGCGGCGATATTCGCGACGTGCCAATCCACGCCGCGTTCGAAGCGCTTGGACGCTTCGGACGGCAGCTTGTGGCGGCGGCGGGAGCGTCCGATGGACACCTCGTCGAAGTGCGCAGCCTCAACGAGGATGTTCGACGTCGCATCGGACACCTCGGTGGCGGCGCCGCCCATCACACCGGCGATGCCGATCGCGCCGGAGCCGTCGGTGATCAGCAGATCCTCGACGTCCAGCGCGCGGACCTTCTCGTCCAGGGTGGTGATCTTTTCGCCTGCCACGGCACGGCGGACCACGATGTCGCCCGAGAGCTTGTCCAGGTCGTAGCAGTGCGTGGGCTGCCCGAGTTCGAGCATGACGTAGTTGGAGATGTCCACCGGCAGCGAGATGGAGCGGATGCCGGCGAGCCGGAGCCGGGAGGACATCCACGGGGGTGTCGGTTTCGTGGCGTCGACGCCGCGGACGGCGCGGGCAACGAAGCGGTCGCAGCCGGGCTTGCCGTAGATCGGGGCGTCATCGTTGAGTTTGACGCCGTAGCCGCCAGCCAGGGCCGCGGGTGCCTGGACCTTCGACGCCGGGTCCGTGAACGGCGTGCCGGTGGCGTGGGCGTACTCCCGGGCCACGCCGCGGATCGAGAATGCGTAGCCGCGGTCCGGGGTGACGTTGATTTCAGCGGCCTGGTCGTAGAGGCCCAGGAGCTCCATGGCGTCGGCGCCGATTTCGGGGTCAAGCCCGATCCGGGACAGCACCAGGATGCCGTCGTGGTCCTCGCCGATGCCGAGCTCTCGCACGGACGCGATCATGCCGGCGGACAGGTGCCCGTAGGTCTTCCGCGCAGAAATGTGGAAGTCGCCGGGAAGCACGGCACCGGGGAGGGTGACCACCACCTTGTCGCCTTCCACGAAGTTGTGGGCGCCGCAGATGATGCCCTGGACACCGGAGGGGTCGATGCCGTCGCCAGTGAGGCTCTGCTGCTGGCCCTCGGGGACCACCCGGACCTGGCACCAGTTGATGGTCTTGCCGTTGGTCTGGGGTTCCTTGACGATGCTCAGGACCTGGCCCACCACGACGGGGCCCTGGAGGGCGTCCGTGGGCCGGTGGACGGCTTCTTCTTCAAAGCCGACCTTGACCAGGTCCGCCATCACGTCTTCGGCCGTTGCTCCGGCCGGTACCTGCGCGAATTCACGCAGCCAGGAAAGTGGGATACGCACTGTTAGATCTCCATCCCGAAGTGCTCGCTGAAACGTACGTCGCCTTCGATCATGTCGCGCATGTCGCCGACCTCGTTGCGGAACATCAGGGTCCGCTCGATGCCCATGCCGAAGGCAAAACCTGAATAGAGGTCCGGATCGATGCCGGCGGCCCGGAGCACGTTGGGGTTGACCATGCCGCAGCCGCCCCATTCGATCCAGCTGGGACCGCCTTTGGCGCCCGGGTGCCAGATATCCAGCTCGGCAGACGGTTCCGTGAACGGGAAGTAGTTCGGGCGCAGCCGGATCTGGGCCTCGTCGCCGAACATCTGGCGCGCGAGGTGCTCCAGGGTGCCGCGGAGGTCCGCCATGCTGAGCTTCTTGTCGATGGCCAGGCCCTCGAACTGGTGGAACACGGGGGTGTGCGTGGCGTCGAGCTCGTCGGTGCGGAACACCTTGCCGGGGCACAGCACGTAGATCGGCAGTTCGCGTTCCAGCATGGAGCGGACCTGAACGGGCGATGTGTGGGTGCGCATCAGCAGGTGGGCCTCGGGCGGCTCCACGAAGAACGTGTCCTGCATTTCGCGGGCCGGGTGGTCCGGCTTGAAGTTCAGCGCGTCGAAGTTGAACCATTCGGACTCGACCTCGGGGCCCTCGGCGATCTCCCAGCCCATGCCAACGAAGATGTCCGCGACGCGTTCCTGCAGGGTGGACAGCGGGTGGCGTGCACCGGCACGACGGCGGCGCGGGGCCGCGGTGACGTCGACAGTCTCCTCGACCAGGATGCGGGCGTCGTTCTCGGCTTCGAGCTCGGCCGTGCGGTCCGCGAGCGCTTTGTTGACGCGTCCGCGGGAGGAGCCCATGAGCTTGCCGGCGGCGGCCTTCTGGTCCTTCGGCAGCCCGCCGATTTCACGGTTGGCGAGGCTCAGCGCGGACTTCTCACCGGTGTGGGCGAGGCGCACGGCCTTGAGTTCATCGAGCGTGGAGGCGGCGGCAATGGCGGCAACGGCCTGGTCTACGGCGGCGGTGATGGCGGCTTCATCCAGGGGATTCGGGACGCCGGCGCCCGGCAAAGTTTCAGTCATCTACTGTTCTTAGCTACGAGTCGGTTCATGCCAACGGCACAGGACCTTCAGGGGTGCAGGGACCAGCGCGTCGGCAAAGGACAGGGCTCGCCTAAATCGCTCCGGCGGGCACTCCCCTTCAGTCTAGTTGAACGGGCTCAGGTGCCCGAACGTGACGGCGCCCGCGCTGCCGCTCCCCCCTCCCGCTCCCCTAGGCCTCGGCACTGCGGCCCTGCCCGCGCCGCCAGGCATCCCGCATGGTCCCATCCCGCATGGCGGGGCGCCCGGCTAGCATGGCCTCATGACGCCGGGACAACGGCTACGGCAGCTGGCCAATGTACTGAATGCAACAACTCCGCTGGGGCTGCTGCTGGCCGGCTGTGCCCGCACGTCCGTCCGCCGGGGGCCCCGGGGACTGCTGATTGCCGCCGGCTACCGCTGGCGGCTCCCCTTCGCCGCCGCGTTCACGGTGGGCAATGTGGTGCTCTTCCGCGCCGGGCCGGAGGAGGTCCTGGCCAACCCCGTCCTGCTGGGGCACGAAGAGCGCCACTGCACGCAGTACGCCTGGTGCCTGGGCCTTCCGTTCCTGCCGTTGTATTTCCTCGCGGCAGGCTGGTCCCTGCTCCGGACGGGCAACCCCGGCTCGCGCAATTTCTTCGAACGCCGGGCCGGGCTGCAGGCCGGCGGCTATCCGGAGCCGGACGCCCGATCCCGGCACACGATCCGAACATCCGAAACGGAACGAGGCATGACATGACCGACAGCCCCAGGACAATCTCCGTCACCGGGTCCGGCAGCGCGGAAGCCGCCCCGGACCTGCTGACCCTCTCCATCGGCGTCGAGTGCCGCAGGGAGGACGTCGGCGCCGCGTACGGAGAGGCGGGCCGGGTCTCGTCGGCGATCACAGCGGCACTCCGCGGGTACGGCGTCGCCAATCCGGACATCACGACGTCGGGCCTCAATGTGCGCGCAGAGGTGAACTGGCAGGAGGGTCGGGGGCAGGTGGTCTCGGGCTACCTGGCGTCGACGGTCCTGAGTGTCCGGATCCGGGAACTGGGGACATCGTCGGAGGTCATTGCCGCCGCGGTCGCGGCCGGCGGCAACGACGTCCGGCTCAACGGGCTGGAACTCGGCTTCGCCGACCCCGCCGCCGTCGCCGCCCGGGCCCGCGAGGCCGCCTGGCAGGACGCCCTCACCACGGCCGGGCACTTCGCGTCGCTCGCCGGGGCTTCATTGGGCAGAGTCGTTTCGCTCGAGCAGCAGTCCGGCCACCCGGCGCCCATCCCGGTCGCGAAGATGCAGCGGGCCGCCGCGGTGGAGTCGCTCACGGTGGAGGCCGGCGAGTCCAGCATCAGCGCCACGGTCGGCGTCGTGTGGGAACTGCTCGGCTGAGATGGCCCCTGGGCCCCTAGTGCGTGGCGCCGGCAGGGATTTTGAGGTCCACCGCGGTCGCCAGTGAACTGCGAACGACGACGGCGAGCGCCTCCGCCAGTTGATCCAACGGAAGGGATGGGTCCGTGCTCCCCGGCGGCAACTGGGCCGGCTCGTAAGGAACATGGACAAAGCCTCCCCGCGTTCGGGGCCGAAGCCGCAGGGCATGCATCAGCCCGTAGAAGACGTGGTTGCAGACGTAGGTGCCGGCGGTCTGGGAAACTTCGGCGGGGATTTCTGCCGCCTGCAGGGCTGCGAGCGCCGCTTTCACCGGAAGGGTGCTGAAGTAGGCAGCCGGTCCCCCGTCGACCACGGGCCGGTCCACGGGCGAGTTGCCCGCATTGTCCTGGATCCGGGCGTCGTCGCAGTTGATCGCGATCCGCTCCAGCGAGATCCGGGACCGTCCGCCGGCCTGGCCCGCGCAGACCACCAGTTCCGGGCGGTAGCGCTCCAGCGCTGCTTCCAGTACGCGGATCGCGTCCCCAAAGACGCAGGGCAGCTCCACAGCCTGCGCGTCGAGCCCCTCATTCCGGAGCCGCGCCGCGGCGTCCCGTGCGGCCGCCCACGACGGGTTGGTACTCCCGCCGCCGAACGGTTCGAACCCTGTCAGCAGAATCATCGCCCCAGCCTAGCAATGCCGCCCGCCCGGGAACCGGCCGGCAGAACCCAGCCCCAAAAGGTGTGCGGTCCGATGCGGCGCGGGCCCTTGACTTAGACTCGAACATATATTCGAATAGGGTCATGAGATGGGACGCGCAAGCACTGAAACCGGCGCCCGGAGACAGGGTCCTAAATTCAGGGGTCCTAAGTTCCGGGGAACCGCGTCATGGGGAACCTGGAGAAACGGGTGGGCGCAGCCAGTCCCCCGCCCCGGATGCCCTGCTGCCCCTGATCGGGCTGGTGCGCTCCGTGACCACCCCCGAGTTCGCCGGGGTCACTTTCCATGAGGTCACTGCCAAATCGGTGCTCAACAAAGTGGTCGCCGGTTCCCGGATGCCGTTCGAGTGGACCATCAACCCCTACCGCGGCTGCAGCCACGCCTGCGTCTACTGCTTCGCCCGGAAGAGCCACACCTACCTCGACTTCGACGCCGGGCTGGACTTTGACAGCCAGGTGGTGGTGAAGATCAACGCCGCCGAGGTCCTGCGCCGGGAACTGGCCAAACCCTCGTGGGGGCGGCAGCACGTGGCCCTGGGCACCAATACGGATCCGTACCAGCGGGCCGAGGGCCGCTACCAGCTGATGCCGGGCATCATCGGGGCGCTGGCCGATTCCGGCACTCCCCTGTCGATCCTGACGAAGGGCACGTTGCTGGCCCGGGACATTCCGCTGTTGAAGCATGCCGCAGCCCAGGTGCCCGTCGGCGTGGGCATCTCCCTGGCGATGACGGACGAGCGCCTCTCCGAAGCCGTCGAGCCCGGTACACCCGGCCCGCGTGCGCGCTTGAAGCTGATCACCCGGCTTCGGGATGCGGGGCTTCCCTGCGGCGTGATGGCCATGCCTATCCTGCCGTGGCTCTCCGACAGCGACGAGGCCCTCGATTCCCTGTTCGCCTCCCTTGCCGCGGCGGGCGCCACCGGCGTCACGGCGGGAGCCCTCTACCTCAAGCCCGGAACCCGCGAATGGTTTATGCAGTGGATCGCCAGGGAACACCCGCAGCTCGCCGGGAAGTACCGCCGGCTGTATGGGACGGGCTCCTACGCCTCCAAGGAGTACCGGGACTGGCTGTCCGGACGCGTCCGGTACTTCAAGGCGCGCCACGGCTTCTCCGGCTCGCACGGCTTCAGCCACCGCGACCTCAACGGCGACCCCGGCAACAGTGATCTGGGCAGCAGTGATCCCGGCAGCATTGATTCCGGCAGCATTGATCCCCGGGACGAGGAAGCGCAGTACCCGGCCGGCAGCATCCCCGGGCCGGCCGCACTCGCCGGCGCCCGGCACGGGAGCCCTGCCGCCGAGGCAGCGCAGCCCACCCTGTTCTAGAGGCCCTGTCCCAGAAGGGCTGGTCCAGCGGGCCCTGTCCAGAGAGGCCCTGGCCTAGAGAGCCTTGACGGCGCCCAGGACGCGGGTGAGTGAATCCTTGGCGTCACCAAACAGGAGTGTGGTCTTGGGATCGAACAGCAGCTCGTTCTCGATCCCGGCGAAGCCAGGCCGCATGGAGCGTTTGAGGAACACCACCTGACCGGCTTGCGCCACCTCCAGGATCGGCATCCCGTAGATGGGCGCCCCGGGCGTCGACTTGGCGGCAGGATTGACCACGTCGTTGGCGCCCACAATGAGCGCCACGTCGGTGTTCGGGAACTCCGGGTTGGCTTCCTCGAGCTCCTTCAGCGCCTCATAGGGAACGTTCGCCTCTGCGAGGAGCACGTTCATGTGGCCCGGCATCCGCCCGGCCACCGGGTGGATGGCAAAGACCACCTCAACGCCGCGGGCCGCCAGGGCAATAGCGAGCTCCGCGATCGTGTGCTGGCCCTGGGCCACGGCAAGCCCGTAACCGGGGACGATCACCACCCGCTGCGCATAGCCGAGCTGTACGGCCACGTCCTCGGGCGAGGAGGAGCGCACGGGCCGGTCGCTCTGCTCGGTTGATCCCGCCGTCGAGCCGCCCCGGAAGGCGCCAAACATGATGCCCGCGACGCCGCGGCCCATGGCGGACGCCATCACCTTGGTCAGGATGGTACCGCTGGCCCCGACCAGCGTGCCGGCGACGAGCAGCAGCACATTGCCCAGCACAATTCCCGAGGCCGCGACCGCGAGGCCGGTGAACGCGTTGAGCAGGGAGATCACGATCGGCACATCGGCCCCGCCGACGGGCAGCACCAGAAGGAGGCCTGCCGCGAGGCCAAGCACCATCAGCGCCACAGCCCAGCCCGTTGAACCCGTCGCCACGACGATGCCTCCGGCAGCCACCGCCCCCAGCACCACAACACCCATCACCACTGGCATCCCGGGGAACACCAGGGGCCGGGTGCTGATCAGCTCCTGCAGCTTGCCCACCGTCACAGCCGAGCCAGCGAAGGACACGGCGCCGACCAGCATCGTGAACACCACGGCCAGCCGCACCCAGGGGTCCTCGCTGTGGCCGAGTTCCAGCACCGCCACCAGCGCCGCGGCTCCGCCGCCGACCCCGTTGAAGAGCGCGACTAGTTGCGGCATCTGGGTCATCTGCACCCGCCTGGCCACCGGGACGGCCACCGCGGAACCAACCGCGATCGCGGCAACGATCAGCGGGATGTTCTCCAGTTTGGCCGAGAGGAACACGGTGACGACTGCGACGAGGGCGCCGGCCGCTCCGATGGCGTTGCCCCGCCGGGCTGTCCGGGGAGAACTCAGACCCTTCAGCGCGAGGATGAAGCAGACCGCAGCCACGAGGTAGAAGAGGGCGGTCCACCCGGGGCCGAGGACGCTCATTTGCCGTCCTTCCCCGCACCGGCTGCGGGCCGGGCGGGCTTCCGCCCGCCGAACATCTCCAGCATCCGGTCAGTGACGACGAATCCGCCGACCAGGTTGGCGGTCGCCAGGACCACAGCGATGAGGGCGATGGTCAACAACCACGGGTCGCCGGCCTGGCCGGCCACGATGATGGCGCCCACCAGGATGATGCCGTGGATGGCGTTGGCACCGGACATCAGCGGAGTGTGCAGCTTGCTTGTCACCTTCGAGACGACTTCGAAGCCCACGAAGACAGCGAGCACCACCACTGTCAGCAGCGTGATCGGATCCATCACTTGAGGGCCTCCAGTGCTTCGGCGGTGGCGGCATGCCGGACGCAGCCGCCGTGGGTGAGGCAGGCGCCCGCGACAACTTCGTCGTCGAAGTCCGGAACGACCTTGCCGTCGACTGTCATGAGGGCCAGCAGGTTCGCGACGTTCTTGGCGAACAGCCTGGACGCGTCGGAGGGCATCGCCGAGGCGGCGTCCTGCAGCCCCACAAGGGTCACTGACCCGCCTTCAACCGGGATCTGGAGGTCCCGGCCCGCGAGGACTCCTTCGACGTTTCCGCCCGACTCTGCCGCAAGGTCGACGACGACCGAACCGGCCCGCATTCCGGCCACCATCTCCGTCGTCACCAGTAGGGGCGCAGCGCGGCCGGGGATGGCTGCCGTGGTGATGAGGACATCCGCCGCCGCGACGTGCGGGGCCAGCAGGGCGCGCTGGCGTTGGGCCCGGTCCTGGCCGAGCTCGCGGGCGTAGCCGCCGCTGCCTTCCGCGGGAGTGTCCGCCGTTCGAGTGTCCAGATCCAGATGGATGAAGGTTCCCCCCATCGAGGCGACCTCATCGGCGGAGGCTGCCCGGATGTCATTGGCGGAGACCCTCGCCCCCAGGCGCTTCGCGGTGCCGATCGCCTGCAGCCCGGCAACGCCGGCACCCAGGACGAGTACACGGGCGGGCGGAATCGTTCCGGCAGCCGTCATGTAAAGCGGGAAGAACCTCGGATAGCGCAGGGCCGCTTCCAGAACGGCACGGTAGCCGGAGACCAGCGATTGGGAACTGAGCGCGTCCATCGACTGGGCCCGGGAGATGCGCGGGACCAGCTCGAGCGCGAACGAGGTCACACCCGCAGCGGCGAGGGCGTCCACGGTGGGCAGTTCCGACGCCGGCGAGGCGAACCCGATGGTGATGGTGCCGGGGCGAAGGCCCGCGGCGGTCTCCGGCTCGAGCGGGCGGACGTGGAGCAGGACATCCAGTGATTCGGCGGCCAATTCCGGCACGACCGACGCTCCGGCCGCGGCGAAGGCGGCGTCGCCGTAGCCGGCCCCGGTGCCCGCGTTGCTTTCCACGGCCACCATTAAGCCCAGGTTAGTCAGCTGCTGCACCGTTTCCGGCGTGGCCGCCACCCTGCGCTCCCCTGCACACTGTTCCCGCCTGACCCCAACCCGCACGGGCTGCTCCTCTCGGTTCGCTTCAGCGTAGTTCCATGCTTCACGCTTTGGCGAGAGGAGGGGCCGCGTCGGCACACACGCTCAGCGGTTCAGTGCGCGGGCGCTGCCGTGGTCTCGGCCGCGGAGAGCCTGTCCAGCAGCGCCTCGACGATCGGCAGGTCCGCCGGAATCCATGGCAGGTCCAGCACCTCGTCGCGGTTCCGGAGGTCGATCCAGCGCAGCTCATCGTGGTCCTGCAGCGGGCGCGGATCGCCGTCGACGAGTTCGGCGAACCACACGCGCATGGCGGCGCGATCGTTGAGCGGCCAGCCGTCGGCGGACCCGCTGCCGAGTTCGGAGCCAAGCCGGACGCTCACGCCAAGCTCTTCGAACAGCTCGCGGTGCAAAGCCTGTTCCGCCGTCTCTCCGGCTTCGACTTTGCCGCCGGGGAACTCCCACATGCCGGCAAAGTGAGGGGGTGCCGTCCGCCGCGCCACAAGCAGCCGGCCGGGTTCGGCCAGGGAGTCCAGTACTGCGCCGCCGACAACGCCAATGAGTCCAGTCACGCCTCCAAGTCTAGGGGCGGCCCAGGGTTAGGGGACAATGGAAAAGGCCGCCGTCGGCGAGTACCCGGAATATCGGGCGCGACCGCCCCGTTACACGAAACAACTCACACATCTGATTTAACTTGCCGCATTCTCCTGGCTTCCGCCGGGAACGTTCCCGAAAAGCAGACGAATGACAACCACCACCCAAGCCCCGGCGGCGCCCAAAGCAGGCACCCGCCATCTTGCCCTTGCCATCCTTGCCCTTGCCATGGGCGGATTCGGCATCGGCACTACGGAGTTCACCATGATGGGCCTGCTGAAGGAGGTGGAGCAGGGACTCAACATCAGCACCCCGGAAGCAGGACACCTGATCTCCGCCTACGCACTCGGCGTCGTGATCGGAGCCCCGCTGCTGGCCGCCGTCGGCGCCAAAATGCCGCGTAAATACCTTGCCTTGGGGCTCATGCTGTTCTTCAGCATCGCGAACCTGACGTCCTTCATCGCCCCGGACTACGGCACCATGCTGGTGTCCCGCTTCGCCGCGGGCCTGCCGCACGGGGCGTTCTTCGGCGTCGCGGCCGTGATCGCGGCGTCCCTCGTTGCTCCGACCAAGCGCGGCTGGGCCATTTCGATGGTCATGGCCGGGCTGACCGTCTCCAACGTCATCGGCGTCCCGTTCGGCACCTGGCTGGGCCAGACGTACGGCTGGCGGCTGCTCTTCCTGCTGGTGGGCCTGATCGGCATTCTGACCCTGGTGATGCTCTGGAAATTCGTCCCGTTCCAGAAGCCGCACGCCGACGCTAGCTTCCGCCGCGAACTGGGCGCCCTCAAGCGGCTCCAGGTCTGGCTGGCAATCCTGATCGGCATCGTCGGCTTCGGCGGTTTCTTCGCCACGTACACATACATTGCGCACACGATGACCTCCGTGGCGGGCATTCCCGCCGCCTGGCTACCGCTCGTCGTCGCGCTTTACGGGCTGGGCATGGTGGCCGGCAACATCGTCGGCGGCCGGATCGCGGACAAGTCCGTCATGGGCACCATCTACTGGGTGCTGCCCGGCATCGCCGTGGCACTCGTGGTCTACGCCGTCGCCGTGCACTGGCCGTGGTCCGCCTACGTTATGGTCTTCATCGTCGGCGGCGCCGGCTCCCTGCTGGTCCCGGCGCTGCAGACGCGCCTGCTGGATGCCTCCCCGGATGCCCCGTCGCTGGCTTCCTCGCTCAACCACGCCGCCCTCAACGTCGCCAACGCCCTGGGCGCCTTCCTCGGCGGCCTCGTGATCGCGTGGGGCTGGGGCTACGTGGCACCCGCCCTCGTCGGGGCCCTACTGGCCGTCCTCGGCCTCGGCGTCGCCGCCATCAGCGGACTCGTGGAACGCAAGAGGCCGCTGGTCCGGTAGCCGCATGGGGGCTGCCGGGCCGGCGGCCCCTCAGAACTCTTGTCGCCCTAACAGCGGGCCCGCTGGCTCCGGCTACGGGGTGCTGACGCGCTGAACATCCGGTTCCAGGTAGATGACCCGGGCGATCGGAACAGCGTCGCGGATCCGGATCTCGGCGTCGTCGATCGCTTTGGCGATTTCCTGGCCCGTCTCCGATCGGCCGATGCTGATCTTGGCCGCAACCAGGAGTTCCTCCGGGCCCAGGTGCAGGGTCTTCAGGTGGATGATCGAGGTGCCGTCGGACTCGATGGCCGCCCGGATCTTGACGACGTCGTCCTTTGTTGCCGACTCGCCGAGCAGCAGGGACTTGGTTTCAATGGCCAGCACCGCGGCGATGGCCACGAGCAGGAAGCCGATCATTGCCGTACCAAGGGCATCCCAGATGCCGTTTCCGGTGATGAGGGTCAGGCTCACGCCGAAGAGTGCGAAGACCAGACCCACGAGGGCGCCGAAATCTTCGAGAAGGATAACCGGCAGCTCCGGCTGCTTGGCGCTGCGGACGAACCTGACCCAGGTCTGCTCGCCGCGGATGTGGTTGGATTCGATGATCGCGGTCCGGAACGAGAAGGATTCGGCGATGATGGCGCCGATGAGGACGGCGAGCGGGACCCACCAGAACGCACCCTCGATGGGGTGCGGGTGCTGGAGTTTGCCCCACGCCTCATACAGGGCGAAGAGGCCGCCGACGCTGAACAGCACGATTGAGACGATGAAGGCGTAGATGTAACGCTCGCGTCCGTAGCCGAAGGGGTGCTCCGGACTCGCCGCCCGCTTCGCCCGCTTGCCGCCCACCAGCAGCAGGAGCTGGTTGCCGGAGTCCGCGAGCGAGTGGATCGCTTCGGCGAGCATGGATGATGAAAACGTCAGGAAATATGCGACGAATTTCAGGGCGGCGATGGTCAGGTTCGCGGCCAACGCCGCAACAATCGCCTTGGTACCGCCATTTGCAGCCAAGAGAGCTTCTCCTTAGGGGTGGTTCTACCGTGTGGTGGACTCCGGCCGGTGCCTCCACAAGGAATACCGTACCCGTCATCGCCCCGGCGGAGCACAGCAGGCTGTACGTCCGGCCCCGGCCGGCGCCCCGCCTGAACCCCGGGGGAAACCCCGGGCGAACCGCAACGACGCAGGTCACCGGGCAAGTAACGATTGGGTGTGATTCTGCTGACAAGCAAACCGGCCTATGTTAGCTTGAAGCCATAATCGGAATTCACTATTTGGATGCCGACGAATATGTAGGAGGAGCAATGGGCTTTCTAGGCTGGATCATTCTCGGACTCATAGTAGGTGCAATCGTAAAGGCAGTTATGCCTGGCAGGGTCGGAGGCGGCTGGGTGACCAGCCTCGTGCTCGGTGTTGTCGGCGCAGTTGTCGGCGGCTGGATCGGCGATCTGTTGTTCGGCGGCGGCAAGATGGAATTTTGGAACCTCGGTTCCTGGCTCCTGGCCATCGTCGGCGGCCTGGTGGTTGCCCTTGTCTACGGCGCCATCACAGGACGCAACAAGACCACGACCTAACCGCTGGGATACGACGGCGGGAGCCCACCTTTCGGTGGACCCCCGCCGTATTTTTTTGCGCGTTTTTCGTCTCTGGCTGTTTGCCGGGCCCTGCTGCGGGCCCGCGCGGACCTAGTCTTGCGGGGTTCCGCCGACCTGCTGCGAGCGGGCGCTGGCATAGAGGCAGACCGTCGCCGCGGTCCCCAGGTTGAGGCTTTCGGCTGCCCCGTAGACGGGGACGGCCACCCGGTGGTCCGCCAGGGCGAGCTCTTCTTCGGAGAGGCCCTGGGCCTCGTTGCCAAACAGCCACGCCGTGGGGCTCTCCAGCGCGAACTCCGAACCCGTCGAGGCTGCTCCGAGCCGGCGGGCCGCGTTCTGGTCCTGCAACGTATCGAGGTTTAGCGGGCCCTGGCCGTCCGCGGCGAGGACTCCGATGCCGCGTTCCTTGCACTGGGCCACCAGCTCCTCGATCTCGGCGCCGAGCACCACAGGGAGGTGGAAGAGGGATCCCGCCGTCGAACGCACGGCTTTGGGGTTGTAGATGTCGACGCTGGAGGCGGTCAGGATGACAGCATCTGCGCCGGCGGCGTCGGCTGCCCGGAGCACGGTGCCGGCGTTGCCGGGATCCCGGACCTGGCACAGCACGGCAACCAGGCGCGGGCCGGCGTCGAGCACCTGATCGAGACTCACGTCCAGGAAGCCGCAGACCGCGAGGATGCCCTGCGGGGTGACCGTATCCGCCATCGCGGCCAGCACTTCGTCGGTGGCCAGGTAGGCGGTGGTGCCCTCCGCGAGTGTCTCCAGGTCCGGGTGCCGGTCCAGGCAGGACTCGCTCGCGTAGACCTCATAGACGATGCCGGGCTCCCCCGCGGCAAGCCTCTTCTGGTGCAGGACAAGTGCTTCCCGGACCGCCTGAGGCCCCTCCGCCAGGAACTCCCGGCGCTTTAAACGGGCCGGGCGCCCGGCAAGCTGTGCCACCTTCCTCACCCGATCAGCTCGAGGATTGGAAAGTGCAGAGTCTTGCGGGCGCCCGGTTTCGTTCATATAAGAACCTTAGTGGCTTTCGCGGCCGGCTCTTGAACGAGGGAGGTCGGAAACTACCTCAGTGCTACTCGGCAGCCTTGTCAGCGGCAGGCTTCTTGGCAGCCGGCTTCTTGGCGGGAGCCTTCTTGGCAGCCGGCTTCTTGGCGGCCGGTGCAGCCTCAGCCTGGACGGCCGGAGCGGACGTGTCGGCGGGCAGCGAGTCCTTGGCGATCTTGACCAGCGCGGCGAAGGCGTTGGCGTCGGAGACGGCCAGTTCGGCCAGCATCCGGCGGTCAACCTCGACCTCAGCGGCCTTGAGGCCCTGGATCAGACGGTTGTAGGTCAGGCCGTTGGCGCGGGATGCAGCGTTGATGCGCTGGATCCACAGGCGGCGGAAGTCGCCCTTCTTCTTCTTGCGGTCGCCGTAGCTGTACACAAACGAGTGCAGCAGCTGCTCTTTGGCCTTGCGGTACAGGCGTGAACGCTGTCCACGGTAGCCCTTTGCGCGCTCAAGAATAACCCGGCGCTTCTTGTGGGCGTTTACCGCCCTCTTCACACGTGCCACGTGCGTACTCCTTCGAAAATCTGATCCCAAGCATCTACTGCCGGATCAACCGGCTGGCCTGAGAAGCCTTTTTGGTAGTTGACTGCTGCCAGGTGGCGAACAGTCAGAGAACTTGGAACTTAGATGCCGAGCATCTTCCGGATGACCTTGGCGTCGCCCTTGAAGACGATCTTGTCGCCGGCGAGGCGGCGGGTCAGCCTGGAGGACTTGTGCTCGAGGTAGTGGCGGCGGTTGGCCTGCTGGCGGCGCAGCTTGCCGCTGCCGGTCAGCTTGAAGCGCTTCTTAGCACCACTGTGGGTCTTCATCTTCGGCATGGGAACCGATCTCCTTACGTATCCGCAGACAAGGCCTGCAGTCTTTCGTGCAGCCGCCCCTGCGGGCGGCGTGCTGGTTGCTTGCTGCCGGACATTGCTGTCCGGCAGCCCTGAACTAGTTGGTCTTCTTGGTGCCCGGCTTGGCGGCGGCCTTCGGGGCAGCCGGCCGTGCAGCAGGCTTCGGCGCCGCGGGACGCGGGACCGGCTTCGGAGCAGCAACCGGCTTCGGTGCTGCCGCCGGAGCGGCCTTTTCAGCCTCGGGAGCCTTCGCGGCTTCCGGGGCCTTCGCGGCTTCCGGAGCCTTGGCGGCGGCCTTGGGCGCCGCGGGCGCCTTGGCTACTGCCGGCTTGGCGGCGGCCTTCGGGGCTTCACGCTTCGGGGCGGCCTTGGGGGCCTCCTGCTTCGGCGCGGCTTTGGGGGCCTCCTGCTTCGGCGCGGCTTTGGGGGCCTCCTGTGCCGGGGCTTCCTCTGCCTTGGCGGCCGGGGCCTCCAAGGCGTCAGCCTTGGCGGCCTCGACCTTTTCGGCCGGGGCCTCCACGACGGCGGCTTCCGCGGCGGGAGCTTCCGTTGCGGTCACCTCGGCCTCGGGTGCCTCAGTCCGGACCTGGTAGCCTTCCGGCAGCAGGTCGGCCAGCGACTGCGTCAGGGGCGCCTCGGGGCCGGACGTGTCAACGCGGCCTCCACCCGAAGCCTTGGCTTCGTTCTCGGCCTTGGCTTCCGCACGCTGCGATGCGCGGCGGGCCTCTGCCTTGGCTTCGGCCTTGTTCTTCAGGGGACCGACCACCATGACCATGTTGCGGCCATCGATCCGCGGGCTGGACTCCACAACGCCGACTTCGGCGACGTCGTCGGCGAAGCGCTGGAGCAAGCGGATGCCCATCTCGGGGCGCTGCTGCTCACGGCCGCGGAACTGGATCATGGCCTTGACCTTGTCACCGGCACCGAGGAAGCGGAGCGCGTGGCCGCGCTTCGTCTCGTAGTCATGGGTGTCGATCTTCAGGCGGAAGCGGATTTCCTTCAGGACCGTGTTGGTCTGGTTCTTCCGGGCTTCGCGTGCCTTGACCGCGGCTTCGTACTTGTACTTGCCGAAGTCCATCAGCTTGCACACCGGAGGCTTGGCCTGCGGTGCAACTTCAACGAGATCAAGATCGGACTCGGCAGCCAAACGCAGGGCATCCTCAATACGGACAACGCCTACTTGCTCGCCTGCAGGGCCGACCAGCCGCACCTCGGGGACGCGGATACGCTCATTGATTCTTGGCTCGCTAATGTTAAAGCTCCTGTGTTCGTGAGAGGTATTCCACCGGCAAAAAGAGAAGGCCCCCAATTGCCGGAGCAATCGAAGGCCTCGAAGATCGGAGCTGCCTGCCTCGCGTGAGGCGGCATGCATCCTGCCAGGGCTGGCGCCCGGGAAGAATGCCCGACCAGGTACCCGGCAACCTTGCTTCTTGCGAAGCTTCCCGAAGGAGAGCGGCTGACGCGGGTGGGAGAGAACTCCGCTTGCAAACTGAAAGTCGATTCTACAGAAGAAATCCCGTCCGGCGCACCTGCATGACGGGCATGTTGGTTGCGGACGGGTTCCGGCTGTTATGCCGCTCCGGTGAATCAGCACTGGATCTGGAACACTGAATCTGGAACGAAATAACGACAATCAGTCGGTCTGTGACAAGCTTACCAGCATGAGCACTTCAGACAGTAATTCACACGTTTACGAGCCCGCCAGCGCCAAGGGCGACGTCTCACAGCAGGTCCGGGACATCTCCGAGGTGCCCGCGATCGAGGTCATCACCACCGCCGCCGTGCACCTCATGAGCGCCGCCGCCGTGAAGCTTGGCCTCGCCGCCGAGGAGAACGCCGAAGAGCTCAAGGACCTGGACGAGGCCCGCAAGCTGATCACCGCCCTCGCCGGCCTGGTCACGGCCGCGGCTCCCGAGATCGGTTCCCAGCACGCCGGGCCGTTGCGCGACGGACTGCGGTCCCTCCAGCTGGCTTTCCGCGAGGCGTCCATCATTCCGGACGCTCCGGGCAAGGGCCCGGGCGAGAAGTACACGGGCCCGGTCAACTAGGCCCCACCACCAAGTTACAAACGCGGCGGCGGACGGACCCTTTCGGTCCGTCCGCCGCCGCCGTCGTTTAACGCCCTATCCTGTGCGGGCGCCGTTGCCGTCCGGTGCCCTCAGGCTGCAGCGAGACGCAACCTGCGGCGGCGCTGCAGCACGAGACCCACGAGGCACAACACGACGCCGCCGAGCCCCACGGCCACAAACCCGGCCGATGGGCCGATGCCGTCGATGAAGACGCCGGCGAGGGGTGCCCCGAGGGCCACCCCTCCGGTGAGGGCCGAGCCGTACCAGCCCATCGCTTCGCCCCGGCGCCGCTCGTCGACCAGTTCCGCGACCTTCTCCGAGGCTGCCGACAGCACCGGGGCGCACAGCAGGCCCGGCAGGAGCGAGAGCAGGCACAGGGTCCAGGTGTCCTGCGCGAACGCCATCGGAATGGTCAGCGCGGACATGCCCAGCAGCAGCAGGATCGGAGAGATCGGCCGGTGCATGGCGCCGTAGATGAGGCCGCCGACCACGGAGGCCGCGCACCAGAAGAGGAACACCAGCCCGATCTCGGCCTGGTGGCCGCCTGTTTCAAGCGCGGCAACGATTCCGACGTCCGTGCCGCTGAGGACCATGCCGGCCCCGGCTGCGACGGCGAACACGGCGGCCACGGCTGAGGTGAACCAGGCGAAGTTGTGGACGACCTTCTGCCGCAGGCCTGCCCGGTCCTGGCGCCTTTCCCCGGCGGCGGCCAGCGGGGCGAACTCGGCGGCGGCCTCCCGCAGGTGCGCCGGGGCCGCGGCGACGACGGCGACCTCCGCTCCCTCCTGCTGGCTTGCCTCGAACGCCGCGTCGGACTCGGCGCCGGACGATGGATTGGGCCCAGGGACAGGCTCGGCGCTGCGGGTCGGCGGGTTGAACCACATCAGGAACAGCCCGGACACCGAGGTGGCAATGCCGACGATGGTCAGCCCCAGGACCGAGAACCCTGCCGTGGCCACGAGGGCGCCGGCCGCCGGGCCGATCATAAAGACCAGTTCGGTGGAGATGGCATCGAGCGCGAACGCCGTGCGCCGCTGCTCCCCCGTGGCAAGGACGCCAAGGGACTGGCGCACAACACTGAAGATGGGCAGCGTCAGCAGGCCGCCGACGAAGACCAGGGGCAACAGGACCTCGTAGGACACGTGCGGCACAACGGACCAGATGACGGCTTCGGAAACGACGGACGGGATGAGCGCCCGCCGCAGGCCGACGGTGTCGACGCGCCGGCCGCGCCAGGGTGCGCCGACGGCGATGCCGATGGTCATCACGGCGGCGGCGGCGCCGGCGGCGGCGTAGCCCTGCCCGAGAGTCAGGACAATATGCAGGGTCAGGAGGACCCCGGCCGCCGAGTGCGGTATGCGGGCGACCATCCCGACCAGCAGGAGCCGCCTGATGGGCCGGACGGCCAGCAGTTCCCGGTAAAGCGCGAAGTTCACGAAACTATTTCCTTCTGGTACTGCCCCCGGCAGCACCCAGGATTTCCCCCGGCCGGCCGTCAGCTACTGTGCTGCGCGCTGCAATTTGACCTCGATTGAGTCAACCCGCTCAGCAAATGATTCATTCCGTGCCCAGGCGTTGTTGAGGCCGGACACGATGGACTGGACGCCGGCGGCGTCGAGTCCGTCTTCAAGGTAGAGCACCACGCGGAGCTCCGGGCCGGAGCCCCCGCCCGGGAGCTGTCTTCCATCGGCCGCAACCGCGGCAACTCCCCCGCCCCGATGAATTTCAACACGGCGGACCGCGGGAAAGCCAACCGCGGCCTCGCCGAGGTTCCGGGCGAGCTCCGGATCAGCGTACGACGGCGTCCAGTCCCGCTGCTGGGCCAGTGCCCACACCGCCGGCCGGCGCACGACGAACGTCACAGCAGACCCAGGGTCGAGCACGAGCAGTTCCGCGCCCTCAGCGACCGCTGAGAGTGCCGCGCGGGCAGCATAGACGGCCACCGGGCGCGCCTCGGGATGCCAGGCTGCAAGCGAAGCCGCGGAGGTGAACACGGGCATCGCGGTCCGGCCGTCGGGGGCTTTGAGCGTCACGAGGGCCATGTCCGCCTGCTTGTCGGCGTGGAGGCCCCCGGCGCCTTCGCCCTCTTCGGCGAGCGTGGCGAGGATCGGCACAAACACCCGGGCCGTGGCCAATGACGCCACCACTGCCGCCTCGTCGCCGTCGCCGGCAGCGAGGGCGGCCAGCGCCGCGACATAGCCGGCGTCGGCGGCGCCGTCGTCGTCCTCGAAGTTGTGGATCGTGGCGTCGTCGCCGGCCAGGCTGCGCCCCGCCCATGGTTGGCCCGCCGAGTCGGTCGCTCCGCCGGCGCCGGCCAGGGCCGCCGCGATATGTCCGGGCAACTGGCGGGAGGGGACTGGACTGTCAGCTGCGTGGCCGCCTTGGGGGTTCTCCATGCTGCGTGCTTCCCTAGCGGCGGCCGGCGACGTCGAGGGCCTCGGGCAGCGTGAAGTTGCCGTTGTAGAGCGCCTTGCCGACGATAGCCCCCTCGACACCGAGCGGCACGAGGGAACGGAGGACCTTGAGGTCGTCGAGGCTGGAGATGCCGCCGGAGGCCACGACGGGCTTCCCGGTCTTTTCCACCATCTGGCGCAGCAGTTCGACATTGGGCCCCTGGAGGGTGCCGTCCTTGGTGACGTCGGTGACGACGTAGCGGGAGCAGCCGGCCTCCTCGAGGCGTCCGAGGACTTCCCAGAGGTCGCCGCCTTCCCTGGTCCAGCCGCGGCCCGCCAGCGTGGTGCCGCGGACGTCCAGCCCAACGGCGATCTTGTCGCCGAAGCGCTCGATCACCCGGGCGGTCCACTCCGGGTTCTCCAGTGCCGCGGTGCCCAGGTTCACGCGGGCCACGCCCAGGTCCAGGGCCTTCTCGAGGGACTCGTCGTCGCGCAGGCCGCCGGAGAGCTCCACCTTGATGTCCAGCCGGCCGACCACTTCGCGGAGCAGTTCGGCGTTGGAGCCCCGGCCGAAGGCGGCGTCGAGGTCGACCAGATGGACCCATTCGGCCCCCTGCTGCTGCCAGTTGAGCGCGGCTTCCAGCGGCGTGCCGTAGCTCGTCTCGCTCCCGGCCTCGCCCTGGACGAGGCGTACGGCCTGGCCGTTGACGACGTCGACGGCGGGCAGCAGCTCAAGCACGGGCAACGGGGTTTCGGTGGTCATCGTGGATCCTCAGCTCTTCAGGGACGGCAGGTGGTCGGGGCGCTGCGGGAGTCAGGCGGCAGGCAGGGTCAGGAGATAGGCGGCCAGCAGCGCCATCGCGGCCAGGACGTAGAACACGGCCTGGACCCAGCGCGGGCTCTTTTGCTGGCGGAAGGACAGCGCCCCGCCGACCAGCAGGCCGGCAAGCCCCATCAGCACGATGGACCACATCTAGGCGGTCCCGGCTTCCGGGGCAGCGGCTGTCGGCGCGGTCTCTGCGCCCGCCGATTCCGGGGATGCGGAGCCGGCAGCCCGGGAACGGTCCCGCAGGCCCCCGACCCAGTTGCGCAGCAGGTGCGCCCCGGCGTCGCCGGACTTCTCGGGGTGGAACTGCGTGGCGCACAGCGGGCCGTTTTCCACGGCCGCGATGAACGGGGCACCGTGCTCTGACCAGGTCACCAGGGGCGCCGTCATCCTGGGCTGGATGACGTCGAAGTCCCACTTTTGAACCCCGTAGGAGTGCACAAAATAGAAGCGCTCGTCCTCAACGCCGGCGAACAGCTTGGAGCCCACGGGGACGGACACGGTGTTCCAGCCCATGTGCGGCACGACGTCAGCGGGAAGCAGTTCGACCTTGCCGGGCCACTCCCCCATGCCTTCGGCTTCGGTGCCGTGCTCGACGCCGGCCTCGAACAGGACCTGGAGGCCCACGCAGATGGCCAGCACGGGCCGGCCCCCGGCCACGCGGCGGCCGATCATGCGGATGCCGTCGACGGCCTTGAGCTCGCGCATCACCGTTTCGAACGCACCGACGCCGGGGACCACGAGGCCGTCGGCGTTGAGCACGTCCTGCGGCTTGGAACTGAGGATCACTTCGGCTCCGGCACGTTCGAGGGCGCGGACGGCGGAGCGGACGTTGCCGGAGCCGTAGTCGAGGACCGTCACGGTCGGCTTGCCCTCCGGCGACGCAGGCTTCGCGCCGGCGTCGGGGTCGATGATGGCCCCGTCCTTCAGCACTTTGCCGGTCACAGCGCACCCTTGGTGGACGGGATGCCCTCGACGCGGGGATCCCGTTCGACGGCGGCGCGCAGGGCGCGGGCGAAGGCCTTGAACTGGGCCTCGACAATGTGGTGCGGGTCCCGGCCGGCGGTGACGTTCATGTGCAGGCAGATTCCGGCGTGCAGGGTGATCGCTTCGAAGACGTGGCGGGTGAGGGAACCGGTGAAGTGTCCGCCGATCAGGTGGTACTCCTGGCCTGCCGGTTCTCCGCCGTGCACGAGGTACGGGCGGCCGGAGACATCGACGACGGCGTGCGCAAGGGCCTCGTCGAGGGGCACCGTGGCCTCGCCGAAGCGGCGGATCCCGGCCTTGTTCCCGAGCGCAGTGCGCAGGACCTCGCCGAACGTGATGGCAACGTCCTCGACCGTGTGGTGGACGTCGATGTGCGTGTCGCCGGTCGCCTTGACGGTCATGTCGATCAGGGAGTGCTTGCTCAACGCCGTCAGCATGTGGTCATAGAACGGGACCGAGGTGCTGATGTCCGAGACACCGGTGCCGTCCAGGTTGATCTCGACCAGCACCGACGACTCGCTGGTGGTCCGTTCCATGCGTGCGGTCCGGCCCTCGGCAGCGGTTGATCCGGTGGTGCTCATGTGGGTGTCCTTTGGATGACGACGGTGCCCGGCGAACAGGGCAGGGTGGATGTCCTGGGTTAAGTCTAGGCGGGCTGCACTGCGCGGCCGGCCAGGATCCGTTCGAGTGCTTCCAGGAAGGCTGTGGTTTCCGTCTCAGTCCCGGCGGTGACACGAAGGTGCCCGGGAATGCCGACGTCGCGGATGAGCACACCGGCGGCCAGCAGTTCCTGCCAGACCTCGTGCGGGTTATCCAGGCCGCCGAAGAAGACATAGTTCGAGTCGGAGGCGGCCGGTTTGAGGCCCATCCGCTGCAGTTCGGACACGATCCTGTCGCGCTGCCGCTTGATGTCCTCGACGTCGGCCATCAGTGCGACCCGGTGGTGCAGGGCGGCCAGCGCTGTCGCCTGGGTGATGGCCGAGAGGTGGTACGGGAGCCGGACCAGGCGCAGGGCGTCCGTTACCTCGGGGGCCGCCGCCATGTAGCCGACGCGGGCGCCGGCCAGGGCGAAGGCCTTGCTCATGGTGCGCGAGATGATCAGCCGTTCCCGGCCGGGCAGCAGCGTCAGCGCGCTGGGCGTCCCGTCGTGGGCGAACTCGTGGTACGCCTCGTCGACGATCACGATGGTCTGGCTGCCCTCCCCGGCCTCGTAGACCGCCTCGACGACGTCCAGGCCAAGCCCGGTCCCGGTGGGGTTGTTCGGGGAGCAGAGGAAAACGATGTTCGGCTGGAGTTCGCGGACCTGCCGGGCGGCCGATTCGGCACTCAGTCCGTAGTCATCCGCGCGAACCCCGGCGATGTACCCGGTGTCCGTGCCGGAAGCCAGCAGCGGGTACATGGAGTACGTGGGAGGGAAGCCAAGGGCGGTGCGGCCCGGGCCGCCGAAGGCCTGGAGGATCTGCTGGAGAACCTCGTTGGAACCGTTCGCGGCCCAGATGTTGTCCGCACCCAATCCGTGTCCGAGGTATTCGGCCAGGGCCTCGCGCAGCTCCGTGAATTCACGGTCCGGATAGCGGTTCAGCCCGGCGGCGGCAATCGTGACGGCCTCGGAGATGGCGGCGCGGACGTCGGCCGGGACGCCGTGGGTGTTCTCGTTGACGTTGAGCAGGATAGGGACGTCCAGCTGCGGTGCCCCGTAGGGGGTCAGGCCCCGCAGGTTCGTCCGGAGGGGAAGTCGGTTCAGGCGCTCTAGCTGGTCAGTCACCAGCCCAGTTTAAGTGAGATCGCCGCGTGCCCCGAAACTGTGACGCTTGCAGGGCGGCCCGGCGGCCTGCGGGGCGCCCGGCGACGGCCCGACGGGGCCCTGAGCTACTTGGACGGCAGGAACTAGTTGGACGGAATGAAGAGGGCCTGGCCCGGCACGACCCTGGCGGCCTCGAGGTTGTTCAGCTGGATGATGTCGGCGACGACATCGCGGGGGTCCCGCTCGGGCGCCACCGCTGCGGCGATGGCCCACAAGGACTCACCGGGCTGCACCGTCACCGTGACTGTGGGAGTCAGTGAGAGCTCGGCGGCAGAGTCCGCCGCCTTTGCCGGAGCATTGAGGAAGCCGCTGAGGGAAAGAACCAGGGCGGCCAGCAGGATCAGCGGCACTCCGATGAAGACGAAACGCCCCCGCCTGGTGAGCCTCAGCGGCGCCTGTTGTGCCTGCTTGGCACGCCCGCCGGAGCTGGGCTGGCCGGGCTGACCTGTGCCGGTGCCGGTGCCGGTGCCGGTGCCGGGCCGGCCGTAGTCGCCGAATGCGTCGCGGCCGAAAGTGTCGTGAAACGCGCTTGATGCTGACATGAACTGAGCCCTCCTGGACCATACTGTGCCGCCCGACGTACTCCACGTACCCGCCGCGAACCGGCCTGACCTTCGAACAAAGAACCGAACGATTCGTTCTACCCGAGCTTCGTAAAACTAGAACACATATTCGAACCCTGCTTGTTCTGTTTTAGCACCTATTGACGAACATTGTCGAGACTCGCTAGAACAAATGTTTGAAAAAGCTGTGTGGCTGGCCTACGTTTGAGTCAAAGAACAACCACTTCTGCAGTTGATCAGCAGGGTCTGACATTTCAGGCCGGAAGTTCCCGGCAGCTGCAGCCACAGCGGCCGGGCGGAACGGAAAGGCGTTGGCGAACATGGCAGCACAAGCCACTGGCGGCAGGGCCTCCGCGCGGAGCCCGCAGGCGGCCCGGCCTCCCAAAAGCCTCACCGTCCGGCAAAAGAAGATCCTGGAGACCATCCAGCGCTCCGTCACGGACAACGGCTACCCGCCGTCGATGCGCGAAATCGGCGATACCGTCGGCCTGGCGAGCCTCTCCAGCGTCACCCACCAGCTTTCGCAGCTTGAAAAGCTCGGCTACCTGAGGCGCGATCCCAAGCGCCCGCGCGCCATGGAAGTGCTGATGCCGTTGACCCTCGATGAGGGGACCACGAAGATTTCAGGGGTTGAGAAGCCAAGCGGCCTGCGCAGTGTGGGCGGCTTGTCTGTTTCTGAGCTGGCCAGTGCCACGGATACCGCCATGGTGCCGCTGGTCGGCCGGATCGCCGCCGGCGGACCGATCCTGGCCGACCAGGTCGTTGAAGACGTTATGCCCCTGCCCCGCCAGCTGGTGGGCCACGGCGAACTCTTTATGCTCAAGGTTGCCGGTGACTCGATGATTGACGCGGCCATCTGCGACGGTGACTGGGTGGTTGTGCGCCGCCAGGGCGATGCCGTCAACGGTGACATTGTGGCCGCCCTGCTGGACGACGAGGCAACCGTAAAGACCTTCCGCCAGCGTGACGGCCACACCTGGCTGCTGCCGCAGAACACCCAGTACGAGCCCATCCTCGGCGATCACGCCGTCATCATGGGGAAAGTCGTCTCGGTGCTGCGCTCCCTCTAGGACCAGGCCTCCCAGTCCGGGCCTCCCGTTGCCTGCGAACAGGGCCCCGCCGCCGATTCACGCCGGACGGGGCCTTTCGCGTTCCCTCCCGGACAACCGGGCAGGAACGCCACAGCCGCTGGGAGCTACGTCCCGGGCCGCCCTGATTCCTGCGCGAGCCTCTCCAGGGCCGCGAGGGCGATCGCGGGGTCCGTGGTGGGCCAGAACGGCGGCAGGGCGGCGCGGAGGAATCCCCCGTAACGTTCGGTGGACAGCCGCGAGTCCAGCACAGCCACCACGCCCTTGTCCGTCGTCGTGCGGATCAGCCGGCCGGCGCCCTGGGCAAGGCGGATGGCGGCGTGCGTCGCGGAAACACTCATAAAGCCGTTGCCACCGGCCTGGGCCACTGCCCGGGACCGCGCCGTCATCAGGGGATCATCGGGCCGCGGGAACGGAATCCTGTCGATCACCACGAGGCGGCAGGACGTCCCCGGCACGTCGACACCCTGCCACAGCGACATGGTGCCGAAGAGGCAGGTGTCCGGTTCGTCGGCGAACTGCTTCACCAGCGCCGTCATGGTCGAATCCCCCTGGCAGAGGATGCTCATGTCCAGCCGTGGCCGCAGGGCCTCGGCGGCGTCTTCGGCGGCGCGCCGTGAAGAGAACAGGCACAGTGCCCCGCCGCCGGAGGCCCTGATCAGCTTTTCGAGCTCGTCAAGCGCTTCCGGGGACGTGCCCCGGCCGGGCTTGGGCAGGTGCTTGGCAACGTACAGGATGCCCTGCTTGGGGTATTCGAACGGAGAGCCGACGTCAACGCCGGTCCAGCTGGGGGCGCCGGGCCCCACCAGGCCCAGGCCGCCGGCGGCCGGTTCGAAAGCGGACCCTATGGCCAGCGTGGCCGAGGTCAGGATGACGGTGTGGTCTGCGAACAGGCCCTCCCGGAGCCGTCCGGCGACGCTGAGCGGGGCGATATTGACCAGCGCCGGGGCCGACTCATCCGGCTGGGAGTAGCCCTGCTGCGGGTCAAAGGTGCTGTTGCGGGAAAACCAGACCACCTCGCGGTTCTCGCGGGCTGCCAGCAGCCGTTCGCAGAGTTCCAGGATCACCATGAGCCGGGAGCGCGCGAGCTGGCGCCCGCCGTCGGCCGTGTTGGCGCTGTCCCCCTTGGAATCCGAGAGCGCGGCGCGGCAGGCGTCCCGCAACTGGTCCACGCAGTCCAGTTGTTCGCTGTTGAGGCCGTTGGGCATGAGTCCGCTGGGGACACCTTCAATGGCAAGTTCGAGGTTGGATGCGGCGTTGTTCAGTGCGTCCACGGTGATGCCGGTGTGTTTCCGGGCCCCCGACGCGGCGGCGTGCACCATGGCCACGGAAAGCTGGCCGGATACGGCGCCGGTGACGCGGTCCTGGAGTTCGTGGGCCTCATCTACCACCACGACGTCGTATTCCGGCAGCACGGCGAGGCCCTCGAAGGCACTTACGGCCAGCATGGCGTGGTTGGTAACCACGACGTCGGCGTCCGCGGCGTTCTGCCGGGCCAGTTCGCTGAAGCATTCGGCCGCCAGGGGGCATTTCTGCGCCCCGAGGCACTCCATCGAGGTCACGGAGACCTGCCGCCAGGCGCGGTCGGTGACGCCAGGCAGGAGTTCGTCGCGGTCCCCCGTGACGGTGTCCTCGGCCCACTCGCGCAGCCGGACGACCTCTTTGCCGAGCTGGGAGGACGGGCCGCCCATCGCCGCGGCGAAGTGCGGCACGGAGGTGTCTTCGCCGAGCGAGAAGAGCTGACCCTCCGACGGTTCTTCGGACGGGAAGCCGCCTTCGAGCTTGTGGCGGCACACGTAGTTGGAACGGCCCTTGACGAGGGCGATCTTGACGGGCCGATCCAGTGCCGGGGTGATGGTCTTCAGCAGCCGGGGCAGGTCCCGGCCCACAATCTGGGTCTGCAGTGCCAGCGTGGCGGTGGAGACCAGAGTGGGCTTGTCGCTGACCAGCGAATGGGCGATCAGCGGGATCAGGTAGGCGAGAGACTTGCCGGTGCCGGTCCCGGCCTGGACCAGCAGGTGGTCGCCGCTGTCAATCGCCTGCGCCACCTGCCGGGCCATTTCGTGCTGGCCGTCGCGGCTCTGGCCGCCCATGCCGGACACGGCACGGTCGAGAAGCTCGATGACGAACTCCCCGCCGGCCTTGCCGCGCGAACGTGCCGGACGTTGTCCGGCGGATTCAGTCCCCGCTGTGTCTTCTGTTGCTGTGTCTCCTGTTGCCGGGTCCGACGTTGCCTCGTCCCCCGCTGCCGCATCCCCCGCCGGGTCGCCCGTACCTGTGTCCGCCCCGGTCACCGCTGCCTCAGTCATTGCTGATGAACGAATCCAGTTCAGCGGCGAATCCCTCGCGCACCATTACGACGGCGCGAGTGCCCGCTTCCTCGTGGTCGAGGCTGAGGATCTCGGCGTCGGCTTCGTGCAGCTTGCTGAGCAGGTCCCCGCGGTTGTAGGGGATCAAAAGTTCCAGCTTCACGCTGGGCCGCGGGATGCCTTCACTGATGGCCTTGAGCAGTTCCGGGATGCCTTCGCCGGTGCGTGCCGACACCACCACGTGGCGCGGTTCGCGCTGCTTGAGCCGTTCGATCACGAAGGGGTCGGCGGCGTCGGCCTTGTTCAGGACGATGATTTCGGGCACTTTGCGGGCGTCGACTTCGCTGAACACCTTGCGGACGGCGGCGATCTGGCCTTCCGGATCCGGGTGCGAGACGTCCACGACGTGCAGGATCAGGTCCGCGTCGGCGACCTCTTCCAGGGTGGAGCGGAACGCCTCCACGAGCTGGGTGGGCAGCGACCGGACGAAGCCCACGGTGTCGGCGAGGGTGTAGCCCAGCCCGTCCGAGGTCTCGGCCTTGCGGACCGTTGGATCCAGGGTCGCGAACAGGGCGTTCTCCACCAGGACACCGGCGTCGGTCAGCCGGTTCAGGAGCGAGGACTTGCCGGCGTTGGTGTACCCGGCGATCGCAACGGAGGGCACGGAATTACGACGGCGGTTGGCGCGTTTGGTCTCGCGGGCCGGCTTCATCGCGGCGATTTCACGCCGCAGCTTGGCCATCCGGGTACGGATCCGGCGGCGGTCCAGTTCGATCTTGGTTTCGCCGGGACCACGCGAACCCATGCCGGCACCGGCGCCGCCCACCTGGCCACCGGCCTGGCGGGACATCGAATCACCCCAGCCGCGCAGGCGCGGGAGGAGGTATTCGAGCTGGGCCAGTTCCACCTGGGCCTTGCCCTCGCGGCTCTTGGCGTGCTGGGCGAAGATGTCGAGGATCAGGGCCGTGCGGTCGATGACCTTGACCTTGACGATGTCCTCGAGGCTGCGGCGCTGGGACGGTGCCAGTTCGGCGTCGACGACGACGGTGTCAGCGCCGGTGGACATCACGATGTCCTTCAGTTCCTGGGCCTTGCCGGAGCCAAGGAAGGTGCCCGGATCGGGCTTCTGGCGGCGCTGGACAATCCCGTCGAGGACCTCCGAGCCGGCGGTCTCGGCCAGGGCTGCGAGTTCGCGGAGCGAGTTCTCGGCGTCGGCCAACGTGCCTTCAGTCCAAAGTCCGGCCAGCACGACGCGCTCAAGCCGCAACTGCCGGTACTCGACTTCCGTGACGTCTTCGAGTTCGGTGGACAGGCCGGCAGTGCGGCGCAGCGCGTGCCGTTCCTCGAGGTCCTGCTGGTCGCCGTCGTAGGTGCTGTGTTCCTCGTCCAGCCGGGATATCGCCTGCGCCTTGCCGAGCACCGAGGCGGGCTCACCGGCAGCCGGGGCTGCCTTCCGGGCGGGGGTGTCCTTAGCGAGGATCCGGTCGATGACAGCCTGGATTTCCGCAGGACTCATGTCCTGGGATGCTGAATCGGGTCCGGGGTTGGGCTGGCTGGTCATGGTCTCCTTTAGAGGTTCGGCAGTTTCAGAATAGTGCCGATCGGTGCTGTGCGGGGCGGTATTCGCGCTGGGCTGACGACTATTGGTCATTCATGGCCTCCTGGGATGCCTGCGGCAGCGGTGCCGGGGGCAGGTGGGCTCCGGGCCGGAGCGGTGGGAACGGAGAGGGAACAGGCACAGGTTCTGCCTTGAGGAGGGAGTTGTTCCGCCCGGCCGTGCTCCAGAGAGCGCTGCCAAACCCCAAGTGGTTCGGGCGCCAGCGGCGAATCCATAGCGGGATCATCACGGGTGGCGCACTGAGCGGAAGGTAACTACCTGCGTCGCTGCGGGGACGGGACTCCACTGAAGAATGACTCCGGTGAAAAGGCCCGTGCCGGCTACTTGAAGTTCAAGAACATGTCGTTAAGCCTAGCAGACGGCCATGCTGGCTCCGGCCGGTCTCCACGGTTTCCCATACGGGCCGGAGGCCCACTAATCTGGCCAGTTATGGAGTCTGCACACTATTTCAGCGCCCAGCCCGCCGGGCCGTTCACCCGCAAGCCACTGACGGTGGAGCTTGCGGGCGCGCCGCGGCAGCTGCAGACCTCCTCTGGCATCTTCAGCCCGGACGGCATCGACAAGGGCACGGCCGTGCTGCTGGCCGAGGCTCCTGCCCCGGCGCCGCAGGGGACGCTGCTGGACATCGGCTGCGGCTGGGGTCCGATCGCGCTGACCATGGCCCTGCGGGCGCCGCACTCGCGGGTCTACGCGGTGGATGTCAACGAGCGGTGCGTGACCCTGACCAACGAAAACGCCGCGTTGCTGGGTTTGGGCAATGTCACTGCCAGCACGCCCGACGCCGTCGACCCCGAGCTTCGTTTCGACACCATCTGGTCCAACCCGCCCATCCGGATCGGCAAGGACGAGCTGCACGCCCTGCTGCTCCTGTGGCTTCCACGGCTGGCGCCGGGCGGCTCCGCGTGGCTCGTGGTGCAGAAGAACCTGGGGTCGGATTCGCTGCAGCGCTGGCTCGCAGGGGAACTGGACAGCACCTTCACGGTGACGCGGGAGAGCACGTCGAAGTCGTTCCGCATCCTGCGGGTCAGGAAAGCGTCCCACTAGCCACGATCACCGCGGGGCCGCTGAGCTCGACGTGCTCGTGGCCGCCGGCGCCGAGGAAGAACTTCACGCCGACGACGCCGCCCGGGACATGGACGTTCCACACATCCGGGGCACCCTGGCCGGCCCAGTGGCGGATCGCGACGGCGGCTGCGCAGGCACCCGTGCCGCAGGACTGCGTTTCTCCGACTCCGCGCTCATGCACGCGCATGGTGATGGTCCCTACGCCTTCATGGACCATCGGCTCGGACGGCACAACGAACTCAACATTGGTGCCGTGCGGCGGAGCCGGGTCCACGTGTGGTGCCGTGAACAGCTGGGTGGCCTGCAGCTCGGCCAGTTCGGCCAGCGCCACGACGGTATGCGGGTTGCCCATACTGATGGACAAGGCCGGCCGTGCGACCTCCAGCCCCGCCGCGCTGACCAGCGAATCCATGGCCCGGGCGGTGGCCTCGCCCGGGAAGATAAATTCCCACGGGCCCATGTCGACGGCGTAGCCGGCTGCGGTGCGGACGATTGTCTTGGCGCCGCCCCGGGTTCCGATGGTCAGTGATTCGCCGGCGGGCAGTTCCACGAGGCCTTCGGCAATCAGGAAGTGCACAAAGACGCGGACGCCGTTGCCGCACATCTCGGAGAGTGAGCCGTCGCCGTTGCGGTAGTCCATGAACCATTCGGCGTCCGGGTGCTGCGTCAGCAGCTCCTGGCCCTCGGCGAGCAGCCGGGACGGGACGGCGCGGATCAGTCCGTCGCCGCCGATTCCGCGGTGCCGGTCGCAGAGTGCCGCCACCTGCTCCGGCGTGACCGCCAGCGTGCCGTTGGGATCGGCCAGGAGCACAAAGTCGTTGCCAGTCCCGTGGCCCTTTGAAAACGTGAGTCCGCTCAGGGCTGCCGGGTCGGCGGTGGAATTGCGGTCGGCGGCCGTGGCCAAGGGTTCGTCCATGCTCCAAGGTTACCGTTCCGGTCCGGGCCGCCGGTCATCCACCCCGGGTATCCCCCGACAACCCACCCTGGGTATCCACGCTGGGTATCCGCCCAGCCAATCCACCCGCTGGGACGAAACTTCAGCCGGGGATGCACAGAGCGGCGGCCTTGGCCACGAGTTCCGGGTCCTGCCAGTCGAGCCAGTGGATGCGGGGATCGGCGCGGAACCAGGTGAGCTGGCGGCGGGCGAACTGCCGGGTCGCGACGATGGTTTCCTCCGCGGCCTGCGCCGGGTCAGATTCGCCGTCGAGGACCTTGAGGAACTGCGCGTAGCCGAGGGCCCGGGGCGCGGTCCGGCCGAGCCTGAGCCCGGCGGCGTCGAGCTTCCGAACTTCGTCCAGGAGCCCGCTGTCCACCATGGCATGGACCCTGCGGGCGAGCCGTTCCCGGAGCTGTTCCCGGTCCACCTCGAGCCCGATTTGGACGGCGGGCTGGAAGTACTCGCGGGTGGGCATAAAGGAGCTGAAGGGCCGCCCGGTAAGTTCGAACACCTCAAGCGCGCGGATGATCCGGCGTGCGTCCCCGAGCCGGCCGGCCGAGACCGGATCCACAGCCTCCAGCCGCGCCCGCAGCGGCGCCGGTCCGGCGGTTTCCAGTTCCGCTTCGAGCCGGCGCCGGATGGCCGGGTCCGTGCCCGGGAATTCCAGCACGTCCAGGGCGGCACGGACATACAGCCCGGAGCCGCCGGCCAGGATGGCGCGTTTGCCGCGGGCGTGGATGCCGGCAATGAGCTCACGCGCCTGCTGCTGGAAGTCCGAGACGCTGGCTTCTTCGGTCACATCCAGGATGTCCAGGAGATGGTGCGGCACTCCCCTGCGTTCGGCCGCGGTGATCTTGGCGGTGCCGATGTCCATGCCGCGGTAGAACTGCATCGAATCGGCGTTGATGACTTCGCCGCCGAGCTCCAGTGCCAGCGACACGGCGAGATCGGATTTGCCTGAGCCGGTCGGCCCGACGACGGCGACGACCGGCGCAGCCCGTATAGCACCGTCTTGGACAGGACTGTCAGGTGTTGCGCCGTCAGGTGTTGCTGCCTGCGCCTCGCCGGCAGTGGGGCCCTGCTGAGCAGTCACAGACTAGCGGCCGCGGACGGGAAGCGTGGGCATGCCCAGGGACACCCCGGCGGTGCCGGAAGCGGATCCCGGTGCGGGTGCGCCGCAGGAGTCCGCTTGGGACCTGTCCCAGGCGTCGCCCGCACGGGAACGGCGGAGGGTGTAGTCGTCCGCTGTCGCCGGGTCGGCGACGAGGTGGAACGACGCGGCTTCGGTGATGGTCACGGTGACGAGGTCACCCGGGCGGGGCGTCTCGGCGCCGGCCGGCACGGAGAAGTGCACCAGGCGCTGGTCCTGGGACCGCCCCGAGAGCCGGTGGGTTTCCTCGGATTTGCGCCCGGACTGCGCCGTGACCATGACCTCCACGCGCCGGCCAAGCTGGCGGGCATTCTCCTCGGCGGCGATCCGGTCCTGCAGGGCCGTGAGGCGTTCGAAGCGCTCCTGCACGACGGCCTTGGGCAGCTGGTCCGGGAGCTCCGCGGCGGGTGTGCCCGGCCGCTTGGAGTACTGGAAGGTGAAGGCCGTGGCGAAGCGGGACTTCTCCACGACGTCGAGCGTGGCCTGGAAATCTTCCTCGGTCTCGCCGGGGAAGCCGACAATGATGTCCGTGGAAATGGCGGCGTGCGGGATCTTCTCGCGGACCTTGTCCAGGATGCCGAGGAACTTGGTCGAGCGGTAAGACCGCTTCATGTCCTTGAGAACCTTGTCCGAGCCGGACTGCAGCGGCATGTGCAGCTGCGGCATAACGTTTGGGGTCTCCGCCATGGCGTCGATGACGTCGTCGGTGAAGGCCGCAGGGTGCGGGCTCGTGAACCGGACGCGTTCGAGGCCGGGGATGTCTCCGCAGGCGCGCAGGAGCTTCGAGAATGCCTGCCGGTCGCCGAACTCGACGCCGTAGGAGTTCACGTTCTGCCCCAGTAGCGTTACTTCGATCGCGCCGTCGTCCACGAGTGCCTGGATCTCGGCCAGGATGTCGCCGGGGCGCCGGTCCTTTTCCTTGCCGCGCAGGGCAGGGACGATGCAGAACGTGCAGGTGTTGTTGCAGCCGACGGAGATCGACACCCAGCCGGAATAGACCGAATCCCGCTTTGTGGGCAGCGTGGAGGGAAACACGTCGAGGGACTCGAGGATTTCCAGCTGCGCTTCGTTGTTATGCCGGGCGCGTTCCAGCAGGGCCGGCAGGGCGCCGACGTTGTGGGTGCCGAAGACGGCGTCCACCCAGGGTGCCTTCTTCAGGATGGTTTCCCGGTCCTTCTGCGCGAGGCAGCCTCCGACGGCTATCTGCATTCCGGGGTTGGCGGCCTTGACCGGCGCCAGGATACCCAGGTTGCCGTAGAGCTTGTTGTCGGCGTTTTCGCGTACCGCGCAGGTGTTGAAGACCACGACGTCCGCCAGTTCACCGGCGGCGGGGACGTAGCCGGCAGCCTCCAGCATCCCGGACATACGCTCAGAGTCGTGCACGTTCATCTGGCAGCCGAAGGTACGCACCTGGTAGGTACGGGGCTGCGCCGCGCCGGGCACTGACTCGGTGCCTGGTGTTGACGAGGCGTCCGTGGAAGGAGTGGTGCCGGCTGCTGGGGAGGGAATGGTCAAACTCACCTGTTAAGGGTAACGGGTCGGCAGGCTTCCGGGCTTCCCTAGAAGTCCGGTTCGGACCCTGCGCCGGCACCTGACACGGCGTCATCGAGGACCTCGCCGACAATCCGGAACGCCTGCGAGGGCTGGTACCCCTTGCGGGCAAGCATGGACGCCAGCCGCCGCGTGGTCTTGTCCCGCTCCGCGCGGTCCTCAAACGCAGTGACGCCCCGCAGCTTGCGCTGGACCAGTTCGCGGGCCGCCGATTCCTCGTCCTCGTCGCTGAGCTGTTCCAGGGCACCGGCCGCGGTGTCCTCGTCGATGCCCTTCTCGGCGAGTTCCCGGCGGAGCGCACCCTTGGCGAGTTTGCGGCTCTGGGCCCGGGACCGAACCCACATGTCGGCAAAGTCCGCGTCGTCCACGAGCTTCACTTCTTCGAAGCGATCCAAGACGGCCTCTGCGACGTCGTCCGGGACGTTGCGCTCGGCCAGCTTGCGGGCGAGCTGCAGCCGGCTTTTGGGCGAGTTTGTCAACTGCCGCAGGACAATGGCACGGGCGACGGCTGCCGGATCCGCGTCACGGTCCTGTTCTTCAGGAGCATCCGCGCCCGGGGGTCCGTCCCCGGGCCGGTCCCGGCCGGCAAAGCCGGGGGCAGGATTCCGTGATGCGAATCCTGCCCCTTTGCGCCGCCGGCCGTTAGAAGCCGTCAACGGCCTTCAGCTTCGGTGAAGCTTCGGTCTCGGCGGGGGCCTTCACGCCGACGCCCAGCTTTTCCTTGATGAGCCGCTCCAGCTCGGCAGCCAGCTCAGGGTTGTCGCGCAGGAAGCGGCGGGAGTTCTCCATGCCCTGGCCCAGCTGGTCACCGTCGTACGTGAACCAGGAACCGGACTTCTTGATCAGGCCGTGCTCGACACCCATGTCGATGATGCCGCCTTCACGCGAAATGCCCTGGCCGTAAATGATGTCGAACTCGGCGATCTTGAAGGGCGGGGCCATCTTGTTCTTGACGATCTTGGCCTTGGTGCGGTTGCCGACCGAGTCCGCGCCCTCCTTGAGGGTCTGGATCCGGCGGACGTCGATGCGGATCGAGGCGTAGAACTTCAGTGCCTTGCCACCGGTGGTGGTTTCCGGGGAACCGAAGAAAACACCGATCTTTTCGCGCAACTGGTTGATGAAGATGGCAGTCGTCTTGGTCTGGCTGAGGCGGCCGGTGATCTTACGGAGGGCCTGGCTCATCAGGCGGGCCTGCAGGCCCACGTGGCTGTCGCCCATGTCGCCTTCGATTTCCGCGCGGGGAACGAGGGCTGCAACGGAGTCGATGACGATGACGTCGAGGGAGCCCGAGCCAATGAGCATGTCCATGATTTCCAGGGCCTGCTCGCCGGTGTCCGGCTGGGAAACCAGGAGCGCATCGGTGTCGACGCCAAGCTTGGCGGCATATTCCGGGTCGAGGGCGTGCTCGGCGTCGATGAAGGCTGCGATGCCGCCGAGGCGCTGGGCGTTGGCGACCGCGTGGAGCGCCACCGTGGTCTTACCGGAGGATTCCGGACCGTAGATTTCCACGACACGGCCGCGCGGCAGGCCGCCAATTCCCAGCGCGACATCCAGTGCGATGGAACCCGTCGGAATGACCTCGATGGGAGCGCGGACTTCGTCGCCAAGGCGCATGACCGAACCTTTGCCGAACTGCTTGTCAATCTGGGCCAGCGCTGCATCAAGCGCTTTCTGGCGATCCGGGGCTGCGGCCATGGTTCACACCTCTAATACTTTCTCGCTGTGGAGTGGCCGTTCCGGCCCTGTGTCGTGTTTGTGATCAGTGTTCGTTGATCAGTGTTCGTAATCAGTGTTCGTGATCAGTGTTTCGGTCATTACTGAAGCTACCGGCACCCACCGACAGAGTTGCCCGCCTGCCCCGCGTATGTGGAAAAGCTCTAAAAAAAGCATAGTCCTACCCGAACAGATATTCGAACAATCGGTGCGGCGTGTCAGGCGTGGGCTGCCGGCACGGCGCTGGAACGCCGCCCGCCGAAGCTGCCTGCCGAAGCCGGGCGGTCAGCGCGGTTTGACGTCGCGGCCCAGCCGCCGCTCGGGCGGGACGTCCTGGACCTCGCACACTGCCAGCCAGACCTGCCGGGGCGGGACGCCGGCGCCGAGGGCCTGGTCCGCGGTCCGGCCGCCGACTCCCGCCAGGACCAGCGAGTTGCCGAGGACGCGTGAGTACCCCGCCCCGAATTCGTCGTCCATAAGCCGCCAAAAGTCACTGATTCGCACCCTTCGAGTCTCTCACGCCGCGGGAGGACTCTAGAATGGGTGCCATGAGCAACCCCGCCGCAGGCCCTGGGATCCCCGGCGGCGCTGACGATTCCACCGAAGCGGCGCTGACCGCCGTCGAGCACCAGTTGAGCATGCTCTGGCGCCGCGCCCGCTCCATCTCCCATCACCTCTCCCGCCAGGTCCACCCGGACATGGAACCCGCGGCTTACGGCCTGCTGTCCGTGATCCGCCGCCAGGGTGCCATCCGGTTGACTGAACTGGCGTCCAGCATCGGCGTCGGGAAGCCCTCGGTGAGCCGGCAGATCGCCTTCCTGGAACGCCTCGGACTGGTGGCCAAGGAAGCCGACCCCCTGGACGGCCGTGCCCAGATGATCCGCCTGACACCGATGGGCGAGGAGAAGATGCATGAGGTGCAGGACGCCCGGCGGGAAGTGTTCCGCGAGCGGCTGGGTGAGTGGCCGACGGAGGAACTGCAGACCCTCGCCCGCTACATCGCCAAGCTCAACGCCACCTATGAGCGTGACGGTTTCCCCCGGGACGAACCGCAGTAACGGCGAACCCCGCACCGGCCAGAAACGCAAGAAACCCCGGCACACGGCCGGGGTTTCTTGTCGAGTAGTGGGTGCCGGGGCTAGCGCGCCCCGGAAAGAAGGCCCTTGGCCAACTCTTCGTTGAGGTCCGTGTTGAGTTCACGGTCCAGGTCACGGCCGTAGCGCTGTGCAAACTCCTGCGGGACGGTGTCCGGAACGGCAACACCCTCGGCGACGGCGACACGGTCGCTGACTTCGCGGAGCATGCTGGAGAGCGGAACATCGAGGGCCGAGCAGATCGAGGAGAGCAGCTCCGAGGAGGCTTCCTTCTGGCCGCGTTCCACTTCACTCAGGTAGCCCAGGGAAACGCGGGCACTGTGCGAGACTTCGCGGAGGGTACGGCCTTGGCGTTGGCGGACATCGCGCAGAACATCACCGATTTCGTGACGAAGTACAACCATCTTGCGCTCCTTCTGTTCGCTCTTAGCCTGATCGGCGAGGCCCACATCCTTCCAGCGGACAACGCCGTTAACGGATACGGGCTGCTTTACCATCTGTATCGCCTTGCTCCCTCTTTATGTTGAGCCCGCCGGTCAAAGCGGACACTGATGATGCTTTCATCCTAGGCGCCTCCCTTATTCGGAAGCGACACAATGTAACAACTATTAGGATTCAAGTTTTGTTCCCGGCAACTTTACGCCCGGTAGCCTTGGGCCGCCAAGGCTTCCAGCAGGCGTTCCAGGGCCGCGGCGCAGGCCTGGCCGCGGATTTCCGGCCGGTTTCCCTCGAAGCTGTAACCGAACGACGTCGCGCCCCCGGCCGTGGCGACGCCGATGTACACCGAGCCCACGTCCTTGCCGCCGTGTGGCTCGGGGCCGGCGACGCCGGTGGTGGAGACGCCGATGTCGGCGCCGCAGATCCGGCGGGCCCCCTCGGCCATGGCCTCGGCGACCTTCCCGTCGACGGCTCCGACGCTGTCCAGCAGGTCCCGGGGCACTCCCAGCACGTCGGCCTTGACGGAGTTCTGGTAGGACACGACGCCGCCCTGGAGCATCCCGGACGCACCGGGCGTGTCGGCCAGGACCGCGGTGACCATGCCGGCGGTCAGGGATTCTGCCGTCGCGACGGTCAGGCCGCGGCCGACCGCGCCGGTGACTGCCTCTTCGGCCAGGTGATGCAGGTTGATCGTGCGGTGGGGATTGGTCATGGCTTGCCCTCCTGGATCTTCTGTTGCTGTGCCCGGATGCCGGTGGCGCGCAGTTTGAGGGCCTCGATGACATATTCAACGCCGGTCCAGACGGTGATCGCGAGGGCCACCATCATGACGGCGAAGGCCACGAACCCGAGCCACGGCGCGATCGAGGACAGCGGGAGGATGTACAGGAAGATGGCCACCGTCTGGATGACTGTCTTGAGTTTCCCGCCGCGGGACGCCGGGATCACGCCGTAGCGGATGACGAAGAAGCGCAGGGCAGTGACGCCCCATTCGCGGACCAGGATCAGGATGGTGACCCACCACGGCAGCTCCCCCAGCAGCGAAAGCATCACCAGGGCCGAGCCGATCAGCAGCTTGTCGGCGATCGGGTCGGCGATCTTGCCGAAATCCGTGATGAGGCCGCGGCTGCGGGCGATGTCGCCGTCGAGCTTGTCCGTGTAGATGGCGACGGCGAACGTCGCCGCGGCAATCCAGCGCCAGATGCCGTTCTGGGCGACCAGCCCGGGTGCGTCGAGCAGGAGGAACCAGACAAAGAACGGCACCATCACAATCCGCAGCATCGTCAGGATGTTGGGCAGGTTCCAGATCCGCGGGGCGGGTCCGGCACTGTTTGCTTCTGTGCTATTCACCTTCCTAGGCTACCGTCTTCGCCTGCTACCGTCCGGTGAGCGACCAGGCGTCCTCGGAGCCGTCCTCGTCATCCCCGGAGCCGCCGTCTGCGCCGTCGTGATACTCGATCGCTTGGGTGCGGTTGTCCAGATCCGCCGCGACGAGGTCCTCCGCGTAGCCGCCCTGGGCGATGTTCGCGTTGGCGTTGTCGCTCAGCGCCGCGGTCTGCGAATCGGCGGTAGCGGGCGCGTCCATGCCCTTCATCGCGGCGAGGACCGCCGCGAGGTCGTCCGGCTTCACGAGGACGTCGCGGGCCTTCGAGCCTTCCGAGGGGCCCACCACTCCCCTGGACTCGAGCAGGTCCATGAGGCGGCCGGCCTTCGCGAAGCCGACGCGCAGCTTGCGCTGCAGCATGGACGTGGAGCCGAACTGGGTGGTGACCACCAGCTCGGTGGCCTGCAGCAGCACCTCGAGATCGTCCCCGATGTCGTCGTCGATCTGCTTCTTCTGCGCTTCGGGGGCGACGTCGTCGCGGTACACGGCCTTGAGCTGGCCCTTGACGTGTTCGACCACCTTGTGGATTTCGGATTCGGTGACCCAGGCGCCCTGGACGCGCATGGCCTTGGAGGCGCCCATCGGCAGGAACAGCGCGTCGCCCTGGCCGATCAGTTTCTCGGCACCGGGCTGGTCCAGGACCACGCGGGAGTCGGTGACCGAGGACGTCGCGAATGCCATCCGGGAGGGCACATTGGCCTTGATCAGGCCGGTGACGACGTCGACGGAGGGCCGCTGGGTGGCGAGCACGAGGTGGATGCCGGCGGCACGGGCCAGCTGGGTGATGCGGACGATCGAGTCTTCGACGTCGCGGGGGGCCACCATCATAAGGTCGGCGAGTTCGTCCACGATCACCAGCAGGTAGGGGTACGGCCGGATGACCCGCTTGGAACCCTCGGGCGGATGGACCTTCCCGGCGCGGACGGCCTTGTTGAAGTCGTCGATGTGCTTGAAGCCGTAGTTGGCGAGGTCGTCGTAGCGGGCGTCCATCTCGCGGACCACCCACTGCAGCGCCTCGGCAGCCTTCTTGGGGTTGGTGATGATCGGAGTGATGAGGTGCGGGACGCCCTCGTAGGCGGTGAGTTCCACGCGCTTGGGATCCACCATGACCATGCGGACCTCGTCCGGGGTGGCGCGCATCAGGATGGAGGTGATCATTGAGTTCACAAACGAGGACTTGCCCGCGCCGGTGGCTCCGGCGACGAGGAGGTGCGGCATTTTCGCGAGGTTGGCGACGACGTAGCCGCCCTCGACGTCCTTGCCGACGCCCATGACCATCGGGTGGTCGGTGCGGCGGGCGTTCTGGCTGCGGAGCACGTCTCCCAGGGACACCGTCTCGCGGTCCGTGTTGGGGATCTCGATGCCGATGGCGGACTTGCCCGGGATGGGGCTCAGGATGCGCACGTCCGAGCTGGCGACGGCGTACGAGATGTTCTTGGACAGCGCGGTGACGCGTTCCACCTTGGTGCCCGGGGACAGTTCGATCTCGTACCGGGTGACGGTGGGGCCGCGGCTGAAGCCGGTGACCTGCGCTTCCACGTTGAACTGGTTGAGGGTTTCGGTCAGCGACGCGACGATCGCGTCGTTGGCCTCGGTGCGTTCTTTCGGGATGGAGCCCGGGGTCAGGACGTCCGAGGCCGGCAGCGTGTACGTCACGTCGCCGGCGAGCGAGAGCTGCTCGGTGCGCTGCGGGATCGGCGTGGGCAGCGGCGCGGGGGCCACCGGGTTGGAGGGGACTTTCGCGGCGGCTGCGACGGCGGCTGCGCCGGGGGCGGGGGCGCCCGGGTTCAGTGAGCCGGCAGCGACCATCCCCGGGGTGACCAGCGGGATCGCCTCCGTAGCGTTGTCCCCCGCGGCAGCGCCAAGCCCCTGGGCGGCCTTGATCTTTTCGACGGCGATCTCGGCCTGGGTGGGACGGCGCACGCCGGGTGCGACGGACTTGGCGCCGGACTTGGCGGCTGATTTGGCGCCGTCTGCGAACTTCGCGGCCTCGGCTTCCTCGTCGGCAATGAGCGCCCGTTCAAATGCCTCGTCACCGACGTAGCCCTCGAGCCCGGCGTCGTCCTCGGGGTCCTTGCCGAAGAGGCGGCGGCGCTTCTTCTTCGCCGGAGCCGGGGCATCGTTTTCGTAGAGGTAGCTGCGGTCGTGGTCGTCGCCGTCGTTGGCGTAGTCCTGCAGGTCGATGCCCATGAGGTGTTCGTAGGCGCCGCGCAGCCGGGAGGGGATCGCGCCGAACGGCGTGGCGGTGACGATCAGCAGGGAGGTAAAGGCGAGCAGGCCGTAGACGGCCAGCGGGACAGCGGAGTGGATGGCGGCCAGCGGGGCGGCGGCAAGATAGCCAAGCATGCCCCCGGCCTGGCGCAGTCCGTCGAATCCTTCCGCGACGGTCGGTTCCCCGCCGATCACGTGGGCAAGGCCGGAACCGGCGAAGGTCATGATCAGGAAGCCGATCCCGATCCGGTTGTTGCCACGGCCGTCAACGGGCTGGCGGAACAATCGGAAGGCGCAGACAAAGAGCATCAGCGGCAGGAGCAGCGCCATCCAGCCGAAGGTCCCGTTGACGATCCCGTAGACAGTGTCGGGGAACCAGCCCTGGAAACCCCACCAGGCGAAGGTGGCAACGAAGACCCCGAGAGCGAGGTTGAACAGGGCTGCGCCGTCGCGGCGGTCCTCCGGCGCGAGATCGCTGACGTCATAGCCGATCCGGCGGATTCCCGCCCCGACCACGTGGGCAACGCCAAGCCAGGCACCGGCCACAATACGGACCAGCCAGGGCTGCCTGGGTTCGACGGCGGCCATCTGGCGGGTACGCGCAGCGCCGGTCGTTCGGCCGGTCCTGCTGGTTTTGGACGCAGCCGGGCCGGAGCCCCGGGTCGAAGAGCTGCCTGATTTACCGCTGGAGTTTCCTCTTGGCGCGGAGGAAGTACGTGTCGCCATACCCGCAACGGTACCCGACACGGGCTTGAAAACCGCGGATTTCCGGGCTTCCGCAGGGATCATGTTGCCGCCCGGACACACAAAAACGGCCCTCCCGGTCCGTCGCAAGCGGGAGCCTGCGGCAGGCCGGGAAGGCCGTCGTGGTGCTGTTCGTGCGTGCTTACGCCTCCAGGACCACGGGGATGATCAGCGGCTTGCGGCGGAGCTTGCGGTTTACCCAGGTGCCCACGACGCGGCGGACAACCTGCTGCAGCTGGTGCGTGGTGTGGTCCGAGCGGTTGAGCACGGCTTCTTCGAGGGCGGCGTTGATCTTGGGGATGATCTCGTCGAAGACGGAATCGTCCTCGGCCACGCCGCGGGCGTGGATCTCGGGGCCCGAGACGACCTTGCCGGTGGCGCGGTGGATCACGGTGATGATGGAGATGAAGCCCTCATCGCCGAGCGTCTGGCGGTCCTTGAGGTCAGCTTCCGTGACTTCGCCGACGCTGGAGCCGTCGACATAGACGAAGCCGACTTCGACCTGTCCGACGATGTCGGCCTGGTGGTCGCGGAGGTCGACGACGGTGCCGTTGTCCGCGAGGAGGATGCTCTCTTCGGGGACGCCGGAGTCCAGGGCGATCTTGCCGTTGGCGATCAGGTGGCGGGTTTCGCCGTGCACCGGCATCGCGTTGAGCGGCTCAAGGATGTTGTAGCAGTACAGCAGCTCGCCAGCGGCGGCGTGGCCGGAGACGTGCACCTTGGCGTTGCCCTTGTGGATGACGTCGGCGCCGAGCTTGAGCAGGCCGTTGATGATGCGGAAGACGGCGTTCTCGTTCCCCGGGATCAGGCTGGAGGCGAGGATGACCGTGTCGCCCTGGCCGACGACGACGCGGTGGTCACCGTTGGCCATGCGGGACAGGGCTGCCATCGGCTCGCCCTGGGAACCGGTGGACATCAGCACCACGCGGTTGTCCGGCAGGTTGTCGATGTTCTTGATGTCGACCAGGATGCCCGGGGGCACGTCGAGGTAGCCGAGCTTCTCCGCGATGGTCATGTTGCGGACCATCGAGCGGCCGACGAAGGCCACCTTGCGGTTGTGGTTGGCGGCGGCGTCGAGCACCTGCTGGACGCGGTGCATGTGCGAGGAGAAGGACGCGACGATCAGGCGCTTGGAGGCCTGGCCGAACAGCCGGTCCAGGACGGGTCCGATTTCCTTCTCGGCGGTGGTGAAGCCCGGCACGTCCGCGTTCGTGGAGTCGGACATGAACAGGTCCACGCCTTCTTCGCCGAGCTTGGCGAAGTGGCGGAGGTCCGTGATGCGGCCGTCGAGGGGCAGCTGGTCCATCTTGAAGTCGCCGGTGTGCAGCACGGTGCCGCCGGAGGTGCGGAGGAACACGGCGAGGGCGTCGGGGATCGAGTGGTTGACGGCCACGAATTCGCATTCGAACGGGCCGAACTTCTGGACCTGGCCCTCGGTGACCGTCTGGATGATCGGCTTGATCCGGTGTTCCTGCAGCTTCGCCTCGATGAGGGCCAGCGTCAGCCGGGAACCCACCAGGGGAATGTCTGCGCGCAAGCGCAGCAGGTACGGGACGGCGCCGATGTGGTCCTCGTGGCCGTGGGTCAGGACGACGGCGACGATGTCATCGAGGCGGTTCTCGATGTAGGAGAAGTCGGGCAGGATCAGGTCGACACCGGGCTGGGTTTCCTCCGGGAAGAGGACGCCGCAGTCGACGATGAGCAGCTTGCCGTCGATCTCGAAGACGGTCATGTTGCGGCCGATCTCCCCGAGTCCGCCGAGCGGAACGATCCGCAGGGTGTCCTTGAGGAGTTTCGGCGGCGTGACAAGGCCGGGAAGGGCAGTTTGGGTCATAATGCACTACTTTCCAGGCGGGTACCGGCCTGGTCTTTGCTCATCAGGATGAAGCCCCTGATCAGGAAAAGACCATACCGGCTTCCGCCAAGTCCTCGCGGATGGTTTCGATCTCAGCTTCGTCCGGCTCCACGAGGGGCAATCGGACAACCGAGTTGGGCAGGACTCCCTGCCACTTAAGAACTTGCTTCGCAGCAACAGCACCCTGGATATGGGTCATCACTGCACGGACCACGGGGTCCAGTTCGAAATGTATGGTGCGGGCGGTGGCGAAGTCGCCCGCAAGTGCGGCATCGATCATGGCGCGGAACTGCCGCGTCGCGACGTGCGCGGAGACGCTGACGAGTCCGGCGGCCCCGGCTGCCATCCACGGCAGGGTCAGGCCGTCGTCGCCTGAATAGACATCGAGGTCCGTGTTGGCGAGGACGCGGGTGGTGGCGGCGAAGTCGGCCTTGGCGTCCTTGAGCGCAACGATGTTGCGGTGGTCAGCGAGCCTGATCATGGTCTCCGGCAGGATCGGCACGCAGGCGCGGCCGGGGATGTCATAGACCATCACGGGAAGGTCGGCGGCGTCGGCGACGGCTTCGATGTGGGCTTGGATGCCGGCCTGGCTTGGCTTGTTGTAGTACGGGGTGACAATCAGCTGGCCGTGGGCGCCGGCTTTGGCTGCGCGCTTGGCCATCTCGATCGAGTGCGAGGTGTGGTTGGTTCCGGTTCCGGCGATCACCTTGGCGCGGTCTCCCACGGCTTCCACGATGACGCGGAACAGCTTTTCCTTTTCGTCGTCCTCCAGCGTGGAGGTCTCGCCGGTGGTACCGGAGATGACGAGGGCGTCGTGGCCGTCATCGACCAGCTTGTTGGCCAGCTCTGCGTTCTGCTGGTAATCGACCTCACCGTCGGAAGTGAAAGGCGTGACCATGGCGGTTACGAGGGATCCGAACGTGGAAGAGCGAGTGAGAGAGTCAGCCATATGAAAAACGTTACCCTGTCCCCGGCGTGATCGGACAATGACGGCGACGTGATGAAGATCAAATCCGGACCGGATGCCTCACCCGTTGTCCGTGCCGGGCGCCGGGACCTGGCGCCTGCCGGCTTCGCGTTCGTGGTCGTAGCGGTCCAGGACGCCGTGCTGCAGGGTGGCGGTCACCACCTCGGTCCCGGTCCCGGCGGCCTGCCGGATGACGAGCCCGTCCGGCCCCCAGAAACCGCTCCCGCCGGCCGAGGGGCCGAATTCGGTGGTGCCGCCGAGGTTGGCCAGCACGCTGAACATCCGGTGGTCCATGGCGCGCGCGCCGAGGTGCAGGGCCAGTCGGTGGGCCTCGCCTGCGGCATAGAGGGCCGAGACGGCATAGATGTCGGCGCCTGCCTCCGCGGCCTCGCCGGCATGAACCGGACGGGCCGTGTCGAGGCAGATGGCCAGGGCAATCCTCCAGCCGTCGAGGTCCAGGACAGCCGTGCGGTCCCCGGGCGTGAAGGACTGCCGCTCCGGGCCGTGGAGCCAGACCTTGAAGCCGGCGTCCAGTCCGCCGCCGGGCTGCAGGGCGAGGGAGGCCAGCCGGGGCGTGCCGTCCGATTCCCGGAATGGGGCGCCGACAACCGCGGTGATCCCGGTCCGCCGGCAGATTTCGCGCAGGCTGTCCAGTCTCGGGTCCGCAGCGGTCACCCACCGCTCCGGGTCCGCCAGCCCGTCCAGGTCATAGCCGGTCAGGGAGAGCTCGGGGAAGACCACCAGCCGGGCGCCGTGGTCGGCCGCGTCTTCGATGAGGCGGATGTGCTCCGGGACGTTGGCGGCGACGCCGCCGTCGAGGGCTGTGTACTGGATGGCGGAAAGCGTCAACGCGGTGGTCACAGTGCCATCCTAGGCGGCGCCTACCCGGCCGGGGCAGTCCCGCCCGGGGGTGTGGCGCAGTAGCGGCTGACGGCGTCCTCGCGCAGGCCCTCGGCCCACGCGGCGAGCCGCTGGGCGGCCCGAACGTAGTCGAAGAGTTCGCTGGGTGTGAGCGCGGCGAGCTCGGTCTCGGCAAGCCGGCGGGCAAGTTCGGCGCCGGGCGCCTGCGCCGACAGGATGGTCCCCTCTTTGTGCCACTGGACATCCTCCGATGGCCCGCCGGTGACTAGTTGCCGGAAGAGGAAGTCCACGACACCGGGACTCATCGCCTTCAGCACACCTCGCGTCGCGTCCGGCGGCAGTGCGCCAGTAGGCCGTGCACCCAATGGCTGTGCACCCAACGGCTGCATCTCCAAAGGCTCTGCACCCAACGGCTCTATCTCCAAAGGCTGTGCCCCCAAAGGCTGTGCCGCCAAAGGCTGGGCGGGTTCTGGTCGGTTCTTCATGACGACATACTATTCGAACATATATTCGAATACAAGAGCTGTGCAGCTCCTGTGAACATCCTCCGATCCACCCCCGGCCGAAGTTCACCGTCGCCGCCCGTGAGACGATCGAAAGATGACGTCGCGCGGAACTGCCTCCACTTCCCGGTCCGCTGGAGGCAAGATCCCGGGTGCGCGGCTGTCAGGCATCGACGCCGCCCGCGGACTGGCGCTCCTGGGGATGATGGCCACACATGTCTTCCCGACTTTCGAGTCCGACGCCCAGCTCACACCCACCTGGGTGGGGCTGGTGTTTTCCGGCCGCGCCTCCGCCCTGTTTGCCGTCCTCGCAGGAGTCGGGCTGGCCCTTTCAACCGGCAAAGAACAGCCGCTTTCCGGTCCCCAGCTGTGGGCGGCCCGCCGGGGAGTCGCCCTCCGGGCCCTGGTGATCGGCGCCGTCGGGCTCTCCCTCGGCGGGCTCGAAGTGAACATCGCCATCATCCTCGTCCACTACGCCGTGTTGTTTCTTTGTGTGCTGCCGTTCCTGGGCCTGGACGTCAAACACTTGCTGGTCCTGGCTGCCGGCTGGGTGCTGGTCAGCCCGGCCGTGGCGTTCCTGCTGCGGCCGTGGCTCCTCACCGCCGAACCTCCCCTGCAGCTGGGCCACAACCCCATGTGGGAGGACCTGTCCACGCCGTCCGTGCTGCTCGGGGACATTTTCCTGACAGGCTACTATCCGGTCTTCCAGTGGATTACGTACCTGCTGATCGGCCTTGCGATCGGGCGGCTGTCCCTTACCTCGGCCGCGGTCCCGGTCCTGCTGCTGGCGGTGGGATCCGCGGTGGCGGTCCTGGCCAAGTGGTTCAGCGTGGTGTTGATGGAGGACTGGGGCGGCCGGGCGGCGCTGCAGGCTTCCCTGCTGAATCCCTCGTATCCGCTGGAGAGCCTCCTGCAGGTCAACCTGGCCGGCGTGGACCAGACCGGTTCCGCCTGGTGGCTCGCCTCCAGCGCCCCACATTCGGGCACCACGCTGGATCTGCTGCACACCTCGGGAGTGGCGGCCGCCGTCGTTGGCCTCTTCCTGCTCCTGGGCCGGCTGGTCCAGGGGTCGGCTCTGGACGTGTTGCTCCCGCTGCGCGGTGCCGGTGCCATGACCCTGAGCTTCTACACGGCCCACCTGTGCGTGATGGCCTCGCTGTACGGCAATCCGTTGCCGTCCGGGTGGACAGTCGATGGCGTCTATTGGGTGCAGGCGGTGGCGATCCTGGCCCTTGGCGGAATCTTCGCGGCCCTGAAGTGGCGCGGGCCGCTGGAGTGGGTGGCGCATGCCGCCAACCAGCTCGGCCGGTACCAGCCGGCCCGAGTCCGGTAACTGTCGGCCGGCAAAGCCTTTCCCGGGACCGGCTCAGGCCTGGCGGGAACCCGTGCGGTACAGCCGGACGGCGTCGCGCATCGAGGCGCGCGCCCGCTTCCGGTCGCCCGCGGCGTCATAGGCGCAGCTGAGCCGGAACCAGGAGCGCCAGTCGTCCGGCGCGGCTTCCGTCTCGGCACGGTACTTTTCGAATTCGCGGTCCGCGGCCTCACGGATGATCCGCCCCGCGGGGGTGCGCGGCAGGTTGTCTTCCGGCAGCCCGCCCTCGGCCTCGAGGATTTTCGCGAGGCGTTCGGTCCGGGCGCCGAAGAGCAGCTCGCGGACCAGGGCCCACGCCCCGATCACAGGCAGGAGCAGATACGCCACGCCGATGGCCTTGGCCACCGGGTTGGGGTCCGTCATCAGCAGCACGGCGCGCTGGAAGGCCACCACGAGGTAGAAGACCAGCAGGAGGGTCACGGCCCCGACCCAGATCTTGGTGCGGTTGGCCTTGAATGCGGTCAGGACGTTGGCCACGGCGCTCAGAGCCCCAGGTCCAGGTAGCCGTCGAGGCCGACGGTGAGGCCCGGGTTGGCCGCAACATTGCGCACGCCGAGCAGCACGCCGGGCATAAACGAGGCGCGGTCGAAGGAGTCGTGCCGGAAGGTCAGCTGCTCCCCTGGCCCGCCCAGGAGGACTTCCTGGTGCGCCACCAGGCCGCGGAGCCGGACACTGTGGACCCGGACGCCGTCGACGTCGCAGCCGCGTGCCCCGGGGAGCCCGCTCGTGGTGGCGTCGGGGCTGGCGGGAAGGCCGGCAGCGGCGCGCCCGGCGGAGATCAGCTGCGCGGTCCGCACGGCAGTGCCGGACGGGGCGTCCACCTTGTCCGGGTGGTGGAGTTCGATGATTTCGACCGATTCGAAGTAGCGCGCGGCCTTGGCCGCGAACGCGGAGGCAAGGACCGATCCGAGGGCAAAGTTCGGCGCGATCAGGACTCCCACGCCGGGCTGGGCGGCGAGGAGCTCCTCGAGCCGGCCAAGTCTCTCCGCGTCCCAGCCTGTGGTGCCCACCACGGCGTGCATGCCGTGTTCGACGGCGAAGCGGACGTTCGCCTCGGTGCTCTCGGGGACCGTCAGGTCCACCACGATCCGGGCTCCGGCGTCGACGAGGGTGTCCAGGGAATCGTTCCGGCCGAGTGCGGCGACGAGCTTGAGGTCCGCGGCGGCCTCGACGGCCTGCACCGCCTCGGCGCCCATGCGCCCGTTCGCGCCCAGCACGGCAACTGCGAGTTGTTCGGTCATGCCATCAACCCTACCGCCGGGGCGGGTGCCGCCTTTAACCGGGAACCTCGCGTTACAGGCCCGCCGCGGCGCACGCATCCGGTGTGTAAGGGGCGGGCCTAAGCCCCCGCCCCCACCCACTCGACCGTGCCGTCGGTGAAGAACTGTTCCTTCCAGATCGGGACCTGGGCCTTGATCCGGTCCACCAGTTCCGAACAGACATCGAAGGCCTGGCCCCGGTGTGCGGCGGAGACGGCGCAGACCAGTGCCGGGTCGCCGATTTCCAGCATCCCGATCCGGTGCGCCACCCAGATCCGCACCGGCTGGGCTGTGACGCTGCCGGCCTCAGCGCCGGATTCTGCGCCTATCCCGGCAGGCTCTCCCGCGGCGGGCTCTCCCCCGGCCGCCTGTTCGGCGACCAGGCGCGCGACGACGTCGGCCATCACCTGGTGCGCGGTCGGGTGCGCGCTGTAGCTGAGCCGCTGGACGGGTTTGCCGCCGTCGTGGTTACGGACCACGCCGCTGAAGCTGACCACCGCGCCCGCGGTGTCCGATTCGACGGCGGCGATGGCCTGGTCGACGGAAATGGGCTCGGCGCTCAACACCGCGTGGACCACCTCAAAGGCTGCTTCGAATGCTGGTTCAGTGGCCATGGCTGCCTTCCAGCTGGTCGCAGAGGTGTCCGAGGATGGGGTCCAGCACGCTGAGGCCGTCCATGACGCCCTTCGGGGAGCCGGGGAGGTTGACGATGAACGTCTGGCCGGCCGCGCCGGCGTGGCCGCGGCTGAGCATCGCCAGCGGGGTCTTGGCGGTCCCCGCGCCGCGGATGCCTTCCATGATGCCGGGGATCTCGCGGTCCAGCAGGGGCAGGGTCTGCTCCGGAGTGGCGTCGGTGGGGCTGAGGCCGGTGCCGCCGCTGGTGATGATGACGGCCGGCGCCTGGGTCAGCAGCGCGCGCAGGGCTGCGCCCACGGCGTCGCCGTCCGGGACCACCATGGCCGGGTAGGTCTCGAAGCCGTGCTCGGTGAGCCAGTCGATGATGACGGGGCCGGTGAGGTCCTCATAGATTCCGGCGGCAGCCCGGGTGGAGGCGATCACGACGCCGGCCTTCCGGCCGGTGGCTTCACCGTGCCGGTGTGGTTCGGGCATGCTCATATTGTCCAGTCCCCGCTCTTGCCGCCGCTTTTGGCCAGCACTTTGATGTCGGTCAGTACCGCGTGTTTGTCCACGGCCTTGATCATGTCGTACACGCTGAGGGCGGCCACCGAGGCCGCGGTCAGCGCTTCCATCTCGACGCCGGTGATGCCGCGGGTCTTGACGGTGGCGAAGACGGTGACCGAGTCGGTGTCGAGTTCGAAGTCGACGGTGACCTTGGCGATCTGCAGCGGGTGGCACAGCGGGATCAGGTCCGCGGTCTTTTTGGCGGCCATGATCCCGGCCACGCGGGCGACGGCGAGGGCGTCGCCCTTCGGCAGCTCTCCGGCGCCGAGGAGGGCCAGGACCTCGGCGGTGCTGCGGACGGTGGCGGTGGCGGTGGCCTCGCGGGTGCTCTCCGCTTTATTGGACACGTCCACCATCTGGGCCGTGCCGTCCTGCCGGAGGTGGGTCAGGCCTGGGTTTCCCGTTACGGGGTTCTCTTCGTTCTCTTCGTTCACAGCATCCATACTTCCACCTCGGCGCCCTCGGCGAGGGCGGCAATTCCTTCCGGCACCTGGATCAGTGCGTTGGAGTGCGCCAGGGCACTGACCAGGTGCGAGCCGGCGCCGCCTTCCAGCCGGACGGTGCCGTCCGGGAGGACCGTGCCGCGCCGCACCTGGTGCTTGCCGGCCGGGGACGTCAGGGCTTCGGCCAGCCGTGCCCTGACTACGGGACGCGCTGCGGGCGAGCCGAAGAGGTCTCCGAGCGCGGGCCGGAGGAACATTTCGAAGGAGACGAGGCAACTCACGGGGTTCCCCGGGAAGCCGAGGACCGGGACGCCGTCGAAGGTTCCGATGCCCTGCGGCCCGCCGGGTTGCATCGCGACCCCGAAGAAGGTGACGTCGTGGCCCTCCATGGCCTGCCGGACCACCTCGTACGCGCCTTGGCTGACGCCGCCGGTGGTGACGATCAGGTCCACGTCCTCCACATGCCGGCGCAACAGCGCGGCGAGTTCCTCGGGACGGTCCGTGGAGATCCCGGTCCGGGTGACGTCGAGGCCGGCCTGGCGCATGGAGGATTCAAGCAGGGTGGCGTTGGAGTCATAGATCTTGCCCGGGCCCAGCGGGCTGCCCGGTTCCACAACCTCGTCCCCGGTGGTGACCAGCAGGATCCGCAACGCACGGTAGACGGGCACATCGGTGAATCCCAGGGCGGCCAGGAGTCCCAGCTGTCCGGGCCCGAGGAACGTTCCGGCGACGAGGGCCGGCTCGCCGGTTCGGATGTCGCTGCCGGCATCGCGCACGAAATTCCTTGCCGGGACGGCGGGCAGCCGGACCGTGGCGGGGACGCCGGGGGCTGGGAAGGACGCGGGAACGGCCTGTTCGATCGGGACGACGGCGTCCGCCCCGGGCGGCATCATGGCGCCGGTCATGATCGGGGCGGCGGTCCCGGCGGCTAGTCCGGGCGGCGCGCCACCGGCCGGAACGGGAGCGACAACGCGCAGCTCGGCGCCGCCGTCGGGCACGTCGGCACTGCGGATGGCGAAGCCGTCCATCTGCGAATTCGCGAAGGGCGGCAGGTCCAGCGGAGCCACGATGTCCACCGCGAGTCCCCGGCCCAGCGCCGCGAGGAGCGGGAGCCGTTCAATCCGGTCCGGGGTGCGGAGCGGGGACAGGAGTTGGCGGACCGAGTCGCGGTGCGCCTCCACGGTGACGTGCCGTGCCTGGGTGCGGTGCATGCGTTGGTGACCCCTCGTCTTGAGCCTGTGACTGGGTTCACCGGTCCGGCTCCCTGGCCCGGCTCCCCGGCCTGGCATGGTGGCCCGGCCCGTTAGGACTTCACGTACACTCTAACCGTGTGGAAGCCGGTGGCCCCGCTGGGCGCAACGGGCGCGCGGTCCTCCACTTGCGCGGCGCCGTTGAGGTCCGTGGCGCGGACCTGGACTTCGTACTGGCCGGGGGTGAGCGGCAGCGCCAGCTTCCACTGGTACCAGGTGTCCTTGGAGATCCCGGGGGCCAGCTCCGCCAACTGCCACGCGCCGCGGTTGACCCTGAGCTCCACCCGGCCGACCCCGGTGTGCTGGGCCCAGGCGACGCCGCCGAAGGCGACGGTTCCCGCGGTCACAGAGCGGCCGTCCCGGGGCACGTCGATCCGGGAGGAGGTCTTGATGGGTCCCCGCTCGCTCCACCCGCGGGGCGTCCAGTATCCGACGTCGTCCGCGAAGCGCGTCACCTTGAGCTCGGTGACCCACTTGGTGGCCGAAACGTAGCCGTAGAGACCGGGGACGATGAGCCGGGCCGGGAAGCCGTGCTCCAGCGGCAGCGGCTCGCCGTTCATCCCGACGGCCAGCAGCGCGTCCCGGTTGTCCGTCAGGACCTCCAGCGGCGTTCCGGCGGTCCAGCCGTCCGAGCTGCGGGACAGGACCATGTCCGCGCCGTCCTTCGGGCCGGCGAGGGCCAGCAGGTCCCGGACCGGCCAGCCCAGCCACAGGGCGTTGCCGATCAGGTCCCCGCCCACCTCATTGGAGACGCAAGCGATGGTGACATGCCGTTCGACCAGGGGTTTGGCCAGCAGCGTGGCGAAGTCCAGCGACACCTCCCGCTCCACAAGCCCGGTGACCTTCAGGGTCCACTGGCCCGGGTCCAGCACCGGGACGCGCAGCGCCGTGTCGATCCGGTAGAACTCCTTGTTGGGGGTCACCAGCGGGCCCACCCCGTCCAGCCGGACCTCGGCCCCGGCCGGGACCGGCGGGGCCGGTGACACCGGTGCGGGCAGCGCCAGTTTGCTGCGCAGTTCACTCACGACGGCGGCAGCCCCCCGGAACGTCGCGGCGAGCACCCCGGCGAGCACGGCCACGGCGGCCGTTCCGCCGAGCACCTGGAAGAAACGGCGGCGGGAAGGGGGCCGGGCCGCGGGGTCACTCTCTTCGGCGGCGGCTGCATCGGCTGGTGCTGCTGCGTCGGCGCGCGGATCCCCTGCTGCTGCTGCTGCGTCGGCTTGCCACTCCTCCAGCCGCCGGATCAGCCACCTCAGCAGGATCATGCCCACCACGGCGGCAAGCAGCGGGACGGGAACCGCGTTCGGTGTGAGTTCGCTCCGGCCCAGCACGGCCGCGAGCCCCGCCACACCGAAGACGGCGATGATGGCGACCCCGGCGAACCGTCGCCGCAGCTCCACGACTCCGGCCAGGGCGGCAAGCGCGGCAATGACGAGCCCCATTCCGCCGAGCAGGGCGGTCTTGTCCGCCGTGCCGAAGAGCGAAATGGCCCAGTCCTTGACGCCCGGCGGGACCACGTCGATCACGGCGCCGCCGACAGCGGTCACCGGGGACAGCGAGGGGCTTACGAGGCCGGCCGCGAGCTCGCCCAGGGCAAGCCCGGTGCCGACGGCCACGACTCCGGCCACAGCCGCCAGGGCAGTCGCTCGCTGGGAGGTGTTCACCCCTCCAGCATAGGTTCGTGCCGGCCCGGCGGTACCGGCCGCCGGGCGATGCACAATACGAAACGCAAGACCGAACGCAATACTGGGCGCAATATGCTGCTCAACAGGAGTGATGCCGGCGCCGAGGTGGCGTAGCCTGACTTTATGAGTGTTCAGCTTGGTATGCCCCAGCCACGCGCGGAGGACGGTTCCGGCGCGGGCACTTCCGGCGTGCAGCCGGCCGGACGCCCGGCGGGGATGCCTGCAGGCCTCGTGGACCGCTACGGCCGCCGCGCCACCGACATGCGGCTTTCGCTGACGGACAAATGCAACCTGCGCTGCACCTACTGCATGCCCGCGGAGGGCCTGGAGTGGCTGTCCAAGCAGGCCGTGATGTCCGCGGAGGAAATTGTCCGGATCGTGCGGATCGGCGTCGACATGCTGGGCGTGCGGGAACTGCGGCTCACCGGCGGCGAACCGCTGGTCCGGGCCGATCTGATGGACATCATTTCGGCGCTCCGCCACGCGCACCCTGACCTTCCGATCTCCATGACCACCAATGCCGTCGGCCTGGACAAGAAAGCCGCCGGGCTCAAGGCCGCCGGGCTGTCCCGGATCAACGTTTCCCTGGACTCACTCCATGAGGAAACGTTCACCCAGCTGACCCGCCGCCCCTTCCTGAACAAAGTCCTGGCCGGCGTCGACGCCGCCTGGGCCGCCGGGCTGGGCCCCGTAAAGCTCAACGCCGTGCTGATGCGCGGCATCAACGACGTCGAGTCCCCCGCCCTGCTGGCGTGGGCGCTGGACCGCGGCTACGAACTGCGCTTCATCGAGCAGATGCCGCTCGACGCCGACCATGGCTGGACCCGCCGGAACATGATCACCGCCGCGGAAATCCGTGAGCTGCTCTCCGTCGACTACGTGCTCAGCACCGATCCGCGGGACCGCGACGGCGCCCCGGCGGAACGCTTCGAGGTCCGGGCCCGCGTGCCCGGCACGGCCGAGGCCACCGGTCCGGTGCTCGGAACCGTGGGGATCATCGCCTCCGTGACCGAGCCGTTCTGCTCCGATTGCCGCCGAACCCGCATCACGGCCGAGGGCAAGATCATGAGCTGCCTGTTCTCCCGCGAGGAAGTCGACCTGCTGGGGCTGCTCCGCGAGGGCGCCAGCGATGAACAACTCGCCGAGCGCTGGCAGGATGCCATGTGGATCAAGCCCAAGGCCCACGGCATGGACCACGTCGGACTGGACGCCCCGGACTTCGTCCAGCCGGACCGCAGCATGAGCGCCATCGGAGGCTGAACCACCTGTGAACGTACGTTACTTCGCTGCCGCGCGCGCTGCCGCCGGCGTCGACGAGGAGCGCTTTGAGCTGCCCGCGGACGCCACCGTCGACTCGTTGCTGGACGCGATCCTCGCCGTCGAGCGCCCGGAACCTCCGGCGGGGACCCCTCCGCTGGCGCGGCTGCTGTCCCGGAGCAGTTTCCTGCTCAACGAAGTGGCAGTCCGGAACCGTGCAGCCACGCTGCGCCCGGACGACGTCGTCGACGTGCTGCCGCCGTTCGCCGGCGGCTAGGCTCCCTGCCTGTTTCCGGCCTGGTCCCGCCGGATTTGGGATACCGCACAAACCCAGCCGCGCGTAGCTTGGAAGCATCCCCATAATCCCGGGATCGGCAACCGGAAGGACAGGTAGCGATGTACACCTTGCAGATAGAACACGAAATCACGGATTTTGGCGTGTGGAAGGCGGCGTTCGACCGCGATCCGGTGAACCGTGCGGCGTCGGGGGTCACGGCACACCGGATCAGCCGCCCGGTGGAAGACGCGCACTCCGTGGTGGTCGAACTCGATTTTGAGCGTCGTGACCAGGCGGAGGCGCTCCTTGCCAAGCTGCACGCCAACGTCTGGAATTCCTCCGACGCTGCGCCCGCCCTCCTGGGTGCCCCGAAGACCCGGATCCTGGAGTCCGCCCTCTGACACGGCAGTGGCCAGCGTCAGCCCCGGGCCCTACGCCAGCGCCAGCGCCTCCCGGACGGTGTCCGCGACGGCCGCGGCGCCGGCCCCTCCCATGATGATCGTGTAGTGGTTGACGTCCGGGATCTCGCGGACGTGCAGGGGCGGCATTTTCTCCGCCCAGGCGTCCAGATAGCCGGGTGCGTACAGGCCGCCGGGTTCGTTGAGCAGGCCGCGCGGCGCCCGCAGCACCTGCGTCTCCACCGCGAGCTCATCGAGGGCCTTCAGGAGGGAGGCGCCGCGGTGCAGCTCGGCGGTGTCGTCGGCCATCGCCTGGTACCGTGTGGCCGGCCGGAGGACCGGTTCCTCCCCGGTGAGGTCGTAGTCCACGTACTCCTCTACGAGCGGGCTCCAGTCCGCGCTGAAGGCCGGATGCTGCTTCCAGAAGTTGCGGTAGACCTCACGGCTGGGGAAGGTGGCGTTCAGCCGCTCGGCCGCGGGGCCCAGCACGGCGGCCACAACCTGCTCGTCGCTGAGTTCGGCCGGGACCTGCAGCGGCAGGCCGCCGTCGACCAGCACGAGGGACCGCACCCGCTCCGGGAACAGGTTCGCGAGCACGACGGCGGCGAAGGCGCCCATCGAATGGCCGACGACGACCACCGGGCCGATGCTGAGCGCCGCCAGCACGGCCGCAAGGTCCTCGGCGTGGGAGGGCATGCCGTACGGCGCCGGCAGGTGGTTGCTGCGGCCCCGTCCCCGCAGGTCGGGGGCGATGATCCTGACGTCCGGCAGGGCTTCGGCCAGCCCCGGCCAGGCCTTGTGGGACGCGGTCACCCCGTGCACGGCCAGGATGGTCGGGGCGGCAGGGTCCTCGGGGCCCCAGATAGCGGTGTGCAGGGCGCCGCCGCGGACCTCGACCTCGGTGGTCCGGTAAGTGGGGGTATTGGTTGCCTGGTTCGTGGCTGGAGTTTGCGTTGCTGGGTGTTTTATTGCCGGATGGATCACTGTGCTGTCCCTTCCTGGGCCTGAGTGGTTGTGGAGGCGGCGCCGGGCGCGGGGGCGAGCGCGCGTTCGATGAACTGCATCATTTCCTCGAAGACGTCCTCCGGGACATCCGGGCGGGCGCCCTGGGCGGGTTCGGCGCCCTCTTCGTCCCACAGCACCCAGCGCATGCCGATCAGCTCGCCGATGCCCATCAGTGCCCAGGCCGCCACGGTGGGGTCCATCTCCCGGACTTCGCCGCTGAGCTGCGCGGCCTTGAGCCCTTCGATGTAGCCGTTGACGATCCGGGTGTAGTGCAGCCGCAGTGCCCCGGGTGAGACGAACTCGGCCTGCCGGATGATCCGGTACAGCGCGGGGTGTTCCGCCGTGAACTTGAAGAAGGCCCGGAATCCGGCGCGTTCGGCCGCGAGCCGGGTACCGGCGGATCGGGCGGCGTCCGTCATGGCGTGCCGGACCCGGCGGTTCAGGTCCTCGACCACCTCGTCGAAGATGGCCTGTTTGCCGTCGAAGTACAGGTAGAAGGTGCCGAGGCCCACTCCGGCTTCCTCCGTGATCTTCACAATCGAGGCCTCGTGGTAACCCACCGAGGCGAACACCGTCTCGGCGGCCTGCAGCAGCTTGGCCCGGGTGCGGGTGCCCCGTGCGGTGCGCGGCGCGGCGCTCACCGCCGGCCCCGGTCCGCGGAAACGGCGTCCGCTGTCACGGCGTCCGCCGGAATTTCCGTGCGTCCCCCCGGCACCCGCTCTTCCAGCTGCTGCCGCAGCCGTGCCCGCAGCACTTTGTTCAGCGCCGTGCGCGGCAGCGCCCCGACCGTCTCGATCCGGGCGGGAACCTTGAAGTGCGCCAGTTGCGCGGCGCAGTGGTCCAGGAGTTCCTGTTCGTCCGTGGCGAGGCCGGGACGGATCACCACAAAGGCGACTCCCGTTTCGCCCCAGCGGTCGTCGTCCACCCCGACGACGGCGGCCTGCGCCACCGCCGGATGGGCCAGCAGCGCCGCCTCGACCTCGGCCGGGGCCACGTTCTCGCCGCCGGAAATATAGATGTCCTTGAGCCGGTCCACCACTTTGATGTAGCCCGAGGCGTCGCGCTCCACGAGGTCCCCGGTGCGCAGCCAGCCGCCGGCCAGGACGGCCGCAGTCGCGGCGGGATCGCGGAAGTAGCCGGCGAAGACGCCCGGTCCGCCGACCAACAACTCCCCTGACGCGGCGCCGTCGAGGATCTCCCCGGTCACCGGATCGGCCACCGCGACGGCGACATGCGGGTACGGTTTGCCCGAGTATCCGACCATCCGGGCGGCATCCTCGTTGGCCAGGCAGAGCACGTTGGGCGATGCCTCGGTCAGCCCGTAGCCCTGGCTCAGTGCCACTCCTCTGCGGTGCCAGATCCTCAGCAGCGGCGCAGGCATGGGGGCCCCGCCGACGACGGCGTGCCGGAGGCTGCCGAGCTCGGCGGAGGCGAAGTCGGGGTGTTCGGCGAGCATCAGGTACTGGGTGGGGACGCCCATGAGCATGGTGACCCGGCGTTCGGCGATCAGCTGCAGGACGCGGCCGGGTTCGAAGCCCCGTTCCAGAACGACGGTGGCGCCCGTCCACCAGGCCAGCAGCGGCTGGATGTTCCAGCCGCCGACGTGGAACTGCGGCAGCACGGCCAGCACAACGTCGGCGCTCCCCAGATCGAGTGTCCGGGAGAGCGAGAGGTTGGTCCAGAAGCAGTTGGCGTGGGTCAGCACGGCGGCCTTGCTGGCCCCCTCGGTGCCGGACGTGAAGATCATCAGGAGGGGGTCGTCGTCGCGCACTTCGGTGCGGACTTCCTGCCGTCCACCGCTGAGCGTCCGGGACGGCGGCGGCACGGACTTTTCGACGCCGCCCGGGCCCAGCGCTGCGGTCCGGGGCCGGAGCGGCAGCAGCGCGCATGCTCCCGCGGCGAGCGAATCGAGTTCATCCTCGACGAGCAGGAGCTGGGGGTCGGCGAGTTCAAGCTGGGCGGCGAGTTCCCGGGGTGAAAGCCGCCAGGACAGCGGCACCAGGACCAGTCCGGCCTTGGCGCAGGCGAAGAACACCACCACGTGGTCCGAGCTGTTCCCGGTCAGGGTCGCGATCCGGTCCCCCGTGGCGTAGCCGGCACTTTTGAGTCCGGCGGCGAGGCCGGAGGCCCGGCGTTCCAGTTCGCCGTAGCTGAGGGTGCAGCCTCGGTCATCGACGGCGATCCGGTGCGGGGTGGCGAGGCTGCGGTCCGTGGTCCAGCGGCCCAGGGTGTGCAGTCCGTCCGCCCGGCCGGGACCAGTTGTGTTGCTCATGCCGATTCCTCCAGGATTTCGCGGGACGTGGCTGTCCTGTCCTTGCCCGCACTCTGATCCCGCCGGTTGCGCCGCTGCGCCAGCCGCTGCGCGGTGCCCGTCAGGCCGCCGGGCAGGAAGAGCACCACAAGGATGAACAGGGTGCCCAGGATGAACAAAGGTTCAGACAACGGTACCCGCAGGATGTCCGGCAGCGCATCGATGGCGTTCGAGTTCGCCAGGGTCGTGAGGCGCTGGTCCAGGATGGTGTAGAAGACGCCGCCGATCACCGCTCCCCAACGCGAGCCGACGCCGCCCAGGACCACCATCACCAGCAGCGTGATGGTGAGGTCGGCGGACATGGCGCGCGGGACGGCGCCGCTCTGCAGTAGCAGGAATACCATGCCGATGATGCTGACAAGGATGGCGGAGACCACGAAGATCAGCAGCTTCACGAGGTACGGCTGCAGGCCCAGCACGCGGACGCGGAGTTCGTTCTCGCGGACCGCGGCGGCGACGTGCCCGGCACGGGAGGACTGCACCCAGGTGACCACGATGAACACGGCCACGAGCACCGCCAGCGCCAGCCAGTAGAGGTTGCGTGTATTGACGACGCCCACGAGGAAATCGGGCAGGTTGTCGGTGCGCAGCGTCAGGCCCTCGTCGCCGCCGGTGGTGCCGTCCGGGTTGCGGCCCACAATCACCGAGCCGGCCTGGGCGAACGCGAGTGTGACCATGGCGAAGGGGATGCCGCTGACCCGCAGGCTGATGCTTCCCACCACGTGGGCCAGCACGATCACGACCAGCAGGGTCAGGCCCATCGCGGGCAGCAGCGGAATGTCCAGGTTCTGCAGGATGATCGCCAGCCCGTAGACGCCGGCGCCGAAGTACAGGGCATGGCCGAAGGAAAGCAGCCCGGCGACGCCGAGCAGCAGGTGGTAGGTCAGCGCGGCTGCGGCCATCAGCATGCACATGGCCAGCAGTTGCAAGGACCCGGGCGTATACGTCGGCCCGGGCAGCACACCGGGGAGGGACAGGTTGAGCAGCGGGAGGAGGACCAGGAGCACCATACCGGCGAGCCCGGCGGCCGTGCCGGCGATCTTGTGGCGGGTCAGGCGGGGACGGCCGGGCGGGGTGGGCCCGCCGGCGGTTTCCGTTCCGCGCGTATCCGCGGGGCTCCCGGCACTTACGCTCCCGTCAGTGCTGGTGGTGCTGGTGGTGCTGGTGGTGCTGGCATTGCTGGCATTGCTGGCATTGCTGGCGGCGTTGGTATCGGTGGTCATGAGGTTCTCCCGAGCAGGCCGGAGGGACGGAACAGCAGCACGAGCGCCAGGGCGAGCACCACAACGAAGTCGCCGGTGCCGCCAAGGTAGAAGTTGGCGAACTGCTGCAGGACGGCGACGGCGACGGCGGCGATGGCCGCGCCGGTCAGCGAGCCCAGCCCGCCGATCACCGTGACGATGAACGCGAAGATCAGCAGCGAGCCGCCCAGCATCGGCGAGACGTAGCCGAAATAGTGCGAGGCCAGCACCCCGCCCAGGCCCGCTGCGGCGCCGCCGATCGTGAAGACGAGGGTGAAGGCCTTCCGGACATCGATGCCGAGGGCCGTCACCATGGAGCGGTTCTCGACGCCGGCCCGGATGATCATGCCGTAGCGGGTGTTCTTCAGGAAGAACACCATGGCCAGCAGCACCAGGACGGCGGCGATGATGCACACAAACCGGTCGTTGGGGACGCGGGCGCCAAGGACCTCGGTGGTTTCTTTGAACCAGGCCGGCCCCTGGATGAACACCGGGTCGGTGCCCCAGATGCCGTCGAAGAGGGCCACTGCGGCAAGCGAGAGGCCCACCGTGATCAGGACCTGCTCGATGTGCCGCTGGTACAGCCGGCGGATCAGGACGAACTCGGTGAAGGCGGCAAAGGCGGCCCCGGCCGCTGCCCCGACCAGCAGGGAGAGCAGGAACGTCCACCAGTTGTCCGAGCCGGTCCGGCGGGCGATTTCCCAGCCGGTGAAGGCCCCGAGGGTCAGGAAGGCGCCGTGCGCGAAGTTGAGCACACCCATCAGCCCGTAGATCAGTGACAGCCCTGCGGCCACGAGGAAGTAGAGGGCGCCAAGGCCCAGGCCGGTGAAGATCAGGAGAACGACGGTGCTCACAGGGCGGCGCCTTTCGCAGCTGTGTTCGCTGGGTGCTCCCGTGCGGGGCTTTCCCCGGCGGGGTTCTCAGCGGCGACGCCCAGCAGGCGCTGGGTCAGCCCGGCGTCGTCGAGGAACTCCAGGGCGCTGCCCGTGTGGACAACCCGGCCGCCGGAGAGGACGACGGCGCCCTGGGCGAGCTGGCGGACGACGTGCAGGTTCTGCTCGACCAGGAGGATGGGTACGGTCTTCGCCGCTTCGGCGAGGGTCTCTGCGACCTCGGCGACGATTTTCGGGGCCAGGCCCTTGGTGGGTTCGTCGACGAGCAGGATCTTGTTGGTGTTCAGCAGGGCGCGGGCCAGTGACACCATCTGCTGCTGGCCGCCGGAGAGGGTGCCGGCCATTTGGGCGGACCGGGCCAGCAGGTCCGGGAACAGGTCCTCGACGAGCTGGCGCCGGGGTGCGGCGTCGCGTTCGGCGAGCCGGAGGTTTTCTGCCACGGTGAGTTTGGAGAACACTTCGCGGTCCTCGGGGACGTAGCCCACCCCGCTGCGGATGATCTTGAACGTCGGCTCCTTCTCGATCCGGACGCCGTCGAGCTCCACGGTTCCGGTCCGGTCGATGAGGCCGATGATGGCTTTGATGGTGCTGGTCTTTCCGACGCCGTTGCGGCCCAGCAGCGCGGTGATGCCGGTGGCCGGGACCGTGAAGGACACATCCTCCACGACTTGCTGTCCGGCAATGTGGGCGTTGAGTCCCGTCAGCCTGAGGATCGGGCGGGTTTCCGCTGCGGCGCTCATACGGGTTCTCCCAGGTAGGCACTTTGTACGGTCGGGTCCGACATCACGGCCTCCGGGGAGTCCAGGGCGAGCAGGCTGCCGTGGTGCATCACGGCCACCCGGTCCACAAGGCCTAAGACAACGTCCATGTGGTGCTCCACCATCATCACGGTGCAGCCGCGGTCCCGGTGCAGCCCCGCGATGATCGCGGTGAGGGACGGGACGTCCCCCGACGCCACCCCGGCCATCGGCTCGTCCAGGAGCACGACGGCGGGATCCGTCGCCAGCAGCACGGCGATCTCCACCTTGCGCTTCTCGCCGTGGGAGAGGTCCCCCGCCGCCGTCGAGAGCTGGGACGTGAGCCCGACCTCGCCGATGGTGCCGCGGGCGATCCGGGTGGCCTCGTCGGAGGCCGCGGGGAAACGCAGGAGGCTGAAGCTGCCCCCGAGTTTCGCCTGGGCGGCCAGCCGGACGTTTTCCAGCACGCTGAGCCGGGGAAACAGGTTGGAGGTCTGGAAGGTCCTGCCCAGCCCTGCCTTGGCCCTGCGGTGGACCGGCGCGGCCGTGATCTCCCTGCCGTTCAGCGTCACGCTGCCCGCGGTGGGGCGCATGACGCCGGAGATCAGGTTGAACAAGGTGGTCTTGCCGGCGCCGTTGGGGCCGATGACGCCGACCATTTCGCCGGTGCCGACCGAGAAGCTCACATCCTGGAGAATGCGGGCACCGCCGATCTGCAGACCAAGGCCATCCACCGCAAGGGCGGGCAGGGCTGGGGAATTCATTCGGATCCTTCGTTTCTCGCTGGGCCGTAGGGGTGGTGTGCGGCGCTGTGCGTCCTCACTGCAGTGACTATGGAATGACTGTGCAGTGTGGTCCGGCACAGCGCCGCGGGCAGCATCCGACGGGTTACTTCTTCTCCGGCGGGGCGACGGTATCGCCCGGAACCACCTTGATGAGCTCGGGCGCCCAGCTGCCGCCCGTCTGGACGAGTTTGACCTGGTACATGTCCTGGACCAGGGCGTGGTCCGAGGCGCGGACGGTTTCCTTGCCCTTGGGCCCGTCGAAGCTGAAGCCTTCGAGTGCCTTGACCATGGCGTCGGCGTCGGAGCCGCCCTCCTTGATGGCCTGGACAATCATTTGGCCGGCAACAAAGCCGTCGGGAGTGAAGAGGTCGGCCTTCTTGCCTGCCTTCTCAACCGCGGCGATCATCTTCTTCTCCACGTCGTTGCCCGAGGCGCCCGGGAAGTAGTGGTTCAGGAAGCTGATCTTGGACGTGGCCTCGCCGTAGGCGCCGAACGTGGCGGCGTCGCCGAGCCCGGTGACGATCGGTGCGGCGTCGAAGGCGCCCTGCTGGCTGAGTGTCTGCCACATGGTGCCCGACGTTGCCCCGGCCCAGGCTACGAAGACCATGTCCGGCTTCGCGTCGATGAGCTGGCGGGCGAAGGGGGTGAGCTCCTGTCCGTCCGGAACAAGGACGGCCTCCACGGTGGCACCCTTGGCGCCCAGGACGGCCTTGACGGCGGCGACATTGCCCTGGCCGAACGCATTGTCCTGCGCGAAGACGACGACCTTCTTGCCCTTGGTGTCAATGAAGGAACCGGCCGTGGCCACATCCTGCAGGCTCTGGCGGCCCGAGCGGAAGGTGTACTTGTTGATGCCCTGGATGGCATCGGTGGCGGCAGGTCCGGAGATGTAGAGGACCTTGTTCTGCGCGGCCTGTTCCGCCAGCTTGAGCGCGATGCCGGAGACGACCGTGCCGCCGATGATCTTGTAGCCCTTGCCGATCAGGTCCTTGGCGGCCGTCACCGCCTTGTCCGGGTCGCCGCCGTCGTCGGCGTAGGTCAGGTTGATCTTGGCGCCGTTGACGGCGCCGGTCCCGCCGGTGGCATAGTCAATGCCCGCCTGCAGGCCTTCGTAGTAGGTGGCGCCGTAGGCGGCCAGGGGTCCGGTCTTGGAGTAGATGATGCCGACGTTGACCGGCTCGGCGGCCTTGGTGCTGCCCGACTCGGCCGGCGCTGCGGTGCCGGCAGAGGGCGCACAGGCGCTGAGGGCGAGCCCGGTGGCCATAACGGCGGCCATCAGGAACTTCTTTGTATCCTTCACGGGATGCCTTTCGTTGAAACTCCCGCGGAAGCTGGGCAGGAGGTCTGAGCAGGAGATCTGACAGGAAATGCGCTGAACCTGAAAGGTGATTCAGATTACGGCAAATCTATGGCGCAGCTCAGGGCGTGTCAACGGATTTCAAGGGCGGCTTTGCAACGTTATGGCAACGGTTTGGGCAGGTGTGCGGCATCCAGAGGCCGGGACCAACCCCCAGATCAGGCGGGGAATCGTGACACCCACCTTCAGATCAGGAGAGGGAGCTTCAGGCGGGGACAGCTGCGTCCTCGGCCACTCGCCGGCAGGTTGAGGTCATGAAGGGCGTGAATTCGCTCGCGGGCTCCAGCCGGAGCCCGGCACTGTGGGTCAGCACGCCGTCGTCCACCCGGAAGGTGTGCCGGGACGTGCCGCGGTCGCTGCGCCGTTCCATGGTGAGGGTGCCCTCCTGCCAGCTGGCGCGCGCGGGCGCTTCCGGGGGCAGGCCCATGCTGTTGACGTGGTACCAGAGGGTGTCGGGGCGGTCGGGGTCCATGGTGAACACCCCGTGGCCTTCGGATCGGGTGCCGTCCGCCTCCGTGTGCCGGTAGCTGTGGGTGACGGCCAGGCCGGCGGCTGCACGCGCGAAAGTCACTTCGACGGCGGCAACCCGCGCCGGCCCCCAGGGCGTGGCCTCCCACTGTGTGGTTCCAGTCCAGTGCCCAAGGAACGCCTCGAGCGCCTCGTGTGCACTGCCTGGCAGCGGCCGGTCCATATCTTCCTTCCAGGGGTCCTTCCAGGTGGGGGTCCTCACGGGTGAGTCCGTCCCCATCATCACGCGGCGCCGCCTGCCGTGTCTAGGTGCGGGTCCACGACCACCGCGGGCGATGCAGGCCCAGCTCAGGGGCGTGCAGCGCCCTCGGGGCCGGATGTCAGAGGCCGAACGTCTCGGTTTCCTCGAAGGGGCCCACTACGGTGACGGTCCGCGGGGCGGCCGCGAGTTCGCGGGCGAGCTCCTGGACTTCGGCGGCAGTCACTGCCTTGATCTGACGCAGGGTCTCATCGATGTCCTGGTACTCGCCGGAGACCAGTTCGGCACGGCCCAGCCGGGACATCCGGGAGCCGGTGTCCTCCAGCGCCAGCACGATTCCGCCGCACAGCTGTCCGACGGCCTTGCGGAGTTCCTCGTCGGAGATGCCGCCGTCGGCCAGCTTGTCCAGCTCGGCGCCGAGCAGCTCGAGGACTTGCCGGACTTTCGTCGGGGTGCAGCCGGCGTACATGCCGAAGTAGCCGGCATCGGCGTAGGAGGAGGCGAAGGAGTAGGTCGAGTACACGAGGCCACGCTTCTCGCGGACCTCCTGGAACAGCCGGGAGGACATCCCGCCGCCGAGCACGGCGTTGAGCACGCTCATGACGAAGCGGCGGTCGTCGGTGGCGACGATCGTGGGGCAGCCCATGATGATGTTGGCCTGTTCCACCGGACGCTTGATCACATGCAGGCCTGCGGTGCCGGTGATCTCGGCCCGGTCAGTGGAGCGGCGCTGGACGGGGGCGGCGTCGGGCTCAAGGCTCCAGCCCGCGGAATGCAGCGCGTCCACAACAAGTCCGCAGACGACGTCGTGGTCCAGTCCCCCGGCGGCGGTGATGACGAGCTCGTCCGGGCGGTAGTAGCGGCGGTAGTGGTCCCAGACCGAGTCCCGCGCGACGGCGCGGATGGCGTCCGGGGTGCCCCCGATCGGACGGCCCAGCGGGTGCGTGCCCAGCACGGCAGCCACGAAGTGTTCGTGGGCGACGTCGGTGGGGTCGTCGCTGTCCATCGCGATCTCCTCGAGGATGACGTCGCGTTCCTGCTCCATCTCCTGCGGGTCCAGCACGGCGCCGGTGATCATGTCCGCGATGACGTCGATCGCCATGGGAAGGTCGGTGTCCAGCACGCGGGCGAAGTAGCAGGTGCTTTCCTTAGCCGTGGCGGCGTTGGATTCCCCGCCCACCTCGTCGAAGGCCGAGGCGATCTCGAGGGCCGTGCGCCGCTGCGTTCCCTTGAACAGGAGGTGTTCCAGGAAGTGGGTGGAGCCGTGCTGCCCAGGCGCCTCGTCGCGGGAGCCTACGGCCACCCAGAAGCCGATGGTGGCCGAGCGCTGACCGGGCATCGCCTCGGTCAGCACACGGACGCCGCCGGGCAGAACCGAGCGGCGAACCTCGGAACCGCCGTCGGCTCCGTGGATCAGGGTGTCAGCGTGCTGGTTCTGCTCAAGCGGCAGGGGGACGACAGTCATCAAGGCCTTTCAATAAAACCGTCACGGGAAACGTGCCAAATCTGCCTGCAATCCTACCTGCCTTTAACGGCAGCGGGGCCGGTGGACTAATCCACCGGCCCCGCTGCTTGAGTTCGAAAAAGACTACTCTGCGGACTCCAGGGAGACCTCAGCGTCGTCAGCGTTTTCCGAGCCCGCCTCGTCAGCCACAACGGGAGACAGGGAGAGCTTGCCGCGGTCGTCGATCTTGGTGATTTCCACCTGGATCTTCTGGCCAACGGAGACGACGTCGTCGACGTTGTCCACGCGCTTGCCGCCGGCGATCTTGCGCAGCTCGGAGATGTGCAGGAGGCCGTCCTTGCCCGGGGTCAGGGAAACGAAGGCGCCGAAGGTCGTGGTCTTGACGACCGTGCCCAGGTAGCGCTCGCCGATTTCCGGGATCTGCGGGTTGGCGATGGCGTTGATCGCGGACCGTGCTGCGTCGGCAGACGGGCCGTTCGTGGCGCCAATGTAGACAGTTCCGTCGTCCTCGATCGAGATGTCGGCTCCGGTGTCTTCCTGGATCTGGTTGATCATCTTGCCCTTCGGGCCGATGACCTCGCCGATCTTGTCAACCGGGATCTTGACCGCGATGACGCGCGGCGCGAACTCGGAGAGCTCGTCCGGGGTGTCGATCGCGGAGTTCAGGACGTCCAGGATGTGCAGGCGGGCTTCGCGGGCCTGCTTCAGGGCGGCTGCCAGGACGGAGGCCGGGATGCCGTCGAGCTTCGTGTCCAGCTGGATGGCCGTGACGAACTCGGAGGTACCGGCGACCTTGAAGTCCATGTCGCCGAAGGCATCTTCGGCGCCGAGGATATCGGTCAGGGCGGCGTAGCGGGTCTGGCCGTCAACCTGGTCGGAGACCAGGCCCATGGCGATACCGGCAACAGCGGCCTTCAGCGGCACACCTGCGTTCAGCAGGGACAGCGTGGAGGCGCAGACGGAACCCATCGACGTCGAACCGTTGGAGCTGAGAGCCTCAGACACCTGGCGGATGGCGTAGGGGAATTCCTCGCGGGACGGCAGCACCGGCATGATGGCGCGCTCTGCGAGGGCACCGTGGCCGATTTCGCGGCGCTTCGGGGAGCCGACGCGGCCGGTCTCGCCGGTGGAGTACGGCGGGAAGTTGTAGTTGTGCATGTAGCGCTTGCGCGTCACGGGAGACAGCGAGTCGATCTGCTGTTCCATCTTGAGCATGTTCAGCGTGGTGACACCCATGATCTGGGTCTCGCCGCGTTCGAAGATGGCCGAGCCGTGGACGCGGGGCAGAACCTCAACCTCGGCGGTGAGCTGGCGGATGTCCGTCAGGCCACGGCCGTCGATGCGGATCTGGTCCTTGAGGATGCGCTGGCGCACAACCTGCTTGGTGACGGAGCGGAAGGCTGCGGACAGCTCCTTCTCGCGGCCTTCGAACTGGCCGGCCAGGGAGGAGGTGACCTCGTCCTTGAGCTCGTCGGAGGCGGTGTCGCGCTCCTGCTTGTCGGCGATCTGGAAGACAGCGGCCAGCTTGTCGGCGGCAGCGGACTCAACAGCGGCGTAGACGTCGTCCTGGTAGTCCAGGAAGACCGGGAACTCGACGGTCGGCTTGGCTGCGCGGGCGGCCAGGTCGGACTGTGCTTCGCAGAGTGCCTTGATGAACGGCTTGGCGGCCTCGAGGCCCTCGGAGACAACCTCTTCGGTCGGGGCGGTGGCGCCCTGTTCCTTGATGAGGTTCCAGGAGTTGTCGGTGGCTTCGGCTTCAACCATCATGATGGCGACGTCATCGCCGGCGATGCGGCCGGCAACGACCATGTTGAAGACGGCGTTCTCGAGCTGGGAGTGCTTCGGGAACGCAACCCACTGCGAGCCGTTCTCGTCGGCGACGAGGGCAACGCGGACGCCGCCGATCGGGCCGGAGAAGGGCAGGCCGGAGAGCTGCGTGGACATGGAGGACGCGTTGATCGCGACCACGTCGTAGAGCTCGTCCGGGTTGATGGACAGCACGGTGACGACGATCTGGACCTCGTTGCGCAGGCCCTTGACGAAGGCGGGGCGCAGCGGGCGGTCCATGAGGCGGCAGGCCAGGATGGCTTCCGTGGAGGGACGGCCTTCGCGGCGGAAGAACGAGCCCGGGATGCGGCCGGCGGCGTACATGCGCTCTTCGACGTCGACGGTCAGCGGGAAGAAGTCGAAGCCTTCACGCGGGTGCTTGCCGGCGGTGGTGGCGGACAGCAGCGCGGTCTCTTCGTCGATGTAGACCATCGCTGCGCCGGCTGCCTGCTTGGCAAGACGGCCGGTTTCGAAGCGGATTACACGCTTGCCGAAGCGGCCATTGTCAATGACTGCTTCTGAGAACTGGATTTCGGGACCCTCCATAGAGAGTCACCTCCGTTTCATGGTTCACGGAGTCCAGCCGCATCAACCCAGTCCAGCATCTGTCTACTGGCCTGCACTGCACCCGGTCATCGATCGAGACCCACGGGCTAAGGCTTCGTTCCTTGAAGCCGTTCCCGGAGGTCACTACCGAGGACCGCGAATGCGTGATGCGGTTGATCCTCCTGTTGAGTTTTTGTTTGAAGAAGGCGGCCCTTTCCGGTCCGGAAGGGGCCGCCCCTTAAAGCTGACTAGCGGCGCAGGCCGAGGCGCTCGATGAGCTTACGGTAGCGGGTGATGTCAGTGTTCTTGAGGTAGGTCAGCATGCGCTTGCGACGACCAACCATGGCCAGCAAACCGCGCTGGGTGTGGTAATCGTGCTTGTGCACCTTCATGTGCTCAGTGAGATCCTTGATCCGCTGAGTCAGGACTGCAACCTGGACCTCCGGCGAACCGGTGTCGCCCTCGGACGTTGCGAAATCCTGGATGATGGACTGCTTTACAGCGGCTTCAAGTGCCACGATAACTCCTAGAGATGTGCCGTGAGGCCCGAATCAGTAATTCACTGCCGGGGGTGCCGCGCCGGGTCCGCCCTCTCCAAGAGAGGCTTTCCCGTGCACAACAAGAGCCAGCCGCCACGGACTGCAGCCGGATCCAACGTTTAGTTTACCGGCACGCCGTTGAACTTGTCGAAACGGCAGGCCCTACGGCTGCCCGGACGCGCCGCCCGCCAACTGTCCGCGGATGGCCGCCACGCCGCGGTACAGCTCGGTGAAGGACGTGCTGAGCGGCGACAGGCCGATCCGGATGCCCTGCGGCGCGCGGAAATCCGGAATGACATCCTGGTCCCAAAGTGCCGAGGTCATCTCGCGGAACGCCGGGTGGTCCACCGTGATGTGGCTGCCACGCAGCTCCGGATCCCGCGGGGTCGAGAGTTCAACGCCCGCCGGGGCGAGCCAGGCGTCATGGAGCTCGACGGCGAACGCGGTCAGCAGCCTGGATTTCTCCCGGACGGCGGCCATGCCCACCTCTTCCAGCAGGTCCAGCGTGCCGCGCATGGCGAGCATTCCGAAAATCGCCGGGGTCCCGCTGAGGAAGCCGCGGATGCCTGCAGCGGCCTCGTAGCCGGGCCCCATCTCGAAAGCGTCCTTGCGGCCCATCCAGCCCCAGATCGGCTGTTGAAGGCCCGGCAGGTGCCGGGCGTTGACGTAAGCGAACGCGGGCGAGCCCGGTCCCCCGTTGAGGTACTTGTAGGTGCAGCCGGCGGCGAAGTCGACGTCGGCGGCGTCCAGGCCAATCTCCACCGACCCGGCGGAATGGCACAGGTCCCACACCACCAGGGCGCCGGCGTCGTGGATGGCGGCGGTAATGGCGGGCAGGTCCGCGAGGAACCCGGAACGGTAGGCGATCTGACTCAGGACCACGACGGCGGTGGCCGGGCCGGTGGCGTCGCGCACCTGCTCGACGGTGACGCCGGAGGCGGGATCGGCGTCGATCCAGCGCAGCGTGAGGCCTTCCTCGCGGGCGATACCCTCGACGAGGTAGCGGTCAGTGGGGAAATTGTCCGTGTCCAGCACGATTTCGGTGCGGGCCGGGTCCGTGACGGCGGCCAGCGCGGCCCGGATCAGCTTGTACAACACCACGGTGGTGGAGTCGGCGATGATGGTCTGCCCCGGCGCGGCACCGAGGACGGCCCTGCCGAGCTGGTCACCGATGGCCTGCGGGAGTTCCAGCCATTCCTCGTCCCAGCCGCGGATCAGCCTCCCGCCCCAGCTGTCCTGGATGAAGGTGCTGATATCGGCAACGGTGCGCTTGAGCGGGCGGCCCAGGGAGTTTCCGTCGAGGTACGACAGTTCCGTGTCCGAGCCGATGAAGTGGTCCCGGTAGGCGGCCAGCGGGTCGGCGGCGTCGAGGTCCCGGGCCCGCTGCCACAGGATGTCGGTTGCTTCTGTGCTGGCGGAGATGCTCACTGGCCGATCTCCGTCCGGACGGCGAAAAGCTCGGGGAAGAACGTCAGTTCCAGGGCCTTCTGCAGGAAGGCGGCGCCGCTGGAGCCGCCGGTGCCGGTCTTCATGCCGATGGTGCGCTGCACCGTGCGCAGGTGCCGGAAGCGCCAGAGCTGGAAGTTGTCCTCGAGGTCCACGAGCTCCTCGCAGGCCTCGTAGGCGCCCCAGTTGTCCGCTGCGTTCTCGTAGATGTACTTGAACACCGGCACCAGCTCGGCGCAGAACTCGTGCGCCTGGGTGACGTCCCGCTCCAGCAGCGACGCGGGAACGTCAAAGCCCTGGCGCTTGAGGTAGGCGAGGAAGTCATCGTAGATGCTCGGGGATTCGAGGAGCTCCAGCAGCATAGCGTGGGCTTCGGGGTCGGATTCGAACACCGGCAGCATCTTGCGGTTCTTATTGCCGAGCAGGAATTCGACGGCGCGGTACTGGCTGGACTGGAATCCGGAGGAGTTGCCCAGGAAGCCGCGGAACTGCGAGTACTCCGTGGGCGTGAGGGTGGCCAGCACGGACCACTGCTCGGTCAGGGTCTTCTGGATGTGCTTGACCCGGGCGATCGCCTTCAGCGCCGAGCCGAGGTCGTCGGAGCGGAGCCAGGCGGCAGCGCTGCGGAGCTCGTGCAGGACCAGCTTGAGCCACAGTTCCGTGGTCTGGTGCTGGATGATAAACAGCATCTCGTCATGGTGCTCCGGAGTGCTGACCGGCTGCTGGGCGCTGAGCAGCGTCGGCAGCTGCAGGTAGGACGCGTAGCTCATCCGGGAACTGAAGTCCCGGACAATTTCCTTGTCCAGCTCCCTGGTGTTCTTCTCAATTGTCACAGTCTTGCCTTCCTTGCCAAATGGCTGTGAATCCCTGCGCGGAGCTACCCGCGAACTTGCAGGCCGCCCGGTGAATCATTCCAGTTTTTCAGCCCAGCGGTTCAGCCCCACGGGTCAGTCCCGGCGGTTTTGTACAGCGGTCGAGTTAAGCGGCCCAGCCCGGCGGTTTAGCGCGCGAACAGGATGTTGTGGGCCTGGACCACGTCCAGGCGCATCTGGTCCACCAACGCCTCAGGGCCACGGTACGCCACCATCCCCCGCAGCCGGGCGACGAATTCCACCACTACTGTCTGGCCGTACAGATCGAAGTCCTCGACGGCCTCTTCCGGGCGGTCGATCACGTGGGCTTCCACCTGCCGGCTGACGCCGTAGAACGTGGGGTTGGAGCCGACGGAGATGGCCGCTGGCCAGCGCGTGCCGGCCTGGTCCACGAGCCAGCCGGCGTAGATGCCGTCCGCCGGGATGTAGCCGCTGGCGTCGGGGGCGAGGTTGGCGGTCGGGAAGCCGAGGTCGCGGCCGCGCGCGGCGCCGTGGACCACCTCTCCGCGCATCCGGTGGGCCCGGCCCAGGACGGCGGCGGCGGTGGCGACGTCGCCCTCCCGCAGGGCCTCGCGCACCCAGGTGGAGGAACAGCGGCGGTCCTTGCCGCCGTCGTCGTGCAGTTCACCGTGTATCGGAAAGCCTTCGGAACCGAATTCGCTGATGACGAGGACTTCGAAGCCGAGCTTCTTGCCGAGTTCCTGCATGGTGTCCAGGTCGCCGGAATTTCCCCGGCCAAAGCGGGCGTCGTGGCCGATCACCACGTGGCTTGCCTTCAGGCTGCCGACCAGGACGTCGGCGACGAATTCTTCGGGAGTGAGGCTGGCCAGTTCAAGGGAGTACTTCATCACGAGCACGGCGTCGAGGCCCAGCTCGCCGAGCGCCACCAATTTGTCTTCCAGGCCCATGATCAGCTCGGGGGCGGATTCGGGACGGTGGACCTGCGCCGGATGCGGATCGAAAGTGATGGCAACGGCACGGGCGTGGTTCAGGCGGGCGACCCGGATGAGCTGCGAGAGCACCTGCTGGTGGCCGCGGTGCACTCCGTCGAAGTTGCCAAAGGTAACGACGGAGGGACCAAAGTCCGCCGGGACTTCGGACGGATCGTTCCAGATGTGGACCATCAACCTCGCCTTTTTTGCTTCCTGCCATGTGCTCTTCCGGCGAAACCAGTCGGCCCCGGAACTCTCCTAGATTACCCGCAAACGCGGGCTGCCTCCGACGGCGCTGCCAGGCCCCGGAAGCGTCCTTTCGCGTTGGGGACACCCCGACTACGATGCAAGGGCAACCGTCCGACGGCGTCTCTGCAGGCGCCGCTTCCAGCTAGGCCGCACTGAGCTGCGGCTGAAGGAGTACCCATGAGCGAGCTCCAAGGCATCCTGCGGCAGATACCGGTAGACCAGATTGCCGGCCTGCTCGGCACCGACCGGCAGACCGCCCAGACGGCGGTGGAGGCGGCGGTGCCCACGCTGCTGGCCGGCATGAAGAACAACGCGCAAGCCTCCGACGGCGCCGCCTCGCTGGAGTCGGCGCTCAGCCAGCACCAGGACGGGCTGTTGGATGGCGGGGTCGATGTCTCGCAGGTGGACACTGCGGATGGTGAGAAGATCGTGAGCCATGTCTTCGGCGGGCAGCAGGACCAGGTCGCCAGCCAACTCGCCGGGACGGCCCAGCTCGGCGGCGTGGGTGGGGACCTGGTCAGGAAGCTGCTGCCGATCCTTGCCCCGATCGTGATGTCCTATCTCGCGAACAAGATCCTCGTGGGCCGCGGACAGTCGTCCGAGGCTGGGTCCGGCGACGGCGGGTCGGCTGGTGCCGGCGGCATTGACCTCGGGGGAATTCTGGGCGGGATCCTGGGCGGCGGCGCTGCCGGCGGCGCCGGGGGGATGGGCGGTCTGGGCGATCTGCTGGGCGGGCTTTTCGGCGGGGGCCAGTCGTCCTCGCAGGCGGCCGTTCCGGACGCCAGGCAGGACTCGTCGCTGGAGCCTCAGGCCCACCCGCAGGGCCAGCCCGCGGGCGGCGCGCCGCGCCCCGGTGAGTTGATCGACGTCGACCTTCCCGAGAGCCAGCCGGCGGAGCGTAAGAGTGACGATGACGGGTCTGGCGGATTCGGCGGGATCCTGGGCGGTCTGTTCGGAAAGAAGTAGGCCGCGCTCGGGCCACGGATTGCCGGCGGTCGCGGCCCGGGTCGCGGCTGTCGGTCGCGGCGGTCGCCGGGCTGGGTCGCGGCGGTCGGTTGCGGCGGTCACTGGCCCGGGGTCGCGGTCGCGGCGGTCGGTTGCGGCGGTCACTGGCCCGAGTCGCGGTCACCGGCCGGTCCCTGACCCGGGTCTCGGTTTCCTGCGCAAGTTCCGTGAGGTGACGGGGCTGGTAGGGTCATCCCATCCGCGCCGGGGGTCTCCGGCCGCGAACAAATGTTGGGGGACATCATCTTGGGATACAAAGCTGAAGCACGGCGCCTGGCCGCCGTTTGTATGATTCTCGCGGCTGGGGTGTCGCTGAGCGCCTGCGGCGGCGAGGCGAAAGCAGCCGGAACTCCAGCGGCGCCCCTGACGGCGTCGGCGGAATCGTCAGTGAGCGGCTACGAAGGATGGTGGAACTCCACGCCCGCCGACGGCAAGACGGCGGGGCTCCCCCAGGAAGCAGTGGCAGTCAACACCCGGACGAATACGGTGGTGGACGCCTTCAGCCGGAGGATCAACGACGCCGGGAGGGCCACCCTGATCACGGACGTCCCGTACACCGTGGTTCCCGACCCTTCCTGGCCCGCGGACTCCGTGATCATCATCGACACGGCCACCAACAAGGTGATCGAGGACTTCCGCGTCGATCTCGACGGCAACCCGCTGCGCTAGTTGGACCGGGCCGCCTCCGGCGCAGCGTCGGGGATGAAGCGCGCAGCGCCGGGGCCGTTCCCCGCAGTGGTGCCGCCGGCCCGGTAGTTGCGCCAGTGCAGGAGCACAGCGGCCAGAATCAGTGGCACGTGGATGCCCGGGAGATTCTTTGCAAACCACCGCGGCAGATAGATGTCGGTGACAGAGCCGGTCTGGTCGCCCAGGTCCTTGGCCACGGCGGTCAGCGGGCAATGAAACCCGTTGGCGGCAAAGACCAGGGTTTCCGCCGTCACGACGCCGGCTGCCAGGCCCACTGTCCTGTCCGTCCGTCCGCGGGCACCGGCGTAGAGGACGTAGACCATGCAGGCTTCAATGGTGAACCATGCGAACGTATGGAAAGCTTTCACGGCCCTTAGCAGGGAAGCACGTTCAGCCTCCCGCAGGCCGCGCCCAGCTTTGAGTCCAGTCATGGATCCAGCCATGGTTCCAGCGTAGCCGCCGTCCGTCGTCGTGCGGTCAGAGGCTTTCGGCCTGCCCGGCGCTCGTGGACTTGGCGGGCAACTGCGCCGGCAGCTGCGCGAGCCACTCGTCGAGCTGCCGGGGATGGCGGAACAGGATCGTGGGCGGCATACTGGCATCGGTCTGGAGGCCCCGCATGACCTGCCGCTTCCTTGTGAACGACCGGAAATGCCAGCGGATAATCGAGTCGTCGACGAAGAGTCGGGCCAGCGTTTCGTGATTGCCGTTGCAGACGGGTTCGCGGGTCCAAGACCGCCGGAGCGAGCGGCGGACCAGCCTGGCCAGCGAGAGCCAGCGCGGATAGTCCAGTCCGACGACGAGCTCCGCCCGTGGCAGCACAACGTCCCGCCAGACCCCGTAGGCGCTGTCCAGCACCCAGCGGTCCTGGTCTGCAATTGTGGCGGCGATGTCCCGCTGCTCCTCGACAGTGCGCTGCTGCCACCCGGGCAGCCAGCCGATGTCATCGTCCGCCGAGAACTCGGGCAGCCCCGTGGCCTGCGCGTAGGCGCGGGCGGCGGACGACTTGCCGCTGCCTGTCACCCCGTAGAACAGGACCCGGGAGGGTCCCCCCTCGATTGGTGTGGGGGCAGTCGAAGCGTCAACGGCTGCATGGGCGGGAAGTTCTTTGCGGTACATGTGAGTCGTTTCCGTGGCAGTAGATGAGTTGCCGGCTGCATCAGGGAATCCGTACGAGTAAGTCGAGACGTCACCGGTGGTCCGGTAGCCAAGTTCTTCGTAGAGTTCCCTTGCTGCTGTGTTTCCGGGTTCAACACCGAGGATGATCCCGCTGTGGCCAGCCAGCCTGGCACGTTCCTCCAGCCAGAGGCAGAGCGCCCGGCCTATCCCCGCTCCCCTGCTTCCGGGATAAACGAAGAGATGCTTGAGCTCAGGGACGGGCCCGGCACGAAAATCCAGCACCGCCCCGCCGTGCGGGGTGACTCCGGTCCACGCCGTGGCATAGATCAGGTCCCCAGCAGTCTGACGGTCCAAGAGGCCTGCGGCGATCCCCGAGCCCGGAGGTTCGTGCAGGCCCAGCGCGGCAAGATCGCCCGCCGTGCACGGGCGGACGCTCACGGATATGTTCATGGTTAATTCCCCCTGGATTTGACGCCACACTGGCCCGGCCCGTTTGGCGCATCGGCGATACGCTAGCACTTCCCGCCCCAACTGTTGGGAACGCCTGTGTGCGACACTGTTCCGATGCCAGAGTTCACGGTCCTTGCCGGCGCACCTGATTGCGACTCCGAGGTGCTGGCGCTGTACGAGTCCGTGGGCTGGACCGCCTACACCCGGGAACCCGATGTCCTCGCCAGCGCCATCCGCGGCTCGTCCTTCGTTGTCACGGCCCGGGCTGCCGGCGGCGAGCTGGTTGGGCTGGCCCGCGCCGTCTCTGACGACGCGACCATCTGCTACGTACAGGACATCCTGGTGGATCCGGCCTTCCAGAAATCGGGTGCCGGCCGTGCGCTGCTCGAAGCCGTGCAGAAACGCTACGGGCATGTCCGGCAGATGGTCCTGATCACCGACAACGAACCGGGACAGCGCGCCTTCTATGAGGCCCTGGGCTTCACCGAAGGCTCCGACTTCCGTCCCGAACCTCTGAGGGTCTTTGCCCAGTTCCGCTAATCCGGGTTGAGGCCGCCGGCAGGCACTTTTCCCCTCCCGTGCACAAAACAGGTCTCCCCATAGACCGCGGTTTCCCCGGCGGATATGTTCTGAGCATGCGTAGACCTTTGCAGGCGGCGCTCGCGGGGCTCCTGGCGTGCGGATTGGCGAGTGGTTGCACCCTGCTGCCCCCTGCAACCTCCGACGTTTGTGTCGATTGGATCCGCTTCGAGACGCCCCAGGACCAGTTCGACCACGCGGTCCTCGTGCTGATCGGCAAGCCCGTCCGAGTGGATGACGAGACACTCATGTACGGCTACAAGGCGAAGGTCCATCTTGTAGAGATCGAGACTGTCCTAAAGGGCGATCCGGGCCCAGCACCGCTCCGCGTCGCGTCCACGCCGGCGACGTGCTCCGCCGGCGTCTCCTATCCGGACGGTGATCCGCTTGAGCAGAGCCAGCGAATGCTCATCTTTGCCAACAAGCAGGAAGGCGGTTGGTCCACCCAAACGCCCGCACAGGGTGCAGTTCCGTTCGAAACCGGCGCGCCGCTCCCCTTTGGGACCGCTGCTCCGAAGGGCTGATTGGGCTCCAGTCCGGCGGTCTCACTCAAGCCTGAAGTAGCGGTTTCGCCGCGGACGCTGGTTTGGGTCCAGATGCGGTGGCGGGATAAACCACGGAACACCGCTTCGCATCTGAATGCTCCACTGTTCCTTGTGTATCAAGTGATGGTGATGCGAACAGAGCAAGGCTCCGTTCCCGGTGCCGGTATTCCCGCCGCGGGACCAGTACCGGATGTGGTGGGCCTCGCACCAGGGCGCCGGAATAGTGCAATGGGGAAAGGCGCAGCCCCCGTCCCTGGCGGTGATGGCCTTGCGGATGTGTGGCGGGAAAACCCGCGAGGCTCGGCCGATGTCGAGGATCCGGCCTTGTCCACCCAGCACAATCGGGATGATATCGGCGTCGCAGGCGATTTTTCGAACGGTCGAGGCCGTGACTGGGCCGGTGAACATCAGCGTCCCCGCGTTGGAGCCAGGGCCGCGGGGTTTCGCGTCGGCGCCTTCGACCCGCTCCAGCAGGTCACGGTAGTCAACGGTGACCATGACCTGCGGGCGCAGCCCACCCGCAGCGGGCAGCCTCCCGGCGGCGAGTGCTGCCTTGCAGGCACCGACGAGGCCGTCGAGAAGCCGCTGCGGCCGCGTGCGCTGATCCAGCCGTTCCGTTGCGGCCGCCTCGTCTGCGTCACAGCCCTCCGAGTTACAGCCGTCCGCACCGCCGTCGCTGGCGGCACCGGGCACGGTAGCACCGGCAACGTCCGCGCCTGTGATCGCATCGGATGCGACGCCGGCCCGCGGGTTAGTGGCAGTATTCATGACCGTGATCAAGTGTTCGAACTGATCGCTCGTGGCGAAGATTTCCAGATGTTGCAGTCCGCGGTGGGCCCGCCGTATGAAAGCGCCCTGCCGCTGGCGCAATTCCTGCTCGCCGGGTTCCTCGCCGTCCTGCTCCAAGGCGTCCGCCCAGCGTTTGGCGATCCGGGTCAGGAAGTCCTGGTCGTTCTCTGCTGCTGTCCGGGCCAGGGCATGTTCCATCCGTGCGGCATCCTCGGGTGGGGACACGTGCCGGACCCGCTCGAGGGACAGGCAGATAATCGACGCCGCACGGGAGGCGATGTCTCCGGCGGCGACACCCGCGGCGAGCTCCTCCTTCGCGGCCGGCAGGGGCTGGCCCGACAGACCTGTGCGCGGCAGAACGTCCGCGGCGAGGGCAAGCCGGCGTCGAGCTTCCACCGCACTGATCCTCAGCCTGGCCCGCAGGAATTCTGCGGTGGTCCGGTACCCGTCGTCCACCCACTCCGGCGAACGATTTATGTCTCCCGGCTCGTTCCACGTCCGGTCCGGCGCGAATCCCGCAGGCCCACCCGGCCCGGTGTGCCAGCCCGTCAACCGGCCGGCGGGCGCGTCAGAACCAAACTTCGCAGCTGCGGTCCCCGCTCCGGATGATGACTGGCTCCGGGTCCGGTCGACCGCCCCCGCGGCAACAAGCTGCAAGTAGTCGACCACCCGCGAAAGCTCCTCCACGCGGCCTGCGAAGTCCGAGGCTCCCGTCATCCCGAACAGCGCTGCATCCGGCACGGCCGTCCCAGAACAGGAGCGCAGCAGGGCAAGCGCCGCCTCCACAGCACAGTGCGCGTCAACCGCCTCGCCTGGAACAGGTGACGGCCGGGGAATTGCCAGGAGCATCCCGCCGCCAGGCCGGGTGGCCTGTGGCTGGATGACATCTTCACTGGCTGTCATGGCCGAATCCTTCCTTGAAGCTAGCGTTCCGGGGGCCAGGACTTGCGGGATCTCCCATAGAAAATTCGCGTCTAGAGAGGCTGTCATCACCGGGCCCAAGTGAGTGATCCGCTCCCTGGCTGCTGGGCGCTACTCCCAATGATTCCCGATTCCGGCGTGGGCGGCTGGAGTTAACTCCCCTATGTGGATAACTGAACGGGTGGACCGGGAGTTTCCATTGGCGAACTCCAACTACAGCGGCAGCCGGGGTATCAACGGCGTTGGGCTGGCTTCAACGCCGACCATCGCACGACGAAGGCAAGAATCCGCCCGCTACTAGCGAACGGATCATGCCGCGCCCACACGGCGCGCGGCCCGTTTGACGGCCAGTCCCGCGGGGTCACACTTCTCCAAGGACGAGCAGTGCCCGTGGCAAACTGAGGGCATGGACAGCTCTGTTGCCCCGACTTCCAGCGCGGCGCTCCCCGACGACGCACGCCCCCAAACCTCTCGGCCCGGCGAGGCTCATTCCACCGAGCTTCCTTTCGAGCTGCGCCGTCCCCTCGGTCCCCGTGATCCCGGTGATGCCTGGGTTGAGGGCGACCGCGGACGGTTCTGGGGGCGCTTTGGCTCGGCAGGGCTGCTGGTTCACGACCCAAAGAAGGGCATCCTGTTGCAGCACCGCGCCCTGTGGAGCGATCAGGGCGGCACCTGGGGACTCCCCGGCGGTGCCCTGCACCAGGGCGAAGAAGCCGTCCACGGCGCCTTGCGGGAGGCGAAGGAAGAAGCTGCCGTCCCGCCGGAAAACGTCCAGGTCCTCTTCACCTCGGTGTTCGACGTCGGTTACTGGACCTACACGACTGTCGCCGTCGAGGTTGTGGAAGCGTTCGACCCGGAAATCAGCGACCCGGAAAGCCTGGAGCTGCGGTGGGTGCCGGTGGAACACGTCGGCGACAAGGAGCTGCATCCCGGGTTCGGGGCTGCCTGGCCGGGCCTTCGCCGCAGGCTCACTGGGCTCGACGCCGGGACGGACTGAGCCCCGCCGCGCGGCCGCCGGCAAGCAAAACCGGGCATTCCGCACCGGAACAATCAGGCCTAGGGTTCCGGTATGACTACCGACAACGAAACCCCGCCTCCCGTCCGGCAACTAAGACTCGTCGTCGAAACAGAGGACTACGACGCCGCAGCGACCTTCTACCGGGATGTCCTCGGACTCGTGGAGCGTGAGGTGGTCCCCAGCGAGGGGGACGCACGCATCACGATCCTGGAAGCGGGCCGGGCCACCCTGGAACTCTCCAACCCGGCGCAGGTCAGGTACATCGACCAGGTGGAAGCCGACGGCCAGCCGAGCGCCCGGATCCGGGTCGCCTTTGATGTTGGCGACGCGGAATCAGCGGCACGAGACCTCGCGGACGCAGGCGGGACACTCATCGCCGAACCACGGGAAACACCGTGGCGCTCGCTGAACGCACGGCTGAACGGCCCGGCCGGACTCCAAATCACGCTGTTCCAGGAACTGGACCAGCCCGCGGACGAGGACGCTTAGGCCTGCTTCGGCGCGGGACGGCGGCGGTACAGCCAGATCAGGCCCAGGATCGGCAGCAACAGCGGGATGAACGCATAGCCGCGGCCGAACAGGGACCAGACGGTCTCATGCGGGAAGTTCACGGAATCGAACACGCTCAGCGCCCCGACCACCAGGACGCCCACGAGTTCCACGAGCACAGCCGCGACGGACACCTTGAACCAGGTGCGTCCGGACTTCGCCAGGGACACTGTCGCCACGAGATAGACGACGGCGGCGAACGCCGACAGCAGGTAGGCCAGTGGGGCTTCCGAGAACTTGGTGAGGATCTGGTATCCCGCCCGGGCTGTCGCCGAAATCGCGAACACGGCGTAGACGGCGATCAGGAGCCGGCCGGGGCCGGTGTTGCGCGTGTCCGTTGCCGCCCGACTGGAACCGGCGGTGCCGGGACCCGGGCTGCCGGAGCCGGCAGCATTGGAGCCGGCCGGGGCAGCGTCCGCCGGGACCGCTCCCGGCGTCGTTCCGGTGTCCTCGTGCGAAGGTTTCGCCGTCACGTTCTTTGCCTCTTCCATGTCAATACCAAATCTGATTCATTCGGGCCGCCATCACCAGGGCGGTGACGCCGACGGCGGCCAGCACGAAGTTGCTCCACCGGGTGCGTTCCAGGATGGCCCAGTACACCGCCCCGACCGGCAGCAGGAGTGCCGTCAACAGGTAGCCCCAGAACTCCCACGGCTCGCCCGCGATCTGCTCCCCGGCCGCGACCCGGACAATCGAACCGACCAGGTACACCAGCAGGGACAGTTCGACGGCGGCCACCGAGAGGATTGTTGTGTCATTCGGGGCCTTCTTGAGGATGCCCGCGATGAGACAGATGACGGTGGAGACCAGCCCAACTACCAGGATGATGTAAAAATACGCGTCCACTACTGCCCGGCCTGCTGTTCCGCCGTCGGCTGTTTCGGAGCGCGCTTCTCGTTGTCCGGCGCGAAGACCAGCACCGGCTTGGCGTAGCTGCCCTTGTCAGCGAGCAGCGCCACGAGTGTGCCGTCAGGGGCGAAGGCCGCGGCGGGTTTCTCCGGAGTGGCTGCATCCGGCGTCCCCGCGGCCACGCCCGCGGCGATCCGGCGGCCGAAGGAAATCTCCGTGGTCTCTTCATCGCTGAGTTCACGGTTGGGCATCAGTGCCCGTGCGGCCTGGGACATCTCCAGCACGTCCAGCTCCTCGGCAAGCTGTTCGAGGGTGTGCGCCTGGTCCAGCGTGTAGGGGCCCACCTGGGTCCGGCGCAGCGCCGTCAGGTGGCCGCCGACGCCGAGCGCCTCGCCAAGGTCGCGGGCCAGCGCCCGGATGTACGTGCCCGAGGAGCACTCCACCGTGACATCAACATCGAGGACATCCACGTCCAGGGCCTCGCCGCCGCGCGCCGGACGGAGTCCGTGCACCTCGAAGCGGTGGATGGTGACCGGCCGGGCGGCCAGCTTGACCTCTTCGCCGGACCGGACGCGGGCGTAGGCGCGTTCGCCGTTGACCTTGATGGCGCTGACGCTGCTGGGAACCTGTTCGATCTCCCCGGTCAGGGCCGCGACGCCGGTGCGCACCGCTTCCTCGGTGACCGAGGCGGCGCTGCGGGTGGCTGTGACCTCGCCCTCGGCGTCGTCGGTGACAGTTGATTCGCCCAGGCGGATGGTGGCCGTGTAGGTCTTAGAGGTGCCGACGATGTAAGTGAGCAGCCGGGTGGCCTTGTTGATGCCGACCACCAGGACGCCCGTGGCCATGGGATCCAGAGTTCCGGCGTGGCCCACCTTTCGGGTACCGGCGAGCCGCCGCATCCGTCCAACCACATCGTGGCTGGTCCAGCCTTGCGGCTTGTCCACTATTACCAGTCCAGAAAGCACGCTTCCCAGTATATCTGCGCCGGAGCCGCCCCTTGCGCCGGGAGCAGCGCACGTCCCCCGGGGCACCGCTGACCGCGGCGGCTAGGATGGCAGACATGCCCGAGCTTGCCGCCCACGTCCGCGACGTCCCCATCAACCAGATCCGCGAGATCACCGAAGCCGCCTGGGGAACGCCCGGCGCCATCGTCCTGAGCATCGGGGAACCGGGCTTCGCGGTCCCCCGCCACATCCTCGAGGCCGGGATGGCCTGCCTGCACCGCGACGAAACGAACTACACCCCCAACGCCGGCATCCCGGCCCTGCGCGAGGCGTTCGCGGCAAGGTTCCGCGAACACAACGCGACGCCGGTCGGAGCGGACCGCGTGTACGTCGTCGACGGCGCCCAGCAGGGCCTGCACTTCGCGATGAGCCTCCTGCTCTCCCCGGGCGACGAAATCCTGATCCCCAATCCGGGCTATCCCACGTTCGCCATGACCAGCAGCCTGCTGCACGCCGTCCCCGTGCAGTACCCGCTGTACCCGGACCACGACTTCCAACCCCGGATCTCGGACATCGAGGAGCTCATCACGCCGCGGACCAAGGTGCTGATCCTCAACTCGCCGTCCAACCCGCTGGGTGCCGTGCTGGGTGAGGAGCTCACCCGCAGCCTCGTGGAACTGGCGGTCCGGCACGATCTGTGGATCATTTCCGACGAATGCTACGAGGCGTTCACGTACGACGTACCGCATGTGAGCCCGGCCCGCTTCGACAGCGACGTCCCGGGCGAGGCCCGCGTGTTCACCTCCCTGACCCTGTCCAAAACCTACGGCCTGACCGGCCTGCGCATCGGTGCCCTGATCTGCCCGCCCGGCCTGGAGCAGAAGATGAACAACGTGATGGAGGCGATTGTCTCCTGTGTCGCGTCGCCTTCGCAGTACGCGGCGCTGGCCGCACTCACCGGCCCGCAGGACTATGTCAGCCACGCCCACGGGCACTACCGGGCCAACCGGGACGCGGCCTCGGCGGTGTTGGAGTCCAAGGGGATCCCGTTCCTCACGGCGCAGGGTGCCTTTTACCTTTGGGCTGATGTGTCCCACGTCAGCGGCGGGGACGTCCGCTCCTGGGTCCGCCGCTTCCTCGCCGATTCCGGCGTGGCTTTCGCCCCCGGCACGGCCTTCGGCTCGATCGGCGAGGGCTGGATCCGGATTGCGTTGTGCAGCAGCCAGGCTGAGCTGGTGGAGGGCCTCGGCCGGCTCCCCGCCCGGGTGGGCTGAGACGCTGGGACCAGCGGGCCCCAGTCCCCTACCGCGGGGAGCCTGCAGCGCCTACCCTGAGCGCAACGCGTGCTCTTCGCGCGCCGTCCCGGAAAGTGCGGGGACGCGCAGGGACTTGCGGGGACTGGAGTTTCCGGGTTCGGTCAGGGAGGTCTACATGTGGTGGCAGGACTTGTTGTGGGGTATCTGGAACGGGCTTACGGCATGGATCGTGCTGATCGCCCACGTCTTCGGGCAGTGGAGCGAGTTCCCGTTCTACAACTCGGCCCGCGCGGGAAACTGGTATGACTTCGGCTTCCTGCTGGGGGTGGGCTCGCCCTTCCTGGGTGGCCTGGGCGCCCGGGGAGCGCGAAGCAAGAGCCGCTGACGGCACGGCCACCCGGCGTTCCGCGCGGCCGCCCAGTCCGGGTTCCCGCCCAGGCGGTGCAGCCGCCCAGTCGGCGCGGCGGGCATTGCTCACAGCATGATTTCTTCCTCCGGCGCCACATGCGCCACGTGTGCCGCCGCGGGCGCGTGCGAGAACGACATCGTCACGACGAAGTGGCCCTCGGAGCAGTTCTGCGCGATGATCGCCCCCGCCTCACCGGCCAACTTCACGCCGAACTGAAGTTCCAGGCGCTCCGCGCCGACTTCCTTCAGGACTTCCGCCGCCGCGTGCGCGGCCGGCCGGATGGCGGAGAGGGCATCTTCAAGCCGCCGCCCGGCGTCCGTGATCCCCTGTTCGTTCCGTGCGGGCCGTTCGACGCCGAAGCTGTTGTCCGCAGCCTCGACCAGCACGGTCCCGGAACCCACTTCGTAGCGCAGTATTTCCGTCATTGCTTCCTCCATCTCGCCGTTGGGACGGTCACGGGCGGCCCGGCGCCAGCGCGCCGTCGAGCCATTGGCGCAGGGCTGCCGCCGGCGGAGCACCCGTCTGGCGGGCCACAACTTTGCCGTCCCTGATCAGCAGCATGGTCGGAATGGCCTGGATGTCGAAGCGCTGTGAGAGCGACGGTGACTTGTCGACGTCGACCTTGACAAGCTTGACCCGGCCGGCGCGCTCCTGGGCGAGCTTGTCGAGAACGGGGCTGACCATGCGGCACGGCCCGCACCAGGCCGCCCAGAAGTCGATCAGGGCCGGCGTCGAGGACTGCTCGGCAACGACGGCAAAGTCGGCGTCGCCTGCCTCGACGATCCAGGGCAGGTCGTTGCGGCAGTTGCCGCAGCGCGGGTGGCCGGCTGCCGCCGCGGGAATCCGGTTGGTCTTCCCGCAATGGGGGCACTTCACCAGGCTGGAGCCCACGGCCCGCCGCCTTCCCGAGTCCCCGCAGTCATGGTTCCATGGGACGCCCCGGCGCGGAGCGGGCATAGAGTCCAAAGTCCCCCGGACCGCCCCCGACGCCGCCTCAGTACTCGGTGCGGTCCGGGTTGTCGCGCCACGCCTGGAACGGAACGTCCGACGCCGGGACAGCTGTTTGGAGCACCGGCATGAGTTCGGGCCGGGTCCCGCCGAAATACTCGTAGAAGAGCGCGTCGTCAAAGCCGGCGGCAGCGGCCGCGTGGCGGTCCGCGGCGAAATGGACGCTGCCCACACGGGCCCAGAGGGCAGCGGCGAGGCACAGCGGGCACGGTTCACAGCTGGCATAGAGCACTGCGCCGCTGAGATCGAAGTTGGCGGAGGCAGCGGCGGCCGTCCGGATGGCCACCACTTCGGCGTGCGCCGTGGGATCGTTGTCCCGCGTGACCCGGTTGACGCCCTCATGGACCCGCCCGTCGGCGGTGACCACCAGCGCCCCGAACGGCCCGCCGCCCGCAGCCACACTCCCGGCGGCGAGCCGGATCGCCTGATCCAGGAAGCGGCTGATGTCCCGAGCTGACGGTGGCGTGAGCATGCTCCGATCATAGCCAGCAACGCCGCCCGCTGCGGAGGTTCAGTGTTTGCCGCGAAGCATCGACTTTGCTGCTCCGACGGCCTAGTATCCGCTATGGAGGCCGCCGTGAAATCTCCGGCCGCCATGACACCGGTCTCATTGGTCTCAACGATGTGGATATTTCATCACTCTGCACGGGAGCCAACCATGAGAAAGAGATTGTCCTTGCTAGCCACGGCCGCCACGGCAGCTGTGCTTTTCACCACCGGGACGGCCGCCGGCGCGGCGCCCGGCAAGGTGGCTGGCGGTAACGCCGGCGAAAAGGAACCCGTTGTGCTCACCGGCAAGCTCGTGGGTCCGCTGCATCTGAGCGCCGGGCGCCACGGCTCCGTCACTGTGAGCGAGTCCTTCGCAGGCCGGCTGACCCGGGTCGACTCCGCGGGGAACCACGAAGTCCTCTACGAAACACCTGACTGGAGCGTTGCGGGCAACGCCCAGCGGGACGGGACGACGTATTTCCTGGAGAGCCAGGGCGCCGGACCGGACCCCGCCGAGCTGGCCGGCCACGTCCGCATCATCGACGAAGAAGGCAGCCAACGGACCCTGGGCGACTTTGCCGCTTTGGAGACAGAGGACAACGCCGACGGGACAATCGTCTACGGGTTCCGGGACCTGCCTGAAGGTTGCGCGGCGCAGCTGCCCGCCAATATGCCCGAGACCTACAACGGTGAAATTGATTCGCACCCGTACGGCATCGCCCTCACCGAGGAGACTCTCTACGTCGCGGATGCCGGGGCGAACAGCGTGGTGTCCGTTGACACCGGGAGCGGAAAGACCAGGACCGTCGCGGTGCTTCCGCCGCGGCCCTACAAGATCACCCCGGAAGCTGCCGCTTCCAACGGCCTGCCGGACTGCGTCGTGGGAACGACGTACGACTTCGAGCCCGTCCCGACCGATGTCGCCGTCGGCTCTGACGGCTGGCTCTACGTCACATTGCTCCCGGGCGGGCCTGAGGATCCGGCCCTCGGCGCCCGTGGGGCGATCTTCAAGGTGAGCCCGGACGGGGACGAGGTTGAACTCGTGGCCGAGGACATCATGTCGCCCACGGGACTCGCCCTGGACGACAACGGCGACCTGTATGTTGCCTCGCTTTTCGGCGACGGGGTTCTCAAGGTCGACCCGGATTCGGGCGAACAGACAGTGGTGCTCGCCTCCGGCTTCGCGGCCGACGTGGACCTCCGCGGCCACACGCTCTACGCCACGGTCAACGCACTGCCCGGACCCGGCGGACCGCCCGACGGCCAGGTCATGTACGTGGAGCTCAACGGCCACTGACGCATCCGTCCAGCCGTCAGACAGAAATGGCCGGTCCCCCCAACGGGGGCCGGCCATTTCCTGGTCGCAGAATCCTTCGATACTGCTGGACTACTTGTTGCTGTCCTCGTCGACGTCGTCTTCATCGATGAGGTCCAGGTCCTCTTCATCGAAGTCGTCCTCGTCGAGCTCCACGTCCTGCGGAGTGTCGCTCTTGTACGGGTCGGCGTCGCCGGCATGCTTGGCGCTGGCGGCGAGTGCGGCCACCTCGGCGTCGCGCTTCTTCGCGGCGCGGAGCAGTTCCTCGAGGTTCGAGGCGTTGACCGGGATCTGGTCCGCCACGAACTCCAGGGTCGGAGTCAGCCGCACGGTGATGTTCCGCCCGACTTCCTGACGCAGCACACCCTTGGCTTTCTCAAGCCCCTTGGCGGCCTCGGCCTGGACCAACTGGTCACCAAACACCGTGTAGTAGACCGTGGCGTGCTGAAGATCGTTGGTCACACGCGCATCGGTAACAGTGACGCCCTCAAGCCGCGGATCCTTAACCCTCCGGCCCAGCGCCTCAGCAACAACAACCTTAATCCGCTGCGCCAACTTGGCAGCCCGTGCGGGATCAGCCATTTCCACTCCTAAAAATTTGGATGTACGACGGCGCCTGTGAGGCGGGGTCGCTCGTTTCAGTTTTCTGCCACGCACTACGGCGAGTCAACGACGGACCCGTTGGGTTTTTTCCGGCGGCCAGGGAGTGGCATCGGGCCTGTCGGAGCCGGGCGGTTTGCGATCGAAGATCGAAAACCGTCCGGCGAAGGGGCGGGGCCGCCGGAAAAAATCCAACGGCCCCGCACCTTGGGGGGGCCGCCGGACAATTCCGACGGCCCCACCCGTGAAGCAACACCTTAGACGCGCGGCTTTTCGCGCATCTCGAAGGTCTCGATGATGTCACCTTCGTTGATGTCGTTGAACGAACCAAGACCGATACCACATTCGAAGTCCGTGCGGACCTCAGTGGCGTCGTCCTTGAAGCGCTTGAGCGTCTCAACGGAGAGGTTGTCACCGATGATCTTGCCGTCGCGGCTGATGCGGGCCTTGGCGTTGCGTCGGATAACACCCGAGCGCACGATCGAGCCTGCAATGTTACCGAACTTGGAGGAACGGAACACTTCGCGGACCTCGGCGGTGCCAAGCTGGTGCTCTTCGTACTCCGGCTTGAGCATGCCCTTGAGGGCTGCCTCAATGTCATCGATTGCTGCGTAGATGACGGAGTAGAAGCGCATGTCCACGCCTTCGCGGTCTGCCAGTTCGGCAACCCGCTCGGCGGGCTTGACGTTGAAGCCGATGATGACGGCACTGTCGACCGTTGCCAGGTTGACGTCGTTCTGCGTGATCGCACCGACACCGCGGTGGATAACGCGGAGCTGGACACCCTCGCCGACGTCGATCTTGAGCAGCGCGTCTTCGAGGGCTTCCACGGCACCGGACACGTCACCCTTGAGGATGAGGTTGAGGGTGTCGATCTTGCCATCGGCGACGGCCTGGTCGAAGTCTTCCAGGCTGATGCGCTTGCGGCGCTTGGCCAGGGCGGCGTTGCGGTCCGCAGCTTCACGCTTCTCGGCGATCTGGCGGGCGGTGCGCTCGTCAGCGGTCACGAAGAAGGTGTCGCCGGCGCGCGGGACGTTGGACAGACCCAGTACCTGCACGGGGCGGGACGGGCCGGCCTCGGTCAGGGCGCTGCCGTCGTCGTCGAACATCGCACGGACGCGGCCGTGGGCCGTGCCTGCCACGATGGTGTCGCCGACGTGCAGGGTGCCGGACTGAACCAGGACGGTGGCCACGGAACCGCGGCCCTTGTCCAGGTTGGCTTCAATCGCGATACCGCGGGCGTCCTTGTTCGGGTTGGCGCGCATGTCCAGGGCGGCGTCTGCGGTGAGCAGGACTGCCTCGAGCAGCTCGTCGATGTGCAGGTTCTGGCGGGCAGAGACCTCCACGAACATGGTGTCGCCACCGTACTCTTCCGGAACCAGTCCGTATTCGGTCAGCTGGCCGCGGACCTTCTCCGGGTTGGCGCCTTCCTTGTCGATCTTGTTCACGGCCACGACGATCGGCACGTTGGCCGCCTGGGCGTGGTTGAGGGCTTCAACGGTCTGCGGCATAACGCCGTCGTCCGCTGCGACCACGAGGATGGCGATGTCGGTGACCTTCGCACCACGGGCACGCATGGCGGTGAACGCCTCGTGGCCCGGAGTATCGATGAAGGTGATCTTGCGATCGGTGCCTTCGTGCTGGTGCGTGACCTGGTAAGCACCGATGTGCTGCGTGATGCCGCCGTGTTCGCCCGCCATAACGTCGGACTTGCGGATGGCATCGAGCAGGCGGGTCTTACCGTGGTCAACGTGACCCATGACGGTGACAACCGGAGGACGTGCTTCGAGATCCTCGTCGCCTTCGGCTTCCAGCTCGGCTTCGAAGTCGATGTCGAAGCCGGAGAGCAGCTCGCGCTCCTCATCCTCCGGGGACACGACCTGGAGCTTGTAACCAAGCTCCTCGCCGAGCAGGGCGAAGGTCTCTTCATCCAGCGACTGCGTGGCCGTAGCCATTTCGCCGAGGTGGAAGAGCACGGTCACCAGTGCGGCGGGGTTCGCCTCGATCTTGTCGGCAAAGTCCGTGATGGACGAGCCACGGCGAAGCCGAACTACGGTGTTGCCGTCGCCGCGGGGAACGCTGACGCCACCCAGCGACGGAGCACTCATCTGCTCGAGTTCCTGGCGCTTGGCACGCTTCGACTTGCGCTGCTTGCCACGGCCTGCGCCGCCCTTACCGAAAGCACCCTGGGTGCCACCGCGACCGCGGCCACCCTTGCCGAAGCCACCGCCGGCCGGAGCGCCGCCACCGGCACCGGGAGCACCGGTACCTGGAGCGCCACCCGGACGGCCCGGGCCGCGGGCTCCGCCGCCGGGACGGCCTGCACCAGCGGGTGCGGGACGTTCGGTGCGGTTAGGCATCATGCCGGGAGTCGGACGGTTTCCGCCGGCGCCTGCCGGACGGCCGGCACCAGCTGCGCCGGCCGGACGCGGAGCACCCGGGCGTGCACCCGGGGCGCCGCCGGTGCGGGGAGCACCCGGACGGGGACCGCCGGCGCCTGCTGCGGGACGCGGGCCGCCGGGGCGTTCGCCCTCGGTGCGGCTTCCGCCCGGACGCGGCATGCCCTGGGAAGGAGCGAACGGGTTGTTGCCCGGACGCGACGGACGTTCGTTGTCGCCGCCGCGGCCGCGGGGCATGCCCTGGGACGTGGCGAACGGGTTGTTGCCGGGACGGGGGCCGCCCGGGCGGGGTGCCGAGCCCTGGCGTGCCGGAGCAGCCGGGGTTTCAGCCTTGGGTGCCGGGCGTGCGCCGGGCTTGATGCCCGTCGACGGGGCCGCCGGAGCCTGGGCAGCGGGTGCTGCCGGGGCGGCGGAGGCTGCCGGGGCAGCAGCGGGTGCCGGAGCAGCTGCTGCCGGTGCCGGAGCTTCAGTCTTGGCTGCTGCAGCCGCCGGCGCTGTCGGGGCAGCCGGGGCCGGCGCGGGCGCCGGACGGGATGCCGAAGGGCTGGCGGGTGCCTTGGGGGCGGACGCGGGCGCTTCGGACTTCGAAGCTGCTGCTGCGTCGGGGTAGGCGTTGCGGAGTTTCCTCACAACGGGGGCCTCAATGGTGGAAGAGGCAGAGCGAACGAATTCGCCCAGTTCCTGCAGTTTGGTTACTGCATCTTTGGAAGTAATACCGAGCTCTTTAGCAAGCTCATGTACGCGGACCTTGGCCACATTTCTCCTGTCTCGGTCCGCACCGAGCCAGGCACGAACCGTCTACTTCTTACTGCGGACCTCCGCCGCGAGTGCAGCTGAAAGGTCCATTGCAGAGCGCAACAAAGTTGTCATCGTTGCGCACTCATCGCTGGGAACTCATCGGGTTTCCATCAGTTTTCTGACCCGCTTTCAGGTTGGACGGTTGTTGCTGCGGCCACCGGGGTGTCCACGGCTTGCGTGCCTGCCATGATCCGGCGCTCGACGTCGGCTGTTCCGGCAGCGCCGTTAAGGGCACGACCGAACGCTCGACGTTTGACCGCCAGTGCCAGGCACTTTTCGCTGGGGTGCAGCCATGCACCCCTGCCAGCCATCCGGCGTCGTTCATCCACTACGACGGCGGATGAACCGCTGCCGTCGGCGACGAGCCGGAGTAGCTCCGACCGCGACCCCTTTTTCCGGCATCCGATGCAGGTACGCTGCGGCTGATTCTCGAGGTGTTGCACGTGTGCCACTTACGAGTATCTTCCTGCCAGTACATATCTGCCGTCCCCGGGCTTCCGGGACTTGCCTGGCCAAGGCGTTGAGGACAACACCTTCGCCGGACTGGATCCCGGACGCGTTGAGGACACGCGGATACCGGCCGTTAGGCGCGGTCATGTCTATTCTAGCCCCTCAAGCGCCCGGCCCCCGAACTTTCGGGAACACGGACGCTGACGGGCGGGGGCCTGAACCGGGTCCCTGTTGCGGAGTCCCGGCCGTCAGGCCTGCTTCATTGGAGCCTATTTTTCGCGGGTGACCGCGGCGTCGGAGACGATGTCGATCCGCCAGCCGGTGAGCTTGGCGGCGAGGCGGGCGTTCTGGCCCTCTTTGCCGATCGCGAGCGAGAGCTGGTAGTCCGGGACCACGACGCGGGCCGAGCGGGTTGCCTCGTCGGTGATGGTGACCGAATTCACCCGGGACGGGGAGAGTGCGCTGGCGATGAACGTCGCCGGATCGTCGCTGTAGTCGACAATGTCGATCTTCTCGTCATTGAGTTCGTTCATGACAGCCCGGACGCGCGAGCCCATTTCGCCGATGCAGGCGCCCTTGGCGTTGATGCCGGGGTTGTTGGCCTTGACGGCCATCTTGGTGCGGTGGCCGGCCTCGCGGGCCAGTGCCACGATTTCCACCGAGCGGTCAGCGATTTCCGGAACTTCCATTTCGAAAAGCTTCCGCACGAGGCCCGGGTGGGACCGGGACAGCGTGATGGACGGACCCTTGGTGCCGCGGTGAACGTCGATGACGAAGGCGCGGAGCCGGTTGCCGTGGGTGTACTTCTCCCCCGGCACCTGCTCGGGCGGCGGCAGCAGTGCCTCCACCGTGCCCAGGTTGACCTGGATCATGTGCGGGTTGTTGCCCTGCTGGATGGTGCCGGCCACCAGTTCGCCCTCGCGGCCCTTGAACTGGCCCAAAACGTTGTCGTCTTCAGCGTCCCGGAGGCGCTGCAGGATGATCTGGCGTGCAGTGCTCGCCGCGATGCGCCCGAATCCCGCGGGCGTGTCTTCAAATTCGCCGATCGGGGCGCCGTCGTCGTCGATCTCGGTGGCCCAGATGGTCACGTGGCCGCTCTTGCGGTCCAGCTCGGCCCTGGCCTTCTCGAAGGCGCCGGGCGTCTTGTGGTATGCCACCAGCAGGGCCTGCTCGATGGTCGGAATCAGGAGATCCAGCGGGATTTCACGCTCACGCTCCAGGAGTCTCAGTGCGCTCATGTCAATATCCATTAGGCCTCCTCAGAAGGTCCATTGTTTGCGTTCTCCAGGCCGGCCTCTTCGAGGTGGCTGAACTCTATCTCGACTTTTCCACTGCGGATCCTGTCGAAAGGAAGCTTGATGGGCTCGCCCTGCTTGGGTTTCATACCCTTCTTCACGGTGATCTCCGGGACCAGCGTCACGCCGTCGTCGTCGACGGACTGGACCCGGCCGGTGACGTTCTCGCCCTGCAGGACATTGACCTTGACCATGCGGCCGCGGGCACGGTACCAGTGCCGCTCTTCTGTCAGTGGCCGGCCGACGCCGGGCGAGGAAACTTCCAGCTCGTAAGGGCGTGAGTCGGTGCTGGGATCGTTGTCCAGGGTGTCGGAGAGCGTCTTGGAGATCTCCGCGATGACGTCGAGGCCGACGCCGCCGGTCTCCTCCTGCGGCAGGTCCACCACAACGTGGACCACCCGGTTGGCACCGGCGACGTGAATGGAAACGTCCTCCAGATACAGACGGTTTGCCAGGACCTCGGGCTCCAGGAGGGCATGCAGCCGCTCGGCCTCGAAGTTGTGAGCGGGTGCGGCTTCAGCCTTCCCCGTCCCGGTCCGGTCTGTTGAAGTCGTGGCTTCTGCGTTGGTCATGATGCCGGCCGCCTCCCGCTAGATGATGTTGTGTGTACTAGCCTAGCGATTTTCCGGGCGCCGTGGTGCACCGGGTTCCCGGCCGGCATGCCAACCATGACAATATGGTCTGTTGTGAAAGACGACAGCAGGCAAAAGCGGAAGCGGGAGCTCATTCCCCGCATCGCACTTCTGGCCTGCCTCGCCCTGGTGGTCGTCAGCCTGGCCATGGCTTTCAGTCCCGGGAGCCCCAAAGCGCCCGCCGAACCGCCGTTTTCCGAACAGGCAAGGTCCGCCGCCCTGGCTGACACCATGCGGCTGCGGGCTGCCGGTGAGGAGCTGGAGCGGTCCACCGCGGGCGGCGGGCAGCCTGCCGTGGCGCGGACTGTGAGTTTGCTGACAAGCCAGGCCAGGGCCCTCCTGGTGCCGGGCCAGGACGGCCCGGACTCGCTTCCGGTACCGGGTTCGGCGTCAGGTGCGGCACCTTCCGAGGCTCCATCCACCCCCGCCCCGCTGCCCGCGACGGCCGCCGCGCTGTCTACCGAACTCGCGGCCAGCGCCTCACAACGGCTCGCCGATGCTGCCGTGGCCGACGGCGGCATGGCCCGGCTGCTGGCCGCCGTCGGGACCGCCCAGCTGCTCCAGGCGTCCTCGCTCGCCGCGGCCGCAGGCGCACCGGCCCCTGCCGTGCCCGACCCCGCCGCGCCCCAGCTTTCCGGCGCGTGCCCGGGACCACCGGCGTCGCCGTCGGATTCACCTTCCCCGGCTGCCGCCTCCGAGGGCCCGGACACTGGCGCGGCTACCCTGCCCGGGGCGCTGGCAG